>CAWGYL010000001.1:0-983619 GCA_963826885.1 Nitrospirota bacterium | reverse complement strand
ACGGGCGAACTGCCGGGCGTATCCTACGAAGAGATTATATACGAGGGATACGGGCCGAGCGGGGTGGCGGTAATTGTCGAAGTTATGACCGACAACCGGAACAGGACCGTATCGGAGATTCGCAATATTTTCAGCAAAGCCGGCGGCAACATGGGGGAGGCAGGCTGCGTTTCCTGGATGTTTCATAAAAAAGGGTATATTGTAGTGAGCAGCGCCAAGGCCGAAGAGGACAAACTCATGTCACTGGCGCTTGACGCAGGCGCGGAGGATATGCAGACCGAGGACGATAATTTCGCGATCACGACAGCGGTGAATGATTTCGAGAACGTAAAGAAGGCACTCGAGGACGCGGGAGTGGCTCTTGATGTCGCTGAAATCACGATGATCCCGCAAACCTATGTGAAGCTTGACGGTAAGGAAGCGCAACAGATGCTGCGTCTCGTGGAAACGCTGGAAGACAATGATGACGTGCAGAACGTGTATGCCAACTTTGATATCCCCGAAGAAATCATGAATGGCGAGTAACGGTTCGGCTTCTGGCGTTCTGGATGAATATAATCCGTAAAATCAGCAGATCATGAATCTATTGCGCATCTGGTTTCGGTGAGGGAGGATCTATGAGGGTGCTGGGGATTGACCCGGGAACGCTGACAAGCGGGTATGGGATCGTGGCCGAAGAAAACCACAAACTTTTTCATGTAGTATCGGGCGGCATTAGTCCCTCCGCCAAGCAGCCGTTTCCTCAACGGCTCAAAAAGATTTATGAGGAACTCGAGAAGATTATTGAAAAGTACCGGCCCCATGTCGTCGTGGTCGAGGACCTCTTTGTGTCGAAGAACATCAAATCGGCTCTCAAGCTCGGCCATGCCAGGGGAGTTGCAATTCTTGCAGCAATGAACGCAGGGCTTCCTGTATTTGAATATGCTCCGCTGGAAGTGAAGCAGGCGGTCGTGGGGCATGGAAAGGCGGAAAAAAAACAGGTGCAATTAATGGTTAAAACCCTGCTGGACCTCCAGAAAGTTCCCCATCCCGCCGATGCTGCCGATGCCCTTGCCGCTGCGATCTGTCATATACATTCATCACGGCTCCGGGAGATTCTTAAGTCTCCATCGTCACTGCGCCAGCCGGGAAGAGGAATCGGTACGGTGAAAGGCTCAACCGTTCGCAAGACGCAGGCAGGATAAGATGATTGCCTTACTTACAGGGAGACTCAGGCGTAAAGCCGTTGATCACCTCATTATCGATGTATCCGGTGTGGGGTATCAGGTGCAGACGCCCTTATCGACCTATTACAAACTTCCTGAAATCGGCGAGGAAGTCACGCTTCACATCCACACGTACGTACGCGAAGATGCCCTTTCACTATACGGTTTTCTGGGGGAACAGGAAAAGGGTTTATTCCTGTTGCTAATGGGGGTTTCAGGAATAGGTCCCCGGCTCGCCCTTGGTATGCTGTCCAGCCTGTCCGTCGCGGATATCGCCGCAGCTATACAAACTTCCGATGATTCAAAACTCTGCACCATCCCCGGTATCGGGAAAAAGACCGCCGCGCGATTGGTGCTTGAACTAAAAGACAAGACGAAACTGCTGCCCATCGTTGCCATGCCATCAGACCGCAGGGCCACGGCGACAGACCACAGAGAAGACGCTCTGTGGGCACTTGTAAATCTGGGATATAAAAAACAGCAGGCCGAAGAAGCGCTGAAAAAAGTTGTTCATGTCCAATCAGGCCTTACGATCGAGGCCCTGATCAGGGAAGCGCTTTCTGTTTTGTTGAGGCACTGAGAACCATCCCCGAGGGGTGGAGTGACTGCCGTAATGTCTCATAAATATTTTCGAGGATGAAATTGCAGGAGAGAATCATAGAGCCGGAAAAAAATGATGATGATGTCCAACTCGACAGGAGTCTGAGGCCACTTCACTTTGACGACTTTGTCGGCCAGGATCGAATTAAGGACAATCTTCATGTATACATCGAAGCAGCGAAGGCCAGGGGAGAGGCGCTGGACCATGTTCTTTTCTGCGGTCCGCCGGGACTGGGAAAGACGACGTTAGCGAACATCATTGCGCACGAGTTGGGCGTCAATATAAAAACCACTTCCGGCCCCGTACTCGAACGCGCTGGGGATCTTGCTGCCATCCTGACTAATCTCCAGGAACGCGATGTTCTATTTATCGACGAAATCCACCGGTTGAACCGGGTTGTCGAAGAAATTCTCTACCCTGCCATGGAGGATTTTCAGCTCGATATCATCATCGGACAGGGACCGGGCGCTCGTTCTATAAAGCTTGAGCTCCCGCAATTTACTCTTGTCGGCGCCACAACGCGTACGGGTTTGCTCACATCGCCGCTCCGGGATCGATTCGGCATCATTGACCGGCTCGGTTTTTATGATCCCGACGAACTCAGGAAAATCGTCCAGCGTTCAGCCGGACTGCTTCAGACCACGATTGATTCCGTCGCTGCATCGGAAATCGCGCGGCGGTCCCGGGGCACCCCACGGATCGCCAATCGGCTACTCCGGAGGGTCAGGGATTTTGCCCAGATCCAGGGCGACGGGACCGTTACCACCGAGGTCGTCGCAAGTTCCATGGAAAGACTCGAGGTAGATGAGAAGGGTTTTGACCACATGGATCGGAAACTCCTGCTCGCCATTATGGACAAATTCGAAGGCGGGCCAGTAGGGCTCGAAACGCTCGCCGCGGCGCTCAACGAGGAAAAGGACACCATCGAAGATGTGTATGAACCGTTCCTTATTCAGGAAGGCTTTCTCGACCGGACTCCCCGGGGCAGGCAGGCAACGCGTCTTGCCTATGAGCATTTCGGCAGAAAAAGGCCGGTATCGTCGCAGGAGAGATTGTTGTAAAATAAAGGGCAATGCGGCGCTGTACGACTCTGTTCTGCATGGTTTTTAAGAAATACCGAAGTTCATCACACTGGTTGCGACGCTCGAGGCTGGCTTGGATCAACCGGAGCCATCCCCACCAGAGGCATATTCATGAATATCCTGCTCCACATCTGCTGTGCCCCCTGCGCACTCTATCCCTTCTTTCGGCTGAAAGAAGAGGGAATGGAGCCAACGGGCTATTTTTACAATCCCAACATCCATCCCTATCAAGAGTATCGCAGAAGGCTCGATACCGTTAAGGAGTTTGCCGTACGGGTCGGACTGGACGTGATATACCGGGATGGATATGACCTTGATCCTTTCCTGATCCGTGTTGCAGGGAAAGGGGCACTCCGGTGTGAACAGTGCTACCGGATGAGGCTGGATGCAGCTGGAGCGGCCGCCCGGGAAAAAGGATTCAGAATTTTCACGACCTCTCTTCTGTATAGTAAATACCAGAAGCATGATCTGATCACGGGGGTAGCGAGAGAAATGAGTGCCGAACACGGCGTGGAATTTTATTATGAGGATTTTCGCAGAGGCTGGAGGGAAGGAATTGTTGAATCCAAAGCCATGGGTCTGTACCGCCAACAATACTGCGGCTGCATTTACAGCGAATGTGACCGGTATAGAAAGGGAGCCGACCAGGGGTGATGCTGGGTGTTCCGGTCACCGATTGCTATGCTGTTGAAAATAATTTTATTCATGCTTGGTTGTTTGTGTTTTTCGGCAATGGCCCTCGGTTCGGAGAATATTCGCGTTGCCCTCGGGGATAACCAGAAAACCGTCCTCGTCTCATCGAGTACGGGGTTTACCAACGCGAGCCGAACGATCGATCATGGTACGAAAAAACTCAGATTTGATGCATCATCTACAGGCAGCAGACCGGTGCGTCTCAGGGCTCCGGGTGAATTCATACAGGTCAATGGGAAAAGCTACAGAGGCTGGGTGGAACTACGGAAAAAAGGGAATGGACTGTTGCTTGTTATCAACGAACTGGACATTGAAGATTATCTCCGGGGAGTACTGGCCTCCGAGGTTCCTGTCGGCTGGGAGTACGAAGCACTGAAAGCGCAAGCTGTCGCAGCGAGGACCTACGCCCTGTATCAGAAAAAAACGGCCGGCCGCCGGCCTTACCATATCGTTGCTAGCGTGAACAGTCAGGTCTACGAGGGCAGCAAGAGGGAGCGTCCTCGAGAGGATCAGGCAGTTACGGATACGAGGGGGCTTGTCCTTGTTTATCGGGGGGAAATTATTCCCGCTTTTTACCATGCCAGCTGCGGCGGGCAGACGGAAAATGCCGAAGAGCTCTGGGGTATCGATGCCCCTTATCTCAAGGGCGTCGACTGCGAATGCCAGCGGATATCACAGTATGGCATCTGGGAAAAAAGAATCGGTCTTGCGAAGATTGTCAATGCACTTCGGCGTCAGGGATTTCGCGTGAACAACATCTCGGGCATGAGCATACAGGGAATTACTCCCGCGGGTCGGGTTAAAGCGGTGTCAATTCGGTCCTCCCAGGGGAAGATGCTTGTTCCCGCGGAATCCCTGAGAGCCGCAATCGGAAATTCGGCGATCCCTAGTGTTTTTTTTGAACTGGAAGTTGATGGGAGTGAAGCGGTGTTTTCAGGAAGGGGATCGGGTCACGGAGTCGGTCTGTGCCAGTGGGGAGCCGAAGAAATGGCTGAGCGGGGGGCGGATTATCAAGCAATTCTCTCGCACTACTACCCGGGAACGGATCTCCTTCAATTGCCGTGATGCTTGTTACCGGCTTCTCCCGGATCGAAATCATTTCCCTTGACTCGCACAATACACGTGGATAATATGACGTGCAGATTTAATTCCGCAGTTTGTGATAACTCGTGACCCGCCAGCGTCGACGTATTGCAAGGAGTAAGTATGGCACGGATGAAAAATAAATCGAAACAACTGCCCAAACCAATACCGGCTGCTGTCATAGCAACAACAATAACGACGGTAAAAAGAAGCGATAGTCTCTTGCTTGTCATCCTGACCCTGTCGCTCCTGATTGTCGGAGCCTTGACCGTTGCAACGTATATGAGAAACAGCATCTACCGTACTCATCTTACTCTTTGGCGCGATATTACGAAACGATCGCCGGACAAGCGGAGGGCGCATGAGAACTATGGACAAGCGCTGTCCACCGCCGGAGCGAACGCGGGGAACCCGAATGAAGCAATGGAATTCTATCAGGAAGCTTTGCAGCAGTTTCAAACGGTCATGGCGCTCAGGGACGATGGCAGTGTGCCGATGCGGGACCTGTACCGCGAGATCGGCGTGGTCTATTTCCGCATGGGAAAGTACAATGATGCGATTACCGCCTGGCAGACCGGGTTGCGGTATGCGCCGAACGATGCAAGTCTTTCAAATAATCTGTCGATTGTGCTCATGCAGGCCGGAAGATTCGATGAAGCCGCCACGCAGGCTCAGACGGCGCTTGCCATGGATCCCCGTATGCCGCAGGCCCTGAATACGATGGGCCAGGTGTACATGGCAAAGCAGGATTTCAACAAGGCAATCGAGTATTTTCTGAGGGCACTTGAAAGCGAGCCCGACGTACCGGCTCGGTACTGGAATGTGGCGCTCGCCATGTCGCAGGCGAAAAAGTATGATATGGCGTTGCAATATGCGAACAAGTACGCTGCCATGGAACCGGACCCCGCAGGCCGTAAACGCGCTGCAGAGTTCATAAGCTATCTGCAGACTGCCATGAAGCACTAACCTCATGAATGAAAAAAGCAATCAGGAATAGATTTGTACTTTGGGAAGGCCGATAGCCGGTAATTATCAAAAAGAATTCAATTTTCCGCCGCAACAACAGATCTCTTTTTCACACGTCCCTTAGGTAGGCTGCCCTGACCGCGCGCCTTGAGCTTTACTACGCAAAACAGCTGGCGCGATTTTACCGTTCCGCTTCGATCATACAGGGCGTCATCAGTTCTCCGGACGAGCTCCCCGAGACCGAAATCATCACAATCTATAATCCCCGACACGCTGACGCTGATCGTTACTCGGCAAAGTATTTTACCCTCTTTGATGTGAAAAGGGGTTTCCTCCACCGCTGCCCTGCTCCGTTCTACCCACCGTGGCCGCATGTTTCCTATCTAGCCTCGGCATGATTCCCATGAATTCCTTTCCGCCATAATTGTTTTGGCTCAACGTGAACTGGACTTTTAGCCGATTTGAGATACACTATCTCGAACGGAGGAAAGTCCATGCGAAAGAAGCGACACAATTACACACCCGAGGAGAAGGTCGCCATACTCAAGCTTCACCTGGTCGAACAGGTCCCTGTATCGGATCTGTGCGACAAGTACGACCTGCAGCCGACGGTCTTCTACCATTGGCAGCAGCAATTCTTTGAAAACGGCACAGCAGCCTTTATCCAAGGCAAGGATCCAAAACGCAAAGAAACACAGCGCATAGAGCAGTTGGAAGATAAGCTTCGACGCAAACACGAGGTGCTCTCCGAGCTGATGGAGGAGCACGTTAAGTTAAAAAAAGAACTTGGGGAGCTTTAACCGGCCCTTGGGTTCCCCATGATACCAGAGACGCCGTAGTTGACTTCACCCGCGCTTGGAGCGATAAAGCCGGCATCCCGGTCAATCGGTTCGTCAGTTGGCTTGCCGTCGGCAAGAGTAAGTTCTACACCTGGATCGATCGGTACGGCAAAGCCAATGAGCATAACGCCCCCATTCCCCGAGATTTCTGGCTGGAAGAGTGGGAACGGGAGGCCATCATCGGTTTTTATCACGATAACCCCCTTGAGGGCTACCGACGTCTCACCTTCATGATGCTCGACCGGAATATCGTTGCCGTAAGTCCTGCCAGCACGTGGCGCATTTTATCCAAGGCTGGCCTTATGGATCGATGGAACAAGAAAATCAGCAAAAAAGGAACGGGCTTCGTTCAGCCCCTTCGGCCCCACGAACATTGGCATGTGGATATCTCGTATCTCAACATCTGTGGCACGTTCTATTATCTCTGCAGCCTTCTTGACGGGTGCAGCCGCTATATCGTTCACTGGGAGATCCGTGAACAGATGCTGGAAGCTGATGTAGAAATCATCATCGAACGGGCCAAAGAAAAGTTTCCGGAGGCCAAGCCCCGGATCATCTCAGACAACGGCCCCCAGTTCATCGCTAAGGACTTTAAGGAGTTCATCCGGCTGTCCGGGATGACGCATGTTCGGACGTCGCCTTACTACCCGCAGTCGAACGGCAAGCTGGAACGCTTCCACAAAACGCTCAAAGGAGAATGTATCCGCCCAAAGACACCACTTTCCCTTGACGATGCCAGGAGACTTGTGGCAGAGTACATCGAACATTACCACACCGTCCGGCTGCATAGCGCCATCGGCTATATCGCCCCGGTGGACAAATTGAACGGCAGAGAGAGCGAGATTTTCAAAGAACGGGATCAAAAGCTTGAAGCTGCCCGGGAACAACGAAGAATCAAAAGGCAGCAGGCTTATCAAATAATCAACAGCTCTGAGGGACCCGATTGCCCCTTAACTCAAGTGGCTTGAAGTCCATTTCCGACTGAGGCAAAACAATAATGACATCATATCTCCATTGTATTACCCCGTGGCAGGATGATGATCCCCGCCAACTCCCTAAGCGCTGCGTTGCCAGCCTTGTGTCCATAGTTATCATTGACAAGCTTAAAGTGGATGATATCTATCATTTTTGTGCAATAGCGGATTTCTGTTTCTACTCCGGCCGTTGATTTCCTGCCGCAGCTTTTTTGAAACTCCCGTGATGATATAGAGCCCGGTAAGACCGTCGCGCCGGGATATCCGCTGAATTTTCTCAGAGAGAATTTTTCCATGTCGACGACACTCAACCATGATTTCAGGGAGTTGTCCCTCCCGATAACACCTATGCTGGCATTGTGCATTTTAGAGCGATACTAATGTAGGAGCCGCATCACTATATTCGCTCGGTTGGTGGATGAAATCATTGGATATTTCATAAAAGAGGGGAGATTGAGCAGGTGGACGTGTTCGCCCTTGTCAACGATCCGCCCCGGGGTTTCCTCGCGGACGGTGAGGATGACCTCGTGCCTCAAATTGATGCCGCTGTAGAAAACGAGCTCGAGGTGGTTCCTTTTCTCATCGAGCAGGTAAGCTGAGATCTGTTAAAAAGACAGGGATTTATTGATGATGGCAATGACTTGCAGGAGAATCTCCTGCAAGTCGAACTGCGATCCGATTGTTCGTGATATGTGACAGTGAACGTATTCCGTTCAGCTTTTTTCAAGCAAATCCCCGAGCACTTTTTATGGGTACGGGTTGTTGCAACTCGTCCTCGAGTTTGACGATTTTTTCTTTTAGGCGTTCTATAGTCGTGACGGTGCTCTCACCCTGTCCGGATACCGGTAGCATTCCCAGTCTCGGTCACTGTGCTTTCGGCTGTGCTGGCTGAATGGGAATTGCTCTGGGCAGTGGCTGCTGGACCGGCTGTGGCAGCTTGGCGACCATCGGTACTATCGGCGGATTATCGATGATAATGACTGTTTTACGGGATTTCAATTTGAAACCGATCTCCGGCTGTTTCGATGAATAGGCTGCTCCAATGAGGACATCCTGACTCACACCATTTTTCTCAAAGTCCTTGATCAGGGCCGCTGACCGGTCAGAGGCAAGCGTGCGAGCATCTTTGGCTGGAATTTTCTTTCTGCCTTTACCCTGGGCTGGGACATCTTCAGCCGTGTTCCCGATATAAATCTCCTTGCCATTCAGTTCGTTTTTCCGCAGCAGGGATATCAGTATCAGCCGAAGCCGGGTGCTATCCTTTCCGAAGGTATAAGAACCTGGAAGATAGAGCGCATCCTCCGCTATGTTCACAATGACACGGTTTCCGGCAGTGAGCACTTCAACCTTGCCTGCCTTGACTTCGTCGCTCAGACCCACACTCAGGGTATCAACGGCCGGGCTCATCCACGCGGTCTCTTTGTTCTCTCTGTCCCGGTACTGTTTCAGTTCGGTTTTCGCCTTCTCGAGGCCGGGAATCCCCTCTTTCATTCTTGCATAATCCGCCGCCATAGGTTTGAAGGTATTGAAATAGAAAGCGGAAGCGGTACCGAGTGTAACGACGAACAACGCGATAAAAAAGTAGGTGACGATCTTCATGTTCATGGGTAACCCCTTTTTGAGATTAGTGAAAGACTGCCGCAAGGCATGGCGATACCTGTACTACCTCAACACATTCAATGCTTTTTCGATTCGATCGATTCCTTTTTGAATGTTTTCCATGGATGTTGCATAGGAAAGACGGATGTATGCATCAGCGCCAAAGGCGTCCCCTGACACAAGCGCTACCTGTGCGTCGTCCAGAAGGTAGGCTGCCAGGTCGGCCGAGTTTTTTATAGTTTTCCCCTTCACACTTTTCCCGTAGAAAGACGAAACACGCGGGAAGGCGTAAAATGCGCCTACCGGCATCAGGCAGGAAACTCCCGCCATCTTGTTCAACCGGTCCACCATGTATCTTCTTCTTTTGTCAAACTCGGCATTCATGGTCCCGATGAAGTTCTGGGGTCCGCGAAGAGCCTCCACCGCCGCTTTCTGCGATATAGACGCGGGGTTTGATGTGCTCTGGCTCTGGATGTTAGTCATGGCGGTAACCACGTCCCTGGGGCCTGCCGCATAGCCGATGCGCCACCCGGTCATCGCATGCGACTTGGATACTCCGTTCACAACAATTGTCAGGTTTTTTATTTCCGGGCTGAGCGAAGCGATACTCGTGTGTGTGAATCCGTCATAGATCAACTTCTCATAGATCTCGTCAGAGATGACGTAAATATTGTGTGTGACTGCCAGTGCGGCAATGTCCTCCAGCGTTTTTTTGTCGTAGGCAAGGCCGGTGGGATTCGAAGGGCTGTTCAAAACCAGCGCTTTTGTCTTTCTGGTGATGGCTTTTTCAAGCTTCTTCGCCGAAAGTTTGAAACCCTCTTCTTCCGTGGTCTCCACGATAACGGGAACTGCGTCGTTCAGTAACACCTGGTCCGGATAGGAAACCCAATATGGCGAGGGTATGATAACCTCGTCGCCCGGATCGAACAAAGCCTCGGCGATATTGTAGAGACTGTGTTTAGCGCCGCAGGAGATCAGGACTTGCGCTTTTTCATATTGGAGTCCATTGTCTTTCCTGAGTTTCTCTATGACGGCTTCTTTTAACTCATCCGTACCGCCGGCCGGAGTATATTTGGTAAACCCAGTTTGAATCGCCTTTATGCCAGCCTGTTTTACATTCTCCGGTGTGTCAAAATCCGGTTCGCCGACACCGAAATCCACCACATCGATCCCTTGGACCTTCATGGCTTTTGCTTTTGCTGCGGTCGCCAGGGTCGGGGAAGGTTTGATGGCCTGTGCCCGTTTTGCTATTCCCATTTTTCTCTAGAACCCTTTCTTCTTATGCATGAAATCAATGCGTGATTTTTTAACATAGAAACAGCGTAAAGTCAACGGGTTTCTTGACCAAAACACGCTCATCCCGCAGGCCGCTGTGATCGATAGCCTATTCCCGAACAAGGGTGAATTTGTACATGTAACCGTTTTCATCGAGGTACACAAAGGTTGCAATGTGTCGGGAAGTATGATACTATTTTTGCATTCGGGAGGCTTCATGTTCGGTTTTTTCCTGCGCTGGTCCATCAATTTGCTGGCCATGGTGATCGCCGGATCAATAATCCCAGGGATTAGGATTCAGAGCCTCGAAATGGGAATTATCGCCGCCGGAATTTTCGGTGTCGTGAACGCCGTCATAAGGCCGGTGGTCCTCATTCTTACGCTTCCGATAAATCTTCTTACCCTCGGATTGTTTACCCTGGTGATTAACGCTGCCATGCTCAATCTCGTGTCCGATGTCGTGCCCGGATTCACGATCGAGTCGTTTCGGGCAGCTTTTCTCGGCGCGCTGCTGATCAGTCTTATCAGCTGGCTGGTGAATATATTTGTCGGCGGCGATGGAACCTTTATTTTCATCAAGCGGGCGAACAAGAGTGATAACCGCGGCACGAGGCGATGAGAGGCATGGCATGAACGCCGGGAGTAATGCGGGATGACGCATATGCATATACCGGACGGGGTTCTTCCCGTTAGGATTTGTCTGCTTGGCTTCCTAGCCATGTTTATCACCATGGCAATTAGCCTGATCCGGTTCAGGAGCAGAGACCTGAAAAGGGAGATCCCACTGCCTGGGGCTGTCAGCGCAGCCATGCTGGTTGTCATGAGTCTGGAGATCCTTCCGATCGTTTATCATATCAATTTGTCCGTGTTCTTCGTGTTCCCGAAAAAACTGCCGGTCTTCTGGAGGACCGCTGTTGCCACGGTGCTGACGCTGTTTATTACGACGATAGCCCTGATAGGAATGGTGGCGGCATCTCACCTTGAACCGGACCTTTTCAGTTACGAGCATCAGGGGTATGGATTGGAGCAGCGTGTTGTGCATGATGAGCAGTCATCGGTCTCGCGGTTTGCGACGATGGTGCTTATCCTTGGATCGGTCGGATGGATTATAGAAGCCGCCATTACCGGCGCAGTGATATCCTTCATAGCCAGGGTAAAGCCCGATCTGCTCAGACAAGTGTTTCACCGGGAGAATGCCCATCGGTCAGGAGGGCTTCGCGGTGCTTGATGTTGCGAGGATTGATCACTGGGCGGCCAGCGGTACAGGCATGCTTCACCGAGCCTCGCCTGTCGCCAAGGTTGTTTTCTTGCTGCTGGTAGTATCCGCCGCGGTGGTATCGAAAAACCCTTATGCTCTGACGGCCGGATATATGGTGCTGATCGCCGTTGCGGTAGCGGCTGGCCTTCCCTGGTCAAGGGTGATGGTCCTTTCCTGGTACGCCGCCGTGTTTGCCCTGTTGTACAGCCTTAGCATCCGGGGAGGAGTCTGGATTCGCGCACTTTTTGTGATGAAGGCGATCACACCATCCTGTGCAATGCTAATGCTGATTGTCAGCACTCCGTACCCGAAAATATTCGCCCTACTCAGCGCAGCGCTCCCCGAAATGATTACCGCGGGCCTTTTTATGACCTATCGTACGCTCTTCATTCTCTTGGACATGATGGATAATTTCGGCGCGGCGATCCGCCTTCGGGGCGGTTTTTCGCCGGGCAGCCTGTATAAAAACTCTGCCAATATATCGAAGGGAATCGCGATGTTGCTCGTGCGGGCGGTGGAGCGTGCCTCGCGCATCTACGCGGTCATGGTCGTCCGCGGATATAGCGGCAGTATGGCGGAAAGGAGCCCGATCCGCCTTGAGCGAGCGGATTGGCTTCCGCTCGGCGCCGGGTGTGTTGTGCTGTTGCTTGTGATCATCTGGTAACCGGAACAAAGATTTGCTGAGCTGAGCCCGTAAATGCTTGCCTGAAAATATGGATAAGAACGAGATCAAATCGATAAATAGGGATGAGCAGATTGTGAGAGTGAGCTGTCTGAAGCATGTTTATCCCGACACGACTGAGATCCATATGTGCGGTCTCGATTTTGTAGTCGCCCGGGGTGAACGGGTGGTTGTGCTTGGTGGAAACGGATCAGGAAAAACGACGCTCCTCTATCATATCCTAGGTCTACTCGCCCCCAATGAAGGCAGCGTTTCCGTATTCGGCGTCAATCCAGCTGAAGCGTATAATGCCATCCGCGAACGAATCGGCGTTCTTCTTCAGAATGTCGACGACCAGATCCTTTCCCCAACCGTGCAGGAAGATATATCGTTTTCACCGCGAAATTACGGGTACGGGAAAGAGAAGACGGACAGAATGGTCGAGCAGGTCCTTGCCGAACTCGGGGTTCAGCATCTTCGCGACAAAATTTGCCATTATCTTTCCGGAGGAGAGAAACGAAAAGTGGCCCTTGCCGGAGCCCTAGTTATGCGGCCGGAACTGCTCATTCTGGATGAGCCGTTCGAGGGCCTTGATAACCGCTCCCGGGCCGAACTCGTTACCCTCCTCAATGCCTATAACCGGGCCGGCATGACCATCATTATGTCCACCCATGACCTGAACCTCGTTGCGGCATTTGCCGACCGGGTTTACGTTCTTGTCCGGGGTCACGGGGTAATCACGGCCGGCACCCCTTCGGATATATTCATGCAGGCCGACGCATTGAAGGCGTCGAATATTGATCCGCCACTACTCACGGAGCTTTTTCTTAAATTGAGGGATCGCGGTATTGCCGTCGATGTTCCCATCCATATAGACCAGGCCGTGAATGACTTGGTCCGGCTCGTACGCAACTGAATTGCCGGTTCGCCGAACCCGGCTCGGATAAGGAGGAAACATGCCGCAGGGTGGTCTCGAACAACGAAAAAGAGTTTTAATTTATCTTACTGCGCTCTTGCTCGCCGCCTTGACCTGCATAGGTATTGCAGCGGGGTATTTCATTGCCAAGGGCGAGCGAATGTATTTTATCCTCTCTTTTGTCCTTGTTCCGCTCGGTCCGTTCTTCGCTTATCTGCTTTACAAAAAGACCATTTTCCCTTCCTATCACAGCCTTGAGGACACAAACCTGGAACTCCATTTAAAGCAGGAAGAACTTCTGGATATCAAGGATGACTTATTTATAAAGTTTCTCGGCGTGTATGACGTAAACCTCGCAGCAAATTCTCCGAGATTATTTTCAGAACGGTTGACGGATGTCGCCGATATCACGGCGAGGGTCATGGAAGCCGATGCCTGCTTCGTCTTTCTCTATGAACGGAAAAAAGACGATCTCGTGATTTCGGCCTCCAACGGTATTCAGGAAGGCGCAATAGGGAAGGTGCGCATCCCTCTCGGCGAAGGTATAGAGGGATGGGTTGGACGACGTCTCGAGCCGCTCACGTTAAAAGATTATCGCGCCGATTCGCGGTTCCGGGAAATCGCCGGTCTTTCACTTACCGGGTATGTGTCCGTCTATTGTCTTCCTCTCTATGTATATTCGAACGGCGCCCTCGTCGGCGTCATGGAGGTGTTTTACGGGAAGGCGAAAACATTTTCCGACGAGGAGATCAATTTTTTCACGACACTGTCGGGAATCCTTGCAACGACGATCCAGAACGAACAGATGCAGTCGGAAATGCGAAAGATGAATATTGAACTCGAGCAGTGGGTCGCCGAAAAAACCGAGGAACTCCGCGCATCGGAGGAGCGTTATCGGACCTTGGTGGAGAATGCCTGCGAGTCAATCTTCCTTCTTGCTAGTAATGGGGATATCCTCTTCGCAAATGAACAGGCAGAGAAACTGACCAAATATGCGAAGTACGATCTGTTGCACAAAAATCTCTTTGAATTTTTTGTCGGCCCTGAAAATCTGCGGGAGATCCTCTCGGATGTTACCAAGGGGCATCAGACAGTCAGGCAAGGAGAACTCAGCCGCGCTGACGGCAGTGTCGTGCCTGTTGAGGTGAGTGGCGTGGGGCTTGCGCTTATGGGGAAGCGATTCATTCAGACTGTTGTTCGAGATGTTTCCGCTCAGGCGCGTCTCGAACAACTTCTCCTTAAAAAAGAACAGGAAATAGCCGATCTGAAGGCACGGTTAAACACCGGCGGTTAATATGTCGGCTCTTCATTTTCCCTTTGTGTTTTTTACCTTTACAGAACCCAGAACATATGGTATAAATTATGCATATGGCGGCCTGATTCGGCCGCCATATGCTCTTATGACTATGAAGGTGAACAGAACACTTGTCAAGCTCCTTCTGATATTTCTGATTCTCGGCGCCAGTGTTTACATTGGTTATCAACTCATCCGGGAAACGAAGGAAATAACCATCCCGTCTCTGTTACAACCGGAGTCCGGTGTCCGTATGGTGATGAGCATGGAGGGATTCAGATTTGCGCAATCCGAAAACGGGGTCATTTCCTGGACCATGAACGCAAGGAATGCCGAGCTTTTTGAAAACAAGGAAGCTCAACTTAATGATGTGGAGATCGACTTCAAGAATCCCAATGGCAAAGAGGCAACGCTGTTCGGCGACAGCGGGACCATGGACACAACGAATGGAAATGCATCCATCCGTCGTGTATCGCAGGATGTCAGGATTGCCACGACCGATGATTATCTGCTGACTACCAGTTCGCTTTTCTGGAAAGCCGGGGAACGGCTCGTCTGGACCCCCGACCCATTTAAATTGCTGGGAATCAAGCTCTATCTCGCGGGTGTTGGCATTACGGCGAATGTCGATTTGCATACCGTCGTGGTGAAGGACAATGTCAAAGCCGTACTTCAGGAATAGCCTCCTTATGCTGGTCGCGTTCTTTCTTACGGCCGCTGCGTCCCAGGGTGCCGGGCCGAAGAAAGCCACACAGGAGCCTATAGTTATAACCTCCAACCGCATGGAAGCGGAGCAACTCGGGGAAAAGGTGACGTTTACGGGGAATGTGCTGCTCAAAAAAGAAAAGATGACGATGCAGTCCGACTCTATGATCGTGTACTATGATGCCGGTTCAAAGGATATCAATGAAATAGAGGCGCACGGCAACGTCATCGTGCGGAAGGATGGCAGGATTGCGCTTGCGAACCAGGCATTCTATTACAGCCGCGAAGAGAAAATTGTTCTGACCGGTGACGCGCGGATCGTTGAGAACGACAACGAACTCGGCGGTAAAAAAATTACCCTGTTCATGCGAAACGACCACAGTATTGTAGAAGGCGGAACGGTCTTGTTCTATCAGGACAAAACGGATCAAAAAATAGGAAGACCGGAAAATGGGACAAAGCTGAAGTAACCGAAAAGGATCGCATGCAGGCGCTTGAAGCGAAACGGCTGGAAAAGAGCTACCGCGGCAGAAAAATTGTCCGCGGAATCAGTTTACAGGTAAGGCAGGGGGAGGTAGTCGGACTTCTCGGACCGAACGGTGCAGGCAAAACTACGACATTTTATATGGTTGTCGGACTCGTAAGACCGGACCAGGGCCGGGTCCTTCTCGAAGGCGCAGACATCACAAGGATGCCGATGTATCTGCGCGCGAAAAACGGCATCGGCTATCTGCCGCAGGAGCCATCGGTCTTCAGAAAACTAACCGTCTCCCAGAACCTCATGGCAATTCTCGAGACCATGAGTCTCTCGTCGGCCGAGAGAAAAGAGCGCCGGGATGGGTTGCTCGAGGAACTGGGGATAGCGCATCTGGCTGACAACATGGCTTATACACTGTCAGGAGGGGAGCGCCGGCGGGTCGAGATCGCCCGGGCGCTTACGCTGTCTCCCAAATTTATTCTTCTCGATGAGCCGTTCGCGGGTATCGATCCCCTCGCCGTGCAAGATATACAGGGGATCATCTCCTTTCTCAAAGAAAAGGGGATCGGTATTTTAATTACCGACCACAATGTTCGCGAGACCCTCGCGATCACCGACCGCTCGTATATCATCAGCGATGGGAAGATCATCGAGGCCGGAACCTCAGCGGAAATCACGGCAAGCCCACGGGTGCGGCAATTTTATTTGGGTGAAACGTTTAGGTTATAATAATAAAAGAGAGGCGAAGTCAGAAACCAGGTGCCGGAAGCAGTGAAATGCAAAGAGGTGCGATGCCTTTTTTCCCGTCCCCTGACGACTGACACCCGAATCCGGTTTAATTTTTAATTATGGAAGCCCGGCTTGAACTAAAACTTTCCCAGAAACTTATTATGACGCCTCAGCTGCAGCAGGCGATCAAATTGCTACAGCTGTCGCGGCTTGAACTGGTTCAATCGGTTTCTCAGGAACTTATCGAAAACCCCGTTCTTGAGGAAGTGACTCCGGAAACTGCTGAAGATTCTCCGGAAGGCGACGATGCCTCGTCCCCTGAAACGTCACAGACTGCGGAATCTGTTGCTGAGGCCCCGCCCGAGCAGGAGCGGGCGGAAGAACTCAAGAGCGATCTAGAACTCGGCCCCCAATGGGATGAGTACATGAACGAACTCGGGGACGGCAGGGATTACGGGACTGCCGAAGCCGATGATAAAGAACTGCCGTCCTACGATCAGACGCTGACTAGACTCCCGTCGCTGAGCGATCATCTGCTGTGGCAGCTTCACCTGTCGACATCGGATGCCGGTATTGTGAAGGCGGGAGAGTGGATCATCGGGAACCTGGACGATGATGGGTATCTCCGCGCGACACCCGAAGAACTCTCGCAGCAATCAGAAATTTCCCACGCGATCATGGAGCAGGCGCATGACCTTATCCGGGGGTTCGACCCCGCCGGTGTGGGGGCGCGCGGTCTTCGGGAGTGTCTACTGATTCAGGCAAGGCAGCTGGATCTGCAGGGAACGCTCGTTGAAAAGATCATTGAAGCGCATCTTCCCGACCTGGAAAAGAGAAAATACGCGAACATTGCAAAAACTTTAAACGTTACCCCGCAGGAAGTAATGGAAGCGTCTCAGGTCATCATCCATGAGCTAGAACCGAAACCGGGGCGACCCTTCCTTGCAGCCGATACGAATTACGTGGTGCCCGATGTTTATGTAATCAAGATAGAAGACCGATATGTAGTGCAGCTCAATGAGGAAGGGCTCCCGAGGGTGAGGATCAATTCCTACTACCGGAAACTGCTGCACGCAAAGGAAAATGTTGACAAGGTAACTAAGGAATACGTGGAGGAGCGTCTCCGCTCGGCGCAATGGCTTATCAAAGGGATGGAGCAGAGGAACAAAACGATTTACCGGGTCGCCGAGAGCATTGTGAAATTTCAACGGGACTTTCTGGACAGCGGCATCTCTCATCTGAAGCCGATGGTTCTCAAGGACGTGGCGGAGGACATTAGCATGCACGAGTCGACGATCAGCCGCGTCACCACAAACAAGTACATGCATACCCCCCAGGGCATTTTCCCGATGAAGTACTTTTTCACGACGGGATTCGCGGCCGGGACGGGTGCCGAGGTGTCTTCGCTTACCGTCAAGGATGCCATTCAAAAAATGATTCGGGATGAGGACCTGTCATCGCCCTTGAAAGACCAGCAGATCGTAGATGCATTAAAAGCCCGAGGTGTCGATATTGCGCGCAGGACCGTGGCCAAGTATCGTGAAGAGTTGAGGATTCCGCCGACAAGTGTGAGAAAAAGGATCGGATGAGGTTCGGGTGGACCTGCACCGCGAACGTCGTCACGTAGGTTCCGGGACAGCAGGGTCGGAACCGTGTTCGGAATCCGTAAAGCCATGGAGGCCGCAAAGTGTTGTCGACTGAATGCGGGATACCGGATCCTCTGTGCTCGCTTCGCGCCGGATAGAACCATCCCCGTTTGGGAAAAACCGTTTTTCAGCAGGTCATCATCTGAGAGCAAGGAGGCTCCTATGCAGGTAAGTGTTATCGGAAGGCACATTGAGGTCACGGAAGCACTCAAGCAGTATGCTACGGAAAAATTCAACCGCTTGGGGAAGTATCTTCCGAAGGCGCTGGATGTCGTGATTACCCTTTCGGTCGTAAAAAAAGTTCACCACATCGCGGAGGCGGTCATTAAATCGAATGGCGTGCTAATCCAGGCGTCTGAGGAAACCGAGGAGATGTATTCGGCTATTGATCTTTTGATCGAGAAGATCGAAAGGCGCGTCAGACGATACAAGGAAAAACTCGTTGATCATAAGCATCATGGCGGCAGGGCTGAGGCTTTGGAGGCTTTGTCGTCTCATCCAGGCGACCGCATTCCGCAAATCATCAAAACCAAACGCTTTGATCTCAAGCCCATGCTGCCCGAGGAAGCAGTAATGCAGATGGAACTTCTGGATAAGGATTTTTTTATTTTTGCCAATGCCGGCAGCGGCCAGGTAAATGTTATTTACAAGAGAAGAGACGGTAACGTAGGGCTCATTGAACCTGCAAGGTAACCGGGCTGACGCATCGAGATGGCCATGATTAAGGATCTTTTACAGGACGACCTGATTATCGAAAACATTGCGGCTAAGGACAAAAATGGGGTACTTCGTGAGTTCGCGCGGCTTCTGAAAGTAAAAGGAAAAATCGAAGACGAAGAGAATCTTGTCCGTGTACTGACCGAGCGGGAGACTCTTGGCAGCACCGGCATCGGTGACGGGGTCGCCATCCCACATGGCAAACTAGGCAGCATATCGGAGATAATTGTTGCCTTCGGAAGGTCAACGCGTGGGGTGGAATATCAGTCTCTTGATGCAAAGCCTGTTTTTCTTTTTTTCCTTCTTGTAACGCCTGATGACAAACCCGGGGACCATCTTAAGACCCTTGCTCGGATATCCCGGATTCTCAAGAGCTCCGCGCTGCGGACCAGCCTGAGGCAGGCTTCTGGGCGGCGGGAGATGCGGATACTCCTATTCGAAGAAGACAGCAAATATCCTCAACCAGCGGCGCAAAAATGATTGTTACCGTCGGAAATCTGGCCGGGGTAGCAAAGGTTCTTGCGGGGCGCTCAGGTCTTGGGCGACGGATACACTCACCGCAGGTAAGCTCTCCGGACTTGAGCTCGCTCACGACGAGTGGCGCGTACATATCGGGCGTACTGCATATCCGTCCAAGCCAGTCAGCCTATCTTTGTTCACTTCCTCCCAAAGAACGCATCGTCGTTGTCCGTGCCCTGATAAAGTTGAAACCCGCGTGCCTGCTGCTCACGGGCGGGAAGATCTGTCAGGAACTACTCGAGAGGGCGGAGTCCGCCCGTATCCCCGTCCTGAAGAGCACAAAGCTGACGCAATTGTCACGTCTGCTTGCGGATCAGCTTGCTTCGCACATAAGCCTGCATGGTGTCCTGGTTCAGATCTTCGGTCTCGGCACGCTGATCATAGGCGAGAGTGCCGTTGGCAAAAGCGAAGCCGCTCTCGATCTCGTTTTGAGGGGCCATAAGCTGACTGCCGACGATATAGTTATCATTGAGAAGACCGACGGGGAAATCAACGGGAAGCCGACCGAGATGGGGGTTGACCTGCTGCAGATCCGAGGGCTGGGAATCATCGATGTGCGGTCTCTGTACGGAGAGTCCTCTACCGTGAGTTCTTCGCGGGTAGGGCTGGTGGTGGAGCTGGAGGAGTGGAAGAAGGGGCATCAGTACAGCTTGGTAGGCCTGCGTGAGCGTCGGTTCCGTCTGCTAGGTGTCAATCTGCCCTACCTTAAGCTTCCGGTCAAACCGGGGCGTAACATGGCCACGCTCATCGAAGTGGCGGCCAGGAATCAGATGCTCAAGAACCGGGGGATATTTACCGCGAGGGATTTGAATAAGCGGCTTCTTAAGAGGCTTACGGGATGAAGCAAAAGCATATGATTGTGGTGACCGGTCTTTCGGGTTCAGGCAGGAGCGCGGCGCTTAAAGCTTTTGAGGATATCGGTTTTTATTGTGTCGACAATCTTCCTCTTGTACTGCTTCCCGCGTTTGTAGATTTTGCCAGTCAATCGGAGCAGGCGTCACGGTCGGCAATCGGTATCGATGTCAGGGAAGAGGGTTTCCATGAACGGTTTCCTGCTCTCTATGGACAGTTAAAATCCGGCGGCCGGGACATCACCATCGAGCTTCTTTTTTTGGATGCATCGGATCAGACAATTGTGAGGAGATTCAGCGAGACGCGACGGCCACATCCGCTTGCACGCGGAAAAACTCCTCTCGTCGAGGGGATTAGGAAGGAACGCGTTGAACTCGCCGAGGTCCGGAAACTAGCCGACCGGATCATTGAAACATCGGACTACACGGTCCATGATCTGAGACAGACGATAGAACGCGAATACTCGGCCGGCGATGCAAGCAGGCCAATGTTGATTACCCTCGTAACGTTCGGTTATAAGTACGGCGTTCCCTATGATCTTGACCTGCTCTTTGATTTGCGTTTTTTGCCGAATCCGCATTTCGTTCCTCTCCTGAGGCCGTTAACCGGAGAGGATGCACGCGTCAGGGAGTATATCATGGCGCGACCTGATTCCGTGGAATTCCTCGCGCAATTGCGAGATTTTCTCGAATATCTTCTCCCGCGTTATCGGAGCGAAGGAAAGAGCTACCTTACAATCGGGTTTGGTTGCACCGGCGGGAGACATCGATCCGTCGGGCTCGCGCTGCTGGTTGCTGACTGCCTCAGACAAAGTGGATACGAGGTGAACATCAAACATCGGGACATAGGAATCTGAAAAGACTTAGAAATCTAATGAGTCTGATGAGTTTATGGAGTTCATAAGGCAGGGAGAGCAGTTCATCTGCGTTCATGTAACTTTATCGACTCTATTGACTCTTTGAACTTCATAGGCTCCATGTAATTGATGAACTTGAGGAACTCTTCAGACTCAAAAGGAGATGCGGGAATGATCGGACTGGTGGTAGTTTGTCATGAGGATATGGGCTCTGAACTGATCAAAGCTGCGGAAATGATCGTCGGGAAGATAGATGCCGTGGCGGCGATCAGCGTAAAACAGGACAGCGCGCCGGAAACGCTCAGGGATCAGATCCAGAACGCCATTAAGAAGGTAGACCGGAAAAAGGGCGTTATGCTGTTCACCGACATGTTCGGCGGCACTCCGTCCAATATCGCCCTTGCGTTCCTCGGAGAGACTATCGAAGTCGTAACCGGCGTCAATCTATCCATGCTGATCAAGTTCGCGAACCACCGTGACGAAAAAACTCTTCCGGAGCTCGCCAAGCTTGTTCAAGAGGCAGCCCAGAAAAGTATCGTGATTGCGAGCCAGATGCTGAAAGGGAACAAGTAAATCTGCTATGATCGTTTTTATCCGGATAGATGATCGCCTTATTCACGGACAGGTCGTGGAAGGCTGGGTGAACTATCTGAAGGCGTCCTGCCTCCTCGTTGCCGACGATGCCGTCGCTTCGAACACGCTTCAGCGTTCTATCATGGAATTGGCGGTTCCCCAAGGGCTGAAAGTGATGATCGTCCCGGTGGAGGAAATTTGCGGGCGATTGCGGACCCCGGCGCTTGATACCGAACGGGTCATACTGCTGTTCTCCAACCCCGTTGACGTACTGCGGGCGATCAAGGGGGGGATGGAGTGCCCTTCTCTAAACGTCGGCGGAATGCACTTCACACCGGGCAAGCGAAAGCTTATGGAAGTACTTGCGGTGAATGAGGGGGATTTGGAAGCACTCAGAGAAATCTCCGGCAAGGGAATTAAAATCGATATTCAAACCGTGCCGACGCAGCGTCCGATTCCACTCGGGAAAATTCTTAATGCTTGCGCGATAAAGAAATAAGCTGTTCAAGGTTCAGAATACGAAGTACCGAGTACCGAGAGGATATTTCGATGCCGGCGTTCGATTTGCATATTATTCTGAAGATCCTCGGCATCGCGTTCGCCGGCGGGGTCATTGGACTCGATCGGACCGCAGTCGGCCAGTTCATGATCTCCCAGCCCATCGTCGTCGGCCCCCTTACGGGGTGGATGCTCGGCGAACCGGCAGCAGGTATTATCGTCGGAGCGGCGCTTGAACTGATATGGGTTCTCGATATGCCAGTCGGAACCTTCGTACCTGCAGACGCGACGATTGGGACGGTATCGGCCACGGCCATTGCGGCTCTCGGGGCCCCATACGGAGCGACACTCCCGCTTATCGGCTTCAGCATACTTCTGTCGACGGCGATGGTGACAATGACCATGAAGGCGGAAGGGGCGGTACGAACCTGGAATTCACGATTCTCCGAAAAGGCGCTGTCAATATCGGGTCCGCATACAGGGTCCGCGTTGTTTCGCGCACAGTGTGCAGGAATTGCGTTGTTTTTTTTAAAATCGTTTGTTCTATATTGTATTTTCATCCCCTTGGGGATTGCGGCAACCGGGTTGTATAGGCATCTGCCGAGTGCATTCCCGAGAGCTTTGTCCCTGTTCGTTAAGCTCCTTCCCCTTGTAGGGGTGGCGCTGGTTGTGCGCAAGCTTACAGTGAAGTCATTCGACCAATATGTTCTGGCCGGTTTTGCGACCGCCGTTCTCTTTGGACAGTTGATGCATGTTCCCGGCGTTGTCGTACTGCTACTCACGGCGGCCGTGGGGTGGATAGGAGCAAGGTACAGTGAACGGAGATCGTGATACGATAGGCATTCCTGATCTCCTTGCTGCATTCGGGAGAGCGCTTTTTCTGCAGGCGTCGTGGAGTTTCGAACAAATGCAGACCGCGGGATTCGCTTATGCGATAGAGCCTGCGCTCAAAAAACTCTATCCGGAACCGGCCGAGTACGAAAGCCGGGTGAAGCTTCACTCGGAATACTTCAATACCCAGCCTTATTTCGCTTCCTTTATTCTTGGAGCTGCAATACGGCTGGAGCAGGACCGGGCAACAGGCAGGAATGCGGCTGCTGACGTATCGGGCTTCAAGGCCGCGATGATGGCTCCGCTCGGCGCTCTTGGAGACAGTTTTTTCTGGGGCGCGCTTAAGCCAATGGCTGCCGTGGCTGCAGTAGCCGTTGCGATGGACGGATCGTGGTGGGCGCCGGTTCTCTTCCTCGTCCTGTTCAATATCTGGCATCTCGGGCTCAGGTTGGGTATGCTGTTCTGGGGTTATACCAGCGGCGGAGATGCCGTCGCGCTGATGGCACGATATCGCTTCACGAAAATGGCCAGACGTTTTAAAGTAATATCGCTCGCCATGCTCGGCGGAATACTGGGCATGATGCAGCTGTGGCGGGTGGAGTTCAGACCCCCGTTAAGCAGCCAGCCTGTGGCACTGAGCCTATCCGGTTTCTTCATAACGCTGGTTTTAGTCGCAATCATGCGGAGAGGAGGTTCTCCGGTAAAATTTATGCTCGGGTTGGCTGTTTTCTGTCTCGCCCTGGCGTATGCGGGAGTTATTTAATGAAGGAAAAAGAGCTCTTGATCGAAAACAAATTAGGTCTCCATGCGCGTGCCGCAGCACAGATCGTAAAAACAGCGAGCACTTATTCGTCTAAGATCACCTTGATGAAGGATGGATTGGAAGTCGACGGGAAGAGCATCATGGGAATCATGATGCTTGCCGCGGGAAAAGGGAGCACCGTCCTGGTTATGGTGCGTGGCGAGGACGAAGAGAATGCCGTGGCGGGCCTTGAAAAACTGTTTAAGGAAAAATTCGGGGAGAAAGATTAGAAAATTAAAAAACAGTAGGTAGTAGACAGTATACGATAAACAGGGAATAGGGAACCATAGAGAGTTGACAGGATCACAATAATGCAAGAAAAGACCTATAAAGGCATTGTCGCATCGCCGGGCATCGTAATCGGAAGAGCCTATGTCCTCGATCGACGCAAGGTGGTTGTTGCGGGCCGGCGGATTGAAGAAGTCAGCGTCAAAGATGAGGTCATGCGGTTCAAAAAAGCGCTTGAGGTCTCGAAGTCCCAGCTCGAAGATCTGAAAAAGCGCATGACCAAAGGCCTCGGCAAATCCCACATCTATATTCTCGAAACCCATATCATGCTACTCGAGGACAAGATGCTTGTCGACGAGACGGTCAAACGAATCAAGGAGTCGCTCCTGAACGCTGAGGGTGCTCTTAAGGAAACAATTGCCTCGATCAGCCTCAAGTTCGACACCATCGAGGATGAATACCTTCGTGATCGCAAACACGATGTAGAACAGGTCGGCGAGCGCATTCTGCGCAATCTCGTTGGCCGCAAGCAGGAGAGCCTTGCTGAAATCAAAGAGGAAGCGATCATCATAGCGCACGACCTTGCGCCGACTGACACCCTTGTGATGCGCAAGGACAAGATTCTCGGATTTGCCACCGATGCAGGCAGCCGGACATCCCATACAGCCATCCTTGCACGCTCACTCGGTATTCCCGCAGCGGTTGGTCTAGAGAACATCACTGCGTCGGTTAAAACCGGGGATGTCGTTATTCTTGACGGCATCCACGGAGTAGTGATCATTGACCCTGACGAGGAAACGTTCCTCGACTATCTCAAAAAACAGAGAAGGTATAAATATTTTGAGCAGGAGCTCGAGAAACTCAAAACACTTCCCGCGACAACCCTTGATGGCCATATTGTTCAACTGGAAGGCAACATTGAATTGCCCGAAGAGGCTACCTCTACTGTAGAACATGGAGGAACGGGCATCGGACTATACCGGACTGAGTTTCTGTTCCTGAACCGTCAGTCTTTTCCGACTGAGGAGGAACATTACAACGCATACCGCCATGTTGCAGAGCGCTCGGCTCCCCATGAAGTTGTTGTCCGCACGCTCGACGTGGGTGGTGATAAAATCGGATCGTTCAGCGAATTCGAAAAAGAGGCTAATCCCGCGCTCGGTTTGCGCGCCATCAGATTCTGTCTCCAAAAGAGCGATGTCTTCCGTGTTCAACTTCGCGGCATACTACGGGCGGCAGTCCACGGAAATATCAAGATGCTCATTCCCATGATCTCGGGTCTGACGGAGATTTACGAGACGAAAAAGCTGCTCGAAGAGGTGAAGGCTGAGCTTCGGTCTGAGGGTAAAGCATTTCACGAATCAGTACCGCTTGGAGTCATGATCGAGATTCCTTCGGCGGCCCTGATTGCTGATCTTCTTGCAAAAGAAGTCGATTTTTTCAGCGTCGGCACGAACGACCTCATTCAGTACACGCTCGCCATTGACCGCCAGAATGAGCATGTCGCTTACATGTACGAGCCTCTGGACCCGGCAGTGCTCCGGCTGCTCAAGTACGTGGCTAGTGCGGCGGAAGCGGCAAATATCCCCCTTGCCATGTGCGGCGAGATGGCGGGTGACCCCCTCTATGCTGCGATTCTTCTCGGCATGGGATTTCAGCGCCTCAGCATGAACGTGGCGTCGATACCCTGGGTCAAGAAAGTGGTGCGGTCGGTCCGTATGCAGGACGCCGTCGAGCTCGTTTCTCTCGTGATGCAGCAGCCGACGGCCACTGCCGCTAGGAAAACGGCCGAAAGTTTTATGGAAGAGCGTTTCCCGGATTTGGTGGCCGAGCTCTAGGGGCCATTCAACATTCCGAGTTCAGTGGAACGAATATACGAGGAGTAATGCGTGCAAAATACAGAATACGATGCCGAAAGCTTCGTGAACGAGGGCGACAGCTTCCCTCGAGGAGGCCGGATACACGGCGGAAATATCTATGAAGCGGCGAAACAGTACGGCCTAGACGTAAAAAAGATCATTGATTTCAGCTCGAATGTAAACCCGCTCGGTCCCTCATCCATGGCGAGGCGGGCGGCACGGGGGTCCCTCTCCATTATAGACCGTTATCCCGACCCGGAGATGACCGACCTCCGCCGAGCGATTGCGCGTTATTATGGCATTAAGCCCGAACAGGTCGCCTGCGGCAACGGCGCGACCGGGCTCATTCATCTCATACCGCGCGTTTTCAGACCCCGCAAAGTCCTGATACCTGTACCGACTTTTTCGGAATACGCCTCGGCGGCGCAGGATGCCGGATGTGAGGTGACACCCTTTCCGCTCAAGGAACGCGATGGATTCCGGGTCGACCCTGTTGAGATGTCCTTTGCCATGAAGGGTGTAAATATGGTTTTTCTCTGTAATCCGAACAATCCTACGAGCCAGATTGTTCCGAAGCAGGAGATGCTAGAGATCATGAGCTATGCGCTCCAGCAGGGAACAACGCTGGTCATCGACGAAGCCTTTATGGATTTCCTCGAGTCCGAATCAATCGTAAAGGAAGCTGTGCAGACAACGAGAATCATTTGCCTTCGGTCGTTTACGAAATTTTTCGGCATACCTGGCCTTCGGGTCGGCTATGCCATATCCGATGAAGTGACCATCGCGGAGTTGCGGGAATTCCAGGAACCCTGGACCGTTAACATCCCGGCGGAGCGCGCCGCAATCGCTGCACTGGACGATTGGGGTTATATTAAAAAGACCCGGCGCCTGATCAGGAAAGAGCGCGATCGCATGCTGTCGGCGCTGCGTCTGCTGCCCGATGTGGAAACCTACCCCGGTTCAGCTAATTTTATCCTATTCAAACTTGTCACGGGAGATGTCCACACGCTGAGACAAAAGCTGGGATATCGAGGTTTGCTGGTGCGTGACTGCACTGGGTTCCCCGGTCTGGACAGCCGCTTTATCCGCATCGCGATCAGGACGCGGCGCGAGAACAACCGTCTCATCAAGGCCCTGCGCGAGCTGTTGATTCCGTGACAGCCGGCCCAAAGGCGAGATGAACACATGGTAGTCGAACCCTCATGCGGCTGCTACTGAATTTTAGAAACGAGCCGGGACTGATCACCGTCGGGAATTGTTGATACACTGTTTTTTCGGACGCCTTTCACGCCTATGCGGGAACTGGTCCCGTCGTCGAGTGATACGTCCATCACACCGTTACGGTACAGCAGCGCACACAGGAAAAAATATTTTGCAAAAAGGGCATCTCTGTGATAAAGTAGCTAAAATGCATGAAATTACGATGAATTTACGGTACTCCTTGCTGAAACTGTGTAATGCCGGTTCCTGTGCATATACGCATTGTCAAATGCCCGGTACAGGCGGAACGGAAACTCAATAAGCCTTTCACCTTCCGGACAGCAATCTTCCGGGCCGATGAAAGTCGGAGGATCGAAGATGGAGCCGATCATGTGCCCCTTTTGCGGTGGCACGAACCTCTTTCAAGAAGACGATTACAGTCTCGAACTCGATTATGAGTACTGGACCATCCACCACTGGGAATGCTTGGACTGCGCGCAGTCGTTCGATAAGATTGATATTCTGCCGGCGTCAAATTCTTTCGAGGCAATCAATAATGAGAGCACCATTCACTGACCTGGATACTGATTATTCAGAGATATCGACCGCCGTGCGCCCCACTGCCGCAGTGATTAGCCTTGAAGCTCTGGAACACAATTTCAATGAAGTTGTTCGACGCTCCGCGGGCAGAAAAATCCTCGCTGTTGTCAAAGCACAGGCTTATGGGCATGGTGCGGCAGCAGTATCTAGGCGCCTCCTGGGGCTCGGCGTCGCTATGCTCGGGGTCGCACTAGTTGAAGAGGGGATGGAGCTTCGTCAGGCTGGTATCGATGCGCCGATTCTGGTGATGGGTTCGTTGTTTCCGAAACAGGCCGAGGCAATTGCGGCTCTGCGATTGACACCGGTGGTCTTCACCATGGATACAGCCCGGGCTTTATCCCGTGCAGCGCAAAAGCTGAAGACAGCAGTTTCTGTGCATGTGAAAATCGATTCCGGCATGGGCAGGATCGGCGTAACGCCCGAGGAGGCTCCTGAATTCATCAAGCTGCTCCGTGGATTTCCGGGTATAAACGTTCAGGGCCTGATGACGCATTTTGCCGATGCCGATCTTCGCGAAAAAGAGTTCGCGTCGAAACAGATGGACCGCTTCGACGTTCTCGTGCGGAACCTGTTGGAAAGTGGCATTCAGGTCCCGCTTATCCATGCGGCAAACAGCGCTGCCGTACTCGATTATCAAAGGGCGCTGTTCACGATGGTCAGGCCAGGCCTGATGCTCTATGGGTATAATCCGCTGGAGGCCGGTGCGGCGCCGGCCGACCTCTGGCCAGTTCTGTCACTTGTGACGCGTATAGCCTTTCTCAAAAAGGTCGCCGCGGGCATCCCCATCAGCTACGGACGGACGTTTGTCACCCGGCGCGAGACTCTCATTGCAACGCTGCCGATCGGGTACGCAGATGGGTTCAGCCGGGGACTTTCAAACAAGGGCGAAGCGCTGGTGAGGGGCAGACGGGTGCCGGTTGTAGGCCGGGTTTGCATGGACATGTGCATGGTGGACGTTACCGAAGTCCCCGACGTTGCCGAGGGGGACGACGTTGTGCTCATCGGAAACCAGGGCGGAGGGTGGATCACGGCAGACGATATTGCCGCGAAAACAGGAACCATCCCTTACGAGGTGCTCTGTGGCATCAGTAGTCGAGTCCCGAGGATTTATCAATAATTGGCTGGAGTTATTGGGTCGTAGGGTCACGCTGGCAATTTCCCATATCGGCGCCGTCCTTGTTTTTTCCGGACAAACACTCCGATGGACCCTAAGCCGCCCTTTCTATGTCAAGAACCTGCTGAAGCAGATGGAGCAGATTGGCTTTAATTCCATCCCGGTGGTCCTCACCACGGCGCTCTCAACCGGCATGGTGCTTGCTTATCAAAGCTATACTGGGTTCAAACGATTCGGAGCCCAGACGTTGATCGGGACGGTTGTGTCGCTCTCCATGACGCGGGAATTGGGGCCGGTGCTTACTGGGCTTATGGTTGCAGGTAGGGCAGGCGCTTCCATTGCTGCGGAACTGGGGACTATGCGGGTGACCGAGCAGATCGATGCACTCTCGACGCTAGCAACGAACCCGATGAAGTATCTCGTGGTGCCGCGTTTTCTCGCAAGCACCTTCATGATGTTTTTCCTTACCGCGCTCGGAATGATCATCGGCATTATCGGTGGGTATTTCGTGGGTGTGAAAGTACTCGGGACGAATCCGGTCACGTACATCAATAACAGCATCAACTATACCGAAGTTTCCGATATCTGGTACGGCCTTATAAAATCTCTGGTCTTCGGCGCCGTTGTGGGAATCATCAGTTGCTACAAGGGGTTCAACACGGAAGGAGGCGCAGAGGGAGTGGGTAAGGCAACGACGGGTGCCGTAGTGACCTCCTGCATGATGATTCTAATCCTGGATTATTTCCTGTCCGCGATGTTATGGTGACTTCATGGCGATGATCGAGGTCATCAACGTGCACAAGAGTTTCGGCGATCTTCCGGTGCTTCGCGGCGTGAACCTTTCTGTGGAAAAGGGCGAGAGCATGACAGTTATCGGCGGCAGCGGCAGCGGCAAGAGTGTGCTCATAAAGCACGTCATCGGGCTCCTGCATCCGGATAAAGGCCGCATAATCATCGATGGCCAGGTGTTGAACAACCTTGACGAATATGGTTTGAACGAACTGCGGAAAAAATTCGGCATGCTGTTCCAGATGGCGGCTCTTTTCGACTCCCTTTCCGTGTGGGAGAACGTGGGCTTTTCCCTCAAGCAGCATACAAAACTATCGGACAGGGAAATCAGGAAAGTTGCAACAGAGAAACTGGCCCTCGTCGGACTCAAGGATGTCGAGGACAAGATGCCTGCGGAGCTCTCAGGAGGCATGAAAAAGCGAGTTGGGCTTGCACGTGCCATATGTATGGATGCGGAGATCATTCTCTACGATGAGCCAACGACGGGTCTGGACCCGATAACGGCGGACGCGATCAACGATCTGATTGTCGATCTTCGGAAAAAGTTGGGCGTAACGTCTGTGGCGATTACGCATGATATGCACAGTGCATATAAAATATCGGACCGGATTGCCATGCTGTACAAGGGAGAAATCCTGGAAATCGGCACACCTGACCAGATAAGGAACACGACAAGTCCCATTGTGCATCAATTTATTACCGGAAGCGCCGTGGGACCGATCACGGCGGAATAGGAATACCCCGTTACTGTTTCGGTCCGTCCAGGATTTTTGTTCCGGATATACCTGTTCATTTTTTGGAGAAAGCCTGTTCGTCCATAGTTGATATCTCTTTTGGAGATTGTTTATGGCAAAGCTGAGTGCAGAGGCAAAGGTAGGCTTGTTGGTCATTGTGGGGTCGATAGTCCTCCTGTATATGACCTTTGCCGTCGGGAAGTTCGAGTTCGGAGAAAAAAAGGGATATATCCTGCTAGCGACCTTTGATTCCGTCGCGGGAATCGACGTCAAGGCCTCGGTGCGCTTGGCCGGAGTGCAGATCGGTTCCGTTGTAAAGGTCGGACTCGATGACAGCCGCGCCCTCGTTACCATGCGCATCGATCCGGACGTGCATATTTTACGCACCTCTGAAGCAATGATAAAAACTATGGGCGTTCTTGGCGATAAATACGTGGAATTTACGCCGATCAAAAACGAAAGGGCAGGATCGGCCGTTGCGGGTCAGTCTCCCTACTACGAGAACGGCGATAAAGTCCAGGTTACGGTTTCTCCGAGCGATGTGGACAAGCTCATCAACCAGCTTTCCTCCATTTCTGACGACATCAAGCAGATAACGGGATCGCTCCGGCAAGTCATTGGGACCGAGCAAGGAACACGGTCCATGGAAGACATACTGAACGACGTGCGTCAGACAACAGCAAACATAAAGGATTTTTCGTCCACGCTGCAGACCAACGGCAGCGAACTTGTCATGCGGCTCAATGAACTGGCTGGAAATCTCAACGGAGTCGTGGGCGAGAACCGCGATAACCTGCGTGTGACCATGGAAAACGCCCGGGAAGCGTCGAAAAACGCAGAGATGGCGCTGGCCTCCATCGATCAAGCGGCGCAGAAGATCAACAGCGGGGAAGGCACGATCGGCAAGCTCATGAACAACGACAGCTTGTACAACAATATCGACAGCGCCGCCCATGGGCTGAATGATTACCTCGGGCGCATGGAGCAAATGAAAACGATCATCGGGTTCCGGACCCAGTATATGTTCCCTCAGTCACAGAGCTACGCGTCTCTGGAACTGAAACCCCGTCCGGATACGTATTACATTTTTGAAATAACGGACGATCCCTTTGGGAGCTATACGAGGACGGTGACGACCAACACGCCAGGCACTACCGTGGTGCAGGAGACCTATGAGGACAAATTTAAATTCAGTGTTGAGTTTGCAAAGCGGTACGGGAACCTTGCCATCCGTCTCGGGCTTATCGAATCCACCGGCGGCGTCGGGGCCGATTATTTCGCTTTTGATGACCGGCTAAAGTTCAGTGTTGACGCCTGGAATTTCAACAGCACGGAACCCAACAATTTAAATGCCCACCTGAAGTTGACGGCCAATTATGACCTTAATAAAATCCTGTACCTGAACGCCGGCTATGATAATATACTAAATGTTCAACGTGCAGCGCCTTTTGTCGGATTCGGTTTGCGGTTCGATGATGAAGACCTGAAGTACCTCCTGGGAAGCGTGCCGATACCCAAGTAACTGACAGTCCCCTCCCTTATCTTACCTTGACATTTATGGGACAGTTTCATAGAATGATTGCGGGGAGACAATTGTGGCGATTCAGATTACGAAAGCAGTTTTTCCCGCTGCCGGTCTGGGCACGCGTTTTTTGCCTGCCACGAAGGCCTCACCGAAGGAGATGATGCCGCTCGTGGACAAACCACTCATCCAGTATGTTGTGGAAGAGGCGGTTTCATCGGGCATTGAAGAGGTAGTTTTGGTAACCGGACGCAATAAGCGCGCCATTGAAGACCATTTTGACGTCGCCTTCGAACTTGAGGAAGACCTCAAGGCGAAGGGGAAGCACAAACTGCTCTCGGAAGTGCAGCGTATTGCGAACATGGTGACGTTCTGTTATATTCGCCAGAAGAAAGCGCTGGGGCTGGGCCATGCCGTGCTGACGGCAAAACGAGTGGTCGGTCATGAACCCTTTGCAGTACTTCTGGGTGACGACATCATCGACGCTGAAACACCGGCGCTCAAACAAATGATGGAGGTTTATAAACGCTATCCGGCGACAATTCTTGCGATCCAGAGAGTGCCTAAATCACAGACCAAGCACTATGGTATTATCGATGCGAAAAAAATTGAGGATGGCGTCTACTTGGTAAAAGATCTCGTGGAAAAGCCTTCACCTGAAGAAGCGCCGTCCAACCTGGCTATCATCGGTCGCTATATTCTTATGCCGGAAATCTTTGTTTGCCTTGAAAACACTCGACCGGGTAAAGGTGGAGAAATCCAGCTAACCGACGGCCTTCGCCTTCTTATGGAGAAACAGCCGATATATGCTTACGAATTTGACGGCATCCGCCATGATGCCGGAGATAAGCTGGGGTTCCTCAAGGCAACAGTGGAATTCGGGCTAAAAAATGTTGAATTTGGCGATGCATTCAGGACTTACCTGAAAAAATTGAAGCTGTAGCAAATACATGATGGGGCGTTATTACCTGCCGAGAAGCGTGTCTAAAATGAGGAGGATGGTTTGGCAAAGACCGAAGCGAAAAACATTGAACTCCCGCAATCCATAGAGATCCCCAAAAAGATACCCTTGCTTCCCATCCGGGATATCGTTGTGTTCCCCTACATGGTCCTCCCGCTGTTCGTTGGCCGGGAAATGTCCATCAAGGCGATCGAGGTGGCGCTCGAAGGCAACCGCATGATTTTCCTGACGTCGCAGAAGGATATCAATGTGGAAAATCCGTCGCCGTCCGATCTTTATTCCGTGGGAACCGTCGGCGTCATCATGCGCATGCTGAAGCTGCCTGACGGCCGCATAAAAATCCTTGTACAGGGAGTGGCTCGGGCAAAAACGACTAAATTCCACCAGAAGGAGCCGTTCTACCAGGTCGAGATCAAGGCATTCCCCGATGTGTCGGCGCCGGTTAATCTTGAAACTGAGGCACTGATGCGCAATGTGAAGGAGCAGATTGAGAAGCTCGTGTCCTTTGGCAAGGTCATACTACCCGACATCATGGTGGTAATCGAGAATGTCGACGACCCCGGCAAGCTTGCGGATCTGGCTGTTGCTAATATGGGTCTCAAGGTCGAGCAGGCCCAGGAGATACTAGAAATCACCGATCCCATGCTACGGATCAAGCGGATCAATGAGGCGCTCGGCAAAGAAATCGAGCTCCTGTCCATGCAGCAAAAGATCCAGGCAGATGTACGTGGCGAGATCGATAAAACGCAGAGGGAATATTTCCTCCGCGAGCAGCTTAAGGCGATCCAGCGCGAACTCGGCGAGACAGACGATCGGTCCGAAGACATGCGCGAGCTTCGCGAAAAGATTAAGGAAGCCAAACTGCCGGAAAAAGCGGCCAAAGAGGCTGAGAAGCAGCTCCGCAGACTTGAGAGGATGCATCCCGATGCCGCAGAAGCATCGATGACGAGGACCTATATCGAATGGCTTTCGGAACTTCCGTGGAGCAAGGCAACGAAAGACAATCTTGATCTGAAGGCGGCTCATAGGGTCCTTGAAGAGGACCACTACGATCTCGAAAAAGTAAAGGAGCGGATCCTCGAATATCTCTCGGTCCGCAAGCTCAAGGATAAGATGAAAGGCCCGATCCTCTGTTTCGTCGGCCCTCCCGGGGTGGGAAAAACTTCGCTTGGCAAATCAATTGCTCGGGCGCTTGGCCGGGAGTTCGTCCGCATATCGCTCGGAGGCGTGCGCGATGAAGCGGAAATTCGTGGCCATCGGCGCACTTATGTCGGCGCTCTTCCCGGCCGTATCATCCAAGGCATAAAAACGTCGGGCAACAACAATCCGGTGTTCATGCTCGACGAGATCGACAAAATAGGCGCCGATTTCCGCGGTGACCCTTCCGCAGCCCTGCTCGAAGTGCTCGATCCCGAACAGAACAATTCCTTCAGCGACCATTATATCGGGCTGCCCTTTGATCTATCGCGCGTCATGTTCATCACTACGGCGAACATGACCGACCCGATTCCGGGACCGCTCAAGGACCGCATGGAAGTCATCCATCTGTCGGGATATACGGAACAGGAAAAACTCGGCATCGCAAAAAGCTATCTGATCCCCCGACAGTTGACTGAACATGGCATTACGGAAAAGAACATTGTAATCCCTGACAAAACGATCCTCCAGGTCATCGCCCAGTACACCCGCGAGGCGGGCGTGAGGAATCTCGAGCGCGAAATCGGCCATCTCTGCCGCAAGGTAGCGAGAAAAATCGCCGAGGGGGAAACACGGCAGTTTACCATAACGACAGCTAATCTTCATTCCTATCTGGGGGTTCCCAAATACCTTCCAGAAGTGGAGCGAGAGAAGGATGAAATTGGCGTGGTAACTGGCCTGGCTTGGACCGAAACGGGCGGCGATGTTCTGTACATCGAGGCCACAACCATGCGCGGCAAGGGCAACCTAACCCTTACCGGCCACCTCGGAGATGTCATGAAGGAATCGGCTCACGCCGCGCTTACTTATGTCCGGTCGCGCGCCGGCGAACTAGGGATAAGCCCCGACACATTCAGTAAAACCGACGTCCACATCCACGTTCCAGCCGGCGCAATACCCAAGGATGGTCCGTCTGCGGGCGTGACGATGGCGACGGCACTCGCATCGGTATTTACGAGCAAACCCGTCAAGAAGGACCTTGCCATGACTGGCGAGGTAACGCTCAGGGGAAGGGTTCTCCCGATCGGCGGACTAAAAGAAAAAACCCTCGCCGCGCGTCGCGCAGGCATCAAGACTATGATCGTGCCGAAACAGAATGAGAAGGATCTTGACGAAATCCCAAAAAACGTCAAGAAGGATATGCAGTTCATCTTTGTCGAGACAATGGATGAAGTTATTTCCAATGCACTGCGGAAGAAATTGCTGCGCCGCATCGCCCATAAAAGATTGCCCGGCAGATCACGCGCTACGCATTGAAAGGCGATCGTCAGAAGACAGAAGACAAAGGCCTGTTTCAACGGCCTGCGGCTCTCTCCGTGACCCCGTTTCTCCACGGCAATAAAAAGCATGAAAATTTCGAGTTTGGGTGAGTTCGGCCTGATCGAGAAGATCAGGAAGTCGGCCCTCCGCAGATCCTCTGCGGTGATGGTCGGCATCGGGGATGATGCAGCGGCACTTAAGGTATCTGCATCGTCATTATTACTTGCGACGACCGACATGTTGATCGAGGGCGTGCATTTTAATCTCGCCTATACTGATTTTTATTCGCTTGGATGGAAGTCCGCCGCGGTCAATCTGAGTGACATCGCGGCAATGGGTGGCATCCCTCGCTTCTGTTTGACATCTCTTGGCATTCCTCCCGCTTTTTCCGTCGAACAGATCTCTGATTTTTACCGGGGGTTCAATGCCGTGCTTCGTGCTCACCAAGCGGTCCTCGTAGGAGGGGACACCTGTTCCTCCCGATACGGGCTCACGGTTAGCGTAACCGTTCTCGGAGAAGTCGAGAAAACGCACGTTCTGACCCGGTCAGGCGCAAAACCGGGAGACCGGGTCTTTGTTACTGGGAAACTCGGAGATTCGGCAGCAGGTCTGGAAATCCTGAAATACGGGGTCAAGGGACGTGGGGAAAGTCGCACTACTGTTGCAAAAAGGCTGATTGAAGCGCATCTTCGGCCCGCACCGCGAATGGAATGGGGTAGAATAATCGCCCTCTCCCGGTGCGCCCACGCAATGATTGATATCAGTGATGGACTTACTTCGGACCTTGGACATATTTGTGAGCAAAGCCGTGTTGGGGTGGTGATTGAGTCCGGGAAGATACCCTTATCCCTGTCGCTGCGCAAAGCGGCCGCTTATCTTGTCAACATACCGGTTTATTATGCCTTGTCCGGGGGGGAAGATTATGAACTCCTATTCACTGCTCCACCGGAAAAGGTGAGGAAGCTTCGATCTCTCGGCATTCCCCTGCACGAGATTGGTGAAATTACCAGGAACCGTGCGAGGATTATTCTTGATCACGCCGGCAAACGGACGTCGTTTAGTGCAACGGGCTATGATCATTTTGCAAAGGAGCACGGAGAAGCGCATTCATAACAGAGCTGAAGACGATCATGCCTGTAAGAACAATGAAAAAATACCTTCGGGACCGACTTCATGCCCTTATCAAGCTCGATGATCCGCCGCATAAGCTTGCTCTTGCCTTTGCCCTTGGTGTGTTTGTCGCATTCAGCCCGATTATAGGGCTTCACGTAATTACGTGCCTCGTACTCGGGTGGATATTTCGGCTGAATAAACTCGTGATTCTCACGGCCTCATTCATCAACAATCCCTGGACTATTGTTCCTCTTTACGGGTTCTGTATATGGCTCGGCATCGAGATTACTGGTGAAAACAGGGCCGTTCCCCGCATTGCCTGGGATCAACTCAGCTTCGAAACCTCATACATTGTTTTAAAGCCCTACCTCTGGTCCTATGTGGCCGGGACTCTGATCGTTGGTGCCATTGCCGCAGTTATATCCTATTTCCTCTTCTACTGTCTCGTTGTGCGTTACCGCAAGGTGGAAAAAGGATGAACGGATCCGCAAGCCCAGTGTTAAAGGATTTTCGCGACCTCTTCGCGGTAACAGCTGTCAGTGCCCGGAAAAATGCTTTCCTAAAGCGGAATAATCGCTTAGCCGGTGGCAATACGGCGATGAATTGAGTATGTCACGGCCTTTGTTTTCAGCGCCCGAATTTTCACCCGAATTTTCATCTCTTGACATTTGCAAGTGGTCGGTGTATTAATTTTCTCAAGGTTGTTTGTAATCGCAGCTTCAAGGAGGTCTGTATGACTGTACTCAATATATTCTTGGCGCTCTTTTTTATTTTTGCTCCAGCAATAGGAACTGCAGATGAGGAACAATCTGTTAAGGAAGGCTTCAAGGAGACCCACGAAGGCATGAAAAAAGTGGCTATATCCATTGATAAGAAGGCCAAAAAAGACTGGAAAGCCGCTGACAAAAAGGCAAAAGAAAACTGGAAAGCCGTTGATAGCAGCGCGAAAAAGAAATGGAAGAAAGTCGGTCGGGACATCAAAAAGGCAACAAAGGATTGACATCCCAATACATCTAGGCTTCACGTGGCCATATTATACCTCTCCATCCCTCCTCACTTCTCAATTGACATTCAGTCTTGACAATTATATTCTGCCAGAAGAGAAAGTTAGTAAAAGCAAAAGCGGATTATTATGCTTGTAGCCCGATTATCTCACCGGCTCTCCTGAATGGCGGCAGGAAGAACAGAGAGCCTTTTGAAGAATTTTAACGATTATCATCTCCAGCCCTTTGTGACTTGGGAAGGGAGCCCTACGGCTAACCTCGTATCGGTTGAGAACGATGAGGAAGTGAGGCATTGTATGGTCCTGAACGGAATCCGGCAGACTGCTTTGCGATATCCTGATCATATTGCCGTTCAAATGAAGATCGGCGATCGGTATGAGCGGTATACATATGGGGAGCTTATCAAGGCCATTGTTTCAGTGCAACGATCGATTTCAGAAATGGGCATTGGCCACGGTGACCGTCTTGCTTTACTTTCCGAGAACCGGCCGGAGTGGATGATCGCGTACCTCGCGGTTCTCTCGCTCGGCGCTGTTGTCGTGCCGCTCGATGCCCAAATGACTGACAAGGAAGTCGGACTTCTTTTGGTCTATTCCGAAGCAAAGGCTGTGTTTGTGTCAGATCAGACTCGACAAAAGATTCCACGAAACAGCAGTTTTACGATCATCGGGTTCGATAAGGGGGAGGGTATAGACTTCTCCGATCTCCTAACCGCGCATCCTGATGCCGCTTTCCCGGTGGCACCTGATGCGGGAGAATTTGCAGTGCTCTTGTACACCTCCGGTACCACGGGAGACCCGAAAGGCGTTATGCTCTCGCAGGGCAATCTTGCATCTAATTGCACGAGTTGCATCAAGCTCGATATCGTCCGGCCTGATGATAATATGCTGCTGATCCTCCCCTTGCACCACACCTACCCCTCCATGACTTCTATGTTGCTGCCCTTTTCGATGGGCGCCACCGTCACAATCCTGAACAGCCTGAAGGGCCCTGATATTCTCGCCTGTATGCAGGAGACGATGGTGAGCATCCTGCTCGGCGTGCCGCAATTGTACTCGGGCCTGCGCCGGGCCATCTTTGACGGCATTCAAAAAAAGCCTGTTCCCGTCCGCATTATCGTCAAGCTCCTCCTCGCCTTAAACGGACAGCTCCGGATGAGGTTGGGCGTAAACATTGGCAAGGCCCTGTTTGGCAAGGTGCATGCGCAGTTCGGTCCCAACATGAGACTGCTTGCAAGCGGTGGAGCTCAGCTTGACGGGGACGTGTATACGGACATGACGAAGCTGGGGTTTACCGTCATTGAAGGCTATGGTCTTACCGAAACTTCGCCAGTCTCCACGTTCAATCCCGTCGCAAGACAGAAGGCGGGGTCCATCGGCATCCCGGTCCCCGATGTGGAGGTCATAATCGCGAATATTGATGAAGGCGGCCAGGGCGAGATTGCCATTCGCGGCGCGAATGTCATGCTTGGCTACTACAAAAAACCACAGGCGACGGTTGAAGTCCTGCGGGACGGATGGTTTTACTCCGGCGACCTGGGGTATCGGGACCGGGATGGCTATTTTTTCATCACCGGCCGCTCCAAAGAGATGATTGTTCTCGCGACAGGCAAAAAGATATTTCCCGAAGAACTGGAAAAATACTACCGACAGATTCCATCCATCAAGGAGATCTGTCTCATCCAGGGAGAGCGCGGACTCGATGCCGCCGTGGTCCCGGACTTCAACTATCTCCGGAAGATGAACCTGTCCAATTCCAGGGAGACAATCGCCTTCGAAATCGAGAATCTTGCCAGGAACCTTCCGCCGTACAAACGGATCGCCGGGCTTAAAATATTCAAAGAGCCGCTACCCGTTACGCGTCTGGGCAAAATCCGGCGGACCAAGGTGAAAGAACTCTACAATCAGTCGGGCGAGCAGACTGAAAAAAAGGTCCAAGAACACGATACCCGGCTCCAGGTAGATCCAGTGATGAAAAAGCTGATCTCCTTTCTTGAACCGTTTTCCGCGAAGAAACAAATCGTGCCAGACGATAACCTGGAACTCGATCTCGGGCTAGATTCGCTTGCCCGTGTTGAACTAGTAGTCAGCATAGAAAAATCGTTCGGCATCAGCCTTCCCGATACGTTCGGTTCCGAGGTTTTTACCGTGAAGGACGTTGTCCTGAAGATCCAGCAGTTGCTGGCCGCCGGTGCTGTAGAATCGGGTGGCAATGTAAAGATGACCTGGACCGAGATACTATCTCAGAAACCATCGAACGAAATCCTGTCACTGCTCAAGCTCGAACGAGGTGTAATAATCGATACTTGCCGGCATGTGTTGCAGTTCATTCTCAGGATTGTTTTTGCAGTCTACGGCCGGCTGTCGGTGCGCGGGCTTGAAAACCTCCCGGAAAAAGGTCCATTTATCATCGCGCCGAACCATCTGAGCCTCGCCGACGCGCCGGCGGTAATGGCAACTTTGCCATGGCCCATCGCATCTCATACGTTCTCTCTTGGGACCACGGACTTCTTCGGTGGATCGGTTTCCTCGAAAATTGCGGGGCTTGTGAATGTGATCCCGGTAGATATGGACGCACGACTTTACAGCGCGATGCAGTTATCGGCCCATGTGCTTCGACAGGGCAAGATACTCTGCATATTTCCAGAAGGCAGCCGCTCGCGCAATGGTGAGATCAAGGAATTCAAAAAAGGGGTAGGCATTATCGCAAAGGAGTTGGACATTCCACTCATCCCTGTTGCCATTCAGGGGACCTACGAAATGCTCACGCCGGGGAAAAATATGCCAAAACCTGCAAAGGTAACCATCACCTTCGGAAAGGCGATCTATCCCGATTCCAGGGATTATGACGAGATCGTAAAGACCCTGTATCAGGAGATTGTGAAAATGCTGAGACCGGCGTTGAAACGGTAGCGTTGTCACGGAAGAGAGCGTATGCTGAAAAAAATCAAGATCATTCTCGAAATGATCAAGTTCGAACACACAATTTTTGCGCTCCCATTCGCCTTCACGGGAGCACTGCTCGCTGCACGGGGAATCCCGACATTGAGAACAATCCTCTGGATAACGGCGGCCATGTTTGGCGCCCGTTCAGCGGCTATGGGTTTTAATCGCTGGGCTGACCGGAAGTTCGATGCCGCCAATCCGAGGACCAGTACTAGGGCGCTGCCGCTGGGGCTTGTTTCATCGAGACAGGTGGTCCTATTTACAGCGACATCCTCGGCGCTCCTGTTACTGGCGGCGTACATGCTAAATCCTCTGGCCTTTTATCTTTCTCCGGTGGCACTTGCCATCGTGTTCTTTTACTCCTACACGAAGCGGCTTACCTATCTTTCCCACCTGTTTCTCGGATTGGCCATCTCCGGCGCACCCCTAGGCGCATGGATAGCGGTGGCGGGCAGGTTAGATGCCCCTGCGCTCGTTCTCGGTCTTGCTGTGCTTTTCTGGCTCATGGGCTTCGATACGCTCTATGCGCTCCAGGACATGGAATTCGACCGCACAGCCGGTCTGAATTCGATACCGCAGCGCTTCGGCATCCGGTGTTCGCTCTGGATATCCCGTGCAGCGCATACAATCACGATGGCTTCGTTGTTCTGGCTCGGCTCACTGCTTTCTCTCGGTTGGTTCTATTTCACCGGGGTCATCATATCCCTGATCCTGATAGTTTATGAGCATACCCTAGTCAGGGAAAATGATCTTTCGAAACTAAATTTCGCGTTTTTCAACATGAACGGCTATATCAGCATGACGATTTTTTTCTTTACGCTCCTCGACCTGCTGATCTGATAACGGAGCGAAAAGACCTCATCCTGACCGTTGCAGGGACTGTATGTATCATGACAATCTGCAAAACTTCCCTGTAATCCCAAAATGATAATGTCCTATTCTACCAAAGTGAAAATGTCCTATTTCAAGTTACAATACCCTGACGTAATTGGAGGGTACTGTGACGGAAATGGACATGATCACCATGAGCAGGAGAGAAACAAAAAGACTGCACATTATCCACCAGGCACTGGATAAGAGGATTACCCAGAAAAAGGCTGCGGAGTTGGTAGGTTTGAGCAGCAGGCAGCTTCGGCGGATGATTAAACGAGTACGGGCGGAAGGAGACGAGGGCATCAGCCATCGATCTCGCGGCAAGGACTCGAGTCATTGTGTCCCCAAGAAAATTAAAGAGAAAGCACTTAAGCTGTTTAGGGAGAAGTACAGCGATTTCGGCCCGACCTTTGCCAGCGAGAAACTGCTTGATGTTCATAAAATCAAGCTAAGCGACGAAACCCTCCGCCTATGGCTGAATAAAGAAAACATCCCCTATGAAAAGCGCAAAGGGAGAAAGCACCGGGAGTGGCGCGAGAGAAAACATCATTTCGGTGAAATGGTCCAGATGGACGGCTCCCATCACGACTGGTTCGAAGGCCGGGGCCCTAAATGCGTGTTAATGGGATATATCGACGATGCAACAGGAACGGTGTATGGGCGTTTTTATGACTATGAGGGAACCATGCCAGCCATGGACAGCTTCAAGGGGTATATCAAGCGCTACGGCATGCCACAGAGCGTCTATTTGGACAAGCACACCACGTATAAATCCCCGGCCAAGCAGAGCATCGAGGATGAGTTGGAAGATATAAAGCCCATGAGCCAGTTCGAAAGGAGTCTTGCTGAACTCGAGGTGACGGTCATCCATGCTAACTCACCCCAAGCCAAAGGCAGAATAGAGAGACAGTTCCGAACGCTCCAGGATCGGCTGGTCAAAGAGATGAGGCTTGCCGGGGTTAAAAGCGTCGATCAGGCAAACGAATTCCTGATAATTTATCTCCCAAAACATAACATAAAATTCAAAGTAAAGGCGGTTTCGGAAGTTGATTTACACCGACCCGCGCTGTTCACGAGAGAGCTCAACAAGATCTTTTGCATTCGAGAAGAGCGTACGCTGCAGAATGATTTCACCATCGCTTACAACGGCAAACTCTATCAGATCAAAGACGCCGTAAAAACCCGGAAGGTCACGGTGGAAGAACGAATGGATGGATCTCTGCACATAACGCACAGGGGCCTGGATTTAAGCTACCGAGAGATCAAAACACGGCCAGCAAAAGAAAACCCAAAAAAGCCGGTAGTCATTCAGGAAAAGCAAGGACGTTATCAATCTCCAGATCACCCTTGGAAGAGACTCAGAAGAGCATCTGTACAGCTTCCCGCTGCTTCATAAAAAAGCGGACATTTTCACTTTGGTAAGGATAGGACATTTTCACTTTGGGTTGACAATCTGCAAAACTTCCCTTGACAATCACGGATGTTCTCATTATATTAATACACCGCGCCGAAGTGGTGGAACTGGTAGACGCGCTGCGTTCAGGGCGCAGTGGGAGCAATCCCGTGGGGGTTCGAGTCCCCCCTTCGGCACCATCTTAAAGGTAAAAGTGCTATACAATCCCACAAGCAATGGATTTTTGGCTTTTGATTCAGGCAAGCCTGGCTGCAGTGATTATCCATTATCCGCAATCCGTACAAACGCATCCTTCCTTATGAAAAAAACACTTTTTCTACTGATACTGGTCATCTTAGTCGGATGTTCAGCGAAAGAGCCTCCTTTTGATCCTGTCGTGTGGTTAAAAGACGGTGAAGCATACATGCGGGATAAAAATTACGAAAAAGCTCGTAAGAAATATCAGGAGATCGAGGAAAAATCACCGGACAAAAGCTATGATGCCGCCCTGATGCTCCGCGTCGCCGATACCTATTATGGCGAAGAGCGATACAGTGAGGCGCTTGTTGAATACCAGGCTTTTCTGAACTACCACCCCGTGCATAAAGATGCCGCATACGCCCAGTATCAGGTTGCCATGTGCAGCTATGATGATCTTACGTCCTTTGACCGTGATCCGGCGCCGGCCTATGCCGCGATCAGGGAAATGAAAAAACTTCTTGAGAAGTATCCAAACAGCGGCTACAGGGAGCAGGCAGAAAAGTATATTGCAATCTGCTCAGATTGGATCGCGGATTATGAATTATATGTAGCGCGCTTTTATTATAAGAAGGAATCCTACAAAGCCGCCGCTGGCAGGTGCGAGAAACTTCTCAGTGAACACGCCGGGTCCTCAGCAGAGAAAGACGCGCTCTATTATGCCGGCCTGTCCTACCAGGAACTGGGTGAGAAGGATAGGGCGCGCGCTATATTCGAGACGCTCGCGGAAAAGTACCCCACCATGAAGAAGACAGCGCTCGCTCACATTCAAAAGCTTAAGACATTATGAAATTCTATCCTGCCTATCTGGATCTTCGCGGACGATCATGCCTGATCGTCGGCGGCGGGTCGGTGGCCGAACGGAAGGCACTCTCCCTGCTTGAAGCGGGTGCCGACGTAACAATCATTAGCCCTCTTCTTTCTCACAAGTTGACAGAACTTTCCACATCGGGCAAGATCACTCATCGTCAAAAAATATTCGAACAAGAAGATATTTCCGGTGAGTTCCTGGTCATAGCAGCAACGGGCGCCCCTGAAGTAAACATCAGCGTGGCCCGGGCCTGCAAGGAGCGTAACGTGCTTGTGAATGTGGTCGTGCCACCTGAAGAAAGCACCTTTATCGTTCCGTCGGTAGTGGAGCGCGGTGATCTCTTAATAGCTGTTTCCACGAGCGGTGTCAGCCCCGGGTTGTCGAAAAAAATAAGGCAGGAACTTGAAAAGATTTACGGCCCTGAGTACGGGCTGTTTCTTGATAAGCTAACGGTAATCCGCAAGCGGGTCCTGAACGAGGTGACGAGCGAGCAGGAGCGATGCCGTATATTTCAGGCCATTCTTGATTCCGATACGATCGGGCTGCTGCGGCAGGGGAAGGACCACGAGGCAGAGGTTAGGATGATTGAAGTGGCTAGACTTCATCACCCTCCGAAGTAATCCGGCTTATTTGCTATGACTGCGTGCCGCGACAATTTGGCTCTCTGCAAAGATGAAAAAGCCATCTCTCTGATAGGCTTTGGTTGACTAACATAACGGAACAGATCTGGATAGAAGCTGATTCACAAAGTATTGCTGATATCCCTTTCATTTTTCATTCCCATTTCTTCAGATTCTGTTTTCACGATCATTCGACAATCCGAACAAAATACGAATAATACCCTGAAGCAAATCAGGAATTCGTTGAGGCGACCCCTGAGATATTACGCAATGAATATCCTTGTCAAAGCTGTTCCTTATGAGCCTCAAATATTGTATTAAGTTACATGCGATGTCAGATTCTGCTCGAGCAAATAGTAGGGTTTCAAAGGGTTTTGCAAAATAACTTGTAATATAGATTTTGTGAAAGAAGTGTTGCACAAAGTGCTTAATTTGTAATTCTGGCTACACTGATCGAGTGGGTTAGGATAACGATTGAGGTTTATCATACGAACACGGCCTTGAATAATTTCTCCGTAGAACAACAACTCAGAAAAAAAAGTAAAAAGCAAACCGGCATAACGTCTTCCTTTTCAAAGCGTTAATTCACTGTTTGTATCATGGTCCGGTCGATCCAAGATTCCAGTTCGCTGTTCCTCGTGGGCGCACCATCAAAGCGGTCAAGTTGCCGGCCGTTGCGGTAGAGGATAAATGTCGGCGTGGCTTTTATCGTGAACCGCCGGGCAAGGACAGGTTCAGAGTCCACATCAACCCTGACGATTTTGAGCCGGCCGGCCCGTCTTGCCGCAAGCTCGTTGATGAATGGTTCAATAGCGCGGCAGTAGCCGCACCATTTTGCCCAGAACTCGGCCAGTACGATCTCAGGCCAATCATTAATCTGGGTATCATAGCTCGAGGTTGTCACATTCAAGGGAGCATGGGGAAATTCAAGTGGCGTCCTGCAGTGACCGCAGACCGGGTGGCTTACGAGTTTTTCTTCGGGAACGCGGTTCAGAGTTCTGCATGCTCGGCAGCGGATTATTAAGGAATTGTGCGACAATTTACTACTCCAAGAAAGAAAGCTTTCCGTCCGACACCTATAAATATAGCATAGATGGGCACAAAAAGAAATCTGCCTACTTTCGTTCGATTTATATTTGAGCGTATGTGTGATAATAATATTTTATAGGATGAAGGGACATTTTGGAACCATCATCCGCAAGAAGGAGGCGCATTTTGATAGTTCGTACTTCTGAAGCTCTTTGGGAAGGGAATATTAAAAAAGGAAAAGGCACGATTAAGGTCGGAAGCGGCAGCATCAGAGGTAAATATTCCTTCGGGTCACGGTTTGAGCACGGAGCAGGAACAAACCCCGAAGAGCTGATCGGCGCGGCGCATGCAGGATGTTTCAATATGGCACTCACGATGGTGCTTGAAAAATCCGGATATTATAATGTGGACCACATTCACACTATTGCGAAGGTGAGCGTCGACAAAGTCGGCGAAGGATACAAAATCACGCATATCGAACTCGATACTGAAGGCAGGGTGCCGGGCTGCGACGAGAAGACTTTCATGGAAAAAGCGGAGCTGGCCAAGAAGAACTGTCCAGTGTCCATGGCATTAACAGGAGTTGTGCTCTCCGGTCCCGGCTTATGAAAGCGGCTGCATGACAGGACAGGGGCTGCTGGATCATTGTTTCAATGCGTACCGATAACGCTTTCCGGGGCGCATTTTTTATTGGTCACGAGAGGTTTGTCAGATTCAGCTAATGCCTGTTTTGAACGCGGATGTCGTCGCATCGTGAAGAGGAGGAGATATTGCGGTTCCGGTAGAGTGACGCCATTCAGAGAGGCAGTCTAAGTTTCAGGCGTTTTAAAAGATTAACGCCGGGGATTCTGAAGGGCATTTTTAAGAGCAGGGCTCTGCTCAGGCACGACATGAGGTAGTTGCGCTCCACGGCTTTTTTCAGGACCACCACCCAGGCTCCGGTTCGGAAGCCATTCTCCCGTGAATAAATGCCCATTTCCCTGCCGATCGAAATCATCTGTGGTCTTGTTCGGGGTTCGTAAGCGATCAATTTCCTGCCGCTGGCATGGTTGGTTATGTTCAGTCCTGCAACGACTGCCTGGTCTTGGGCATGGTAGGCGAGACGCTGGAGCGTAAGCGGACCCTCGTCATTATGTATGCTTACTGCGTCGCCGATGCCGAAGATCCGCTCGTCAGCAGGCGAATTAAGCCGGTCCGTCACGATGAGCCAGCCGGTTTTTTCCCTGGGAAGAGGCAGGTTTTCGATGAGGCCTGACGGTTTTATACCGCCGGTCCAGATGAGCATGGTAAAGGGAAGCTCGACGTCAGAACCGAGCATAAGCGATGTCTTCTGGACGGTATTGATGGATTGCCCGGTAATGAGCTTCACCCCCCGCTTCCGCAGGTAGTCACTGGCAAATTCGCTGGTTTCCCGCAAGAATCCGGGCAGGATTCTTGCCTCACGTTCGACAACGATTACGTTGATCCTGCCCACGGCAAGATCGTCCGTATATCCTTTGTCATGAATGAGATCGAGGATCTCCCCGGCCATCTCAACACCTTCCGTGCCACCGCCTGCCAGTACCAGGCGAATTACTCTTCGATGTTCGGACAGGATGTGATTGAGCTCTGTCTGGATGCGCTCAGCGTCTCCAGGGGAGCGGAAACAGTATGAATACTCTTCCGCACCGGATACATTTAGAAAATTGTTCCTCGCCCCCGCTGCAAGAACCAGGTAATCGTAGCTAAGGACTCCGTCTCCGACAATGACGTGACGCCGGACCGGGTCGATTTTCAGAACAGAATCCTGTTTAAAAATGATTCCCGCAGGCGACAGTACAGTTTCAAAGGGAATACGGATGTCCCGAACTGGAACCTTGCCGGAACTGACTTCATGAAGAGAAGGGATGAAAGAGTGGAACGGGCTTCGGTCGATCAATGTTATCCGCGCTGTGTCGCCGAGGCGGCCCCGAAGCGTAAAAGCCGCCTCCATTCCGCCGAAACCGCCGCCGATGATAATAATATTCACAGTCATTTTCATTCTCCCATTACATACTATTGTAGCAAATTTACTTCATTCACGAAAATCTTGAACCGCTGAGAATCTAGAGGGCATAGCAAAAAAAAGCAGAGGCACGGGAAAATGCATGAAATGCTGAAATGGATGACGAGGGTTGAGAGCAGTGTCGGGGTTGTTAAAAGAACTATCCACCCACATCTTTCATGGCCTGCTTAAGTTTATCGGAATTTGGATGACGTTGCAGAGCTTCCTGAAATACACTTAGAGCCTTCTTTTTCAGCCCATTCCGAGAATAGAGATTTCCCAGCTCGAGAGAGTATTCAATTTTTGAGGGTGCCATTTTAATAGCTTTCTGGAAGAGTCCCTCGGCATCATGGAGTCGGCGGGGCATATGCGCTAGCGCAAGACCATGATGGAACAGGTACTCGGCATTGGTCGGGTTAAGGCGTACGGCCCATCGGAATGCTTCCTCCGCACTCCAGAAGTTCTTTTCCCGGAAGTGCTTCAGACCTTCATTGAACTGTGAAGCTGCTGAACCTTTCTTGCTGTCCTCTTGCTGGGCAGCCGGCTGGCGCTTCTTGAGGCCCCTGGCTAGCGCGAGGTCATATTCTTGACGCTTATCTTCCGTCGTCAGGACGTCGTAGGCTTCGGTGATGTACATGAAAATTGCTTCGAGCTGTTCTTTCATATCGGACTGCTCGCTGTCTGCGTGCCGGTCGGGATGGTACCTCTTGGCGAGGCGGAAGTAAGCCTTTTTGGCCTCCTTTTGCGTCGCGCTGTGGCTTATGTCGAGTATTTGATAGTAGTCCAGGTCAGCCATTTTCGCTAGGGTTTGCAGAATCATCTCTCTAGTGACTTTGATCTCGGGTTCCTGCTTTTCCTTTTCAGCAGGGGTGGATTGTTTCCTTTCTCTTGCTGCTATATCCGATTTAAGACCGAGCGATTCGGTAAGACGCAGGGCGCTGAGTGAATAGATCGCTTTGAGAGTGCTGAAATCGCCGATTTCCGATAGGGCGCAGATTTCTTCGATACTTCTGCTGCCGTCAATGAGGGAGAGAATCGTTTGCTGGTCTTGATCGAGCACAATCCCCTGGAGGAGAGTCGCGGAATTTTTCGCTACGAGAAGTACCATTTTAAGGGGCGGAAGGGACTTGCGCACGAATTTCCAGTCAAGGTCGCGGATTCCCTCCAATAACAGGCTGCCTGTGTCTATCTGGAGTGGAACAATTTCCGCGAGAGGTAGGGGAGCGCTGTCAAACGTATAGTTGCCCTCGCGCCACGAAAATAGGGTTAATACAATTTGCTTTATCTGGCGTTTGGCCCCGTCGACGAGGTCTTTTGGCGCGATAAGGCCGCGTTCAACGAGTACCGCACCGAGTTGTTTCCCGGTCTGTTTGGCGGCCTCTTCAGCTTCGGCACGCTGTCCTTCGGTCAGGCAGCCGCTCCGAAGCAAAGATGTACCCAACTGGTCCATGTCGAGATTTGAGGATGCGAAGATAATTTCTCCGTTCCTGAAAAAAACTTTTTTGGTTTCTTTTTCACGGGAAAGGACCGCAGTACCGGTCTTTTTTTGAGTTCTGAGGTCTTGGAAAAAGCAGGGGATAGCCATGTTCTTGATATCGCCTGACAGTACATTCATGGTCATCCTTGTAATCCTTTAGATGCGGTTTAAATCTTTGTAATGTGCGTATTATAGCATTTTTGTACAAACTCTAAACATATTTTTTATATTTTTGGTTATCATAAATTGTTCAATTATGCGATGAATGTCCATGAAGTGTTGACTATGTTGTTCATTATTACTATAATATCATGTCTTTCGTAGCGTTGAGAAATTGGTCTTTATGCAGCATAGCTCATATCAACTCGTGAAAACAAACAATCCTATCCAAGTGAAGGACTATGCACATGGAACTTTTTCTCGGAATTGATGTCGGCTCAGTAACGATTAAAACCGCAGTTCTTGACGTGGGTCGTTGCCTGCTATCCGAGTCCTGCGAACGGATCAAGGGAGACCCTCTTGAAGTGCTTCTCATCCGCCTTCAAGCGCTTACCACAGAATTTCCGTACGGCAGCATCCAGGCCGCCGGTATCACCGGCAGCGGCGGGAAGCAGGTTTCGGAAACACTCGGCGCTCTGTTCATCAACGAAATCCTCGCCCAGTCTGCATTTGCAGGGCATTACCACCCCGATGTGCGAACCATTATCGAAATGGGCGGTGAGGATGCCAAGCTCATCATGCTTGCTCCGGATCGCACATCAGGCGGCGTCAAGATTGAGGACTTCTCCATGAATGCGGCCTGCGCCGCAGGCACGGGCTCCTTCCTCGACCAGCAGGCCACCCGTCTCCATCTCACCATAGAACAGTTTAGTGACATAGCCCTCAAATCGAAAACACCGCCCCGCGTAGCAGGTCGGTGTAGCGTATTTGCGAAGAGTGACATGATCCACCTTCAGCAGATCGCGACTCCGAATTATGATATTGTTGCAGGCCTGTGCTATGCTATGGCTCGGAATTTCAAAGCGACAGTCGGCAAAGGGAAGAAGTTTTCCGCACCCGTTTTGTTTCAGGGAGGCGTCGCGGCGAACCTTGGCATGCGCAAGGCTTTCCGCGATGTGTTAAAGCTTTCGGAGCGGGAGATGACTGTCCCCGATCACTTCGCCACGTCAGGAGCCATCGGGGCCGCGCTGATGGTCCGCGAGCAGCGCGGACAGACGTCCGTTTACCGCGGCGTCCTGGCACTTGCGGCGCTGCTTGCTAGAGGCGTGGAACGGGTGGCGAGCGGCATGGAGCGGTTGTCGCAGCCGATGGGCATCATGCCGAATCCAGATCAGGACGGAACAGCCGACGATGACGGGCTCATCGATGCCTATCTCGGTGTGGATGTCGGTTCCGTATCGACGAATGTTGTTGTCATCGACAAAGACAGGCGGGTTCTGTCGAAACGCTATCTTCCCACGGCCGGGAGACCCATCGAAGCGGTGAAACAGGGCCTTGCCGAGGTTGGAGCGGAGATCGGCGGGCGGGTGAATATCTTGGGTGCCGGCACCACAGGGTCGGGCAGGTATCTGACTGGCGACATGATCGGCGCGGACGTAGTGAGGAACGAAATTACCGCCCAAGCCACGGCCGCTGCGGCCATCGACCCACTAGTGGACACCATTTTCGAGATCGGCGGACAAGACTCGAAATACATCAGCCTCCGGGACGGAGCGGTCGTGGATTTCGAAATGAACAAAGCCTGTGCCGCGGGAACGGGTTCGTTCCTCGAAGAGCAGGCGGAGCGTCTCGGCATCAGGATCAAACAGGAATTCGAGACGGAGGCGTTTTGCGCTGATTCTCCTTGCCGGTTCGGCGAACGCTGCACGGTCTTCATGGAGTCGGACTTGGTCCATTCTATGAACAAAGGCGCCAGTGTGGAAGAACTCACCGCCGGACTCGCTTATTCTATTGCTTACAATTATCTGAACAAAGTCAAAGCGAGCAAGCCGATCGGCGACCGTATTTTTTTCCAGGGCGGTGTTGCCGCGAACAAAGCCGTGGTGTCGGCATTTGAAACCATAACCGGCAAGCCTATAACCGTGCCGCCCCATCATGAGGTGACCGGTGCCATCGGTGCGGCGATCCTCGCCATGAGGAATAGCACCGGCACCAGTGCGTTCAAGGGCTTCGATTTGAGCAAACGCGCCTATACCGTCACGACCTTCGAATGCGCGGCATGTGCGAACCGCTGCGATATCCGGCAGGTGAGCTTCGACGGCGAGAAGCCGCTCTTCTACGGGAGCCGATGCGAAAAATATGATGTAAAGAAAAAGCATTCAACTGCGAGAGCTCTGCCCGACCTTTTTTCCGAGCGCGAACAGCTGCTTCTTTCTTTGCCCCTGACGCGCACCATCGGCGAAGATGCGATGACGATCGGAATACCGCGCATGCTTTATGTCAATGATTTTCTGCCTTTTTGGAGGATCTTTTTCACGGAACTGGGCTATCGCGTCGTATTGTCGGAAAACACGAACCGCCCGCTGATAAACAGGGCACTTGAAGCAACCGTTGCAGAGACCTGCTTTCCAGCTAAAGTGGGGCTCGGCCATGTCCTCGATCTCCTGGAGAAGAAGGTCGATATCATTTTTTTGCCGAGCTTCATCCGCCTTCCCGTTTCTCACGACAAGGCAAGGAATACCCAGGCCTGTCCCTATGCCCAGGCTTTCCCCTATGTCGCGAAGGCTTCGATCCGCTTCGGCACGACTAGGACCATTGAGCCCGTTCTCTTTCTGCACGAAAAGCGCCACTTCAATAAGAGCATGAAGGCGCTCGGCAGGAGTCTCGGAAAGGGCGCGGCGGACGTAGCGCGGGCGCAGCGGCGCGCCGCTGAAGCTTTGGATGATTTCCACCGCGCTCTTGAGCGGCGTGGACGCGATGTCCTGGCTGCGCTCAAACCGGGAGAGCAGGCGCTGGTGCTCGTCGGCCGAAATTACAACACCTGCGATACCGGCTTGAACATGAACCTGCCGTCCAGGATTCGCGACCTTGGTGTGCAGGCGATACCCATGGATTTTATCCCGCTCCATGAGGTGGATCTTTCGGGGCAGGAGGATATGTACTGGAAATCGGGACAGAGAATCATGGAGGCGGGACGCTTCATATCCAGCAGCCCTGGCCTATTTCCCCTTTACCTGACTAATTTTGGGTGCGGGCCTGATTCCTTTATAACCCATTTTTTTCGCAAAGAAATGGGTGGGAAACCCTTCCTCCAGCTTGAAATCGATGAGCACAGCGCTGATGCGGGCGCCATTACGAGAATCGAGGCATTCCTGGACAGTCTGAAGAACGTCAGGGCAGAACAGCCGCGTTCGACTTTCACTATCCCCATCAGGAACAACGGAAACGGATCGCTCCATGCGAAGAAGGTCTATCTGCCGCCGATGACTGATCATGCCAATGCTCTTGCCGCCGCGTTCAGGGCCTGCGGCGTGGAGGCTGAGGTGCTGCCCGAGTCTGATAAGGAAACCATCAGAATCGGCAGGGAGCACAGTTCGGGGCGCGAGTGTTATCCCCTGGCACTTACCGTCGGCGACATGATCAAAGCGACCAGGCGTTCGGGATTCGATCCTGAAAAGAGCGCGTTTTTCATGCCTTCAGGCAAGGGGCCCTGCAGGTTCGGTCAGTATAACCGCTACCACCGCCAGGTACTGGACAAACTCGGGCTCGAACGCGTCGAAATCATGTCCCCCATGCAGGACGAGTCGCTTCACAAAGATGTCCATGCACTGGACAAGAATTTCGTGCTCATGAGCTGGCGCGGCCTGTTCGCCGTTGACATGCTCCAGAAAGCGCTGTGGGAAACGCGACCTTATGAGAAACGGGAAGGACAGACGGACCGTGTATACCAGAACGCCCTGGCTGCGGTGGTTTCCATAATAGAAAAGAGAAAAGACCTCGTCCCGGCGCTGAGTAGTGCCTATGAGGATTTCATGGCGATCGATATAACGGAGAGGTCGAAACCGGTGATTGGTGTCGTGGGGGAGATTTATATACGTTCAAACCGTTTCAGTAACGAGGATGTGGTGGGCCAGATCGAGAAGCTCGGAGGCGAAGCATGGGTCGCGCCCATATCGGAATGGCTGCTCTACGTCAACACGACAGCCAAGGCGTCTGCCCTGATGAACCGCTCGTGGAAAGAGCTGCTGAAGGCGCACCTGACCGCATGGGTCCAGCATAAAGATGAGCAGAGGTTCCTGAACAGCTTCAATGGATCGCTGCGGAGTCTTCATGAGCCGAGTATCGACCAGACCCTGCGCACTGCCCTGCCCTATATTCACCATTCCTTCGAAGGCGAGGCGGTCCTTTCTGTTGGCAAGGCTATTGACTACATCAACCGCGGCGTCTCGGGCATTGTGAACGTAATGCCCTTTACCTGCATGCCCGGCACCATCGCAACGGCCGTGCTCAAGCGGGTACAGGAAGACCATCACAATATCCCGCTCCTCAATATAGCCTATGAAGGCCAGGGGGACTCCCAGACTCTTACCCGGCTTGAAGCCTTCATGCATCAGGCGCGAGCGTTCAATCCTAGGGGAAAGTAGTACTGCATGGCCAGTTGGGTAGCCTAGTCGGACTGCCATCATCTGTGACCAGATTGGCGAACCGCAACGGGGATCTATTTGTGCCCGACCATGACACTGCGGGAAACCTACAATAAATGTCACTTAAGAAAAAAATCGCACTCAGCTTTTTCATCAGCGCCTTCATAATCGCGATCCTCGCTGTTTTTGAGTATGTCAGTTTCGTCGAGCTCAGGAAAGAAATCCGGTATCTTGAAATTACGGACACGGTGAGCCGCAAATCGGTCCAGCTCAGGCGCCATGAAAAGAATTATTTTCTTTACGGCCCGAAACGGGGCAATGTTGAGGCTGCAGTCATTTATGATTACCTCGCACAACTCAAGAATATTCTCGCCCAAAATCCTCATATCGACGAAGCAGACCAACTCTCTCTGCGAAATCGAATCACCGAGTATGAACAATATTTCACAAAAATCAATACTGCGTCAAAGAGTCTTACAACGGCTTTTGAAAAGCTCAGGAAGTCCAACCGCAAAGATGATACATTCATCGCTCTCATTGAAGATACCTTCTTAGAGCGCCCTGTACAGTCTGAGGTGTTCCTGATAAGTGTCTTCCGGCTCCCGGAGAGGCATCCCCTGGTTGCGGGGCTTCAGGCGTTGGATGCCGACATCACGGCCCTAAGAAAAACGGGCGAGGATATACTGGTCATCAAGAATGACCTCGACAAGATCTCCCGTGAAAAAGCGGAGACCGTTATCCGCGTTTCACAGATTGCGATTCTCATATTTTTTCCCCTTTTTTTTGCAGTCGGCATTGTCATGCTGTTCTTTATCAGCACCAGTGTCGTGCGGAGGCTCATGCTTTTGATCAACGTGGTAGAAAAGACCGGCAAGGGATCTTATCCCCATCTCACCGGATCAGGCTCAAAAGGCAATCCCGATGATGAAGTGGGAGTGCTGATCGACAAATTCAACGAAATGGAAGACCAGCTTGCCCTGCATGAGCGGGAACTGGAGCGAAAAAACAGGGAACTGATGCAGGCGAAGAAGCTGGCCGCCATCGGCACACTCGCGTCGGGCGTGGCCCATGAACTGAACAACCCCCTGAATAACATCTATCTCTCCGCCCAGGTCCTTGCGCAGGAAGCGGGTGAGGTCTGCTCTCGTGAAGTGAAAGAGGCCGTGAGCGACATCGTAAGCCAGACAGAACGGGTGAAGCGGATAGTCAGCGACCTCTTGGAATTTGCCCGTGGCAGGGAACTTCGGTTCCACGAAACGGACTTGATTGCGTTGATCGAAGACGCGTATCGGCAAGCGGGAAGCTCACGGGACATGAGCGGAATAAAGTTCTCCTTCACTTCCAAACCGCCCCTGCTACTTGTGTCGGCCGATGCCGGACAGCTTGAGCAGGTGTTCACCAATCTCTTTATCAATGCAACGGACGCCATGCAGCAGCATGGTGAGATCACCGTATCGATTAAACGGGAAGTGGACAACATCAACATCGGAATATCCGATACCGGCAATGGTATTCCGTCCGAATCGCTTGATAAAATCTTCGAACCCTTTTTTACCACGAAAGACAAGGGCACAGGCCTCGGACTGGCGATCGTCTACAATATCGTCAAAAAGCATCATGGTGATATAACGGTTATAAGCACAGAAGGAAAAGGAACGATATTTACCCTTACACTGCCGGTGCATCATTCTTAGTTGCTGAAGATTCAGATTTACCGTGAAGAGGGTATAATATCTACCATTGAGTTCCTAAGACACACAGCGAATTGACAAAATAATCTATTGAAAAGTGCAATTACTATTTTCTGCGTTCTCTACGGCCTCTGTGTTAAATAGTCTTTTCCGCTTTCCGTTTGTCCGGGTCAGGACAAATGAAATTGACACCACCCGAGGGGAGTATTATGATGTCTCCGGACGGACGTGAATAGCTGAGGCGTCCCGCACGGGCGAAATGAGAATCATTTATGGCATTCAAGATCCTTGTTGCGGAAGATGAAGAGATAACCTTGAAGCATCTGATCAATGCCCTCGTGAAGGCTGGATATTCAGCGATCGGCACGAATAACGGTCACGATGCGCTCGAGAGAATCGAGAACAATCATTTCGACCTGCTGATCGCCGACATCAAGATGCCGGGGCTCACGGGCATAGAACTGCTCGAAAAGATCAGGGAGAAACAGATCGACTCAGAGGTGATCATCATTACCGGTTTCGGCAGCATCAGCTCCGTCGTGGAAGCCATGAAAAAGGGCGCTTACGACTACGTCACGAAGCCCTTCAACCTCGATGAACTGCTTCTCAAGGTCGGGAAGATACGGGAACAACGGTCCCTCAAGAAGGAAAATATCGCGCTCAAGGCCTACGTCAGCATGGACAAGAAGGTGTCAATCATCGCAAAAAGCGCGAGCATGCATGATATTCTCGGCATCATAGAAGGAATGCAGGATTCGGACTGCAATGTGCTGCTGACTGGTGAAACAGGAGTAGGCAAAAGCCTTTTGGCAAAAATCATCCATTATACCAGCAGGCGGCAGGAGATGCCGTTCCTTTCGATCAACTGCGCCACACTCACCGAGGAATTGCTCGCAAGCGAGCTGTTCGGGCATGAGAAAGGGGCGTTCACGGGTGCGGTTAGAACCAAGCAGGGCCTCGTGGAAATCACCGATACCGGCACGCTATTTCTCGATGAAATTGCCGAGATGGCGCCTAATCTCCAAGCCAAGCTCCTGAAAGTGATAGAAGAGGGAGAGTTTTACAGGGTGGGGGGGACCAAACCCATCAAGGTCGACGTGCGTTTCATTGCCGCGACGAACCAGAATGTGCGGACAGTCATCAGCGAGGGTCGGTTCCGCGAGGACCTCTACTACCGGATAAATATCATGGAAATTTTCATCCCACCGCTCCGCGACCGTCGCGAAGACATTCTTCCACTCTGTACCTATTTCCTGGAAAAACACCTCCCGAGCTCGCGCAAGAAAATCACGGGATTCACCAAGGAAGCCATGGAGGTACTCATGCACTACAGCTATCCTGGCAATGTGCGTGAACTGGAGAATATCGTCGAGCGGGCGATCATCCTGGAGAAGACGAGCCTGCTTACCCCGGAAAGCTTGCCGCAAACCATAAAAATGTTCCAGATCGAGACCATCGAGCCGGACAAGATAAAAACGCTGGAGGAGCTGAGCAAGGATTATGCAGAACAGGTGATCGAGATACTCGGCGGCAATAAATCGAAAGCTGCCGAGGTGCTCGGCATCTCCCGGACGAGCCTCTGGCGCATCCTGAAGGAAGAATAAGATCCCCCCTGTTGAATCAAAGTGCTGAACTCCTCACTTGCATCCCCTCACTACAAACCGGATTCCCGTTCAACACCGCCGCGGGAATGAACTCCTCTCGTTTTTTCGCGTGCAGCGAACTTCAATTCGATGAGGTACTTTCAGCAGATCATATTACGAGACCACAAACTATAAAAAAACGTCTGGGATAAATTCGATATGAACATGAACCATGAAAGTGTCTCGCCCGATGAGGCAATTCTGAACAGCGCCTAATTTAGCCATGGAATATGCCCTGAGTGCTCGAAGAAAATTTATCCGAAATATTTCGAGAAGATGCTTCCATGATCACCGGATCCACGAGTAAGCAGGGGAAGGGGAATTGCCCCCCGGAATAGAGAAACAGGTTGAAAAAAGAGCGGCCGAACATCGGAAAACATGTACAGGCAATAAAAAAGATCACTCATAAGCTAGTTGGGTCGTAAGCTTATTGTTAATGAGCTCCGCTAGTGTTTTTCTGGGTTTCTTTTGTCCTCCTTGTAATAAGGGACAGCGTGGAATTGCCGTGGTTGAGGAATCAGCTATCCCACGCTGTAAGATAGCGGCTAATTGGTTATTGTAACGAAATCATCCTTCCTGTTTTTTTTCCAGCACTCCTCGCTGCTTATACTGCAGACCGGCTTCTCCTTGCCGAAGCTGATAAGAGAAATCCGTGAGGCAGCGATCCCTGCATCGGTTAGAAACTTTTTTGCGTTGACAGCACGACGCTGCCCGAGGGCCTGGTTGTATTCTTTTGTTCCCCGTTCATCGCAGTTGCCTTCTATCCTGATTTTTGCCGCCGGGTGAGCCTTGAGCCAGGCGGCATCGTCCCTGATGACCTGCTGTTCATCATTGCGGATGACGGATTTGTTGAAATCGAAAAATATCGGTTTAAGACCTAGGGGAGAGGAAGAAGTACGCTCACTTACTCCCGCCTCTTGCATCTTGCTCATTGTTGCATCGGGTTGGGGAACTGTTGATGGCGCGGTCGCCTCCTTGCCGTAAATTTCCTGCCGGTTCTCCGGTGACGCAGTTACCTCAGCCTTCTTGGGACAACCCCAAATCAGCAATGCAAATGCCGCAGCAATAAAGACGTATTGAAATACTCTTTTCTGTTTCATTATGAATTCTCCTTAAACGATCGTTGTTTATAAACATCGGCGTCCGTGGAATCAAGCAGTGAACAGGCTCGCAATTGGGGAGCGAAAAATATCACTAACTTCCCGGACCGCTATTCCGCAGAATAGGGATTCAAGAACTTCAGGAAAAAGGAAGAAACGTCGGAGGAGGAGAATGGCCGGCCAGCAACGGGAAGAAACCGCATCGGATGAGCCGCCGGCTTATGATCGGCACGCGAGAAAATGACGGCGGCTTAAGAAGAAATGTATTCAAATCACACGCAAGATGCGGTCGCGACGTGAGACGCAGTTTCCCATTGACTGTTTCCGGCGGCAGGACCCTTTTCTTAATCATGACAATGGTCTCGACCGGATGATCCTGCGTGTCTTCTTCCTGTCGCGAGCATGCATCGATAATGAGGTCCACAAGAAGAACATGAAAACAGTCAATACTTGAGCCTGATGTTTGACCGTTGTTCGGCCGTACGTGCATTCCCTGTTCGTGAAAGGAATAGATGAGGGGGGATATGGCGTAGAGGGAAAAAAAGGAGCAAAATAGCAATCTCAGTACTCGTTGCCTGTTTGGCTTGGAATCCATTTTTATAGATTTATAAAGTAATAGCATGGTTTAAAAGATGCGGCATGTTATCAAATTGAGTCCCACCTGTCAAGAGAGACTGGATTATGCTTTGAAAGCGATTTGTGCATTGTCTAAAATATGAGTGCAGCTGCACCGGAAAACTCTTTTGCTCCTGTCTTTAATACTGGAATAATATCAGTAAAATTACTGGAGGTGAGAATTTGATGAATTGCTCGGAATCTCGCTCATGAGAGCAAACTCACTGCGCCGAGATGGATATTATACGTATACCCCGTAACCTTCGATCGCAGCACGTAGAGAAAAACCCCGCGTTATGCTTACTCTTTTTACCCCTATGCCTTTAAAGTGCCCACTGGGTGCTACGGGCTTTATCACCGTATCCACAACATGGCAAGACAGGCGCTATGCTTTCCTAACCATTACCGACAGCGGTACGAGAATGGATGAAGTGACGAAGAAACAGGTCTTCGAACCTTTTCTCACAACCGATGAAATGGGGAAAGGCCGGGACCTGACCTCTCGCTCGTATAAGGAACCATCAAGAAGCATAATGGAATTATTAAATGCATACACCGAGCCAAGGTATGGCACGAGGAGCAGGAACTGCCTGATCGGCACCGGCGCTGAAATAGTGAGCACGAAGACGGGGCTTTCGTGTTCTACCAAGCGGGAGAAAAACGGGGTTTCTTGTCGATGATGACGAGTAGCTCAGGACATCGGCGAAAATTCTGCTAGAAAAGTGTGTTTATACCGTCATCATTACAACCGGAACAACGCCGGAATCGCGAAAATTCTGCAACACCGGTGCGTCGTGTAGCTTCTGATTCTCAATATTTTCATGCTGGATAAAACCGGAAAGGAAGCCTATAAGGAAATCAGAAATATAAATCCCGCCATCAAGACGATTATACTACGAACAAGAATTCGTAAAAACATGTACGCAGAAAGGGTATCCAGGAGATAAATGACATCCAGGAAGCCTTGGCGGGATTGGGACCGGGGTCGGCAGCGATCGTTGTCATCTGTGCATTGTGCAGATGGGTTGCGGACAAAAAATGCTGCCGGAAAGGGATGGACGCATCCTAGCCGAACTCCGCTTTGCAATTAAGACACGGCTTGTGCCGGGATTTGCGAAGAAGCTCTACCCGGCATTCTACAGATACCCCGATGTTTGCTAGGACATCATCTGCCGGTTTCACTGGAAACGAGGGCGTGATGGAGGGTCACAGCATCATAAGCACCGTCATCATGGCGATGGACCAGGTAATATCGGTGGGTAGCTGCAGATCGCAAGTGGAATCAAAAAGCAGGTCGACGCGAGCAGGGAACTCTTCATCCTCAAGCCACAGCGAGAGAATGATCGGAACTCGCGGTAAGGGGAGGAGTTGGATCGATACATCCCCAAGATTCTCTGTCCGGCTAGCGCCGAGAATGTTTCCCCTCTGAATGAATTTTCCCTTATCGTTTCCGTACCTGCCAGCTATGGCTTCAAGGGGCAGGACATGAGCCCCCCTGGTAAAAGCGTCGCCGCCCCGAATCTGCTCCAACTTTACGAGTCGGCCGGTGCAGGCGATGTCTTTGACGCTCACCAAATACCAAAGGACCGAGAGCCTGAAAAAATAACTCAACCGTTGAAGTAACGGAGCACTCCCCTCAGCATCGCTCGCAATCGTCCTGTCCTTGACCGAGACGATGAAATCCATCCCGAATGATTTTATCACGTACGCGTCCCGTCCTGAATCGTAGACAACGCCCGCAGCCCTGCAAACAAAATCAGGCTGCAGGGATGCTAGAATTTCCCACGCTTTATCCTCCCCTGGATTGCTCATTGCCGCCATTTCATTCCCCCAAGGATGACATTCGAAGATTCAGCGATAATGTTCCTCTTCCAAAAATAATTCGTTATAGCAATGTAAAAGGGGACATTTTAAACGCGAATCTATTATTTTGTATCTTACCAGTTTGTCGCTTAATTTCAAGGCAGATTTGCGTTTCAGATTTGAACACGTCGAATTGGGAATCATGCAACGCTTTTAAATTTAAATTTGTCTTGATTTTATTAATTTAATACTGCAAATAAAGGCGCCCTACATCATTTTTACATCACTCTGTGCGTTTGTCAATAACTACAGTGTTTCAGCATTGTTTAAATTTGAAATACACTTATAGCTGTCATATTCATAAAATTTACATAAAAACAGTATGTTATGTTATGGCACCGCTATTGCAATAATTAGATTACAGAAACAATTTAAAAGGAGACGCATTAATGGGAAAGAGGCAATTGCTGTTTGTCACATATCGTGATGAGAATCTTGAGGAAGGAGTTTCATACGCGATAGAATTGGCCAAGGCGATGTTTGAGGACATTATTCTTCTGCTGGTCAGGAAAAAGAACAATCTTATTGACAAGCTCGGGAATCTAATGACCGCCGTAAGCTTTGGAGAAGCCGACGATCATGAGACGGGGCGAGAGCTCATGTCCGGAACTTCGGTTGACGCCGAAGGCCGATATGAAAAGATGCTGGCAAGCCTCGTGGCGAAATGCCGGAAGGAGGGCATCCAGATGGGCGTTGAGGAAACGGATCTTGATGCCATATCGGGAATCCGGACCTTCCTGAAGAAGTTTGCCGGAATCGACAGGGTCGTCCTGAGCCCGGCCGTGACCGGCAGCGACAACATCTCCACCAGGGATCTGAACCGGCTTGTGCGGACGGAATCCCGGCCGATCGTAACCATGACCCGGCAGGCCTGCGACGGGGCATGTTGAAGGACAGCATCAGTGCGTGTTTGAGAAAAACAGACTGTTCAGCGCTGAACGGTAAATAGACATTGCAATTATTCTAAAACCAAGAGAAAAGGAGCAGACATAATGTATCTTTATTTACTGGCAGCACTGAAAAGCATTCATATTTTAATTCACGTCGGGCTTGGCTTGGCGGTTCAGATTTTGTCTGGCCTCTTCGGAGTCGGAATGGGATTCCTTCTGACGCTTCTTCTTATGTTCGGAATCCTGTCGACTGTTGCTACGGAAAGGAGGACGACATAGAATCAGTTACTGTCGAGACTCTATGCCTTTATGAGAGATAAAAGGCATGGCACATGGGTTCGGATGCTTTGCGTTGGAGAATGGAATCATTTTACTACCTCGGGCAAATCGGACTCCGAAACCGAAAAGCGTGTATTGGAATGTAGTCAGGGCACCTGGCAACAGGCCATTATATTAGAACCAAGAGCCACAAGATAGGGCAATTAGTATCATAATAATATTAAAAGGAGATATCATCACCATGAAAAAGCTTTTACAGTTTCCTCATCCGTTTTTTTCCGGTCGTCCAACCTGGAAATGGTTTATTCTGATCAACGTCCTGATCGGCGCTACGATGTCGGCCCTGGACGTCAGCATCGTGAACGTGGCCATGCCGACGTTGAAGACCGAGTTCAACACCACCATGTCCGTCATCGAGTGGGTGGCCATGTCGTATATGCTGACCCTCACCATTTTCCTTCCTTTTTTCGGAAGATTGGCCGACATGTTCGGCAGATCGAAACTCTATAATGCTGGATTCGTCGTCTTTACCGTAGGATCCCTGTTTTGCGGTATGGCAACATCGGCATCCTTCATCATCGCCGCCCGCGTTCTCCAGGCGGTCGGTGCCGGACTCCTGCAGGCAAACTCCGTTGCATTGATCACGCAGGCCTTTCCCGCAAGTGAGCGCGGCAAGGCTATTGGCATTCAGGGTGCGGTCCAAGCAATCGCCATGGCAGTCGGGCCCTTTGTGGGCGGGATCCTGATATCCACAATCGGCTGGCGTGCGGTATTCTATATCAATATCCCGATCGGCATCCTGGGCACAGTCGCCGCATTGTACATTCTTCCGCCTAACCAGACTAGCGGGAAAAAGGAGTCCATCGATTACCTCGGAACTGTGTTCTTTGCATCCGGCCTTGCGTTTCTCGTGTTGGCCTTCAATGAAGTAGTTAGTCTGGGATGGGGTTCTAACACCATCATGGTTTACTTTTTAAATTCCTTCATTCTGCTCGGTTTGTTCGTGCTCACCGAAATGAGGGTCAAACACCCCTTGATCGATCTGAAACTGTTCAAGAACAGTACTTTCCTGATCGGAAACTTGACGGGCATGATGTCCTATTATGTTCTGTTTGCCGTCCTGTTCCTGATGCCCTTCTATCTTGAGAAGGTGCTCAATCTTAGCCCGGTGATGACAGGCAGCCTGCTCACGCCCATTCCTCTTGCCATGGCCATAGTCGCCCCGTTTGCAGGCCATATTTCCGACAAGTACGGATCGAGGATCATGACGGCCTCGGGGATGTTCGTGTCCGCACTCGCTTGCTTCTCCCTGCTGTTTCTCGGTACGGTGGCGAACCTGCCGCTTTTGATCGCTGAGCTTATTCTTCTGGGCATCGGCATGGGCATGTTCACCCCGCCGAACAACAGCGCGATTATGGGCGCGGCTCCCAAGGACAAACTGGGACTGGCTGGCGGTGTGTTGAACATGATGCGGTCCCTCGGACTTATTTTCGGCGTGGACATCTCCGGTCTGATCTTCACCAAGCTGGAGCATCAATACCTTACCGATAACGGCTACCCGAACGTGCATCATGTCTTCTCCAACAGCGCTATCCCGATCCAAATGCAGGATCACGCTTTTATGCGCGGCTTCATTATCGTTGTGGGCGTGCTGGTGGCGCTGAATCTGCTTGGGGCAGTGCTTTCAACATCCAGAAAACGCGCCGGGACTGTGGATGCAGCAGCAATGGAGGCGGCCAAGGAATTTGAAGGCATCTGACCCGCCCCCCATAAAAGTGAAAAGTAAACGCCTGCCCTCCGGGTTAAATATCCGGGGGGTTTTTTTTGTACAGCGGTCTTCATGAACATCTGGGAGATAAATCTCTTCTGTTTTTTAGCCAAATATGCTAAAATAATCAAACATAATAGCGATAAAATGCCAATTGTTATTTTGCGAAATGTCCGGTTATCATCGCTCCTGCGTTGAGGGAAATTTTTCTGCATTGAGTTGTGACTCATCGGAATGATACGCTCGATGGTACAGATTTTGGGATTAGGCAAGAGTCAGATCGAAAAAAAATTGTAGCCGCAGTTCCAAAAAAGGGGAAAGCGATTTTTTTACCAAGAATCCATTTTATATATCCTAGTCTTTTGTCGCTTAATTTTAAAGCATATTTGCGTTCCAAATTTAAACATGTGAAATCGGGAACATAGGAGGGCATCCAGGTGGGCGTTGAGGAAACGGATCTTGATGCCATATCCGGAATCCGGACCTTCCTGAAGAAGTTTGTCGGAATCGACAGGGTCGTCCTGAGCCCGGCCGTGACCGGCAGTGACAACATCTCCACCAGGGATCTGAACCGGCTTGTGCTGACGGCATCCGGGCCGATCGTAACCATGACCCGGCAGGCCTGCGACGGGGCATGTTGAAGGACGGCATCAGTGCGTATTTAAGAAAACAGACCGTTCAGTGCTGAACGGTAAATAGACATCGCAATTATTCTAAAACCAAGAGAAAAGGAGCAAACACAATGTATCTTTATTTACCGGTGGCACTGACAAGCATGAATATTTTAATTCCCGTCGGGCTTGGCTTGGCGGTGGGGCTTTTGTCCGGCCTCTTCGGAGTCGGAGGGGGATTCCTTCTGACACCGCTTCTTATTATGTTCGGAATCCCGTCGACCGTTGCCGCAGCGACCGATTCTAACCAAATCGTGGCGGCCTCCACATCAGGCACCTACGCCCACTGGAAAGTCGGCAATGTGGACTTTAAAATGGGGATTTACCTTCTCGTAGGCGGGTTCATAGGCGGCATTGTAGGCGTCCAGGCAATTAAGGTCCTGCATGCCATGGGCAACGCCGATTTCGTGATCAAGATGACCTATGTGCTGATGCTCGGCATTGTCGGCTCCTATATGTTCGTTGAAAGCCTCCAGAGCATGCGCAAGAAAAAAGGCGTGGCAATTGATACGGTTAAGACAGACCACAAGGAGTCGGCAGTCGGAAGATTCCTGAAATCTTTGCCTCTTCAGACCCGCTTTGAGAAGTCGGGAGTAACCCACTCGGCCTTGGTACCGATTGTGCTCGGTGCATTTGTCGGCATTCTGGCCGCGATTATGGGGGTGGGCGGCGGTTTTCTGATGGTGCCGGTAATGGTGTACATGCTCAGAATGCCGATGCACGTTGTGGTCGGAACCAGCCTGTTCCAGATCCTCTTCACCTGCATCGAGGTTACCTTTCTGCAAGCCTACACGAACCACAGCGTCGATTTCATCCTGGCAGTGCTCCTTCTCGTGGGTTCTACCTTCGGGGCGCAGGTCGGCACTGTGTTGGGGAAAAAGCTGAAGGGCGAACAGCTCAAGATCCTGCTCGCCTGCATCGTGCTCATCGTGACCGTCAAAATTATTTTCGAGCTGACGCTGACTCCATCATTACTTCTTTCACAAGTAGGAGGGCATTAATCATGCATATCCACTGCACGAATCTCACGATCCATTCACTGAGAATTTTCAGCCACGCGAGGCTGGTAGGCGCCATATTTCTCGCGTTGATATTTTCTGTGCTTCAACTTGCGAGCGCCACACCCGCTTCGGCAATGCTCACGGCCAAGGCGAATCATGAGCATATCACCATCGACTTCTTTTATCACGGCAGTAGTGTGGGAGTGAGTGGTGAATCAGACAGCGATGTTGATCTGGTCATTAAGATAACCTCTATGGAAGGAGAACAGTCGCTGAAAAAGAAGGGCAAGGTAGGCGGCATACTCTGGATGAACGTCGGTAAGCTGACATTTGAGAAAACTCCGAATTTCTACGAGGTTTTCAGTACAAAAAAAATCGAGGATATTCTAAGCCGTGAGGAAATGGAAAAATACGTTATCGGATATCCCGCGCTGCAGAAGCATATTGAGATAAAACCGGTCGCAAATGACGAGGAGAAGGCTACTTGGTTCAACGAGTTTGTTAAATTCAAGAAAGATTCCAACGTGTATGCAACGTCTTCCGGCAATATAACAACGAAAGCGGCCAACGGACGACAGGAATACTCTTTACAGGCCGACTGGCCCTACCAAGCCGAGCCCGGCGATTATCTGGTCACAGTATATGCTGTGAAGAATAGCACAGTCGTGGAACAGGCGGAGTCGAAAGTGAATGTCGAACAGGTTGGAATTGTCAAGACACTGGCGACGATGGCGAAGACCAATGCGGCCGTCTACGGATTACTTTCCGTCGGCATTGCGCTGTGCGCGGGCATCGGCGTGGGCCTTGTGTTCAGAAAGGGTGGAGGCTCTCATTAATGTATAACTCAATCGTGGTCGGGTTCGACGAGTCTGAATCGAGCAAAGCTGCGCTAAAAGAAGCTTCACTCCGGGTGAAAAGTCACGGTGGAAAGATCTTCCTGGTCCATGCGGTCTATTTCGACAAAGAAGAGTTCACGATTCTCCCGTCTCAAATGGAAAAGCGTTTCGAGATTGGCACAAAGGTATGCATTGATGCGAGAAAGGATATCCATGATGATCTCGGTTTGGACGGGAATGTAGAATCGGTCATCTGCGAGGGAGAACCGCCCGAGGTAATTGTAGAAATCGCGCGCGGGAAAAAGGCCGATCTCATTGCCCTCGGCACGTACGGCAGGAAGGGACTGAAAAGACTTATCATGGGCAGCGTTACGTCACGGGTCGTCCTGAACGCACCCTGCGATGTTCTGGTAGTCAAGAAACCCCGCTCCAATTGCAGCGGCAACTACCACTCCCTGCTCGTTCCTTTTGACGGATCTGAATCGAGCAAAAAAGCGTTGACAAAAGCCTGCGACCTGGCGAAAGTTGACGGTGCGGAAGTATCGGCCATCTATGTGATCCCCCGGTATGAGGAGATGATGGATTTCTTCAAGACGGAGTCGGTCAAAAAAAGCCTCATTCAGGAAGCGGAAAAAATCGTCGATGGAGCAAAAAAGATCGCAGCGGGCTTGGGAGTCTCGATCAAGGCCGTGGTTCAGGAAGGCCACGCCTTCGAAATGATTGTGGAGATTGCTGATACGATGAAACACGACCTCATCGTCGTGGGCACCCACGGCTGGCGCGGTGTCAACAAGGCACTTATGGGGAGCACCGCGGAGCGGGTCATTGCCCATGCTTCCTGTCCCATATTGATTGCGAAGTGATTGAGTATGAAAGGTTATAGAAAAGTCCTTATCGCATTCAACGGATCGAAAGAGGTTCTGAGGCAGGGTATCAAGCTTGCCCAGGATGAGAAAACGTGGATAACTGTCGTGAAAGTGGTCCAGCCTTATAAAGGGGACCTGGACCTGACGGGGATCAAGAACCTGTACGACGTGCTGGATGACGGCGGGGCGCGGACCGTTTCCGACGTCAGCAAATTCGCCGAGTCCGAAGGCGCGCTCATCAAGACGCGTCTTGAACAGGGAGACGTGCCGGGCAGAATTGTCGAGGTAGCGGAAGAGGAAAAATGCGATCTCATCATCATGGGGTCGAAGAAGAAAAAAGGCATATTGAACAAGCTATTCGGTGATCATATCGTCGAGAAAGTTATTGACCGCGCGCCGTGTCCGGTATATGTTGTTGGTGTGTAGGAACCACGCCTCCTCTCCGGTTCGCAGTTCGTGTGAGAGCGGATATTCGACCGTATACTGATAAAAGGAGAACGTCATGTTTGAAGGATTGCTGCAGCCCATGCATCTTATTCTTATCCTGTTGATCGTCCTGATCATCTTCGGTCCAGGGAAACTCCCCGAAATTGGTGCAGGTCTGGGAAAAAGCATCAGGGAATTCAAGAAGGCCATGAAAGAAGGCCAGGAGACATTGGTTATCGAAAAGAAAGAAGAGAGGAAAGCTTGATTCGCGCAGCAGTGTGAACGATTTAAGAAGCAGCGGGTAACGATATAGGGCCCCCTAAAGAGAACCAATCAATAAGGAACAGAGATGCCGGGAATAGTTCGCGACCGATTCTTGATTCAGATCGCTTCCCCTCGATGGACATCCGAATCGGGAAGCGTGAAAAGCGCCCTTCCTTTCACAATGTTGGCATTCATCCTTGTTAAAGGCCGTCTTCCGCTGATTTCAGTGGATGGTAAAATCTCATGATAAAGAATAAGTTCGAAAGAATTCTGAGACGGAGGATTCTTTCTGAGGACGAACTGGAAAAGTTCGCACGGGAATCAACGACGTCCGGGGTCCCGCTGGAAGAACTTCTGATCGGCAAGGGCATAAGCAAACACGAAATTTTGTTCTGCCTGTCTGAATTTTACGGGCTACCGTTCGTGGAATACTCTGAAAGCGTTATTGCTTCCTACTTCCTGGTTCTGCGGCTTGATATGGAGTATCTCAAAAAAAACCTGTGGTTTCCTCTTTGGGTTCGGGAAAAACAGGCCGAGATTGTAGCCTATCGTCCTGACGATCCTCGAGTAGCGGAGGACATCAAGAACACGCTGGGTGTGGAGCAGATCGTTTTCCGGGTCGCGCTTCCTGCAGACATCATCCGCATTATAGAGCACAATTTCGATGTAAATCCCTATTTCTGCATTTCCGGGGGAAGAACGCCGCTTGCGCGGGTGAGAACACTGTTCGCCTACCGGAGGTCCACGTACGCGCATTACCGCACCTTATTCGCCAAAGGGAGGACCGGCCTCGCTTTTATCAGAACCGGTGTTTCCTTTATCGTCATTGCGCTTCTATTCATACGCGTGCTTGGGTTGGGTTTTTACGCCATTCTTGAAACGCCGCTCCTAATCGCCGGAATCATTATGGTCTACGACGGCATCAAATGGTACCTTCCCGCGCGGCGGATCGCAAATAAACCGATTGACACGATGTGTACAGAGGCAACCTGGGGTACCTGCGTGTTGAACGCTGAATTAAGCGATGGAACTCCCCGGTTCAGCCGAACGGGAGAAATGAAAGATTCGGCGGAGCTGAGGGCCGCCTGGGAAAACCTGTCGCCCGTTATGAGGCGCAGGTTCCTTGCAAGCGACCGGACTGATATGGCCGAGGAGCGGACCTCTCTTGCTGGACACCGGACAAAACTGGCGAGGGCTCGAACGGGCCTTGCTTTTACACGGACCGGGATCGCTTTCACCGGGCTCGGCATCGGGTTGATGAGGCAGTTTCAGACAGGCCGGTGGACAATCGTCGATGTCGTGCTCATCGTCATCGGGGTGCTCATGTCTGCGGAGGGATTCCACTGGTATTTCGGGGGCAGAAAGGCCGGAATCGAGGGGTTACGGTCCGTGCTCGAAGTGCTCAACAAGGAAACAATATGGGATTTAGTGTTTCCGCCAGGTCACAAACGGTCGGGGTCCAAAAAGGACAAAGCCGGTCCGCCGGTCACCGCTGATCAGAAACCGGGCATCTGGGCCACAACTGGTCTTGCTCTCGAACGCACAGTTCTTGCCGACCGGAGGGGCGTTATGGCTAGACTACGTACGATCATGGCCGTGTCGCGGACGGGTTTATCGTATGTCCGGACCGGCATGAGTATAACCTCCGTAGGTGCCGCTCTCATGGCATATTTCGGTACGGCCTCTGCTGGCTGGACGATTTTCAACGTCCTGTTGATCATCGGCGGTCTCACCCTGATTGTGGATGGATATCGCTGGGTTCTTCCAGCGGAACGCATGAGAAAAGAATACCCTTATTGTTACGGAGCGATGGAGATAACCATTCCCGATTATGGGAAACCAGCCGGAGAATGGGGGACGGTTATTTTTAATAACTATGAAGAATGAGCTGATGAACGACGATCTTGCGGATAATGCGATTTGGGAGGGTTCGGAATTTTCCATCCTGGTCGAACGGGGGATTCTGAGCCAGGCGGAACTTGAGGATGCGGCAAGCACGGCCCAGGCCCGTGGGATCGAACTTGAAAAAGTGCTGCTACGGGAATTCAGCGTTGCGAAACAACATCTGCTTGATGCGCTGGCTGCATACTACCGCTGCGATTCTATCGAATACGACGAGCGCCTGCCGATTCCACCTGAGCTTCTAGCTACGCTCAACCAGGATTCACCTTCCTCGTACCAATGGATGCCGGTGATGAAAGACAAATCGGGGACTGTGGTCATTGCGGCGAGAAATCCCGAAAATTCTGCGATGCGGGAAGAAGTCAAGAAATATGTAAAGGCGGACCGTTATGAATTCCGAGTCTCCCTTGATGCCGACATTCAATGGTATATCCAGGATTTTCTCCATGACAAGGTGGGGCTTTTGATCGGAACGGAGCGCACCGGGTTGGCCTATTGGCGCAATACCATGGCGCAGTGGCGCACGAGGATGGCCTGTTATCGGACGGACCTCGCGAGTGCACGTACCGGCTTGGCCTTCCTCCGATGGGGTCTGGGGACAATCGCATTGTCGAACGCGCTGCTGAAATCAAAAAACATAGCGTACCATCCCGTTCTCTATTTCTCGGTTCTCACCCTCGGGATCGTGATCTCCTTTTATGGGCTGCCGATCTATCTGAATGTTCGGAAATCCCGTCTGACTCCGCCGGGGCAACAGACGCTTGTGGAGGTCACTGCGGCAACGATCCAATTCCTCGAGAATTATCATTTCATCGAGAACACGGGATTAAAACAGGAGATGCAGGGGACGATGCTTGCGCGGATGGGTGATTATCTTGCCGATTACAGCACCTATCTCAATCCGACTCCTTCATCCAAAACCCGCACTATGTTCGCGCGTGAACGGAATGTTCTGGCTGCCCAGCGGACGATCGCGGCCTGCTATCGGACTATCTATGCCCGCGCACGCACCGGGCTAGCGTTCATCCGGACCGGCATTTCATTTCTGAGCATCGGCATCGGGATCCTGGGGTATTTCGGATTCGGTCTGCTTACGTCGTTCAACCTCTGGCTTATGGCCGCCGGCATTCTGCTGCTTGTGGACGGAGTGTTCTGGTACTGGCCCGTTCGGAAGGAACAGGGTGAGATACCGCGGGGCATTGCTTATCCGGAATGAGTGCAGTTCAGGCTGCACTGAATTTTTATAAAAATCCATGGAAAAGATAACGACGCAGAATCAGGGACCGTCAATACTCTATGCTTCTATGAGAAATAAACGTCATGACACATGAGATCGCATGCTTTAGGTTGGAGATTGAATCATTTTACTACCCCGGGCAATCAGATTCTGAAACCGAAAAGTGTGTGCCGGAATATAGCCAAGGCGCCTGGCGCACGTTTTTATTTTAGCACCAAGAGTTGCAAGATAAGGCAATTAGTATCATGATAGTATTAAAAGGCGATGTCATCGCCATGAAGAAACTTTTGCAGTTTCCTCATCCATATTTTCCCGGTCGTCCGACCTGACAATGGTTTATTCTGATCAACGTCCTGATCGGCGCCACGATGTCGGCCCTGGACATCAGAATGGCGAACGTGGCCATGCCGACGTTAAAGACCGAGTACAATACCGCCGTGTCCGTCATCGAGTGGGTGGCTATGTCGTATATGCTGACCCTCACTATGAATGCATCTGATCCGCCTTATCCGCGTGATGCCCCACATCCCACACGATGCGGTCTTGTGGGGTGTATGTAAGCTTCCGCTACCCGGGTTATATCCGGAGGACTGTTTTTTTGTTCAGCGGTCTTTTTGTACGTCTCGTAGAAAATCTCTTCTGCTCTGCAACCAAATATGTTAAAATAGCTAAACGTGACAGCGATGGACGCTATTCGTCATTTCGTGAACAGTCCGTTCAACGTCGCCCCCGCATAAAGGGGAACTTACCTGCATGGAGTTGTGACTCATCGGAATGATATGCTCGACGGTACAGATTCTGGGATCAGGCATCAGTCAGGTCGAGAACAACAAGATTGTAGCCACAGTTCCGAAAGAGGAAATACAGCTGATAAAACTTTCCCATGATTCACGATCCCGCCACCCCTTTCTGCGCTTTCTCGTCGGTTTTGTTCTGATGGTGACTGGGCTGATCCTGCTGCTTGCGGAGTTCATTATCGCAGAAGGCGGCATTGTATCACTTCAGATGAAATCGTTTACCTTCGGTGTTCCGATCGTACCCATCCTGCTCTGGGCTATGGTCGGCATGGGAGCGTGGTTCCTGATTGGAGTCTTCCGGGGACGATACAATTTTCTGATCAAAACAGACCGCGGCCTGCGGAAAATATTTTTTGAGGAGTCGGCCGATATCCGGGAGATCCGGGATCTCATCAACAGAGCGAAGGATGAGTTCGGCTATGATATCGATGTCACGCTCCTGGATTCCATGCATTTTTAGGATGGCGCCAGACAGACGGAGGCCTGTTAGGGGAGCGCAATCTGGGCTTATGAGCGAATGAAAATAGAAAACAAACTGATCGTCTCGAATATCATTAATGGAGCATTCATCATTCTGATCGGCTTTTTCGCCTTTGAGAATATGAATCTGGTGCTTACGAAACTCCGGTTCGTGGAAATTGCCGATGACCTGAATGCCTCCTTTCTGACCATGCGGCTCGCGGAAAAGAACTACTTTCTTTACCACGACCGGAAAGCGCTGACGGAAATCCATGCAAAGATATCGTCGACCGTGGAAACCATCTCCGGTGTGCGGGAAGACATCATCCGGGCGATCGGCGAGACCGATCTCAACAAACTGGAAACCCGTCTGAAGGTCTATTCGACGGTTGTTGAGGAAACTCGAACAGAAAACACCTGGGACGCGCAGACGGAAGCCAGGCTGAGAGAGGAGGGCAGAAGATTAAAGGAATTTTCCGACTCTATCACCCATCTGGAGCGGAGGCGCGTGAACGACATTATCCTCAGTTCGAAGAGCATCCTGATTTTTTCCTTCTGGGCCATACTGGCTTCGGCACTTCTCATAAGCCATTTCATTTCGCAGAAGATCGTCCGTTCACTCCGTGCAATTGAAAAGATGACCAAGTCCATATCGGAGGGAAATTTTCACCGAATCGAGGGTTTCCGCACGAGGGACGAGCTTGGTGTGGTCATAACGGCCATCAACTCCATGTCCGAGGAGCTCGCGCACCGCGAGGAGCAGATCATTCAGTCCAAGAAGCTTGCTTCACTCGGTATTCTAACGGCGGGCGTGGCTCATGAAATCACGAACCCGCTGAACAACATCTCCATGATCGCCCAGACTTATGAAGAAATGTACGCACACTTGAGCGAAAAGGACCGCCGCGAATTCATGAGCAAAGTGGATGCGGAAACCGAACGTATCAGAAAGATTGTGAAAAACCTGCTGGATTTTTCGAAGCCAAAGGATGCGAACCCCAGCGAGGCGGATATCAACGTCGTGATCCAGAAGACGCTTACCCTGGTTCAGAACATGATCGATGTGCAGAATATCGAAACAATGGTAAGACTCGAAGAAGGGCTTCCCCATCTGTTTATCGATGAGTACCAGATACAGCAGGTGCTAGTAAACCTCGTGACAAACGCAGTGCAGGCCATGTCACCCGGCGGCAGGCTGTTCATCGCATCGCGGCCTGGAAAAGACCGGGACTCCGTCGAAATATCGGTGATGGACACGGGCAAGGGAATACCACCTGAGTTTTTACCCCATATTTTCGATCCCTTTTTCAGCACCAAGGGCGAGGGAGGAACCGGTCTGGGGCTGTCAGTCAGTTACGGTATAATCAAACAGCATAATGGCGAAATCAGGGTAGAGAGCAAGGTGGGGGTCGGCACGACCTTTACGGTAGAACTGCCCCGCTATCACCACGAGGAGAAGAATGATGGACAAATTCAGAATCATGGTCATTGATGATGAGAAGATCGTAGGCGATATGGCGAAAATGTCGCTCGAGCAGGAAGGATATGAAGTCGAGACCTTTCTGAACGCCGAGCCGGCACTTGCGCGACTCAAGGAACAGAAATTCCATGTCGTCGTCACCGACTACAAGATGAAAGGGATCGACGGAATGGAGGTGCTCAGGACCGTAAAGAAGGAGTATCCCGGCACCACGGTGATAATGATTACTGCCTTCGCGAACCTCGACGCAGCAATAGAAGCACTGCGCGGCGATGTACATGATTTTTTCCCCAAGCCGGTCAAGATCAAGGAACTGAAGGAGTCGATCCGACGTGCGCTGAACAAAACATGACTCAATAATAAAAGGTAGTATTTTGTGCTATTCCGGTTTGGCCGGAGTGACACAAAATACGTATAATACGATTTATATTAAGACCATCATTGATAGTGTCTTAATTTTATTGAGGAACCGTGAAACAACCAGCACTCATACAATCGGTGCTTTCCTCTCTGTCACGAACGTTCTCGCGCAGGAAAAGCCCGGGCAGCCGTGAAGAATTCAAAACGGCATTCGAGCGTTTTAAAAGCGTCCTCGATAGCAACAACCAGGCTCTGGAGGTCATCACGGACATTGGAGAAAAACTGGGCGGAGACTATCTTTTTGACATTGTTTATCTCAAAAAGGCCTATGCCCATCTGAAAGAGGACATGACGTTCTCTCTCAAAACCTTCGATGATCTCACGCAGAACCGCTATCAGCGTTTGCATGAGGTGTTCGACTACCTCGATTCCTTGATCACGCGCATGGTGGATGAAGCGCCGCCCGCGTCCCCACCGTTGATGATGGCTCTTGAAAATATTCCTTGGGGAAATCCGCACGATGTGGGCGGCAAGATCGCCCGTCTTGCCGAGGTGAAGAACCATCTGGGCTTCAACGTACCCGACGGTTTTGCCCTCACAACATCCGCATTTGACATGTTCATCGGATTCAACAGCCTGAAAAGCAATATTGAACGAATTAAAAAAATAGCCGACTCCAATGATGCGGCTCTCCAAGAACTGCAGGAGCTTATTCTTCGCGGCTCCTTCCCCCCTGAGTTCAGCGACGTCATTCAAAAGGCCTTGGACAGAATCAAAACGCATCATGGAGAATGTTCTCTGGCGATCAGGAGCAGCGCCGAGGAAGAGGACGGCGGTAGCTCCTTCGCGGGTCAGTTTAAAACCATCCTGAACGTACCCTTGTCGCGAGAACCCGTGGAGCGGGCATACCGGATAGTGATCGCAAGCCTCTTTTCGAGCAAAGCTGTCTCTTATCAGCAGCAGACCGGTTATGATATTGGGTCCTTCAAAATGGCCGTCGGCTGCCTAGTCATGGTCGATGCGGTTTCGAGCGGCGTCGTGTATTCGACGACGCCGGAAGGGGACAACGGTACACTGATTATCAGCGCTGCCTGGGGCCTGGGGGAAGCCATTGTGGAAGGGAAAACAGAAACCGACCTCTCCGTCGTCCAGAAGGGAAAAGAGCCGGTCTTGCTCCGAACAACTCTGGGTAACAAGAACACCATGATCGTCAAGAATGTGAAAGAGGGGACCATCGAGGTCAGTACCCCTGAGGACCTCAGGAAGAAGCCGTGTCTTTCTCCTGAGCAGGCTACAAAACTCGCCACACAGGCAATAGCTATCGAACGGTACTTCGGCTCTCCGCAGGACATAGAATGGGCTATGGATAAGAATGGAACCCTGTTCATTCTGCAAGCGCGCCCGCTGAAGGTGCGGGTGAAAGGCAGTGAATTCGAGAGCATTCTGACAGGGGAATCCGTTTCGGATAATGCGCATCCGGTTATTCTGCGCGACCTGGGTATCGTGGTGCAGAGGGGTGCAGCAGCGGGAAAGGTTTTCATCGCAACGAAGCCGTCCGACAGTATTCCACTGCCAAAAGGCGCCGTTCTTGTTGCGAAACACGATTCATCGCTGTTCGTAAGAATCATGCCTTACGTTTCAGCGATCATCACGGAAACAGGCTCTCAGACCAGCCATATGGCTGCGCTCTGCAGAGAGTTGAAAATTCCGACAATTGTGAATGTCCCGAACGCGACGGAGACCCTGAAGCATGGACAGGATATCACCGTCGTCGCCGAAGACCAAAACAAAATGTTGGTATATCGTGGAATCATCCGTGACGTGCTTATGAAGTCGGGACAGGACATGAACCAGATGGAGGACATCTATGAGTTCCGCAAAAAACGGTATATCCTGAGATATCTTTCTCCGCTGAACCTCATCGATCCGCTTATGGACGAGTTCACGCCCGAGCGCTGCAGGACCATGCATGATATCCTCCGGTTCGAGCACGAGAAAGCCGTTGCCGAGCTTGTGGAGAGTGCGCGAGGAGGAAGCGCAACGCTGAAAAGGCGCGGTGCTGTCACCCGGCTTGACCTCCCAGTGCCGGCGGGCATTCTCGTTATGGACATGGGCGGCGGCCTGGAACCGGGCGCACAGGATGGAGCGGCGACCTTCGACCGGATCGCCTCAATTCCATTCCGGGCGATCGTAGGGGGCATGATCCATCCCGGGGCATGGCATTCCGATGCCGTTGCACTCAAAACGAGCGATTTTCTGTCGAGCATGATGCGGATGCCGGACATTACAAATGCTACTGACAGCACGGCGGGATACAATGTGGCGATTATATCGCGGGAATATGTGAACATGAGCATAAGGTTCGGATACCATTTCAACATGGTAGACTGTTTTTGCAGCGAGACGGCAAAGAACAACCACATCTATTTCCGATTTGCCGGAGGAGCGACGGATCTGGCAAAACGGTCTAGGCGGCTGGATCTCATCGCGCGAGTTCTCACCGTTTACGGATTCAATATTAAAATAAAAGGAGACCTTCTTATAGCCCGACTTGCCGGGATCAATCAGACGGACATGGAAAAAGTGCTCGATCAGACCGGTCGTTTGATTGCTTTCGCCCGTCAGCTTGATGCCGTTCTTCATGATGATGTCGCAGTCGAACGGTATGCAGACAATTTTCTTGACGGCATCTATGAAATATGACTGTTGGGAAAAACCCCAAAACACCCAATCTTGATGTTTCGATGCATCAAGCTGCCCATGCACAGAGATAATTCAAGCTTCCTCATGACTATGGATGTATAACCCGACGGGATCAGAAGGAGTCGCGAGTGCATCCCAAAAAAGTCCCAGATATGTTGAATACAGCAATCCAGTTATGATATAGTAGCAAAAAGAGACATATGCTTGCTGAACTCGACGAGTCCTGATCGCTTCTTTATCGGGAAAGGATGCAGGAATTGAAAGCGGGGTAAACAGCCTATCATGACTGAACGCAAAAAAAATGTGTTGGTGGCCGACGATGATGCCGGAGTTCGTGAGTTTATCGCTGATACCCTCAACGAGAATGGTTTTCATACAATCGTGGCGAAGGACGGTGTGGAAGCATTGCGGATGGTGGACGTTTCGCGGGAGCCAATCGATGTTCTTCTTATTGATGTAGTTATGCCTCGATTGAACGGAAAGGAACTCGCCCGCACCATTCAATCCCATCATCCGGAGATGAAAATAATTTTGATATCGGGATACCCTGATGATTTCCTTGCTCGGCATGGAGTCCCAACCGAAAAAATTCGTTATCTGAAAAAACCCTTCACCGCGACTGCTCTTCTGGATACTGTCCGCGATGAGCTTAATCCATAGAACAGTATTCAGCTCAAGGGGAAGGATTGAAGGTTCGGGAAAATAGCCAGGCCCGGCTGAGATATCAAATAAGAAAGGCCTCCTGTTTTCCACAGAAACATAGTTACCGACAGACGGGTGTCTATACCGGGGAGGAGTGACAGGATGCAAAACAGGATAGTTGTGCGTTATCAGGACGGCCGCTTGACGAAAGGATTCACTACTGATTTCATGCCGAACAAGGATGTATTTCATGTAACTCCATCGGATGCCTTGCCTGGCGCTAAAACCGTTACCGTCAATATGCTGGAGTTAAAAGCGGTGTTTTTCGTGAAGGACTTCGTGGGAAACGCCGGATACGATGATAAAAAAGATTTCGACCCGAAAAAGCCGGTTTCCGGCAGGAAGATTAAAGTCGCATTCAAAGACGGTGAGACTCTGGTTGGCACTACCCAGGGGTACCAGCCCGGGAGGCAGGGCTTCTTCGTTTTTCCCGCCGACCCATTATCTAATATAGAAAGATTCTTCGTCGTCTCCCTTGCCGCAAAAACGGTCTCTTTTCTATAATTCCGGCCAGAAAATACGAGAGAGCTTCTGTTTCTTACTATTGACCCTGCAGTCGACATGCCCCCTGTACTAAAGACTTTTTTCAGGCATATTTTATTTAGAAAATTGCATGCAAGAAAGGGGTGTTTTCCTTGCCGCTTTCGCAGTAGCTCCGGTAATGCTCGAGTGCGAGAAGCCCGATCTGCTTAACCAGAAGCTAGATTCGATAGTCGACATCAAGGCCGCACTTAACGGCACGGATGTCTCCCACGAAAATATTCGCTCTCATGAAATGGCTACCTAATAGATGCCGCCGTAGTACTTTCAGGCTAGGTTTGAAATTAAATCCTACTTTGTTGAGCCATCGTCAATTTCTCCTCGTCCAAAAAAACGTTTATATGCAGAATCCTCTTTAACACGATGATACCAAACAAAACTGGCAAATAAACTTCTTATGAGAAAATCATGCTTACCAGCCACACCGTAACACCGCCTCCTCAGTGCATATGGCCTTCATATGTTTAGCAGATGTGGAGCGTAACCACACGCTACTATAAGACGGCTCCGTGTAAACTATCCTCGAATCCTTATTTCGAAGTACCTTCGGCACGGCCCAAAGAAATTATAAAAATTCACACCATTTTAAAGACCTGTACCAAAAAGCAATATAATATAGTAACCTATACCCTTAAAATACCCCGCATGGGGGATGTACACTAACCCTGCCAAACATGTACACTTAAGGCAAAAAATTGCAATCAGCATGCACCTGTCTCAAACCACACTATGCCGACAGATATCGACAAGGATCATTAAGCTTTTATCGGGGCGAAGAATGCATCAGAGAGAATAATAACCGGATTGACCCTTACAATCGGGCTGAAACGCAGATGAATTTGGACAATTCTTTACGAAAGGAGAAAACCATGGTTGCAGTCTGTCCCTATTTATCGAGAGGTTATGTTTGCGCCTGTAAAGCTGATCTTCAAATATATATACCAAGCATAGCTGAACTCGAAAAATACTGCATGAACGAACGGCATATGCAATGTCCTTCTTATTGTCTGATCAAGGAATGAGCCAGGGCTGATGCCAAAGAGGTCCATGGTTTTAGCCGCTGTTTTGGATTGCCGGAGGCTCTATTGCCACAAAACTGCTTTAAATATTGATGACAACTGCGATGAGAGGAAGAATAAGGGGCTTCAGTTCATTGGGACTTGGTTTTGTAAATACCATGCATGGTATATGCAACCGAAGCGGAGGATTCAAAGTCTGTTTTACAGGGTGGCTATTCTGTAGTAATTGCTCTGATTGTCAAATCCCTTAACCCAACCTATTGACTCTCGATTAAATCTATTCTACCTGTAAAAGTTGTCAAGGTGATTGGCACGGGTATATTGCAATTCGGTAAAATGGCGTCGATGAATACAGGAACTGGCAAAAATTCCCTAAGGAGCACGAGGCCCGACTATTTAGGAATTGGAACTTATTTTAGCAAACAGTCAGGTTGAATCGAGATTTGGTAGTTCATTGGCCGAAAGCAAAAAAGCCGGCAATATGTTGTTGCCGGCTTTTTTGTGAATAATTGAGGCGTTGTCTGGTCTGTATTTCGAGCTTGCCCTTTGAACCGGAGGTATTTCAGCGGTGCGATATCTTTGTATTCCGCAGGTTACTGGAATGCTCTGCAAATATTGTTTCTATCGTCACCGATTATTTCATCCGGCCGCGAGGATTTTGTGCTAATCGGTCTTTCATGATCTTACTCACCGTCAACAGCTGCTTTTACTAGCCAACTGTTTTGTGTTTTCGGCACCCCTCATTGACTAATTAGCCCCCTACCCGAAGTTCTTAATACATATACTCCTTTGTCATGACCTGGCAACGCCACTTTTAAAGGTGCTTTTAGCTTTTGCTTAACTTAATATATATTACCACGTAATTTTACCTGATGAAAGGGGAAAGACAAAAACATTTATCTAGGATTGTTTGATAATACTTAGGGCATGGGCTATTTGGTCCTTTCATGAGCCGATAATCCACGTATGCTGATGATCTCTGTTCAGAATACTTTCGTAGTTGGATGATGTGCACGAACTACTTTCAAGATTCAAATGTGTAAGTGTATGTTACCAAACTACTCATCAGGTCCAAGGTTAACTCATAAGATGTTTAGAAAAGGAAGGGAACTGTAGTTGAATTAACTAGCGCGTTAAATATTGGATGTCAAGAGAGGTTTCTTCGCTCACGCCATATTATTAAAGATTATAGATAAATCTATATCTATAACGCAGTAAGTTTATTGAATATATTTGCTGATTCTCAGACATGAAAAAAGCATGCTATCTCGTGATCTCAAAACGCATGCTATGCATGCTATAATAAAAAATATGTTATTCAAAAAACCGCTTCCGTGCCATCGTTCCCCCAGAGGAAAATTTATTGACTATGATGTCGTTATTGTCTGAACGGAGGCACAGCCCGGAGCTAATAGACCTCCCTATCGAGAGTTATGACCTGTCCGAGTATGCGGGGAATCTTGCGGACATAAGGACGGTCAACCGTTTTCTTGGCGATTATCATGCGACACTCAAGCACTTTTCGTCTCTTGTGCCGGTTGCGGGGGGGGCCTTGGCCACGCCGATCAGGGTGCTTGACATGGCAACCGGCTCGGCCGATATTCCTGTAGCGGTCGCGATATGGGCGCGCAGGCAGGGGATTCAGATCAAAGTGACGGCCATTGATAACAACACCTTCGCTATCCGCGAGGCAGAAGCATTCACACGAGGATACCCGGAGATAACTGTTGCCGTCGCCGACGTCTTCTCGATGCCATTCGAGGATGGGAGCTTCGACATCGTATTGTGTACTAAGACACTGCACCACCTCAGCGAAGAGCGTACGGTAAGGCTGCTGAAGGAAATAGGCAGGGTGGCTGCCATCGGCTATATCGTCATAGATCTCAGGCGGAGTTGTGTGGCATGGGCACTTATATCGGTGCTCACAAGGCTCTTCACGAGGAACAGGCTTACCAGGCACGACGGACCGTTATCGGTGCTCCGTTCATACACCGTTTCCGAGCTGGACGCTCTGGCCGGTAAAGCGGGTCTTATGGACCGCAGCGTGGTAAAGGAACCGTTCTGGCTCATGGTAGTATCAGGGAGGAAGGGGAGGAGGGGCTGAGGTGAAGAAATTCAGTTTGTCGGTCGCGACCAATTTCGATAACGGCCTCCTTGACGCCATTTCGTCATATCCGGTAACGGAGGTCTTCGGTAAGCTGTCTTCCGACCCGGTCGGTGGGGGGAGGGCATCCTTTGCATTGCCGCCGCTCTCGCGCAGGCGGTTCGAGCAGCACGTCCAAGCGGCAAGATCTAAGGGTATAGGGTTCAATTATCTCTTGAACCCTGCCTGTATGGATAACCGTGAGTACACTAGACAGGGGCAGAGGGACATCGAGGCGCTCCTTGAATACATAGAGGGCGTCGGGGTGAGTGCTGTGACGATATCGCTGCCCTTTCTACTTCCCATAATAAAAAAACGCCATTCCCGGCTTAAAGTCCGGGTGGGCGTCTACGCCCGGGTCGACGGTGTTGCCAAGGCCAAGTTCTGGGAGGAGGGCGGAGCGGACTGCATAACGCTTGAGTCGCTGAGTGTCAACAGAGACTTCGAGATGCTCGCGGCTCTTCGAAGTGCGCTCAAGCTAGAGCTGCAGCTCATCGTGAACGCAAATTGTCAGCTTTTCTGTCCGCTCTCGGGCCAGCACATGGTGAATCTCTCCCATGCATCGCAGAAGGGACACCCAACGCGGGGATTCATGATAGACTGGTGCGTGATGAAGTGCTCCTACGATAAGCTGAAAGACCCAGTGCAGTACCTGCGCTCTGAATTCATCAGGCCTGAGGATTTGGGTCTTTACCTCGACCTCGGCTACGACTCGTTTAAGGTATTGGAAAGGGGCGCACCCACACCGGTATTGATCAGGAGGGTAAAAGCTTACTCCGAGGGCCGGTACGATGGGAATCTCCTGGATCTCATACAACCCTTCGGATACAAAGAGAAGAGCGATGCGTCTCTGTCAAAAGGGCTGTTCAACAAGTGGAAGTATCTGTTCAGGCCGCGCATGGTCCGGTTGTCGAAACTCATGAAACTTAAGGCCCTCGCCAGCAGGCGCGGGATGCTTACACCCCTAGAGAGCGAGCCTGTTCATATTGACAACAGTAAATTGGCTGGTTTCATACCAGGCTTCAAGGATAGGAATTGCCGCTCTGTCGACTGCGGTGCCTGCGGCTGGTGCGCTTCGTACACCATGAAGGCGGTCAAGATCAACGAAGCATACCGTTCCGAGCTTCTCAAGCTCTACGAGGAAGCCTTCAATGCTATGTATTCTGGCGAAATGTGGGGTATTTGAAAATCATAAATAAAATTCTGCTCCATTGACCTGATCTCTCTTCATAGTCTCATAACGGGAGGAAGTAAGTGAGTGAGTACTCTGGAAAGAGTTAGACATCTTTTTCAAAAAAACTACGACTATCCCGTAGAGATGCTGCAGCCGGAAGCAACCATCGAAAGTATCGGTCTCGACTCCCTGGATAAGATTGAATTCCTGTTCGATATCGAAAAAGAATTCAATGTTAAGATCCCCGATCGCGAAGTTACGCTTAACTCCATCCAGGATGTTATGAACGTCATTGAGAGATCAATGCAGGAGCAAAACGGGCATACCGATCACCAGAATGGGTAGATGAGACGTGTAACCATAACAGGGATAGACATTATTTATCCTTTGAGGAATTTGTGGAACCCCTTTTTCAACCCCACTGCATAAAAATCGGCCATTAAGAAAATGACCAAGGATTTCTCTGTACGTTTATCCATGAGATTCGATACTAAGGTGAATTTTGGCGCCGCGGAACATGTCCAAAAAAAACTGCCCATACGCTGGACCGAGTTTCGTGTAGATCGTTCGGAAACATGAGTAAAACAATAACGAAGTTCAAGGTGGATGCTCTGCGGCTATTTAAATCATGAATATTCTCATTGTCAGTACTAACCGAAATGCCCATCCCGTGCCAGTCCTGCCGTCAGGCGCCTGCGTAGTCGCGGAGTCCGTAGAACGAGAGGGACATAGTGTATCGGTTCTCGACCTCATGTTTGCTGCTGAACCCCTGCGTACTCTCAAATCAGTGCTCGGCAGAACGAAGTTCGATGTCATCGGCCTGTCTGTGCGGAATATCGACAACATCGACATGGGGGCTCCCCGGTATTTTATCAACGATCTCATCCCCTTCATTGACACTATCCGCCTGTTCACGGATGCAACCCTTGTCCTGGGAGGCGCTTCGCTCATGGTTATGCCGGAGGAGATCATGCGCGCGACGGGCGTCCCCTGTGCGGTGATTGGAGACGGTGAAACCGTATTTCCCCGCTTGGTCGATAAACTGGCCCGCAAGGAACCATGGGAGAACCTGCCCGGCGTTGCATCCCTGGTTGGCGGTAAATACGGGACAAATGCTTATGCGCCCGCACTTTCCCGTCTTTGCGCAGGGCCTGACTATGGCCGGTGGCTTAATATGAAGGCCTACCGTTCCCATTTGGCCACGATCCCTCTTCAGACGAAGCTGGGATGCCGTTTTCAGTGCGTCTACTGCACATACCGCAAAATCGGAGGTGCCGAATACCGTTTGTCGGACCCTGAGAACGTGGCCGACACGACGCTTCGCTATGCATCATCGGGATATGGTGACATCGAGTTTGTCGATAACGTGTTTAATGCTCCCTACGACCATGCCGTTGAGGTATGCGAGTCGCTTATTCGGTCAAAGCACCGCGCCCGTCTTCAGAGCGTTGAGTTGAACCCGGTTTCTTTCGATCATCGTCTGCTCTCCACTATGGGACGCGCAGGCTTTGTGGGGATAGGGCTTACGGTTGAGAGCGCATCCGATCCGGTCCTTAAGGGACTGCGAAAAGGTTTCACCGCGAGAGAGGTTCATGCTACTGCGGAGGTCGTGAAACGGAACTGTCTTCCGTGCCTCTGGATCTTCCTGTTTGGCGGCCCAGGTGAAACGCAGGATACCGTGCGGGAAACACTGCTTTTTGCGGAGAAGTTCATCAGACCGCAGGATGCAGCCTTCTTCAACATCGGCATCCGCATGTATCCAGGTACCGAACTAGAAGCCATCGCACGACGGCAAGGCGTGCTTTCTCGTCCCTCTGACAGCATGTTGGCGCCCGTCTTCTATGTTTCTCCCGAGGTAGAAGCTGATTGGATCATGGGGCAGGTGAAACAATCCATGAACAGTCATATGAACTTCATGAATAGTGATTCACTGTCATTTTCCTATCTTCCGCAGATAAGCCGCATGGGGCATCGGCTAGGTCTCAAAACACCGCTCTGGCGATATACGCGCTTTATCCGAAGGGGTCTGCGCTCGATTGGGATGCGAGTATGAGGACAAGACGAGCTTCATAGGTGAATTCGGGGAAAGCGGCAGAATTCCTCATTCCCACTCCTGCACCAGATAATCGAATAATAAAAGTCATGACGCTCTCGTCGGATACTCAGGATAACGGAAAGGAATGTCGTATGAAGGATGACCGGACGACCGCATCAAGGGCGCATATTGCGTCATTAGCTGTTGCGACGCCCCCCTGCACCCTGGACCAGGCGGAACTCGGGCGGCTCGCGCAGAAGCATTATCAAGGGAGGTTAAGCACGCGGAGCATGTCGATCATCCACGCGCTTTTCTCTCATCCGAGCATCAAACGGCGCAACTTCGCCATCGACAATATAGAGAATCTCGTCGATGAGGACCCTGATGCGCGCGTCGTGCGTTTTACGCACTGGTCCCGGGAACTTTCTGCGCAGGCGATCAACAAGGCGCTGGCACAGGTCGGTTTGGAAGCAGACGAAGTGGCCGGCCTTGTCGTGAACACGTGCACGGGATATATATGCCCCGGCATTTCAACATATTTGATCGAGAAGCTTGGCCTCTCGCGTAGAGTGCGTGTATACGATCTGGTTGGGAGCGGATGTGGCGGAGCGATTCCAAATCTTGAGATCTCCGAGTCACTCGTGAGTCAGATGGGAGACGGAGTCATCATGAGCGTGTCCGTCGAGATCTGCACTGCCACGTTTCGGATGGGTGATGATCTCAGCCTCTTGCTTTCGAACACGCTTTTCGGAGATGGCGCCGCCGCCGCCGTACTCTGGACAAGACCGCAGGGATACGAGCTGGTCGCCTCGGCAAGACGGTATGTGCCGGAGCAGCGCGAATCGATACGCTACGTCCACAAAGACGGCCAGCTCTACAACCAGCTCTCGCTCAGACTGCCTGACATGGTACGTAAGGCGACAGCGCAGGTTGTTGCCGATGTACTGGGTCCTTGTTCGCTGAAACCAAAAGATGTCAAGCACTGGGCCCTCCACAGCGGCGGAGAAAAGATCATAAATGCTGTCCGCGACGAACTCGGGCTCTCGGAGGAGCAGGTTCATGCGACGCGCTCCGTCCTTTCCGAACACGGAAACATGTCATCGCCCACCGTCTGGTTCGTGCTGCACGAGATCGAGAAGCGAGGTGTGGCCCCCGGAGAATGGTGCATCATGGTCGCCTTTGGCGCGGGGTTCTCGGCTCATGCATATCTGCTCCGGAAAAGATAAGGATAGAAACATGGGAGTAAATACAAAGGGAGCCACCAACCTGCCGCCCGTGGAGGCAGACATGGCATTTCGATGAACTTAGACAACGGGCAGAAAAGCGGCTCTTCTTGCCGTTCTCGCTCGCCGAAGTAAAAGGAGTATAATAGATTCAGGCCGTCGGTGAAAAGCTCGTGGCGGACCCTTTGCTGTAAAACTCTCCAGAGGCGGGCTGACCTCAACCAGCCTTTTATCGTTTTTTCCCCATTACCAACACTGTGTCACCGATCAGTTTCTCCTGGACATTCACATACCCCGTTTTTGCAAGCCACTTCTTCATTTCCTGCGACGTATAGCCTCTCCCGGTCGACGTGTTCACGAGCATGTTTACCGAGAAGAGCGTTCCGACAGGGGGATAGGCCCTATTCGGTGCGATGAAGATTTCGTGGATTGCGATCTGCCCGCGCGGATTCAGCGCGATGCGTGCCTTCTCCAGAAGCGCGCAATTCTTTTCCTCGGAGAAGGAATGGAACACTTGGTTGATGAGTACAAGGTCGTAGTTTTTGCCGATCGGATCGGTATGGAAATCCCCTGCCTTAAGCTCGATCGTTCCGACTTTTGACATTCGAATGAGGGACGTAGCAACTTCAAGAGTGGTGGGCACGTCGAAGAGCGTGACCGCAATGCCCTGCTTTGCAAGTTCGATGCTAAAGGTGCCTGGTCCACCGCCTAAATCCAATATCGTTTTAACGTTGTGCAGGTCAAGTGCTTTCACGACTTTGGGAGCGATACATATGGCATTATCGTGCATGGCCCTGATGAAGAGCTCATGATGGCGGCTATCCGAACGGCTTGGCATGCCGGACTTGACAATGGTATCAAGATTAGACCATGATTTCCAGAGCGTGTCGGCGTGGCGCAACATATCGCCCTGGTACGAAGGACTCTCTTTTAACAGGAACTGCTTGGCCGTGCAGGTAATCCGGTAGCGCTTTCCCTGCTTCTCGAGCAAACCGAGGCTTGCTATAGCGTCAAGCAGTATCTCGGTGGCGCGAAAGTTAGTCTCGATAATATCAGCCAATTGTCCCGCAGTCCTGGCAGATTTCAGATGTTCAAAGATATTGTAGTTGTTCGCGGTAAGCACAACGCGTGCGGCCTGGAATCCTCCCCATAGAATCGCGAATTTTTGCGCCTTTTTTGAGATTTCCCTGTTCATCGCTCATTCCCCTTTTCAGTAAAGAATAGAATATTGCAACCACACATTTATGATAAACATTATCACATTATGCATGAAATAGAAATGAAAGGGATCGGGATCAGCTAACAGACCTTATGATTAAAAGGCAAGTCTGACTTAAGGTATATTTACGTCAGGACGACAAAAAATACACCGAAAGGAGACTTGCCATGAGTAACATTAGCAAACTAGATTTCAGCGGTCAACATATTTATGTCGGTATGGACGTTCATAGAAAAAGTTGGAGCATTTGCATATTGACTCATCAATTTGAACATAAGACCTTTACACAGCCACCGGATCCGTTGGTCCTGGTCAACTACTTGCACCGGAACTTCCCTGGTGCAACCTATCACGCCGTTTATGAAGCCGGCTATTCCGGATTCTGGATCCACGACCAGTTACGCGAAAAAGGCATCGAATGCATAGTGGTAAATCCTGCTGATGTCCCGACAAAAGACAAAGAACGGGCAGGCAAAAGAGATAAGGTAGATTGCCGCAAACTTGCCCGCAGCCTCAGAAACGGAGAGCTCGAAGGAATCTATGTTCCCACCCGGATAAAAATCGAAGATCGCAGTTTACTGAGAACCCGAAGAAGCATGGTCAAGAAACAGACCCGCTGCAAGAACCAGATAAAGTCCATGCTCGCTTTTTATGGCATTCATCTACCAACTGACATTGTTCACCATAACTGGTCAAGCAAATTCATTAAATGGCTTGAGGAAATCCGCATGGAAAAGGCTAGCGGCAATGTCGCCTTTAAGGTGCATCTCGATGAGTTACGTTATGTCCGTGGAATCATTGTCGAATTAAACCGGAACGTTCGCGCGCTTTCTCGAACCGATGAATATCGGGTAAATGCGCAGCTCTTAAAAAAAGTAACAGGGATCAGCACACTCACCGCCATGACGTTTCTCACGGAGCTCTATAATATCGAACGGTTTGGATCACTCGACAAACTTGCGAGTTATGTCGGCCTTATTCTCAATACGGACTCCAGCGGCGAGAAGGACACTACGACGGGTATCACCAACCGACGCAACCAAACACTTCGCCATTTGATTATTGAAAGCTCGTGGATTGCTGTACGGAAAGACCCAGCGTTGCTGATGGCCTTCGAACACCTCTGCAAAAAAATGCCAAAAACAAGGGCCATCGTTCCTATCGCCAGGAAACTATTGAACCGCATTAGATACGTCCTGAAGAATCAGAAGGAGTATGTGCATGCGGTTATACAATAAGAAACGGGATCACGTTAGGACGGACAATCTTACAACCTGATTCACCGTGGGTAACGCTTGTCCTTTCATGCAGCCGGCTAATGAAGCGTGTCTGCTCTACTACAGACTGCGGACCCACAACTTTAATACATGATCAAGGAAATGCAGCTGCTTTTATGATGCAGGCATGTCTGCTGATAAAAGGGTGGTTTTAAAGATTTGCCCGTTTGGTTTTGATAACCTAAAATTGACCAGCAAACGGGGGTCGTGATAACCGAAAATTGACCACCCCGAGCATTTCACCTTCTGATAAAGTGGGCCATAACTATTAATTTTGACCCATTTTTGCACCCAGGAGGAAAAGGAGTGCTCAAGATGAATCAGTATGAATTGATCAGGACGGGTTATCGGGCATACGGGCAAAATATCAGTGAGTTAGCAAGAGTGACGGGCCACTCACGGAACACGATCAAGAAAGCCATACGTGGTGAGCCATGGGGATATCAGGAACGGAGCCATCAGCCGTTCCCTGCTCTTGGGGACTACAGGTTGATTATTGACGATTGGCTGAAGAATGATAAAGACAAGCCAATGAAGCAGCGACATACGGCACACCGGATATACAATCGTTTGCTGGATGAGCATGGATATAAAGGGGGTGAGTCCACTGTTCGCCGATATGTGAGGCTTGCCAAGATGACGTTTGGGATAGAAACACCGCGCGCCTTTATACCGTGCAACCCGGAGGCGGGTCATGAAGCGGAGGTTGATTGGGGTATGGCGACGGCAATCGTTGCCGGGAAAGAGACCCGGCTGAAGTTTTTCTGCATGCGAAGTAAATATTCCGGCAAGCACTTTGTACGCTTCTATCCTTGTGAGCGGCAACAGGTATTCCTGGATGCACACATCCACGCGTTTTCCTTTTATGGCGGTATTTTCCCTGTACTAATCTACGATAATTTAACGACCGCGGTACAGAAGGTGTTGCGCGGGAGGGGCCGCATAGAGCAGGAGGGGTTTAGCAAGTTCAAGGCGTATTACAGTTTTGAAGCCCGTTTCTGTAATCTCGACAGCGGTCATGAGAAAGGCGGCGTTGAAGGGCTGGTAGGCTTTGCCCGGCGCAATTACATGGTCCCTATTCCGGAGGCCTCCAGCATGGAAGATCTAAACGAGAAGGTTTATTGGCAATGCATCGCTTACGGAGATCACAAAATGGCCGGCCGCGATCGGAACGTGAACGAATTGTACGAAGAGGAAAAGGTGCATCTTCTTGCCGTTCCCGAAGCTGCCTTCACTAATGTACAGACAACTGGCAGCCGGGCTGACAAATATGCCACAGTCATCGTGGATAAGAATCGATACTCCGTGCCCAGCCGCTACGCGGGATTTAAAGTGAGAGTGCTACTCTACGCGGATCAGGTGGATATTTTTACAGGCACAAAGAAGCTGGCTACGCACGAGCGGTTGTATGGCAACAATAAATGGAGTCTCCAGCCCGACCATTATCTTGAACTCATACAGCAACGACCCTTGGCTTTCAATAGTGCCAGGCCTATTCAACAATGGCGAGAGATCTGGCCTCAATCCCTGCATCGTCTGCTGGAACGTTTTTGCCGCGCTCAGGGTGAAACAAAAGGAATCAAGGATTTTATCACTGTTCTCATGTTCTACCGGGATTATAAGGCCGACGAGATTGAAGCAGCAGTTGATCTGGCAATAGAGAAGAACATTAGCACCAGCGACGGTGTGCATCACGTTCTCGCTTATACTGGCGGCCCCAACACGACCATCGCCCCCTTGAGTTCATGGCCGACTCTGCCACCTCCGGATTTAGCGGTTTATGGACAACTTGGAGGCGTGCAATGAAGGCAGGGGCATTGATAGAGTTGCAAGCAAATCTCAAAACGCTCAATCTCTCCACCATGGCTCGCAACATGGAGGGGTTCGTGCGGCAGGCCCGGGAAACCGGAATCGACTGTGATGAGTTTCTCCTCAATTTGACCGTCACTGAACTGCAGGCCAGATCGGAAAGCAGGTTAACCCGCCGAATCAGGGAATCAAAGTTCCCTCTCCTCAAGCCACTGGAGACATTTGATCTGTCAGCCGTACCGGAGCTGGACATTCGGCTTTTTCGGGACCTCGCAGGAGATGGCTTTATTAAGGAACACCGGAATGTCATTTTTCTTGGAAGAAGCGGAACCGGCAAGACCCATATGGCCACCGCTCTGGGGATCGAAGCCTGTAAAAATAACTTTCGGACCCGATTTATCACCTGTTATGGCTTGGTCAATGAACTGATCGAAGCAAGACAAGAGAGGACGTTGCAGCGTCTTCTCCAAAGGTATGTCCGCTACGATCTGCTCGTTCTGGACGAACTAGGGTATATCCCTTTTTCCAAGGAAGGATCAGAGCTGCTTTTTCAGGTTCTGGCGGAAAGGCACGAAAAAGGGTCTGTGATAATCACAACCAACTTGGGATTTGCCGACTGGACCCAGGTATTTGGCGATCCGGTAATGACTGCAGCGTTACTGGATCGGCTGACCCATAAGGCGCATATCATCAACTGTACCTGGGAGAGCTATCGATTGAAGCAGAGTCTTAAGGAAAAAGGAAAGCGTGGAGGAAATGTATAGGCAGGTGGGATGATTACCCCATATCATCTTAAACTATCAATCGCTCAGGGTGGTCAAAATTCAGTTATCACAGGTGGTCAAATTTCGGTTGCTTTTTCCACCCGTTCTGCGAACAAATCCCGAGAAAGGGGTCCTGCGGGGGGTATCAGGATATGGACTGCCCCGGGAAAATCGAATCTGGGGCATTTGTGAGAATCGATTTCTGTCCGAACAAATAAAATTCCCACAAAGGATCAACATGGCGGGGCATCCCCCCGATTGGTACACTTTTAATGACCAATAATAAAAACAAATAAAAAATCGGGGGAAAGCTTGTCAGCAAATCTGTCCTGGTTTAGCTAGACTTGACTTTTAACATAAAAGGAAGGATTACTTTCGAGGCTATCGTATCACAAACAGAGCACCTCGTGAAGAATAGTTAACATAATTAGGATGATACCAATAGAATTGTGTACTTATTAAAGTCTGAAGATATCAGATCTTAAAAATGCAAGGGAACATCGAAGCATTGTGGATCGCTCAATTTTGGTTGAAATGCGGTTTATTCGCATCATAATGCGTGCAGCTACATCCTCTATCATTCAATAGCTGCATTCCCTTGAATCATCAACAATACTTTAGAATAATTCAGACCCGTCCAAGATAAGATTTAAGTAATTGCAGGGGAAGCCTCTTTAAGGTAAATTTGGGTTGTCGAAGTCCAATATTTGCCGAAGGAGGACATCCCCGTGAATAAGTTTAACAGTATTTTCGGACAGATTCTACAGATTTTTCCGCATCAGGACTTTGTCAGGGCTGTAAGGGAAACGCGAGCCGAAAAAGGGGTAAAAGGATTCAGCTGCTGGGGCCAATTCGTTGCGATGGTGTTCTGTCAATTAGGCCAAGCACACTCGCTACGGGAGATATGCGGAGGACTGGCGACCTGCCTGGGAAAACTTAAGCACCTCGGTATCGATGCAGCGCCCAAACGCTCCACCCTGGCCTATGCCAACGAGCATCGGCCGTGGCAGTTATATCAGAAGGTGTTTTATCAGCTCTTGGCCAAATGCCGGGTACTGGCACGAGGGAAGAAACCGTTTCGGTTTAAGAACAAGCTGTTCAGCCTCGATGCCACGACCATTGAGCTTTGTGTGACATTATTTGACTGGGCAAAGTTTCGGCAGACGAAAGGTGCGGTCAAGCTTCACCTGTTGTTGGACCATGAAGGATACCTTCCGGTCTTCGCCAGTATAACCGAAGGGAATGTGCATGAAGTGAACATCGCTCATACGCTCAATTTCCCCAAGGGTTCCATCCTGGCAATCGACCGAGGGTATGTGGACTATGAACAGTTCGCTCTGTGGACAGAGGCCGGAATCTTCTTTGTAACGAGAGAGAAGGATAATGCTGCCTACCGGGTTGTCGAAAAACGAGAGGTTCCCAGCAACCGGAATATTATAAGTGATAAACTCATCGAGCTGACGGGCTACGAATCAATTAAGAAGTGCCCACATACCTTGCGACGGGTAGAGGTCTGGGACGAAGAAAACGAGCGAATAATCGTTTTATGGACGAATCATCTCGCCTTTGGCGCGACGACCATAGCGAGCATTTACAAGGACCGCTGGCAGATTGAGGTATTTTTCAAGACGATCAAGCAGAATCTGAAGATCAAGACGTTTGTGGGAACAAGCCGGAACGCCTTGTTGACCCAGATTTGGACAGCATTAATCGCGATCCTGGTGTTGAAGTATTTGAAGTTCCGATCCACGCTTGGCTGGTCACTGTCGAATCTGGTTGCCATGCTCCGTTACAATCTCTTTACGTATCGAGACTTATGGACATGGCTGGATAATCCTTTTGAAACACCGCCGATAGTACCGTCTGCGGAGCAACTCGTGTTGAGTTATCGGTAATTGGACAGCAGAATGGAGAACCTGAATCGGAGAAAATGGATTTACCCGTCTAAAAGCATTGATTGTCGAGGGTCAGCTTCAGAAAATCAGATTATCTTGGACAGCACTGAGAATAATTAGGTAGTAGGGTGCTCCAATATTTGAGTAAAAAGTATAGCGACGAGGAATCCAATATGTTTTAAGGACTTTATCGTCCAATGCGTTTAACCTTCTTTTAATCTGATTATGATATACATCATAACCTATTGACGAAGAATAAAATAACATAGCACTGTGATACTCTCTGGATAAGGTGCTTTCCTATATAACCAATATCTTAATAGTTTAGACATAAGGTTGCGAAATGTGATGTGGAAAGATTCACATATCAAAATCCAAATTGATTTTCTTTCGTCTGATAGTGTTATGTCGTAAATATTCATGGAGCAACCATACGGATTCCAGCTGTTGATAGTAACCTCTGCATTGGTTGCGGTAATTGTTCCGAGGTTGGTCCTCGGGTGTTCAATCTTAATGCTGACAACAAGTCTGCGGCATTCGGCGGGGACAAATGCGAGACCTGTAATTGCTGGATGCGAAAGATATCTGCCCAATCTATAACCTGGAGCTAATAGAAGCTACTTACATCAGGGGAACAAAATTCTTTTATAGTCGAAAGGAGGAGTCATGACTCTGTCGCGGGCAAAAGCGGTTTTTATTTGGGGTACAGCGATTTCAGCTGTGATATTCCTGGTCCTCTCCTACGACTCTTTGGTACAAATGCCCAAGAGAACGGGAGAGGAGAAAATGGATGCACATGTCGTCGCGGGCAAGTGGGTGTGGCAGAAATACAATTGCAACGACTGCCATACGATTCTCGGCATCGGAGGCTATTATGCTCCTGATGTCACGAAGGTGATGAACTATCGCGATACCGAGTGGGTCACGAGGTTCTTGAAAGACCCTGAGAAAGTATGGCCAAACGCCAGGAAGATGCCCAATCTTCACCTTCAGGACCAGGAGGTCGCAGATGTGGTCTCCTTCCTCACGTGGGTGAACGGAATCGATACGAACAACTGGCCCCCGAAGCCCCTTCTGGCTACTGCGGTGACCTCCGGCAGCCCGGGCGAAGCGGTCTACAAGGCGCAGGGATGTTCTGCATGCCACATGCTAGACGGCGTTGGCGGTACGGTAGGGCCGGACCTGACCAAGGTCGGTAGCAAGAGGGACAAGGCGTGGATCGAGGCCCAACTCAGGGACCCGAAAACGCATAACCCCAAATCCATCATGCCGGGTGTTTCGAAGCTTGCCCCGAAAGATATTGATGATCTTGCGGGCTATCTCGCGGGACTGCGCTAAGGAGGGAAGAGATGAAATACGAATCGCAGAAGATTGCTATAAATTATTTTATGATTGCGGCAGTTCTGTTCGGGCTTCAGATCGTCTTCGGTTTGATCACAGGCGCTAAGTACGTGTGGGATTTTGACCCGCTTATCAACATCATTCCATTTAACACTGCGCGGGCAATCCATATCAACCTACTCGTGGTCTGGCTTCTTTTCGGTTTTATGGGCGGTACTTACTACATCATTCCGGAAGAGGTGCAGGCCGAGATCTATAGCAGAAAACTCGCGAATTTACAGCTTGTGCTGTTCGCGCTCATCGGCGTCACGGCAATCGTGGGTTATCTACTCGGCTGGACATGGGGCATGCCATTTCTGGAGCAACCCACGGTACTGAAGTTCGGGATTGTCATTGTAGCGCTGATTTTCCTCTATAACATTTTCATGACCATGATGAAGACCAAGAAATGGACCGTGATACAGGGCGTACTTTTGGGCGGGCTTGTTATGCTAGCGGGGATGTTTCTATTCGGCGTATTCTTCATGAAGAATCTTTCGGACCAGTACTTCTGGTGGTGGTGGGTGATCCACCTTTGGGTGGAAGGAGCTTGGGAGCTCATTACCGGCGCGATTATGGCCTTCATGCTAATGAAACTAACGGGTGTCGATCGACAGCTCGTTGAAAAATGGCTTTATATAGAGGTTGGCTTTGTTTTGTTCACCGGCATTGTGGGTACGGGACATCATTACTACTGGATTGGAACGCCGAACTACTGGCTCTGGTGGGGGGGCATCTTCAGCGCCCTTGAACCGCTCCCGATCCTCTTCATGGTAGTCGATACCCTTCGCGTAGTGCGGGAACGGAAGACAGAGATTACGAACAGGGTGGCCCTCTATTGGGCTGTCGGCTGTGCGGTAATGCACTTTTTCGGCGCAGGGGTGTGGGGTTTTGCCCATACGTTGCCGCAGATTAACCGGTGGACTCATGGCACGCAGATCACAGCATCGCACGGCCATTTCGCATTCTTCGGCGCCTACGCCATGCTGAACCTCACGATGTTCTATTTTGCCATGCCGCAGTTGAAGGGCCTGCCAAATTTCAAACAGTCGCTTGGCATCCAGTCCTTCTGGTTCATGTGCTCCTTCATGGGTCTTATGGCCTTGTCACTTGCTGTCGCAGGTATCGTGCAGGTTTACTTCCAGAGAGTCCTGGGTATGGATTTCCTCACTACGCAAGGGTACATGAAATTATGGTATGCTGTGTTTTGGGTTGCGGCATGGGGGTTTACTGCAGGCGTCGTACTATTTCTCATAGATTTTTTCAGACTTGCGAAAAGCAAAGCTTAGGTTGTTCTTTGGCATACCAGGATGGACGCAATGCTCATCAAAAATCGGTCCATCCTGGTTTATCCAAAGGCGTCGAACAGTTGAGACATTTCCCTGAGTGAAGGGGATTCATCCTGATCGGCCAAGGGCCAAGCACCAACGTCGGCCAGGAGAGGGGCGATAAAACGATGTCGATCCGAAGAGGAGATGAGACCATGGGCGCACTCAGGCCCTGGATCATGGACCAAAAGTGGCCGCCCAGTTCTATATCGAGGAGTCGAGAAAAAAACACGTCTTCGGGGCGCAGTGGGAATTGTTTTGCGGACTACACTCCGATACGTACGGCAACCGTTACTACGATAAACTCATCAATATCGGCACCGCCCACGTAAAACACGAAGTGGATACTCACTACATGAACCGGGCAGTGAGTCTCATGAAATAAGCCTGAAACAACTTTTTCCAGAAACTAGAGGAGGACAAAGTCGAAGCAACCAACAAGACCATATTCAGCGTGTTAATAATATTAAAAACATATTGTTTTGCATGATTTTTGACGGAAACGTTTCCCGTGATATTGTTTAGCTCTCCATCCTTGGCAGGTGGGATTAAACGCAGTACAGCTAAACACTATTTTACCACTCTTCTTTATTTTCTCATTTTTCAGGAAGACATTGAGGAACGGCTTGACCGGCATTATCGAGGGTGGGCTTTTTGTAAGTTTATTCTGGCAATGAAAGATTTGTTTTGCACTCATTTTATGTCTTTTCTGTGTATGTTCGCGATCCTTTCATGGAAAGGCTTCGTTGCCATCTCGAAACCATACAGGAGTTATTGGGCTCCCAAATATAGGCAAGCCATCAGTGTGTCCCAAGAAGACTACTGTAGCGGAATCGATAGTTCTTTTGTGTTTTCTTTTCCGTCTCCCTGCTCTTTGCGGTTTCTTCAATACAACCGTGCGAAGACAAGGGGGTTCTCACCGTATCGGCTGGCCTGCCTATTGCGTTTATTATAATCTACTTAAATTCAGATTAGACAGCCAGTCTCGCAATATTCAGAGGCTTTCTTATTGGATATCCTTCCAACTCGCGGATAAGGTCAGAATCAATGTGCATGCATGTCGGCTGCACCTTGTCTTTCACCAGACTGACTATAACCTTCATCCGGTCTTCGCGCCCTATTTGCAAACACTGCCAGACTGGTTTACCGTTATCATCTTTGAGCTCATAAATGATCGTGATGTCATCAATGCTCAGTTTATAGCGCTTAAGATCCCGGGTTAGATCCATCCATTGAATGCATTGTTTTTTTGCTTCCTCGATTACGGAGTTCTTTATCACGTGACCTCCCTATTTATTTTGATTTCCGTGTCGGTTCTTTCTTCTCAACATAGCTGAAACCCTCTTCACGAGCCAGCGATATTATAGCTATCGGCTTTCCGTTCACTGTTACGGTAACTCGTTTGCCGGTTCTTGATACCTCTTCCAGTATCTGTTTTGCCCCCGACTTAAGTTCGCTGATTGTAACAAATTTCAATGGAGTCACTAAAGCACCAACTTTCAGATGACTAAATTAAGATTAAATATAGTCTTAATAAAGTCTTCTGTCAAGCAGAAAAGAGTGCTTTTAATCCGACTACGCGAAATTACAAAAAAAAGGTAGGCGAAATATTTGCCAGAAAACCCAAGAATAAAGGACAGCTTTCCTGTGGTCGAAGGTATCGATCAAGAAGGGACTGAACTTACCTTAATCTGATCTTAATATTTTTCAAGATTAGAATTCGTGCGCTATAAATCTATCTGGGGGGAAAGCTAGGGGAAAAATAAGAGGGAAGTTTTTGATGTATGATTAAGATTGGGGGGAGAACATGAGGGGCGCGAACGTAGCGCCCCTTGAAGGATATTGTCAAACTGCGAGAAATAACAAGTGAGGTACTGCAAAAGTTGAAATGACACAACTTTACAAACTCACGTCTAACCCGCTAGTACAATGCGCAACAACGATCAGATTATTGTCAGGAGCTTTTCAAGACAATCAAGACTTTGATTCCACCCTTTTGGCATTCCTTAGGGCGCTCCTTGTGTCGCGGATGCCGACTTCACAACAGCTACCTGTAGCGTGATCTTCGACGTGTTCTCCATCCCGATGAATGTAACGGTGCTAATATTTTTGAGGGGCATTATCCATTTCATCCTCCGGGGGCATGTTCTAAAAGTGCGAAAAGTCTATTATAGGAGTTCAGTGAAGCAGATTCTCCAACCAAACATTGGAAAAGCCACTATCTTTCTTCAAAGTACATTCAATGCGTTTTCCTGGTTACAGGCTTAAGGTCAGCAACATGCTCTAGAAGAAGCTTTATTTTTTCTATGCTTACTTGCGTCGACCGATACCCTTCGGCGATAAGATCATCAATCATACTTACATCCATGCGAGGGAAATGTGACAATTGTGGTTCGATGAGTACGTCAGCCTGCCGCACCTGCAACTTGGTGTTCTCGTCGATTGCAATATCGATGGCATTGAGAATGATGTCTATGATATCGTTAGGCGTACTGTACCGCCGCTCCGCGCTAAGGTTCACTGCAACTACCACGTCGGCCCCCATGGGCTTGAGTGGCGAAATGGGTACATCTTCCGCTATCCCTCCGTCCACCAACATTCGTCCGTCAATGTATATGGGTCGGTAAAGTCCGGGCACGGCATTGCTGGCCATGACGGCGGGAGCGACCTCGCCCTTTCGCAGCACCACTTTCTCACCGGTTGCTATGTCCACGGCCATGATAGCGAGTGGAATCAGCGAATCTTCGATCTTTGCTTTGCCGATTTTAGATTGAATAAGCTTGCCAAGCTCTTCATTAGAAAACAACGCGTACCGGGAAAGCTTGAGTTTGGATACGTTTATCGGTGTCATGCCCTTTCCGACTATGCGAATCTCCTTCAGCGAAATACCGAAGGCATAGAGCGCTGCAGCGAATGAGCCGATGCTGGTACCGGAAAGATAATCGGGCCGGATATTGTTATCCTCGAGTGCCTGAAGCACTCCGATGTGTGCCAGTCCGCGTGTAGCGCCACCGCTGAGGCACAAGCCCAATCGTCGCTTTATTAGTGGAGGTGAAATCACAGGGGATATTCTCCTGACACTGCAAGTGTCGCTTGATGAAGATTTGAGGGATATATTTTGCGAAGCGAACAATCGTATTCTATTTTGAATCTATATCATGAAAAATCGTTGTCAAGAATCAATGGTGAAATTTCCATGATGAGGAATAAAGACATTTACGATCTCTTTGGTTGCATATCAAATAAAGATACAACCGGTTGTACAACCTTGAAAGAACTACACGTGTAATCTGGAATCGTGCGCAAGGTTGACCAGTAGTATCGTTTTGTTGAAACTGGTCATGGATTATTTCTCTTGTTCCGTCGAAGATCGAAAATAAAATATTCGTGACCGTTGTAAAAAAAGCAACAATTGGGAATAATAAGATAAGAGTGAGAAATTAACTTTATAATAAATTATACCCGTGCGAAGGTTTATAAATAAGATCAGCACCCCTTGATACTCTAAGGCGGTATGAACTTCCAAGTATTAAATATTCGCTAAATCAACCAGTTAATGGCGAGAGAGCATGAGAATCGAAGACACCCTTTCTCTTATAATATCATATATTTACACAGCCTTGCTGTATTTCTGCTGTATAACTATTTCCTTCTGGCGATCTCCACGACCTTACTCCGCTGGTTTACCAGCGTTCTCATCACTGACTCCCTGGTGTGCGTATACCGGTTCGTTGTTCTAGCGTCGGCGTGCCTCAACGTCTCCTAGACGTACTTTTCTGGAATCCCGAGTTTCGCTGCGGCTTCCGCGGTCTGTGTTGAGAAGCTGTGCCGTATAAGCTGATGCGGCGGCAGTTTGTGAAGCGTATACTGTTTTGCATATTTCCATAAAGCCTGCACTGTCTATCTTTTCTTAGATACCGGGTTGATGAATAGGAAAGCGTCTTCTCCCTCCCGGTCCTTCATATGCTTCTGAACTATCTTCATGGCACAGGCCGAGAGATGGACGATTTTATATTTTTTGCCTTTTGGCATCTCCCTTATTTTGCGGTCTGATTCTGTGCGCCGGATCGTTGCGTCTTGCTTGAATCGATTTATGTCAGAAGTCTTAATTACGGATAATTCGCCCGATCGCAGACCTGCCTCGAGGTACCAGTAAACCACCGAGCATAGTCAGTCTGGCCCGACTGTGTTATGTACGCTCTGTATGGGGTAGATCAGAGCTTTGGGATCCGTATGCGACTGATCATGAGTGAACCGGAAACCGCGTAAAGCGATACTATCGGATGAAGCGTGAAGCCCGCAAATACGACCTGTCCGAACCAGAGGGACCCGCGCAAGGCTCCCTGTGAAGCCGCCCATAACATCAACACGACCAGCAGCAGCGAGGTTGGAATAGGAGTTCCTTCGAAGTACATCACTTTGTCTCCGCCCTCAGATAATGCCTCGGCTGTAATGTTGTAGCGCGCCAAACGGGATACTCCGCATGCAACAAAATAGGTTAGGATAATACGGTCGTATAAGCCCTGCATGCCGCAACCGTACCCAATCACAGCTGGGGCTACACCGAAAGAGATGACGTCAGCGAGAGAGTCGAGTTCACGACCCATTCCAGAAGCCTTCTGTCGCCACCGGGCAATCCTTCCATCTAGGACATCGAAGACTAAAGCGGCAAAGACCATCCCGCCTGCAAAGTAGATATGTATGACGTCGGTCGTTTCAAGGAACGTCAGCATGGAAAACATTGCCCCCGTGCCGCAGACTGCATTTGCCAGCGTGAACCAGTCGGCAAGGTGGAACTCTCGAATCATGGAGAAGTGCTTATGCAGTTTACTTGTCTTCATGACAGGGACAGGACCTCCAATTGTAACAAGATTCTTGACCATATATTGCAGACAGAATCTTTCAATTCAATTAGAATACAATAACTCTATAAGTCACCTAGCCCGTAATTTCAGAAAATTGAAACTGTTGAAGATTACCGGGTAAAACTTGCAAACAATGGGTTCAGTGACGCGACCACTGGAATGACTGATTAAATTTGTGTTTTGGGTTTTGCGCTCCCCGACTTGTCGGGGCGCGTCCATGCGCCGGAGGTGTATGTAAATCAACTTGGAAATCCCCAAGTGGTGGGTCATCAAAAGTGCACATAAAAAATTCGCTTGAGAGGCACGGTTTCGCGATCCTAGATTGAATTATTATAAGATTTCCACCGACAAGCCACACTGTGGCGATCATCGAAAATAACATTATTTGGTATTTATTAAGTTCCACGTTAAATTCTCTGAATAATTAAATCTGATGTTATCTGATTTATACATAGCGACATAAATAATTGCGCATAAGCTACTAATCTGTTATACTCCCTATAGAAAGGGGGTATTATGCGCAAGCTTGAAATTAAAGAGGCAGACATCATACGGATTTCGGTGCAACAGGAAATTTTGAGATCCGATGAGTCTCGATACGATCATAAGCTTCACGGTATCCTCTTGGTAAGCTCCGGACATAGCAGTACGGAGGTTGCAAAGCTTTTCGGGCACAGTCCGCGAACCGTACAGTACTGGGTTCATCGTTTTGAGCAAAGCGGCTTTGCTGGTTTACAGGAGATTCAGCGACCGGGACGCCCAACTACTTTGGATTCTGTCATTCTAAAGCGTGTCGGGCGTGATATGCGCCGATCTCCGCGCGATTTGGGCTACTCCCAGAACCTGTGGGATGGAAAGCTCCTAAGTCATCACCTGGCCCAACAGTTCGGGGTAAATATCGGAGTTCGACAATGCCAGCGGTTATTCCATCAATTGGGATTCCGCCGGAGAAAACCTCGTCCTGTTATTGCGCAAGCTGATCCTGTGGCTCAGCGAAAGTTTAAAAAAACTGCGGCGTCTGGCGCTTAGAAACGATATCGACCTCTGGTTTGAGGATGAGTGCCACTTCCAGCAGCACGGGTCACGATGTGCTATGTGGATACCTCCAGAAGAGATTGATCCCGTTGTTCTGCATGCGCCTACCCGAAAGAGTATCGGGGTTTTCGGGGCCGTCCGTAGTGCAGATGGATACTTGGTCACGAGCCGTGAGAAGAAGTTTGATGCCATGACATTTCTCTCATTTCTACAAAAGCTGGTGCGCCATCGTCGGCAAGGCCAGAAAATGGTTGTTGTCCTGGACAACGCTCGTTGGCATCATGCCAAGTTTTTACGGCCCTGGCTTCGCAAGCACCGACATATGTTAAAACTCGTTTTTCTACCACCATACAGCCCCGAATTGAACACTGTGGAACGGGTATGGAAACTAACACGGACACTATGCACTCATAATCGTTACTTTGCTGAGATCGACGAACTTATTGAAACTGTATCGAACCAGTTCGAGGCATGGCACAAACCAAACAATACGCTTCGTCGACTATGCGCAATCATTTAAGACGCTGAGTATAGCAATGAATATGCCACATCATAGCCATGCTTATTTATGAATAATAGGCTTAATGAGTAATCGTGTCAATGATCTCGATGGGGTATTTTCGGGGTAGATGTTGTGAAGACTTCAAGTTCAAGTAAGCCGCTCCGCGGCAGAGAAGCAAAGACCGCTTCCTTCGCCTGTCCCATCTCGCCTGATTTTTTTTGAGTAATTTCCGTGCTACCATATTTCTCCATTGCAGTTCAATCTTATTTCACAAGGAGAATATGGTCATGGAAAACTGGTACGAGAAGTCCATCAATGCTTTGCAACTGAGCGGTATGTCCGAACGAACGCAGGCAAACTACACCCGCGCGGTGCGGCTGCTCACCGAGCATTACGGCAAGACCCCCGATCTCATTACCGAAGAAGAGCTTCAGGAGTACTTCCTCAATCGCAGGAATGTCAGCAAGTGGGCGCCCAACACCATGCGCATCTGCTATGCCGGGATCCGCTTCTTCTTTGAGACCGTACTTCAGCGCGACTGGCACATTCTCAGCATCATCCGGGCTCAGCCAGAACACCGGCTACCCACCGTACTCAGTACCGAAGAGGTGCTCAACATTCTCGCCCGAGTCTCTTCTCGTCGCAACCGCGCCTTCCTCTCCACGGTTTACTCCTGTGGTCTCCGGCTTCAGGAAGCGCGGTACCTAGAAACCGCTGATATCGACAGCAGTCGTATGATGATCCACATACGTAAGGGCAAAGGCGCGAAGGATCGTTACGTTCCACTTCCTCATGCGACGCTTGCCATTTTGCGAAAGCATTGGGATACACACAAAAACCCGAGGCTGATCTTCCCCTCACGGGTCTTACACGGCAAAAAATCGGATAGTCAGATCCCGGTCTCTATCAGCACAGTACAGAGAGCGCTCCGGGACGCGGTACATGCTGCGGGCATCCAGAAACGCGACGTTTCCATCCATACCTTGCGTCACTCGTATGCGACCCATTTGTTAGAAGCCGGTGTCAATCTGCGTGTGATCCAGCGGTATATGGGCCACTCCAGCCTTGAGACCACGATGATCTATCTCCATCTGACGACCAAGGGTCAGGATGATGCCTTCAAGCTCATCGACCAGATCATGGTGGGGTTCTGATCATGGATACGGTCAATGACATCTTCCGCACCTATGCCCCGGAGTACCTGACGCGGTTTGGTGGCGCTATCCCTGGGGAACATCGTAAGGCGATAACCGCGATTATCAACTGCCGCACCCCGGCCTCTGGAACGACCTACTTTCGGTGCGAATCGTGCGGGGAGCGGCACGCGATTCACCGCTCCTGCGGAAATCGCCACTGCCCGACCTGCCAACATCATAAGAGTCAACAGTGGCTCGAAAAACAGCTTGATCGGCGTGTGCCGGGGCACCACTTCATGATTACCTTCACGGTGCCGGAACAAATTCGCCGGTTTATCCGGAGCAACCAGCGGGCGGCTTACGCCGCCCTGTTTTCCGCCTCCTCCGAAGCCATGAAAAAGCTGGTTCTCGACCCTAAGTTCATGGGCGGCGATCTGCCAGGCTTCTTCGGAGTCCTGCACACTTGGGGCAGAACGCTTGAGTATCATCCTCATATCCACTATATCGTCGTAGGCGGAGCGCTCTCGTCTGATGACAAGACCTGGAAGCCCTCAGGAACCGGCTTCTATGTGCCGGTCGAAGCGTTGTCTCCCATCTTTCGAGCGAAGTTCAAAGACGAAATGAAAAAGGCCGGTCTTTTTGATCAAATACCCGACGAAGTATGGCGAATTGACTGGAACGTAAACTCTCAGGCAATTGGTTCAAGCGAGGCAAGCCTCAAGTATCTTGCCCCCTATGTCTTCCGGGTAGCCTTGTCCAACAGCCGTATCGTGAAAGTTGAGAACCGTCAGGTCTTCATTCGGTACAAAAAGACCGGGAGCAATCGCTGGAGGATGCTGGTCCTGGACGTAATGGAGTTTGTGCGCCGATTCCTCCAGCACGTGCTGCCAACGGGGTTCATGAAGGTGCGATATTACGGTTTCCTGAACGCCGCGTGCAAGGTCCCGCTTGAGAACATCAGGACGCTGATTGAGCTGGCTTATGGATTCGAGGTAACAATGTCTGAAATCGAACAGATGCCGCCATTGCCCCGTCCAACCTGTGGAAGCTGCGGCGGCACGCTCAAAGTGCTTTATGTCTCTCTGCCGCATCAGCACCTGGCACGCGCCGGATAGCATTTGACGATTCTGATGTACCATGTGTTTCTGACGTGTGGTCCCGCGGGTATTATCCGCGCGGTCAACGGCCCCGTTCGGCCATGTGCGCGGATTAGGCGTTCACTCCACGATACGCTAATCAAGAGAATCGCACTGGTTTCACGATAAACAGATTAAAACAGTCTATGGCACTCCATAATCTACTCACTTCAGGCTTTCACCGGATATCACCCACCGAAGCATTACCCTATATATAGAGGACATCGGCCATCAGTCTGCCGCTCCGGGCTTCTTGAACTATGGATTGAGCACGACGTAAAGATGTCGTCTCAATCCTTTTTGGTTTGTAAATTACATGATTGCACTGAATAGAAACTCGTGAGCTTCAGCTTACTATAAGGGGGTGGACAAGAAACATGGCAACTTCTTATCTGTTAAAGTTTACTTAGCGGAGTAAAAACTTTTAACGGAAAGGAGAAATTGCCATGCTTAATAATGATTATAACAAGCAGCATGAAAGGCGTCAAAGGATAAAGAAGACGACGTTGGTTATGGGGATAGATATAGGCGCCGATTTTAATGCGGTCGGGTTCATGAACAAGGAAGGAAACGTCCTAGGCCGGCTTCCAAAGGTGTATAACTCCCGGGAAGGGTTCGATAAGTTCGTACGAACAACAGAAGAGCTGAAAACAAAGCATGGGCTCAAGGATGTTCTTATCGGGCTAGAGCCTACGGGCCACTATTGGAGAAAGATCGCTTATTTTGCGAAGGACCAAGGGTATGCTGTTCGGTTCATACGGACGACCTCTTTAAAGCACGAGCGTGAGCTGAACGAGAGCTCATCGGCGAAAAGCGACATCAAAGACGCCTTAACGTTAACGAACCTTACCCGGGAAGGGAAATACATCGATACGGTCATCGAGGATGGCGTTTCCAGGCAACTACGGACCTTAGCGAAGGTCCGGGAGAAGATTTTACGGCAGAACACAGGGGCAAAGAATACCCTTCACGCGGTGCTCGACGACTACTTCCCCGAACTGAAGAAGCTCTTCTATGCCATGAACACGAAAGGATTGTGGGCAGTTTTAGAAAACTGTCCCTTCCCGGAGGATGTACTGAAATTCGAGAAAACGGCAATAGCTGATATCATTACAAAAGCATCGCGGAGCAAGACGGATGGTGCTCGGAAGGCCGTGGCCTTGTATTTAGCGGCTGAGACCAGCATTGGGCTTAAGCGGGTTGGTGATGCCGACCGCTATCGCTTGACGGTATACCTAAACGAGGTGAAACGGACCGAAAGGATGTTACAAGAGATCAAGAAAGAAATGAAGGAGCTATTAAAACATCTTCTCGCTGCCCAGTATCTTTTGTCGATTCCTGGTGCAGGACATCTATCGGCCGCCGTATTTTTAGGCGAGCTGGGTAATCCTGCCTACTTTCACCATGCTAAACAGATCATCAAGTACGCAGGATATGATCCTCAAGAGTCGGATTCCGGAAAAAAGATTGGCAGGAAGGTAATCTCGAAGAAGGGCCGTTGGCTATTAAGAAAATTTCTGTACCTCATGAGCTTAAGGGCGGTTGCACACAGTAAGTTCTTTAAGGCATATTATGAACGGAGGTTGGAGACAAAGAACCGATTCGGTCAGCTGCTGAAGAAGAAAGAGGCTCTGTGCGCCGTTGCCATAAAACTCATAAAAGTTATCTTTGCCCTTCTGAGAGACAAACGAGAATTTCAGGATACGGTGAGTTTTGCTTTTGCAGCATAAATGAAATAAGTGTTGAGTGGTTGTGGTGGAAGGAGGACCGTCCTTCTTCGTAGGCACATTGTGGCTTGCGCGATTCAGCTTGGTCTGCTTCCACCACCCCTTTGACCTGAATAAAGTAAGTTGAGCAAAAGGCTCGAAGAATAAAAGAGGTTAGGTAAAGGGATCACAAAGGTGAAGCTCGCCACAACCACACGACTTTAACAGGTGAAATGTCTTTAAAAACTTGACAACCGCCTTAGAAGAGGAAGGAGAGTTGACAAAAAGCCACATACGGAATTATTGTCTTTGTGCTCTCGGCTCTCCGGGCTCCACCTACTATCACTAATTTCAAGAATGGAAATAATCATCGACTTCATCCTGAGGTTCGCGAAAGTTGCTTATTTCCGAAATTGTAATTGAAGTTGGGAAACGTACTTCAGAATAAAGCGGGGGTCAACGTCCTTTTTATGGACTGCTATTCATTGTCATTATCGATTCTTTTCTAGCAATATAGGCTCTCATAGAGTATATATAGAAATGACGCCTCTACAAGTCTAGTGCTATGGTGCGAAAAATTAGTAATTCATTCTATAAGCGCGATGCGGAAACCCTTGCCTCGGCTCTGATCGGAACAACACTCGTCCATCGAAGGCGCGGCAGGGCATATCGTGCCCGCATTGTGGAGGCCGAGGCCTACATCGGTCCTCACGACTTAGCATCTCACTCCTCGAAAGGGCGCACTAAGCGGACAGAAGTCATATTCGGTCCCGCCGGCAGAGCCTACGTGTACCTGATCTACGGGATGTACGAGATGTTTAACATCGTCGCGGGAGAAACAGGCAGCGGCCAAGCTGTGCTCATCCGGGCGGCCGAGCCCCTGGATGATTGGGATGCAGACCTCTCAGGCCCGGGCAAACTCACACGCGCGCTCGGAATCACCCGTTCCATGAACGGCTGGGACCTGACTGGGAACAGACTGTATCTGGTGCAGGATCCTCAATACCAACCGCGGATCAGGAGGGCGAAAAGAATTGGCGTCGAGTATGCAGGGGGATGGAAGCACAAAATGCTCCGCTTTTTTGATGATAGGAGTGCGGCGGTGACCTATCGCCCAAGCGGTTAGACGATCGCGAGGAAGACTATGAAGCCGTTGTATCCTTTGTTGCTATATCGGATACAGGTAACTTTATGTGATGAAAAGAGTGGAAACTACAACAGCTAAAGGAAACGGGATAGTGTACTTGAAAAACGCATTAAAACCCGTTCTAATAGTAAGCATACAAACAGGGATAGATGTTGCCATTGCAAGTCATTGTAATGTACTTATACCCTGTTCATTAAGTAACGAAGAAATAAGGACATCAGTTACAAATGCACACGGATGTGCAATTTTTTGGAAAAAAGAAGGTGAATTAATATTGATTGCTCATCCAGACTAAATGGATAGTTTGGGAGGTAGAAGTGGCACATTTTCGCAGGATTGTTCTCACATGATGCCTTTTTAATGGTCAGTTAACTTCATATAAGGGCGACCGCGGCCCGTAAAGCAATCCATTAGGGCTTGCTTTCAACAGTCTATTACTTGTCTTCCGAGCGACTACATGTCCAGGGTCTCCGACGTTACTTATAACTTGCTTTATCAAGGCGCTGAGCAGTGCGCCCACCAAACCACCGCCGTTATTGTTTCCTTCATCAGTAGCCGTTGCCATTCCCTGCCAAAGCAATTGTCCATTTCGGTTGTCTACAAGTTTCGCATTGGCAGTAACCCTTACTTCGCTGCTCAATATTAGATAGGAGGAACCATACTGCGTCACGGTAATATATAGGGTCGCATCGGCACCAAAGATCTCTCTGAGCTTATCTAGAGGTACTTGATGCATCTCTCCCGGATTCAGCAATCCATTTTCCCTGAATGTTTGATCTACTAATGCAACAGGAAAAACGTAATATCCAGCTTCAGCCAGGGGTTTCGTGACCGTGGACAGGAAACTGTAGGTAGCTCGTATATCCGGGGAATTATTCAGCGGAGGTAAAACCAAAATAGAGCGGGGTTTGCTTTGTCGATAGGCTGTATAGTCAATATCTTTTTGGGTTGCAACACACCCAGTGAGCAGCAGAAAAAAGGCAAGGAGGCTGATCCGATTAATGGTTATAAACATTTTGCCCTTTATTAAGCTTGATCCTCGCGATCAAACGATCCATATATATCGTTGATTCGGGGAAGAGTGTTTTTTCGGTCTCGAAGGAATGTAACGCCTGATCAACTTTGCCTAACTGAAAGTACAAATAGCCTACCTGGGCGTGAAACCCTGGTGGTACAGGTTTATCATCTGCTCTGGCAACCTGGTAATCATGTTCAAGATTATTAAGCTGTTCTTCAATTGACACTTTTCCGGTGTCACTGTACATCGCATAGATCTGGTCCTCGTAGCTACCCCACTGATAGAGGAGAGGCTGCTTGCCAGCACATCCCACTAGCATCGTTGCTGCCAACAGAAACAGAAATGATCTCTTTGCTATGAGCATAGTGTGAGAGTACTCAAGGATTCGCGCTAATTTTCCATTTGCCCGTATCAATACCCTCGACCAATCGATTGACCGCTTCACGGATAGCAAGATCCAGCACTTTTCCATTGAGGGTAGAGTCGTAACTTGCGGTGCCGCCGAAACCGACGATCTCACGGTTTGAAAGCTCATACTCACCGGCACCCTGCGTCGAAAAGATCACTTCCGAGGTTTCAGCATTAACGACATTAAGACTGACTTTTGAGTAAGCAACTTGAGTCTTTCCGCGGCCAAAAATTCCAAACAGCTGCACGTCACCGGTTTCCTTGCGTCCGAATTCCGTAACGTCTCCTGTAATGACGAAATCCGCTCCTTTAAGCTTTTGCTTCTTGCCACTCAAAGTGGATTCAAATTCAATTTCCTTCATATTGTCGCGATCCATTACGAGAAAACGGTTAGCCTGTTGCAGGTGAGTGATGAGAATGGTCTTGGCTTGACCGCCTAATCGATCAACGCCATCGGAAAAAAGACCCCGCATGAAGCTTGATCGATTGTCGAACTTCCCAACAACGAGCGTCGTTTTGGGGCCGTCGTATGCAACAGCGGCAGAATTTACCTTTGAGGTGCTGAGAGCCCGGGAACTTTCAGTAGCGCAACCCAGAAGGGTTATAGCTATGAACATCAGCATCATTGCAATAAGGCGATACATCGTGAACGTCCTCCTTCTTTCCCGCCGAGAGCCGAGGTTGTATGGAATTGCGGATCATAGTTTATATTTTACGCATTTTGACTCTATATGACAACTGAATAATTGATGCAGACAATCTTGAAGCTACAAGGTTTAAACCATACTGGAGAGAAACACCTGTAGAAAAAGAAGATGAGGTCTGCTGCGTTCCTCTTCCCTCCCGATGTTGTTGATTGGATTTATTAACCATTTATGGAGTACCCCCTACTTAACAAGTCAAAATGTATGCATATTTAAAAAAAGCATGCATTTTAAACGCACTTAAACCGATATGTTAATTTCTATCGAATGGTGAAAATATGGGTGGGAAATCGCAGAATACAATTTCAAAATTACACATCGGCTCGTATTGACAAAAGTGCACAGTTCAGGAAATATCAAACGATCTGAATCAAGTCTTCCTGGGTCACGTTAGGACTTGCTCATGTTGAAAAATGTTTAACCTGTGCATACATCAGTCGACGTGTCGACTTAGCCTTATTCGTGGTCTGGGACTCGAAAAACTGACCGACCTCACCAGCTGTTATTGACTCTATTTCCCTGCCGTCAAAATGCTGCAGGAAGTGATCGAGTAACGTTAGATAGTGAACTCGCGTGCTCGGTCTTAGAGTTGTAATTTGCTGCGTTATGAAAGTTCTTATGGCGTCTGCTATTTGCATCGTTCCTCCTTTTCAGTGTGGCCTCTGGGGTATCTGTATAAGGTGACCAGGAGGATCATGGTTGCGGAATTCGAGCTATATTAATGATATCATGCACCAGATGCCGGATGTAAATAGCCATCTGTGATATATTTATCTCATAAAATTAACGTGAGAGTGATACGGAGGCCATGATGAGTAAGGTCTATAATCCACATCTTCGAGCGGCAATTTTAGAGGTAGTTGAAAACCAAATTACGAACGATAACCCACCAGAAACGCGCCAAACATATAAACGTTTAATGCATGAAGGTATATCGGAGAACGATGCAAAATCACTCATTGGAAGTGTTGTAGCTGTAGAGATATTCGAAGTCCTAAGGCGTCAAGAGCCGTTCAACCATGAACGGTTTACCGAGGCACTCAACAGATTACCGGAACTTCCTGAAGGGTAGTGCGCGTCCGAGAATATCGGGTCATATGTAAATATTCGACATGATAATCATATAAAGGGCACCTCCGAGCATACCAGAATTTAAAATATTCTGATATGCTCTTGGGAAGAGACAGCCAATCCCATCCCAGGAGGTGCTTTATGAGATTGTACTTAGGAATCGATCTACATTCAAGTAATAGTTATTTGGGAATCATCGATGAAACTGGCAAGAGAGTATTCAAGAGGAAACTGCCGAATGATTCAGAGATGATTCTCGCTACTCTTGCCCCGTACAAAAATGACATCGTCGGCATTGTCGTTGAGTCTACTTACAACTGGTACTGGCTGGTCGACCTTCTCATGGTAGCCGGATATACGCTTCATCTTGCCAATCCAACGGCAATACAGAAATACTCGGGACTGAAATACTCTGATGATCAGCATGATGCATTCTGGCTGGCAGAAATGCTGCGGCTCGGCATCCTTCCGGTAGGCTATATCTATCCGAAAGAAGACCGGCCGATTCGGGATCTGCTCCGAAAACGAAGCCACTTAGTGAGGCTACGGACCTCGCTGGTAATCAGCCTTCAGAACATCATCAACCGAAACATCGGGTTCAAGCTCAGGGGAAGCAAGATGATGGCATCGACCGCAGATCACGTTGCCCCGCTTCTCGAGTTCAATGAGGACCTGGCCTTGGCGGGTAAGGTCAGTAAAGATTCGATAGACTTTCTCACGCTCCAGATCAAGGCCCTTGAAGCCAAAATAGAGGGAAAAGTAGAGCTTCGGGAACCCTATGCAAAGCTGATTACTATCCAGGGAGTCGGCAAAATCCTGGGTTTGACCATAATGCTTGAAACAGGCCCCATCAGCCGCTTTGACAAGGCGGGCAATTACGCTTCCTACTGCCGGAAGGTATCAAGCAAGTGGATCAGCAACAATAAGGGGAAAGGCAAAGGGAACAAGAAGAACGGTAACAAATACCTTGCGTGGGCTTTTTCGGAGGCAGCGGAACTGGCACGGCGCTATTGTCCAGAGGCCCGCGCATACTACAACCGCAAGATGAAGGAAACGAACACCGTGATAGCACATGCTGCGCTCGCTCACAAGCTGGCGCGGGCAGCATACTATATCATGAGAGACCAGGTGCCGTTCATGCCGGAAAAGCTTTTTGGATCATAGGAAATATTCATAGGCTGGCTGGGACGGTGAACCTATTCAGTGCATGGCGAACCCGTTAAGTATGATTGGTAATCCGTCCCACCCGATTATAAAGTTATCAGCATCTTTACTGCCCATGCCATGAGCCACAGAATGCTGGTTAATAACCATAAAACATGTACAATCCTTCTGGACATGGCATGGTACCGAAGATTTTCTGGTCCGCCACAAGGCGGAAAGGGTCAATGGATATCGCGCTTCACCAATGACCTTAATCCTGATGGGTGCATGGTGCAGTGAAGACTGACATCGAAAACTCATGAAATTACGGCAATGGTAGGATGATGGTAGCTTAGAAAAAACATCGACGAGAAAATTACATTTTCTCGTCAACGAGATAGCTTTTTCTCTTGACAGGTGCCCTTTAAATGGGTGCACTGTTTTAATTCATGATAAAATAGGAGGTACCTTCCTGTAGTCCGCGACAGTTTCGTCAGGCGTAGAGCGCGTCTATGAACTAGTCCACCTTACAATATATTTATTAAGAAACTAAGTCCGGTTCTCTTGTGATGATCGCTTGTCCTCAATAGATAGAGTAGGCTACTTATGGCTGTCAAGTCAAAATAGCTTGTGGCGCAAATTGCAATCATGTTTCTGATCTTTGCGCTGATATTATTTTTCCCCGCTGGCACCATCACTTGAATTTCTGGGTGGATTTTTCACGCCCCATTTTTTGGTATTAACATTGCCTCCATTTTATGGCTATACAAGCATAACCCCGGTTTGCTCCTGTTGTTGGTCCACCTTGCCTTTGGCTCGTACTTTTGATACTATACATCGAGGACTGGTTTTCTTTTGCTCAGCTGTCTTCGAAAGCGTTTGCGTGTTTGGGGCCTTCCTCTTCGGACGTCCTTATGGAACGTCAAAGGAAGGACCGGTGCGCTCCGCCAGGGTGGAGACCCAGCGATCCGATACCCCTTGTAAGACGCTGCTGCTGGACTTTTGGTCACGTATTGTAATAAAAAAGCATTTGTTCCAAGAGAAGATTCGTAGAGCATAATGTCCGCAGATAACCAACAGTAGTCGACTATATGAGTCTGTCGGACCTGATTAGCCGATCCGACATTTATGGTTTTGAGGTAATTACAAATGCTGGGTATGACGATCAAGCCACGAGGATTTATAAAAATATTATTAATACTGTCATTGTTTTTTTCCCCCTACATTTGTGTCGCTCAGCCCGCGGACACCTCATCGGATGCGCCCACAATGAGTCTGGATGAATTAGCGGAACAGATGAAGCAAAATAATCCTCAATTGAAACAAGCCGACCAAAATTACCTGGCCGCAAAGGCCATAGTTCCCCAGATAACCGCATGGAATAATCCACAGGTAGGCCTGAGTCAAAACCCACTTCCCGGCAGTCGTTTGTATCCGGGGCAATCCCAGGAATTCAGCTATATGCTTACTCAATCATTTACCTTCCCGGGGAAAAAACGCCTTGCCGGTGACATTGCGGAGGATCAGGCCAATATTGTCAAGACCCAGGAGAACAGCCTGTATCTTCAGTTACTGGCACAGCTCAAAAATGTCTTCTATCAACTTCTTGTGCTCCAGCGTCAATCTGAAGTGAACCAGGACAATATCAAGCGCCTTGAGCAGATTAAGCAAGTCGCAAAAGTAAGATATGCTAACAATGCTGCCGCCTACGTGGATTATCTAAACGCCCAGGTAACACAGAGCAGCGCGCAGAACGACGAGTTTGCGCTGCAAAGACAAATCGATACTGCACGCCAGACGTTAAATGCTCTTATCGGTAGAAATCCATTAATGTCGCTCAAGGTAAAAGGCAATATGTCGGTTCAGAATCTGCCAAAGAAGTCCTTGGAGGAAATTGAAAATTTGGCAATAGAAAATAATCCTCAAGTCAAAAGTTCTGCGTTGCAGATAAATGCCGCAAATAAAGGCGTTGACCTCGCAAAAAAACAATATCTCCCGGATTTTCAGATTGTTCTTACCGGCAACAGCAATAATGCTTCTTGGGGATTTAAACCGGTCAGTAATTACGGTGTGGAGTTCGACATCGTATTGCCCACATGGTTCTTTACGAAAGAGAGGGCTGGAGTTGCTGAGGCCAACGCAAATCTGCTTGCGAACGAGGCAAACGATCAGTCCATCAAACAGCAGACCCGGCTCATGGTTGACTCCATCTATAACACGTTGGCACAGGCAGTGAATCAAGGCAATTTTATACGGACGAGGCAATTAGAAGAGGCCAAGACCGCATACCGCCTAAGCCTGACCAACTATGCAAATAGCGGTATAGCATTTGCGGACCTTCTTACTGCTCAGGGCAATCTCAGGACAACGGAGTTCGCACTCATTCAGACCGAATATAGTGGAGTGCAGGCTTATATCAACTTGGTGGCTGCCGTGGGTGTAGAGGTTGACTGAGGGAGAGAGCCATGCGTAATAAGTTAATAACAACAGGCATATTGATCATTGGCGTGATTGTCGGAATTACCGTGGACAGGGCGTGGCACGGACCGGCAAAAGCAACCACTACCGAAAATATTCCCGTTAAGACGCCCAACTATGAAGACAAAGAGGCCCCTGCCCAGTCTGCGGGTACTACCGGTGAGACTGTTCACGCGCCTGCGGGCGGCTTTAATCCGCAATATGTTCATAGTGAACAGGTCAGTACCGGTAAAGTGCCGGAACTGATCCCGGTTTTCGGCAAATTGGCTTTTAATGCTGAACGCACGCATCTGGCCTCCGCGCGAGTGAGCGGCCGACTGGATGAAATCCTCGTTTTCGAAGGTGCGAGGGTAAAGAAGGGGCAGGCACTGGCTAAGTTATACAGTCCTGATTATATATCCGCTCAGAATGAATTACTTTTGGCAAGAAACACCGTGCGTACGTTCCAGGAAGAAGGAAATGCAGACCTTTTAAGCGATGCCAAAGCAACGGAACAATCCGCGATAAATAAACTGCATGTATTGGGAGCAGGCGATGAAGATATCGAACAATTGACTAAAACGGGTGTATCTTCACAACATCTTATCATTCGAGCGCCTCTTTCGGGAGTTGTGTCAAAACGCAATATGGACCCCGGGGCGTTTCTCAATATTGGAGATAATTTGATGAGCATCGTGGACACGAGCGTTCTCTGGTTTATCGGCAATATTTTCGAACAGGACTATTCCAAGATCAAATTGGGGCAGGAGTTGCAGTTACAGTCCGCGGCATTGCAGGGGCAAAAGTTTATTGGGCACGTGAGCTTTATAGCGCCAACCATCGATCCTGTCACCCATGCGCTGTCCATACGCTGCGATATCCCGAACATGGCCGGCGATCTGCGCCCTGAGATCTTCGTGACAGCCAATCTTTCCGTCAGTAAGAGAAAAGCGGTTATCATACCCAAAACCGCTCTTATCCACATCAAGGACGACAGCTACGTCATTCGTGACGAAGGAAACGGTTTATATCGGAGGATAGCTGTGACGGCAATGAATCTGTACGACGAACGAGTCGCGGTGTTTTCCGGCTTAAGCGGGACCGAGCACGTAGTGAGCAAGGGCGCGGTACTTGTCAACGAGATGATAAACGATTGATCGGAGATAATCAAATGTCTCGCAGTGCGGAATTTATTCGTTCTGTTCTTCATCATCGGATGATAATTATCTTACTGTGTCTGTTACTGATTATCCTTGGGGCATATGCCTTCCATAAACTCCCGGTAGAGGCTTATCCAAATATTGCCCCGCTGAATATACAGGTTATTACCCAGTGGGCCGGGCGCAGCACTCTTGAGATCGAGCGCCAATTGACAATCCCGATAGAAACAGCCTTGGCCGGACTTCCGGATTCGCAGTCGCTTCGGTCGGTCTCTCTTTTCGGTCTTTCGGTTGTCACTGTTCAATTTAAGGAAGGCACCGATGCTTTCAAAGCACGCCATAATGTCCAACTCTATCTCTCGGACGCCAATCTCCCTAGCGGTGTACAGCCCACCCTCAGCCCTGATGCCGATGCACTTGGCGAAGTTCTGCGCTACCGCATGCAGGGCGATAATTTCGATCTGATCACACTTAAAAGCTGGCAGGACTGGGATATCTATAAATATTTAAAATCAGTCCCGGGAGTCGCGGACATAAACGCCTTCGGCGGCATGGTCAAGCAGTATCAGGTCTTACCGAGTCCCGTAAAAATGCAATTTTACGGCATCAGCCTTACTCAGTTGGTTGCGGCTCTGTCTAATGCGAACGCCAACGTGGGGGGAGATGTGATCAACGGCGGCGAGCAGAGATATGTGATCAGGGGGGTCGGGTTGCTTCAAACCCTGGACGATATCCGCAATGTAACAATAGCCGTAAATCAGGGTGTTCCCGTAACAGTATCCGATATCGCCGAAGTCAGGATCGGGAATGCTCCACGGCTCGGCATGGTGCAGTTCAATAAAGAAGACGACGCGGTTGAAGGTATCGTCGTAATGCGCAGAGGAGGCGATGCCAGCGAAGTCTTGGCGCGGCTCCGCAAAGAAATCAACAATCTCAATGCCAGCGGCGGACTGCCTCGCGGCATGAAGATAACACCTTTTTACGATAGACAAAACCTGCTTGACATGACTCTTGGCACAGTTGAACACAATCTTTCCCTCGGGATAACTCTTGTGCTTATTGTATTGTATTTCTTTTTGGGGAACTTGCGCGCAGCAGTTATTGCTGCATTGGTCATTCCGCTGTCACTGAGCGCAGCGTTCATAGGGATGTATTTTTTACATATTCCTGCCAACCTTATTTCACTCGGAGCGATCGATTTTGGTCTTATAGTTGAAGCTGCCGTCATTATAATAGAAAATAATATGCGACAATTGGAAGGAAACAGTCATGAGCTAAACCAGACTATAGTCGGAGCCACTGCGGAAGTAATGAGGGCAATGGTATTTTCTACGCTAATAATAATAACGTCATATTTACCTTTATTGTTTATGGGTGGGGTGGAAGGCCAGATATTCGAGCCCATGGCGAGTACTATGGGACTGGCATTGGTGGCGTCTATTGCGTTAAGCATCACCTTGATGCCTGTAAGCGCCTCCTTGCTTTTCAATACAGAACTTAAACCGCACACCCCAAAGTTCGTAAACTGGATTCTTAGTTACTACAGGCCATTGCTGCATAGACTGTTACGTATGCCGTTTGTGGTCATTACTATCGCCTTGGTTATGCTTGCGATAGCCTTGTACGGGCTCCTCCACTTAGGTACCGATTTTCTCCCGACTTTGGAGGAAAACAATATGTGGATACGGGTAACCTTGCCGAACACGGTAGATCTCAGCTATTCATCAAAGGTTGCCGGAGAAATCAGAAGGTTTTTCTTAAATCAGCCCGAGGTAGAAACAGTGGTTGCGCAGATTGGCCGCCCGGACGACGGGACCGATTCCACCGGTGTATTTAATCTGGAGTACGGCGTATATTTAAAAAAGCCTGAGAACTGGCCCGCCGGCGTTACGAAACCCGATATTGAGAAAAGGCTGCAGCAATATCTGGAAGGGATACCCGGGATTGATTACAACTTCTCTCAATATATCCAGGACAATGTGGCGGAAGCGCTTTCCGGCGTAAAAGGTGAAAATTCAGTAAAGCTTTTCGGGCCCGATTTAGAGGAGCTGGAAAAAAAGGCTTCGCAAATAGAACATGTGCTTAAGAATATTCCGGGGATCGTGGATGTAGGGGTCTATACGGAATTGGGCCAACCAACATTAAATGTTACCGTCAATCGGGAGCGATGTGCGCGATTCGGCCTCAACGTCTCTGACGTTGAGAATCTGGTTCAAAATTCAATAGGCGGCAATCCCGTCACCTCCATTCTGGAGGGAGAACGAACGTTCGATTTGGCCGTACGTTTCCCGGATGCTGATCGTGATCTTCCTGAAAAACTAAAATATTTGTTAGTAGACACGCCCGATGGGCAGAGGATACCGCTCAATATGGTGGCGGATGTTAAACTGACGGATGGTCCATTTTTTATATATCGTGAGTCCATAAAACGATACATCGCCATTAAATTCGGGGTAAGGGACAGAGACCTGGGAAGTGCTGTCGACGAGGCACAAAAAGCCATTCAGGAGCAGGTTGAGCTGTCACGCGGTTATTCCATTAAATGGGCTGGAACATTTAACGAGATGAAGGAAGCACAGATAAAACTGGCGATCATTATTCCCTTGACCCTGCTTGCCATCTTCCTGCTTTTATACATGACATTCGGCAATGCCGTAGATTCAGCCATAGTAATCCTTAACGTGCCATTTGCTGCAATTGGAGGGATTGCCGCACTTTATCTCGCAAACGAAAACTTAAGCATCTCTGCCGGGATCGGTTTCCTGTCCTTATTCGGTATCGCGATACAGAATGGGATAATCCTTATAGCCTATGTGAAAAAATTAACTAACGAACAGGGACAAGATTTATTAAGCGCCATTGTGGAAGGATCATCTCTTCGGTTACGTCCCGTGGTTATGATTGCGCTATTGGCTGCCCTGGGACTTTTGCCCGCAGCATTATCTCATGCAGTAGGTTCTCAGGCCCAAAGGCCTTTGGCGCTTGTGATTGTCGGGGGAATGGTTTCAACTACTCTACTCACTTTGCTTGTACTTCCCGTTATTTTTGCGAAGGTCAATAAGGCGGACGTCGGTTAAAATCTTCCGGCACTGTCATGAAAGATTATCGGTATGAATAGATGCTAACATTCAGGTTCAAGTAAGCCGCTCCGCGGCAGAGAAGCAAAGACCGCTTCCTTCGCCTGTCCCATCTCGCCTGATTTTTTTTGAGTAATTTCCGTGCTACCATATTTCTCCATTGCAGTTCAATCTTATTTCACAAGGAGAATATGGTCATGGAAAACTGGTACGAGAAGTCCATCAATGCTTTGCAACTGAGCGGTATGTCCGAACGAACGCAGGCAAACTACACCCGCGCGGTGCGGCTGCTCACCGAGCATTACGGCAAGACCCCCGATCTCATTACCGAAGAAGAGCTTCAGGAGTACTTCCTCAATCGCAGGAATGTCAGCAAGTGGGCGCCCAACACCATGCGCATCTGCTATGCCGGGATCCGCTTCTTCTTTGAGACCGTACTTCAGCGCGACTGGCACATTCTCAGCATCATCCGGGCTCAGCCAGAACACCGGCTACCCACCGTACTCAGTACCGAAGAGGTGCTCAACATTCTCGCCCGAGTCTCTTCTCGTCGCAACCGCGCCTTCCTCTCCACGGTTTACTCCTGTGGTCTCCGGCTTCAGGAAGCGCGGTACCTAGAAACCGCTGATATCGACAGCAGTCGTATGATGATCCACATACGTAAGGGCAAAGGCGCGAAGGATCGTTACGTTCCACTTCCTCATGCGACGCTTGCCATTTTGCGAAAGCATTGGGATACACACAAAAACCCGAGGCTGATCTTCCCCTCACGGGTCTTACACGGCAAAAAATCGGATAGTCAGATCCCGGTCTCTATCAGCACAGTACAGAGAGCGCTCCGGGACGCGGTACATGCTGCGGGCATCCAGAAACGCGACGTTTCCATCCATACCTTGCGTCACTCGTATGCGACCCATTTGTTAGAAGCCGGTGTCAATCTGCGTGTGATCCAGCGGTATATGGGCCACTCCAGCCTTGAGACCACGATGATCTATCTCCATCTGACGACCAAGGGTCAGGATGATGCCTTCAAGCTCATCGACCAGATCATGGTGGGGTTCTGATCATGGATACGGTCAATGACATCTTCCGCACCTATGCCCCGGAGTACCTGACGCGGTTTGGTGGCGCTATCCCTGGGGAACATCGTAAGGCGATAACCGCGATTATCAACTGCCGCACCCCGGCCTCTGGAACGACCTACTTTCGGTGCGAATCGTGCGGGGAGCGGCACGCGATTCACCGCTCCTGCAGAAATCGCCACTGCCCGACCTGCCAACATCATAAGAGTCAACAGTGGCTCGAAAAACAGCTTGATCGGCGTGTGCCGGGGCACCACTTCATGATTACCTTCACGGTGCCGGAACAAATTCGCCGGTTTATCCGGAGCAACCAGCGGGCGGCTTACGCCGCCCTGTTTTCCGCCTCCTCCGAAGCCATGAAAAAGCTGGTTCTCGACCCTAAGTTCATGGGCGGCGATCTGCCAGGCTTCTTCGGAGTCCTGCACACTTGGGGCAGAACGCTTGAGTATCATCCTCATATCCACTATATCGTCGTAGGCGGAGCGCTCTCGTCTGATGACAAGACCTGGAAGCCCTCAGGAACCGGCTTCTATGTGCCGGTCGAAGCGTTGTCTCCCATCTTTCGAGCGAAGTTCAAAGACGAAATGAAAAAGGCCGGTCTTTTTGATCAAATACCCGACGAAGTATGGCGAATTGACTGGAACGTAAACTCTCAGGCAATTGGTTCAAGCGAGGCAAGCCTCAAGTATCTTGCCCCCTATGTCTTCCGGGTAGCCTTGTCCAACAGCCGTATCGTGAAAGTTGAGAACCGTCAGGTCTTCATTCGGTACAAAAAGACCGGGAGCAATCGCTGGAGGATGCTGGTCCTGGACGTAATGGAGTTTGTGCGCCGATTCCTCCAGCACGTGCTGCCAACGGGGTTCATGAAGGTGCGATATTACGGTTTCCTGAACGCCGCGTGCAAGGTCCCGCTTGAGAACATCAGGACGCTGATTGAGCTGGCTTATGGATTCGAGGTAACAATGTCTGAAATCGAACAGATGCCGCCATTGCCCCGTCCAACCTGTGGAAGCTGCGGCGGCACGCTCAAAGTGCTTTATGTCTCTCTGCCGCATCAGCACCTGGCACGCGCCGGATAGCATTTGACGATTCTGATGTACCATGTGTTTCTGACGTGTGGTCCCGCGGGTATTATCCGCGCGGTCAACGGCCCCGTTCGGCCATGTGCGCGGATTAGGCGTTCACTCCACGATACGCTAATCAAGAGAATCGCACTGGTTTCACGATAAACAGATTAAAACAGTCTATGGCACTCCATAATCTACTCACTTCAGGCTTTCACCGGATATCACCCACCGAAGCATTACCCTATATATAGAGGACATCGGCCATCAGTCTGCCGCTCCGGGCTTCTTGAACTATGGATTGAGCACGACGTAAAGATGTCGTCTCAATCCTTTTTGGTTTTGTAACTTTATCAGTTTAGAAGAATGGAAACTTAAACAGCTACAGGATAAAGTCGATGATTATTTCCACTTCTTGAAATTACGCGATAGTAGGTGTAGCTCACAGTGATCTTAATTTTGCTCGAGGTGCAGAAGATCAGGTTGTAACATGTAACATGGCGTATCCTGAATCATGTTCATGCTCTTGACTGAATGCAGTTGAAGAACATCTCTTGTATTTATATAAGGTCAACGAAAAAGGCGAGGTACATGAAAAAACATATTGCCTATTGCCCTGAAGAAGATTGAAACGCGCAAGTTTTAGGAGACCGTCGGGAAAATAGTATTTAGGATCATATCAAGATACCTAATCTCAATAGCAAGCACAAAGCATATTTTTTGCTTTTGCTGTATTGATGCTGTATGACAATTATAGTGTTAACTCTTTGCAATATTGGCGGAAGAGCATGAGAATCGAACTCAGACACTACATTGAATTAATTAGCTTTTTTAGCGTTTGTGGGGAGACCGCGGGGAGAGCTGCTTCTTGAAGGTGCATCTCGCAGATGCTCAACGAAACGGCAGGGGATAATGACGGAAATCGGAGGTCTGCGGTGTTCACAAGGAAGAATCTTTGGATCAGACACTTATGCCAGTTGGAACGGGGTCCCTTTGGAGATCGTTTCTAAAATTTTGTTAAGACACCATGACCTCTAGACGACCCAAATATACCTTGGCAAAGTAAACGATATCGAGGCAATCCGGTGGATGGATATGCTTCACCCGAAGCAGAATACAGCAGACTAGATAGCAAGTTTCATCCTGTACTATTGCCTCTGGGGTAAAAAAATCAAGTTGAAGTATACATCGTTTTAATTCATAATAAAATACGAGGTCCTTCCTTTTATGTTAAAAGTCAAGTCTAGCTAAACCAGGACAGATTTGCTGACAAGCTTTCCCCCGATTTTTTATTTGTTTTTATTATTGGTCATTAAAAGTGTACCAATCGGGGGGATGCCCCGCCATGTTGATCCTTTGTGGGAATTTTATTTGTTCGGACAGAAATCGATTCTCAAAAATGCCCCAGATTCGATTTTCCCGGGGCAGTCCATATCCTGATACCCCCCGCAGGACCCCTTTCTCGGGATTTGTTCGCAGAACGGGCAAATCTTTAAAACCACCCTTTTATCAGCAGACATGCCTGCATCATAAAAGCAGCTGCATTTCCTTGATCATGTATTAAAGTTGTGGGTCCGCAGTCTGTAGTAGAGCAGACACGCTTCATTAGCCGGCTGCATGAAAGGACAAGCGTTACCCACGGTGAATCAGGTTGTAAGATTGTCCGTCCTAACGTGATCCCGTTTCTTATTGTATAACCGCATGCACATACTCCTTCTGATTCTTCAGGACGTATCTAATGCGGTTCAATAGTTTCCTGGCGATAGGAACGATGGCCCTTGTTTTTGGCATTTTTTTGCAGAGGTGTTCGAAGGCCATCAGCAACGCTGGGTCTTTCCGTACAGCAATCCACGAGCTTTCAATAATCAAATGGCGAAGTGTTTGGTTGCGTCGGTTGGTGATACCCGTCGTAGTGTCCTTCTCGCCGCTGGAGTCCGTATTGGGAATAAGGCCGACATAACTCGCAAGTTTGTCGAGTGATCCAAACCGTTCGATATTATAGAGCTCCGTGAGAAACGTCATGGCGGTGAGTGTGCTGATCCCTGTTACTTTTTTTAAGAGCTGCGCATTTACCCGATATTCATCGGTTCGAGAAAGCGCGCGAACGTTCCGGTTTAATTCGACAATGATTCCACGGACATAACGTAACTCATCGAGATGCACCTTAAAGGCGACATTGCCGCTAGCCTTTTCCATGCGGATTTCCTCAAGCCATTTAATGAATTTGCTTGACCAGTTATGGTGAACAATGTCAGTTGGTAGATGAATGCCATAAAAAGCGAGCATGGACTTGATCTGGTTCTTGCACCGGGTCTGTTTCTTGACCATGCTTCTTCGGGTTCTCAGTAAACTGCGATCTTCGATTTTTATCCGGGTGGGAACATAGATTCCTTCGAGCTCTCCGTTTCTGAGGCTGCGGGCAAGTTTGCGGCAATCTACCTTATCTCTTTTGCCTGCCCGTTCTTTGTCTTTTGTCGGGACATCAGCAGGATTTACCACTATGCATTCGATGCCTTTTTCGCGTAACTGGTCGTGGATCCAGAATCCGGAATAGCCGGCTTCATAAACGGCGTGATAGGTTGCACCAGGGAAGTTCCGGTGCAAGTAGTTGACCAGGACCAACGGATCCGGTGGCTGTGTAAAGGTCTTATGTTCAAATTGATGAGTCAATATGCAAATGCTCCAACTTTTTCTATGAACGTCCATACCGACATAAATATGTTGACCGCTGAAATCTAGTTTGCTAATGTTACTCATGGCAAGTCTCCTTTCGGTGTATTTTTTGTCGTCCTGACGTAAATATACCTTAAGTCAGACTTGCCTTTTAATCATAAGGTCTGTAGCAGTGGAGTTAATCTTTCTAGCAACAGTCAAAGCTTCATTCCGAAAATGTTGGTCCTGTCGTGGCTACAGTCGTAAGTATCAGCCAAGAAGAAAAGCGCCCCTCTGCCTTAGCCGCTTGACAATAATAAACAAATTGTTTATATTGTTCCCATGATTCAGTCGTTTGCCTCTGCCGAAACAGAACGTTTCTTTGCCACTGGGAAATCGCGACGATTTCCTCAGGATATATTGAAGCGTGCAGCAATGCGTTTGACCCAACTAGATGGGGCTACCTGCCTCGACGATTTACGAATGCCACCTTCAAACAGGTTAGAGGCATTAGCTCATGACTGTGCAGGTCAATGGAGTATACGTATTAACGATCAGTGGAGGGTCTGTTTCCGCTTTGAAAAAGGTGACGCCTATAACGTTGAAATCGTTGATTATCACTAGGGGAGATACGAACATGACTAAGGATGGTTTGCCTGCTATTCATCCAGGCGAGTTTCTGGCAGAAATTCTAGGTGAAATGAGGTTATCGCAAGCTGAATTCGCCCGTTCGATTGGCGTGTCGCCAATGCGGATTTCTCATGTCATCAAAGGCGATCGGCCGGTGACGGCAGAACTGGCCCTGCTATTCGGTCGCGCATTCAACCAGTCTCCGCAATACTGGCTCAACCTTCAGGCGGCGTATGATCTTAAGATTGCAAAGGCGAGTATCGGCAAACGACTTGCTGGTATACGAGCCCTCGTACAGGCATAATCTTCCGCTCAGTAGTAGCCAGTAATAAAGATCGCTTGCGTTACTCAGGAGGACCGCGGAGGACGTGGATGCATACGTTGCGTTGCACTTTTCAGTAAATTTATCTCCAAATGCTGACTGAAAGGGACGAGAAGCTTTCCAATTCGTCGCTGGGATGAACTGACCAAGAAACAGAAGAAGCACATCCGGGAAATGGCGGGTATGGCGTATGAACGCGAGTTAGCTGTGGCCTTGGACAAGCTCCTTGCGTCATTTCAAAAATGGAAAAAAGGTGAAATAAATGCCTTTGATGCTGATGCAAAGATTCATGAATACCATAACGGCGCCGCGAGGGAGCTTTACAAACTATATGTGACAGGCGACCCTGACATGGCAGTGCTGATTGCACTGAAAAATGGGATATTACAGATCGAGGACCTGAACGAAGATTGTCATTCGTTCTATCAGGAGCGGGTGCGTCGCTTGTTTGGTCCGCGTTGATTCGGCCTAGCTTTTGAGTCTACATAGATTCAAGCAGCGCGCGACTTATGCCAATCCTTCCCCCCAGTGCGATATCGTCCGAGCCACTTATAAAACCACTGGCGAGAACGATCAAGACTGAGACAGATGTTCTTCGGCGTTTCCCCTTGAAGGATATAACGTCGCACTGCTTGTTTTCTTAATGCTTCCTCCATCACTTAGGCTCCTGGAACCGGATGTTTCGCTGCGCCTGGTTCTGCAATGATCATAAGCTTTTGCATCAGTCTTATCGAATGCATGTCAGCACGCTGTGCATTCATTGCCCCGGATTTCAACAGGGTTTTCGGGCGTGCGTCAGTATTTCTTTTTCGGCACGCACATAGAGCCCCTCAGGGGACATCGAACGTGACGGTCTTGCACGCAGTGCTCCCGAAGTTGGTATCGGCTCGGTTGATAACGCTTGTCTTTGTCTGCATGATCAGGCCTACACGCGCATACCAAATCAGGACAGACCTCCACCCCGCTTCCACCGCATTTGTCGTTGCGAACTGCTGTGTTCTTTGAAGCCACCTGCATTTCGAACTCCTTCTTAAGAAGTAGCGTTTAATTTTCTTGACGCAGAAGACGCAGGAACCAGCGGTATATTGGGGAGGACGGAATAGCACCACACGAATAACTGTTCCTGCATCTTCTACGATTGTTGTCCGGGTCTGGTTCTCGGCACAGATGAAAAAGCCTAACGATCCTCACTTGACCTTATGATACTGCAGCAATGTTAAAGTATTATTGAGCTTCTGTTAACTTATTGTTACACGAAGACCTCCTGAAAGTATTCAAACTTGAGCCCCTCAGGAAGACGGTCATCTCGGCAAGCACGGCATTACTCAAAAATCCCGATACTTTGTGGTAATCACGGGCGCGAATCGATCTCAGAAAAACTTTATTCTCCGGTACATGTTCCTTACCGGAAGATGCTGATCCCAGGATATTGGTGAATCCAATTACGCAGTGACCGATCAGGAATCCGGGGGCAGCGAAATCGTCGACCAGCGTCGCACCATGCAATGGCAGATAGTGCGCCGCACTGACGGCTCGTAAGTAGGGTACACCGTGCTTTTTTGTTCACGCATGAAGGTACCGGAGAGGATCGTTGCATACAGGAACCTGAAATTCCGGGGAGCATGCCTTGCATTAATAAACCGTTTGACATGACGGTACGTAAATATCACCCATTATGCGTCTCTTCCTCGTTTATATAGGATGTGGAGCTTGCCTTTTTTCAGGATAGTGCCTGGATGCTTTAATTCGAAGTGAAGTTTATAGATGGTCCTTCCCTTTTGAAAGCAGGAAGCATTTGCGAGTTGACTTGAAGGCTATCCAATTTCAGTTGCAAGGATTTATTAAACGGCAGTAAAAATTATTTGGGATTAGGCAGAGATTATAGTGAGTGTCCGTCAGGTTGTTTCACGAATAATCACCAAGATAGTGTAGCCAAAGCTTTCAGCAAAATGAGAAGGCACTCTTTCGTGGTCACTCGCAACGAGTGATTTTGGTAGCCTTCGGCGTCAGCCGGAAAATCTATACCCCCCGTGATCAATGCGACACCGCCTGCACCTTCCACACATTCTCGGCATATTCCATGATGGCGCGGTCGCTCGAAAAGCGACCCATGCCCGCAACGTTCAGGATGGCCCGTTTGGACCACTCCTCGGCGTCGCGGTAAAGCGCGTCAACCCTGTCCTGGCATGCGATGTAAGAAGCATAATCCGCGAGCAGCAGAAAATGATCGCTGCTGGTGAGCGCGTCGAAGATGGGCAGGAACCGGCCCGGTGCATCGGGTGAGAAATACCCATCGGCGATCATATCGAGCGCATGCTTCAGCTCCGCGTTCACAGAATAGATGTCACGCGGTGCGTACCCCTTTGCCCGTATTGCGGCCGCTTCAGCGGCGGTCAGACCGAATATGAAAATGTTGTCGTCCCCCACCTCTCCCTTGATCTCGATATTCGCTCCATCGAGCGTTCCGATGGTCAATGCTCCATTCAGGGCAAGCTTCATGTTGCCCGTGCCCGAAGCCTCCGTTCCCGCGGTTGAAATCTGTTCGGACAGGTCGCAAGCAGGAATGATCTTCCCAGCATTCGAGACGTTGTAGTCCGGAATAAAGACGATCTTCAGGAGATTACCGGTAGCCGGGTCGTGGTTTACGACATCGCCGACGCTGTGGATCAGCTTGATAATGAGCTTGGCCATGGTATACCCTGGCGCGGCCTTCCCGCTGAAAATCACGGTGCGGGGCACGGCGTCAACGACAACACCTTCTCGGATACGGTTATAACGTGTGATAACATGGAGCACGTTCAGGAGTTGCCGCTTGTATTCGTGGATGCGCTTGATCTGAACGTCGAACATCGAGTTGGGATCGACCTTGATCTTGAGCCGCATCTTAATTATTTCCGCAAGTCGCTCCTTGTTTGCCCGCTTCACCTGTCGGAATTGCTGCCGGAACCGGGCCTCGGCGGCAAACGACGTAAGTTTCTTGAGCTCCCGCAGATCACAGAGCCAGTCGTCGCCGATGAACAGGGAAATGAGGGCGGACAGGTCGGGGTTGGCCTGGTTGAGCCATCTTCGCGGCGTCACTCCATTCGTGATATTGATGATCTTCCCGGGAGAAAACCGGTCAAAATCCTCGAAGATCGTCTGTTTCATGAGATCCGTATGGATCTGCGAGACCCCGTTCACGCAGTGGCTTCCAGCAATGGCAAGGTGGGCCATGCGCAGCCTGCGCCCGGCGTCCTCGTCCACGATCGACATCCGCCTGAGAAGGCCGATGTCTCCCGGAAATCTGTGCCGCACGTCCTCGAGAAACCGGTAGTTGATCTCGTAAATAATCTGCAAATGCCGCGGCAAGATCGCCTCGAACAGGCTAACCGGCCACGTTTCAAGCGCTTCTGGCATAAGCGTATGGTTGGTATAGGAGAATGTCCTGCGCGTGATGTCCCAAGCGCGGTCCCATTCCAGATGATGTACGTCGAGGAGTACACGCATGAGCTCCGGTATGGCGATCGAAGGGTGCGTATCGTTCAGTTGGATCGCCACCTTGTTCGGCAATTCCTCCAGATTCGTGTGATACTTGGTGAATCGGAGGAGAATGTCCTGGAGCGAAGCGCAGACGAAGAAGTACTGTTGCTTGAGCCGCAGCTCGCGGCCCATCTGCGTGGTATCGTCTGGATAGAGCACTTTGGACAGGTTTTCTGACTCGTTTTTCTCCTGCACCGCCTTGATGTAGTTTCCCTCGTTGAAATACTTGAGGTTGAAATCGCGCGATGCCTTGGCTACCCAGAGCCGTATATTGTTCACCGTACTGGTATCGTAGCCGGGAACAGGTGTGTCATAGGCCATGGCCATCACGTCCTCGGTCTCTACCCAGTGAAACCGCGCGTGGCCCTGCTCGTCATTGAACTGCACCACTCGTCCACCGAATTTTACTGGAAACAGCACCTCGGGCCGGGGAAATTCCCAGGGGTTGCCGTATCGTAGCCAGTTGTCGGGGTGCTCCACCTGCCATCCATCCTCGATGCCTTGGTTAAACATACCGTACTCGTAGCGAATGCCGTAGCCGTAACCCGGAAGCCGTAGCGTTGCCATTGAGTCGAGAAAACAGGCCGCGAGCCTGCCCAGCCCCCCGTTGCCAAGTGCCGCGTCCACTTCGAGTTCACGTATCCGTTCGAGTTCCAGCTCGAGATCGGACAATGCTTCGCGGCATTCCTCGTAGAAACCCATGTTTAGCAGGCTGTTCGCCAGCAGTCGGCCGGTCAAAAATTCCATGGATAGGTAATAAACCCTCTTGGCATCGGCTTCATAGTAACTGCGCATGGTTTCCATCCAGCGCTCAATCAGCCGCTCTCGGACGGCGTAAGCCGTGGTATGGAACCAGTCGCGGTGAGTCGCGGTAATGGGATCCTTACCGATGGAGTAAATGAGTCTGTTTGACAGTGAGCGTTTGAGGGACTGCCGGTCGTTGCCGAGCTTGTCGTAATGGAACGTGCTGGGTATGTTATGATTGAAGACCATGGCGCCTCCGGATAGGTTTTTGTCTAATTGTACCTAAAAAAACGGAAGAAGGGGACTTATTTTGGGGCACGCTGGCCTGAAAAAAGTGCCCTCCAAAGGGTTTTCGGAAGTGGACGGCATCGCAAGCCGGAATTGTGCGGAGCGGAAAACCTTCCGAAATACGTCGATAGGCTACGCGCCGATAACGGATTTTTTCTTGTTGATTAATTACGTGGGAATGCCAGTAATTTAATGGGCTAATCTTTTCTAACCATCGGGTCGTGAGGGGAGCTGCGGGATTATCGCCTATCGGCAGATAATTTTTTTAATATTATAAGAGTCACGTGATAATCCTAGTAACATAATAGCTGAATAATCATAGCGTGCTACGTTTCCAATATACCTATCTTATTAAATTGCTCATAAGAAACACTGAAACGAAGGGTGCGGGGATACCGGATGACCTCTGGCGATTTGTGGTCAGCATATATCAATAAATTATGGTCGGAAAGTGCACTTTTTTAATTCATAATAGTTCAAGAGTTTCTTCCTTTTATGTTAAAAGTCAAGTCTAGCTTAGACTGGACAGATTGGCCGACAGGTTTTCCCGCTTTTTTATTTGTTTTTGTTAATGGTCATTAAAAGTGTACCAGTCGGGGGGATTCCCCTCTGCAATGATCGTTTGTGAGATTTTCATTTGCAGGAACAGTGACCGATTCTCACAAATGCCCTAGGATCAATTTTCCCAGGGCAGTCCATATCCTGATACCCCCCGTAGAATCCCTTTCTCGGGATTTGTTCGCGGAACGGACAAATCTTTAAAACCACGCTTTTATCAGCAGACATGCCTACATCATTAAAGGCAGCTGCATTTCCTTGATCATGTATTAAAGTTGTGGGTCCGCAGTCTGAAGCAGAGCAGACACGCTTTATGAGCCGGCTGCAGGAAGTAACAAAGCGGTACCCACGATACATCAGGTCATAAGATCGGCCGCCCCCACGTGATCCCGTTTCTTATTGTATAACCGCAGGCACATACTCCTTCTGGTTCTTCAGGACGTATCTAATGCGGTTCAATAGTTTTCTGGCTATACGGACGATTGCCCTTGTTCTTGGCATGTTTTTGCAGAGGCGTTCAAAGGCCATCAGTAACGCCGGGTCTTTCCGCACAGCAATCCACGCGCTTTCAATAATCAGATGTCGAAGTAATTGGTTGCGTCTGTGGGTGATGCCTGTCGTCGTGTCCTTCTCCCCGCTGGAATCCGTATTGGGAATGAGGCCGACATAGCTCGCAAGTTTGTCAAGTGATCCAAACCGATTAATATTGCATAACTCCGTGAGAAACGTCATGGCGGTGAGTGTGCTGATCCCCGATACTTTTTTTAATAACTGAGCATTTACCCGATATTCATCGGTCCGAGAGAGCGAGCGAATGTTCCGGTTCAATTCGACAATGATCCCCCGGATATGGTGTAACTCTTGGAGGTGCACCATAAAGGAGACATTGCCGCTTGCCTTTTCCATGCGGATCGCCTCAAGCCATTTAATGAATTTACTTGCCCAGTTACGGTAAACAATGTCTGCTGGTAGATGAATGCCATAAAAAGCGAGCATGGACTTTATCTGGTTCTTGCACCGGGTCTGCTTCTTGACCATGCTTTGTCGGGTTCTGAGCAAACTGCGATCTTCGATTTTTATCCGGGTGGGGACATAGATTCCTACGAGTTCTCCGTTCCTGTGGCTGCGGGCAAGTTTGCGGCAATCCACCTTATTGGTTTTGCCTGCCCGTTCTTTGTCTTTTGTCGGGACATCAGCGGGATTTACTACTATGCATTCGATGCCTTTTTCTCGTAACTGGTCGTGGATCCAGAATCCGGAATAGCCGGCTTCATAAACGGCGTGATAGGCTGCGCCAGGGAAATTCCGATACAAGTAGTTAGCAAGAACCGAGGGGTCCGGTGGTTGCGTAAAGGTCTTATGTTCAAATTGCTTAGTCAAGATGCATATACTCCAACTTTTCTTATGAACATCCATACCGACATAAAGATGTTGACCGCTGAAATCGAGTTTGCTAATGTTAATCATGGCAAGTCTCCTTTCGGTGTATTTTCTGTCTGTCCTGACGTAAATATACCTTAAGTCAGACTTGCCTTTTAATCATAAGGTCTGAAGCATTGGAGTTTTTATAATTAGCAACAATCAATACTTCATTCTGTATTTGTTAGTAAGCTCTAATAAGAAAACCGGCGTCATTCGACTCCGGTTTTCTTTATAACACTCTATATGCAGCAAGATCTTCATACATATCACCCATGCCGCCGGGCACAAGAGGCATGGCAGGCTTCTTTTCTGGCAGTTCTGTGATCATAACTTCCGTGGTGAGCATAAGGCCGGCCACTGAGGCCGCGTTCTGGAGCGCCGATCGCGTGACCTTGGTGGGATCGATAATGCCAGCCTCAAGCATATCTACATACTCCTCTTTCTGAGCATCGAAGCCGTAGTTCTGCTTGCCGTTTGCGCGCATCTTGTCCACGATGACCGACGGCTCAAGTCCTGCGTTCTCAACGATCTGCCGGATAGGCTCTTCAAGCGCCTTTTTTAAAGGATTGTGGAGACGCGATAGACATTATTATTGACGAGGTGTAGTATCGCTGCGGTGCGGACTCCTTCCTCCTACGTTTAGTTGCGACTTTTGGAATGTGTAAAGTACAGGAAGAATTTGCGATACTCTTGCACAGTGGTTTTTGCATATCCCTCCCTTCTTTGCCGCATTTTATTTAATAAATCTTCCTTCAGACTACCCACTTTTCAGATTGTCCCGCATAGTTCCATGTATCACGCCTAATTTTACACTTTAGCTTGCATTGATAAAACGTGGGAAACCGCGCAATTCGGCTGTCGATGGGTTTTTTGCACAGTCCCTCGGCAGATTTTTTTCTTATGATATACTTTGGTTAAGTTTAGGTGTTATATAACACCTAATAGAAGAGGGTATAGGCCAGAAGATTCGGGAGTAAATAATCCATAGTCAGAGGGTTTCTGTCCCTTTAGTACGCCTCTTTGAAGGATAGGCTGTACTTCCACAAAGAGGAAATAGGCAAAGGAAGAGGCAGCCATGAAGATGAGAGTTGCTTTGTACATGACGGATGTTTATGAGGTTCTCTATGCGGAAACTCTCAACGCCTTGCATGGGGAGATAAAGCCGTGAACACCTCGATACTCCATGAAATCGTGCAAGCTATTCCTGTTCTTGCGGCGGCTGGGGGGGTAGTGTATGCGGCCTTGCAGTTTCGGGGATGGCGATTCTCCCAGTATGTGGCGAATTTTACGAAACTTATTGAGCTCCAGTTACAAATCCGGAAGATGGTCATCGACGATCCCACTTTGGGACCGGCTGGGGGTACTGCTGAGGAAGTCCGGGGCTACTACTACAGCCTTATACAGCTGAGCTTGTTCGAAATCGCCTGGTATAGCCACAAGTATGGCCAGTTGACCGATGATTACTTTGACTCGTGGGAAGTCAATATGGTTTCTATCGCGACGCGCCCGGCCTTTCGCGCCATGTGGCAGAGTGACCAGACGAAAATCCTGCATGATGGTTTCCGCAAGTATATGGAAACGTTGATGCAGAAAAGGCCGTAAACGCGAGCGCGGTGGCGCTGGACAAGTAAAACGCAGCGATGAGTCCGTTCACGCAAAATATCTTATGGGAGGGTGAATATACCTTCTTCCTCGAGGGGAGTTTCATCTTTTGGAGATTGCAGGTTTTAAATTAATTTTTTCAGTTAAATTTCGAACAGACTTTAGTTGACATCACTTCCTATGATTAAAGCTCGGATCCATAATCCCAATTCGAATAAAATGGCTAATTTTAAATCGCAGCCGCCGAAAAAAAACATTCGATTTTATAAAATCCTTATACAGACAGCTGTAACTTAATTAATTATAATGTAGTACTGCATATAATTGTTATCGTCTCAATGAAAAGCACTCAGGGTGATTATGGCAGATACGAATACGAAAACCGTATCTCTGGTTCTTGGAAGTGGCGGTGCTCGGGGTTTAGCACATATTGGCATTATTCACTGGCTTGAAGAAAATAATTATGATATACGCTCTATATCAGGTTCCTCGATTGGTGCACTCATTGGGGGGATATATGCAGCCGGAAAACTGGATGAATATGAACAATGGGTGCGTGCCATCAAGAAGCTCGACATCGTCAAATTGCTGGATCTTTCCTGGGGGAAGAGCGGGCTGGTCAAAGGAGACAAAATCATCAACACCTTGGTCGGTCTCGTGGGAGAGCAACTAATCGAAGATCTGGCGATTCACTATACTGCTGTTGCAACTGATGTTAAGAACCAGAAGGAAATATGGATAAAGTCAGGTAGGCTTTTTGATGCGATAAGGGCGTCGATGTCAATACCCCTTTTTTTACTCCCTTTAAGCACAAGGGAGTCGATCTTATCGATGGAGGGGTATTAAATCCTGTACCTGTGGCCCCAACGATCGGTGACGGTACTGATGTGACTATTGCGGTAAATCTGGGCGGCCCCGCAGATAGTCCGGAACAATCGAGAGGTGAGATCCCTGCTCCCGGGTATCATTCATCGTTGTTGCATGAAAGGATCAATCGCTTTATAAACCACCAACGATCCGAGACAAGCATCACAGGCCGGGATTGGGGGGCGTACGATATCGCCATTCAGGCGTTTGAGGCTATGCAGAACACCATCGCACGTCAAAAGCTTGCTGCTTATCCACCAGACATAGTCATAGATATTGCCCGGAACGCATGCCGGTCATTGGAGTATGATCGGGCGTCTGAGATGATCGATTTAGGATATAGAAAGGCGAAAGAGTGCCTGTCTCAAGCTGCCTGGTAAAAGCGGAAAGACGGACACTAACATCGTGCTGCAGTGGACCGCCAATTTTATCCCGTTCCGGCAGCAGTGACCACGATGTCGAATAGCCATAACGGAAGCACAGGAGCGAGCTTCTTCGCTTCATGATCTGTCACATAGCGAATGCGCACGTTGTCCCTCAGACCCTTCATGACCCTGCCGAGTGGGTTCGTGAAATCAGAAAAAAAACAATCCCAATCCTCTGGCCATTCATTGGCTGCGTGGTAGAATACTTGACGAAGAAACCCAAGCTCCTTTTTAACGGTTGACGATTGTGCCTTTTGTTTCCCGTGCATGATCTCTCCGTTCAACCTCTTCACTTTGTACGTTGAAAGCAAAGATTTCGAAACATCCGACACGAGCAGGTCTGGCCCGTTCGCATGGGCTTAAAACATTACGAAAATGGTGATCAATATGATTGCTATGACAATAGTACTTTAGTTGGATTGGCGTTATCGTCAAACGAATTATTTTTAAATACAGGGTATAATGGAATTATCTTAGAGATAAGGCAGATAAAGAAGGTCATTTTTTTGAGGGTATGCCTATCGAGGAGAGTACCTAGCCCCAGAATTCAGATAGTGATGTCCTAATTCAAAATAGCATACCCGCTCAAAATCCTGTTTTCTATCCCAAGAGCTGGGAATTTAGCATACAGTTTTATGGGTGTAAAAAGACAGCTTTTGGCAGAAGTTGATTGACATCCACATTTCCGTGCAAGAACCAACGAGGAAAGATGAGAGAATCTTTGCCACCACACTTGGCCTCTCAAGGACACAAATCCGAGCTCATGAACCTTCAACTTCTTATTGATTCGACTCCGGCTCTGATCCACAGCAGTCTGCCTGACGGCCATATCGATTTTTTCAATCAACGTTGGTTGGACTTCGTCGGTCTTTCGTTTGAGAACATATCGGGCTGGAAATGGACGGCTTCAATTCATCCTGAAGACGTTGAAGCGTTCGTGGAAAAGCTGCGCGCGGCCTTTGAGACGGGGGAGCCTTTCGAAGGAGAGGCGCGCGTCCGGCGGGCGGATGGGGAATATCGCTGGATGCTCCACCATAGCGTGCCTCTACGTGATGGGCAGGGAAAGATCGTAAGATGGTATGGATCCAGTATAGATATCGAGGATAGAAAACGGGCCGAAGATTCCCTCCAAAAGGCTTTTGACGAAATCAAGAAGTTGAAGGACCAACTCTACAGAGAGAACATCGCGCTACGCGATGAAATTGACAAATCGTCAATGTTCGAGGAGATCATAGGCGCATCACCTGCTCTGAAAGCCGTGCTTGCACGTGTCGCCAAGGTCGCGCCGACGGATTCCACCGTCTTCATCACCGGTGAAACGGGCACGGGCAAGGAACTCGTCGCTCGAGCTATCCACAAGCGGTCGCAGCGCAACTCGCGAGCCTTTGTGAGTGTGAATTGTGCTGCAATTCCCGCACCGTTGATCGCCTCGGAATTATTCGGTCATGAGAAAGGAGCCTTCACAGGTGCCCTCCAGCGGCGCCTCGGCCGCTTCGAGCTGGCGGAAGGAGGGACGATCTTCCTCGATGAAATCGGAGAGCTTCCGACTGAGACCCAGATTGCGCTCTTGCGTGTACTACAGGAGCACGAATTTGAGCGCGTGGGTGGGAATCTACCGATCCGGACTAACGTGCGGGTGATTGCCGCCACCAATCGTGACTTGAAGGCCGCCATTGAAGCCGGCATTTTTCGGAGCGATCTATTCTATCGGCTCAACGTATTTCCCATTGAAATGCCTCCTCTGCGCGAGCGAAAAGAGGACATCCCCATGCTGGTCGAGTACTTCATTGATCGATATGCCAGTAAAACGGGGAAGATAATACGGAGCATCGACAAGAAAACACTGGATGTGTTTCAGTCGTATCCCTGGCCGGGCAATATCCGAGAGCTACAGAATATAATTGAAAGGTCGGTTATCCTCTGTGACACGGAGAGCTTCTCGGTCGATGAAAGTTGGCTCGTTCGGGAGTCTCAGACTCAGCCGGCAAGCCAGCCGCTCTCCGACAAGCTTGTGACTCAAGAAAAAGAGATGATTGAGGCTGCCTTGGCTGAAAGCAGAGGCCGAGTGTCTGGACCGTTGGGTGCGGCCGCCAAGCTCGGTATTCCGCCCACGACTCTGGAATCGAAGATCAGATCCCTCAAGATCAACAAACATCGCTTCAAATCCGCATAGCAGCTGCAATACCCTCTCCCTGAAAATCCGAGTCATTTTTTTACGAGCTTTCGTTAATTCTCGAAGACTCGTCGTTTTATAATTAAGACCATCAAGTATTTTCAACTGCTTACGGTTGGCATTCGCATTGCAATATAACATTGCATAAAACCAAGAAGGATAGTGGTCTCGAGAAAGAATCGATGATCTTGAAAATTCAGAAATCGGCGCGAGGGGAGGTCGTGGTCTTTACCCTGAGTGGTCGAATGAAGGCGGAAGAGGTAGCAGAGTTGCAAAGGCTCTTCGAAGTTGAAGGACAAGACCACTGCATCGTTCTGGATCTGAAAGAGGTTAAACTTCTGGATCGAGACGCAGTGAAATTTCTGGCTCGTTGCGAAGCGAAGGGCACCAAACTCGATAATTGCCCGGCATATATCCGCGAGTGGATTGTGAGAGAAGGACCCCGAAGGTAGGCCGTGTCAGTGCTAATCAGTAATAAGATTTCGGCCGACCAGGCATTTCGAATATTGCGTCACGTAGATTTCAACAAAGGCATTTAGTACTTCTGGAGCATTAATCACATAAGAAAGGAGAAAAAGAACATGAAAGTACAAAGTATCACGGATTTAGCAAAGGGAGTTACGGGGATGTCCATCGGATTGTCCGTCCTGATGATCGTATTGGGATTCTTGGCTGTTGCTCTGCCCCTTGCCACGGGTATTGGCGTCTCCATTTTGGTCGGTTGGATTGTCGTCTTCGGTGGTTTCACCTACTTGGCTTATGCCTTCGCTGCCCAAGGTGTCGGGTCCTTTCTCTGGCGAATGCTGATAGGGATTGTCTACGTCGTTGGCGGTTTCTATCTTGTATTCCATCCGGGACTCGCATTGGCGTCACTCACATTAGTGCTGGCGGCCATTTTGGTTGCAGAAGGCGTGCTGCAGTTGATCGTGTTTTTCCAGTTCCGCGCCCTGCCAGGGTCTGGATGGGTCCTCTTTGACAGCATAATGACGCTACTTCTGGGATTCCTGATCGGGTACCCCTGGCCCTTCAGTTCAGGGTGGGCCATCGGAACCCTTGTTGGTATTAACCTATTGGTGAGCGGTTTTGCCCGGCTGATGTACTCGGCGGCAGCTCGAAGGGAACTGACGGCGACGTCCTGAAAACAGAAAACGCGCGACTGCTCGTGATTGAGATACTGGGAGATCGCACTCCGGGTCGCAAGGGGAATATTTTCAAATATGATATGAAAGGAGAATAACTATGAACAAGATTATTGTCGTCGTATTCGACAGCGAGAGCAAGGCATACGAGGGTTCCAGGGCCCTCAAGGAATTGCATGACGAGGGTAGTATCACGCTCTATGCGAGCGCCGTGATTGCGAAGGACGCCAGCGAGAAGGTGACCGTCAAAGAGGCGGCCGACCAGGGCCCGCTAGGGACGGGCGTCGGCCTAGTCACTGGGTCTTTGATCGGCTTGCTCGGCGGACCCGTGGGTGTCGCGATCGGTGCCTATGTCGGGACGTTCGGGGGTATGCTGTACGACCTGGCGACCGTTGGGGTTGGCGAGGACTTCCTGGCCGAGGTCGGGGGACAACTGAAGCCGGGCAAGACAGCTGTTGTCGCCGAAATCGAGGAGGAGTGGGCAATGCCGGTCGATACCCGCATGGAGGCCGCGGGCGGTGTCGTATTGCGCCGGGGACTCGGGGATGTCCAGGATGCCCTGATCGAAAGGGACAGCGACGCACTCGAGGCCGAGCTCGCCCAGCTGAAAGCCGAATACGCCCAGGCAACCGGGAAAGCCAAGGTCAAACTTCAGGCAAAGATAGACTCGACCAAGGCCAAACTGCAAACCACGCATGACCGTGCCAAGGCGGCACTCGAGGCCTCGAGACAAAGGATGGACGCGAAGATTAAGTCCCTGCAGGAGCAGGCGGCCAAAGCGAAGGGTGACGCGAAGACAAAGCTCGATGCGCGCATTGCCGAGGTGCAGTCCGAGTACAAGCGGAGAACCGATAAGCTGAAACAAGCTTGGGAACTTACCAAGCAGGCGCTGGCAGCGTGAACTCTAACTTCTAAACGACAGCTCGAAACTTCATGAAACATAGAAAGAAGGGAAAAATGAAGAAAATTCTGATAGTTATGCTTGCTATGGCGGTGATGGTGTTCACCTTTGGCGTCAAACAGGCTCAAGCAGAGGAGCCAGCACCGGTGGCTGGTGGGGAGGTTATTGGCGTTGCGGTCAGTGAGATAGTAGCCGTGGCAAACGGATGGAGCGCCAAAAAGCAAATTCTGGGGCACTATGTCTATAACGACAAGAACGAGAAGGTGGGCAAAGTGTATGACATCATCATTGCTCCGGACAAGGCGGTTTCTTACGCGATCATCGCGGCCGGCGGATTCCTGGGCATTGTCAAGCATGACGTGGCAATCCCTGCAAATCAGTTCAAGATGCAGGATGGCAAGATTGTTCTGCCAGGGGCGACAAAGGATGCCATCAAGGCGATGCCCGAGTTCCAGTACGCAAAATAGAAATCGGTTCACCTGTCCTGTCTCTGAAGGCAGGACAGGTGAACCGATTGAACTCATCTGGAAACAACAACTTCCGCGCAGTTTATTTGCTGTCTCACGGTGCGATCAAGTTTTTCCTTGTTGTGATGCTCTGGCAAAGAAAATACTGGGCATATCCCCTGACCATAGTAGTTTTTTTCTTGTTTATAATTTATCAAGTCTATCGCTACACCCACACCCATGCTATTTGCTGATAGCCTTGACAATTCTGGATTTCGTGCTTATTCTCCTGACTTGGCTGGAGTATGAGAGAACCAGAAGACAACCTAACCAGCTTTGACTTCATAAATCAAATCTATAAGGGTTCATGACGCAGTGGATCAAACAATAAAAGATGCTTCTGCACTTCCTGTTCTTTTTTCTTGCTTTTTCCCAGCTTCTCTCGGGCGTTTTCGCTGGTACAATTGTTACAGAGCAGGTCACCAGGATATTCGCTATCCATGTGAATGACGGCAATAAGAAACTCCGTTAGATACCACGGCTATCTCAAGGAGGTATGCCGTCGACAAGAATAGACGGTTCTCTCTAGCGGAGGAGTAAACTCCTTCTCAGGAGGTGTAAATCTATGGCGGCACAGGGCAATGAACAGCGGGGAGTGCGCTTTCTCGTCATCATGGCAGCACTCGTGGTCGTTATCTGGGGCATCTATCAGGCGCAATCCGTTGTCGTTGCGCTCCTCGTATCTGTTTTTCTCGCTACTATCGGGATTCCCGCGGTAGCGTGGCTCCGACAAAAAAGAATTCCCCAAATTGCCGCCGTCTTGATCGTCGTGGTCGGAATGGTTGCTGTGCTGCTCGTTATCGGTGTGCTCGTGGGCGCATCGATCAACGGCTTTTCCAGTGCCCTCCCGTCCCTTCAGGCCAGCCTGGAACAGCAGGTCACGACGCTCAAAGATCTCTTGGCCAGAAGGGGCATTGGAATACCAGATCAATTTCTGTTGACGCATGTCAATCCAGGATCAGTCATGGGTCTGGTTGCCGGAATATTCGCCGGGCTCAGCTCGGCGCTTTCCAACATTGTTCTGATTCTGCTCACGGTGACTTTCATATTGATTGAGGCCTCCAGTTTCCCCAATAAACTCCGCGCAGCACTTGGCAAGCCGCAGGCGTCGTTTTCGCGATTGGACAGGTTTATCGACAATATCAAACACTACATGGTAATCAAGACAGTGATCAGTCTTATAAACGGGGTTCTGATCTGGCTATGGCTAACCATCCTCGGCGTGGACTTTTCAGTTCTCTGGGGTCTTCTCGCTTTTCTCCTTCACTATATTCCCAATATCGGCTCTGTTATTGCTGCTATCCCGGCTGTTTTATTCGCGCTCATACAATTCGGGCCGGTCCGAGCCGTGCTTGTTGCCGCTGGTTATGTTATGGTTGAATTTGTACTGGGAAACGTCGTTGAGCCGCGGATCATGGGGCGGGGGCTCGGCTTGTCTACGCTTGTTGTTTTTCTCTCGTTGGTTTTTTGGGGGAGTCTGCTCGGCCTGTTCGGGATGGTCCTGTCCGTACCCATTACAATGACCCTGAAGCTCGCATTTGAGAGCAATGAAGGCACAAGATGGATTGCAGTGTTGCTCGGGCCGGAGCCGTCCCCAAGAGATGTATGAATTTCGGCATAACAATCGACTGGTACCGAATTCGTTTTGCTCCCAGCGCAGCCTTTGTCGTAAAAACATGTTTCAACCTGTATTCTGATAATCATATAAAGGGCACCTCCGAGCATACCAGAATCCAAAAGAATCTGATATGCTCTTGGGAAGAACGACCAATCCTATCCCAGGAGGTGCTTTATGAGATTGTACTTAGGAATCGATCTACATTCAAGTAATAGTTATTTGGGAATCATCGATGAAACCGGCAAGAGAGTATTCAAGAGAAAATTGCCGAATGATCCCGAGATGATTCTCGCTACTCTTTCGCCGTACAAGAATGATATCGTTGGCATCGTCGTTGAGTCTACTTACAACTGGTACTGGCTGGTTGATCTTCTCATGGCGGAGGGATATACGCTGCATCTTGCCAATCCAACCGCGATACAGAAGTACTCAGGACTGAAATACGCCGATGACCAGCATGATGCATTTTGGCTGGCAGAAATGCTGCGACTGCATATCCTTCCGGAGGGTTACATTTATCCAAAGGAAGACCGACCTATTCGAGACTTGCTCCGGAAACGCAGCCACTTGGTGAAGCTTCGAACTTCGTTGGTGATCAGCCTTCAAAATATCATCACTCGCAATAATGGGGTCAGAATCAAAGGTGAACTGTTAAAAGCACTGACCACAGATCATGCTGCTCCGTTTCTCGAGGCCAATGAAGATCTTGCTTTGGCGGGAAAGGTTAGCAAAACTTCCATAGACTTTCTTACGCGCCAGATCAAAGCCATTGAAGCCAATATTGAGGGGAAAGTAGCACTTCGGGAGCCGTATGCTCAGCTGGTTACAATCCATGGCGTTGGCAAGATTCTGGGATTGACCATCATGCTTGAGACGGGTCCCATTAGCCGCTTTGACAAGGCGGGCAATTATGTTTCCTACTGCCGGAAGGTTTCAAGCAAGTGGATCAGCAACGATAAGGGGAAAGGCAAAGGGAACAGAAAGAACGGCAATAAATATCTTGCTTGGGCATTTTCTGAGGCCGCGGAACTGGCGCGGCGCTATTATCCAGAGGCCCGGGCTTTTTATAATCGGAAGTTGAAGCATACGAATGTCGCGATAGCGCACGGAGCACTTGCTCACAAGCTGGCGCGTGCAGCATATTATGTTATGAGGGACCAAGTGCCATTTATGCCCGAAAAATTGTTTGCATCGTAATTCAGGCTGGCTGGGACGGTGAACCTAATTCTATGCTGGCGAACCCAATATTCTGATTGGTAATCCGTCCCACCCATTATACAGTTATCAGCATCTTTGCTGCCCATGTTGTGAGCCACTCTATGCTGGCTAACAACCACAAAATCTGAGAATACTTCTTGGACGCAGCATGGAACCGATAGTTTTCTGGTCCGCCAAAAGGCGGAAGGGGTCAATGGATAACGTTTCACCAATGATCTTAATCCTGATGGGTGCATGGTGCAGTGAAGACTGACATCAAAACTGGATGAAACTCCGGCAATGGCAGGGATGTTGTTAACTTGAAAAAAAACATCGACGAGAAAATTACATTTTCTCGTCAACGAGATAGCTTTTTCCCTTGACAGGTGCCCTTTAAATGGGTGCATTGATATTTAGTCAACACCAATGCAAGCTTGTTATATATGGATAGAGCATGAGGTTATATTTCCCCATTAAAGTATAGGAAATATTTTCTTCAAGACTATCCAAAATAGAAACCTCCTGCTAAGAATAAGTTTATCTGGAAACTAAATTCTTTTAAGCAGGAGGTCTCTATGTGCTATGTAGATGATATCAGGCTTGAGCAATTTCGGCAACTGAAGAAAGAAATCCGTGGTTCGGACGAGTATTTGATCATTGGGATTGATGTGGCGAAAGAGAAGCACCGCGCGTTTTTTGGTACTGCGCAAGGCAAAACGCTTTTAAAGAATGTGGTCTTTGACAATACGATAGAGGGATTCGAAAAGCTGGATGCGTATGTGGATCGCATCAAGGTTCAATACAGCCTGCGGAAAGTCGTTTTCGGAATCGAGCCGACGGCAGACTACCACAAGCCCCTGGCGGAGCATCTGCTCAAATGCGGTCTGATGGTCGTTCTTGTTGGCGGCATGGCAGTAAAGAACAACCGGCAGCTTCTGAACGGTCGATGGGATAAAAACGATGACAAGGATTCGGCTAATATTGCAGATCTCATTGCCCAGGGGAAATGCATGTTTTATGAATATCCCCTGATGACGCTTCAAAACGTGCGCGTACTAAACGCAGTCAAGCGGCGACTGAAGAAGCGGGAACACGGCATAAGCGCGTATATTCGCAATCATATCCTTGCACAGTATTTCCCTGAGTTGGATACGTACTATGGATCGTCAGAGACCCTGGCGGTAGTACGGGAATGTCTGGATCCATCCGCTATCGCCGGCATGGAATACGATGACTTCTGCCGTACCGTAGCACCAGGCAAAATGACGTTGGCACGGGAACGCAGGGTGGGAGCGATTTGGAGGACCGCGGTCAATTCCGTTGGCTGCACCATGGGAGAGGCGGCCTTCCATGAAGCTCAGATTGCAGTAGATAGTTTGAACCAGGTTAGGCAGGAGATCAAAGCGATTGAGGACAAACTTGAGAATGCCTGTCTTGAGTTTCCCGAGTATACGTACCTCTTGAGCATTCCTGGGTTTGGGCCGGATGTTTCCGCCAAGGTCCTCGGGGCCGTCGGCGATCCCCACCGCTTTACAAGCGGCAAACAGGTTTTGCGGTTAGCGGGTCTCGACCTGTGCGCGAAACGAAGCGGAAAAACGTCAAACAGGGCAACGCCGATCATCTCCAAGCAGGGCAAGGCGGATCTGCGGTGCGCGTTATACCAGGCAGCGTTCATTGCCTCGATTAAGAGCACGGACTTTATGCCCTATTTTACGAATAAGCTTGTCGGACGGGCGAAGGAAAAAGGGATTGGTACGAAAATGAGGGTGAAGCTCGCCGCGAAGCTCTTGATTATTGCTTGGACGCTGATGAAAAAGAAGGAGTGCTTCGACTCGAAATACCTTAAACTGGAAAAGCGGGTAGAACGAAAAGCAGCCGCATAATGGCGTACGCAAAATTTATTTCGACGGGAGAGCCCGTGCTCAAGCTAGTTGAGGGCAGTTGACCTCGTCACCTACAATACAGGGCCTCTCGTTTGAACGATAGAATCTGGATAAGATATTCTTGGCGGCCATATGGCACGCCGCATAGGTGACATAACTATTAGAGATGTCGTTCGTCTGATTGCGAGAGACTCGTCGATAAAAGTGATAACGGCGTAAATGCCGAAAGAGAGAGGTGCGTTTTTAATATGCTGATCAAGTTATCCTGTTGAATAAAAACAAATTGAATCTTTGTCTTGACAGGAGCGTTATAGTATGTAGGTGTAGCTCGCAGACCGCCTGATTTGGTTGAGGTAAAAAATATTGATTGTAAATTGTAGTGCGACGTCCTTTCTGAAATATGTATATTATCTGTGATTGCTGCGATTGCATCTATCATTGCGAGCTCTTCATTAGAAACGTAATTACTTAGGTCATATAATAGAAATCAAGAAGACAATTTTGTCATTCCAAACTCTGAAAGGTAGAGGCAGAGAGTTGAGGGAGGCAAAAATGGTCAACCCGGAACCGGGATCAGAAGCCGTGTTGGCTTTTCGCCTTTTTTCACGATCCTGCTCGGTAGGCAGTTCGTGTTAACGAAGGCTGCAAACTAGTGCAGAAAGTGAGCCTTCAAAATGGGTGCTATACGCTGAGTGCGGGGAGAGATTTTTTAGGTAAAAAAGCATGTAAGTCTTTGAAATATATATTAAATAAATGGCGGGAGAGCATGAGAATCGAACTTAACATCGATATTGATTTATTTAATCTTTTTCGATTCTCTGACTGATTCCAAACTGATAACCTCTCCTCGATTGTTAACCAGCTCGCGTAGATCGGTAAGATCCATGTGAACGTATTGCATGGTGGTCCTAATGTCCCTGTGACGGCATAGACGTTGTATCTGCTGCGGGGTGGCTCCTGACATTGCCAATTGTGTTGCAAACGAATGGCGGGCAGCCTCGTGAAAATTCACGGGTGATTTTGTCGATTTCCAGATCTTGTAAATGGTTTGCGGTAAATAATGCCGTCCTGTATCGGGATTGAGAAAGAGAAATGATTCGGGAAGCTTGTCTTTCATATGGCGTTTTATGATTTCAATTGCCGTAATGGAGAGGGGGATATCGTCTTCATGCTTTCCCTTTGTTGTTTCCATCAAAACATTGCCGGCTGAGTAATTATGACAAACAGTAAATATCCACGTTTCGGTATTGATGTCTTTCACCTTTACCGCGGCCAGTTCACCCTCGCGGAGCCCGGTTTCGAATGCAAAAGAGATGATATCCTGGTGTCGTAGCGGGATCTTCTCGAGGGAAAGATCCTGAGACGCGCGGGTGATCGCTTTCCGTTGTTTCGGGCTGGCACCGGTGATAATGGGGAAGGGGGGAACGGAATCGATGATTTCTTCGCGATGCATCCATCGGAAAAACGTTCTAAGCGCATTCATGATCTTGCGCTTATACATTAGGGAAATTGTTGCAGGTAGAAGATCTTTAAACTTCTTCAGATCCTTTGCAGTTATGTCCCTTACATCCTTATCGCGAAAAGAAAACGGCCTGTTATCTGTATCAATAAATTCTGCATTCCAGTGCTTGCGGCGATACGCATCATAAGTGTCATAAGAACCTGGTGCGAGCTCCTTTTTCGCCACTCGCACCTTATTATCAGCCATCCATTTGTCAACCTGGACGCAAAGCCGAAGCTCATTTATTTTTGCTTGCAGATAACGGGTAGGATCGAAGTTCCTGCGGCCGCGCTTGTGATCATCGACCTCGCTCCTTAATTTATTCAGGAAACGCTCAGCCTCGATGAAACCATATCCCAGCTTGCCATCATAATGGCGATATTGATAATCCTTCCCCTGCCAGTACAACTTGACGTAGCACTTCACGGCATTGCAATGAGGACAGACGTAGTTCTCTCTTGACTTCCCGCAGCCAGCACATCGGATAGTCCCAGCCATATACAGATCTCCCCCGGATGACGAGGGATTATATTCCTGTTTATCGATGGAAGTCAAGAGAGATCCTATTTGTCGCTCAAGCCTGATACCGTGTCATAATAATTTGGCGGCGTCCGAAACATTTTGCATGTTCTAGACCGCTGCGGTACCGTCCGCGCTTATAACTATTTTAATTTCCTGATCATCAACCATTGAATGGCCCTCCTCGTAGTTATTCTTGTCCTTAATAAAACGACACGATTATATTTCCCCATGACTCAGCGTTGTTCGAAGTCGTTGCATCATGATAGCTTCCCGTGCTTGATACCACTTTGTCGAATGAAGAAGCATATGTGCCGGTTTGCTCTTCTTCTTTCGTAAAACCAGTTCCGTTTTCTGTCATTGTGGTCCCGAGGGAAGCATTTATATCAAACCAGAAAGAAAAAATATATTCATTGGCGTGATTCGTGCTTATGGATGCTGATGTATGGGAAGTATAGGTGTTAAGATCACTTTCACTGTTTCCATTCTCTACGTCTAATGAACCGGTAAGCCCGCTTATTACATGAACAATAGAGGAGCCTGCGCCTGTCGCTGTTATTGTTAAGGTAGCATCATTCTTAGATACCGCATACCAAACAACTGCGCCACATTGGGTCGTATCTAGATCGACGTTTTGTTCTTGCTTTGCTAAATAATACGTATTACTTTGCGAATCGAGTAGGATTTGCAGTATTCATAGCTTGGCGAATTAACTGCTGCAAAAATTATTATATCTCCCGTGGTAACGGTAACTCCGGTAGCGACAATACCACTGGGATAAGAATATTTGTTTACTAAGACGATGGACGATCCGCCCCCTGTGCCTCCTGATGCCGTCCCGGTAACATTTCCCACGATTTCAGACTCCGCAAGACCGGCCAGCAACGCGGTCCCGTTTCCGTGGCCTGTGGGTGATCCGATGCCGATAACGGAACTCGTGCCGACAAGATACGCCCCCCCCAGATAGTCTACGCAAACGATTTGAGCCGGGCTGAAGCCCCAGGCGGCAGCTATGGCCAAAGCCTGTGTTGTTGGTGGGCAGCTCTTGAGCATGAGCACACCGCCCATTGCACCAAAGGCAGGCATAGTGCTGGCAAGCCACCTTGCATAATCAGTTGGGGACACATAGCCATCAGTATTATCGGTCGCTACTCCCAGCTTGCTCATGATCGAGGCCTGGGTCTCATCGCCGGTGTTCGTTCCGGAAACCGCGGACAGGGCTGCAGCCGTAGCTGAGTTAGTCACAGCACTTATAGCCGCTTTCTGAGCATCCGTCACATAGTGATATCCGGGTGAATCGGGAAGCTGTGAGGTGTTCTGCGGGATGACAAGCGCCCCGGCATAAACAAGGAAGGGCAGGAAGACTAACGTCAATATGGTCAATATTGGTTTTCTCATCTCTTCATCTCCTTTCGGAAAATGTCTCTTTTTGCCCTAAACAGAATACTCATATCCATTCAGGAAGATAATTGCGGGTAAATCCCTATTATTTAAAATACGCCCTCTTGTCAGCTGTTGGTTGGCAGTTGCGGACCAGGCGCATGTCTTTCGACGTCCGTTTGAGGTTGTGGGATATCCGGGTGAAATTTGCGCCGTACTGCAGCTCGTGATCGATTTATGAAACTGTCTTGCAAGGACAAAAGGAGTAGAACCTTGTCAAAACAATTTCTTGCCCGATTGATGCTTACCGACGCAGGCCGGCAACCTCAATGTTTTTTTATGCAATTTCCGTGTCCGAGATCGCTACGCCGAAACGGGATCCGGAAAGGATTGCGACCGCCGAGATCATAACGGCATAACCCGGATCGGTAAACTTCAGCTGCAAGTTTGGATATCCTGCCGGCAGCTCAGCCGCGTCGATCTCAATGGCATACATGATGCTGTTCGTCAATGCCATCTGATACCCCGTTGTCGGCTCCGCCGCTCTTCCTCCCGAAACATCCGCGCCGGCTGTGTAAGCAGCTGTCTCGTATTTATAGAGTGCGAACGGCAACGCCGAGGTTGACGAAGGAGTAAAATCGCTGCAAGCGACAAGTGTTAAAACCGGGACCGCAGTCGATACGACGCCCATTTGAATAAGAATCGAGCAATGAGCATGTTCACGCAAGCTGAAAACGTCCGAGCTCTTCGCGCCACCGGAATGAGCATCGATTGGTGGAAGAATATTCACGATGTGCCCATCTTCAGCGCATACAAACCCTTTTGCTGTCATGATTTAATACCTCCAAAAAGTTATTACAGCGACGCCGTGACAGCGACGCCGTAGTTATCCGATATGCCCACTTACGACCTGGTTGCCAGCGTCACAAAAGGAGAAATTGTTAAGCTGGTCGCCGTCTCATAGGGCGTGATTGCCTGTCTCCACATCGGCTGGCCGTTCACGCGATAGGTGAAACGGAACGTCATTTCATCCGTGAGAAATTGAACGTGGATAGATGCTTCGGACCGCAAGCCTTTATCGATTACAACATACTGGCTGAGGTCCAGGAGCATGATATCGCCTTCAGTGCCAAGGCCGGCAGCCTGCTCGATCACGTTCAAAGGCCTGCCGAGTAACATGGCGCTCGGCGAAGCTGAAACACCGGTCATCGGTGGCAAAAAGATCGGGTAGTTGCCCAGGGTCATCCCATAGAGCTGCGGCAGAATTTCCTGATTGATAAACCATTCGCAGTTTGACATTCCGCGAGCCCACATGTGACTCATCATCTTGGTAATGTTATTCAAAACGATGGTCTGTGCAGTCTGTGCGGATTCTTTCGCAACGGTGGAACGTGCAGCCGAATTAAGAATCCCGAGGCATTGTCCGGCGCCGGATCCCCACAAAATTTCATTGTCAAGGACGAATCCGAATTCCTCGCTGAAGGCCTGCTGCACGACAGATTGCAGACTTGTACCGTCCATGAGCTGTTCATCGGTCACGTAGCAGATCCCCATGAGCTTTTCAAGCCGAAGATCAATCAACCCGAATTTCGGCTTTGCCTTCGTCGCCGATCCTGCTTCGTTCACCCGGTAGATTTGCACACCGCCCCAACGGGATCCGGTCGCACGGCTCGTTTCATCGATGATCGGCGCTTTCAAGCCGTTGCTATTCCCACCGATCGGTATTTGCCGGCATTTTGAGGCAACCTGTGATACTTTCCAGAAACGGTCCAAAAGCTCGTTGGTGAAATCCTGTTGAACCAGAAAGCCACCGTCCGAAGGGACTGCTTCGGACATGCCGGTCGCGTTCATAACTTGGTGAAGCCTGTTAGGAGCTCGTCCGGGATTGCGCGCTGCGGCGACGACGTCTAAGAGCTGATCGCCGAAACTATTGTAAGGACCAGCTGCAGTCCTACCACCACGGCCAACATCGGAAATGGTCTGAATCGATAAGCTCTGATTGTCGGACATTCTTTCCAGCACCATGTTTTGAAATTCCTGCTCACTTCGCCCGCTGCCGACAAAGTCCTCGGCCAGATCCCGAAGATTGTACTTTTTCCCGAGGGCCAAAAGATTCTTGACCCGGCTTCTTTCCATATTTTGTGTGGTTGAGCAATTGCAGACGTCGCCCTCTTCGAGGTGCGCGCCACAATGTTTACATTTATGCATGATAGTTTTTCCTTTCAGGGTTTTAGGAGTGTTTCTGAATTTGGCGAAGATCGCGGATTTGCCAGCATAAGCTGCGATGCTCGATACTTCATCTTCGATCACTTCATCGCAGAAACCATATTCTTCGCAATCCTTGGCAAGCATCCAGGTCTCTTTATTCATCATGTCCAGGATCTCGTCTTCCGAGAGATTGCTTTTGGTTTTGTAGATCGCGACCAGGCTTTGGCCGGCCAGGTCCAGCTGATCGGCGGTCTTCCGGAGATCGTCAGCATCGCCCATCGCGAAGGTCCAGGGATTGTGGATCATCATCTGAGCATTTTCAGGCATAACGATCCGATCGCCGGCCATCGCCGGCAGCGTCGCTGCGGAGGCAGCTACGCCGTCGATGTAAACGGTTTTTTGGGCCTTATGCGCTTTTAGGACATTGTACATGGCCATGCCGTCGAACACTGAGCCGCCATAGGAATTGATACGGATATCAAGATTATTAATGTCCCCGAACGCACGGAGGTCATCAACGAACTGTTTCGCGCTCAGCGAGGAAGTGAAAAACCCCTCCCCAATATCCTGGTAGATGAGCATTTCCGCGCTCTGGTTTACCTCACCACGAATGATGTAATACTTGGCCTTAATTTCCTTTCGGCCTCGGCTTTTCTTATCATCATCCTTGTCGATCTTCTTCAGGATCCCGCCCGCGATCGTCTCGATGTCCGTTTCGCCCTGGGCGGCCGCGCGCTGCTTTGCGGCGATCACGCCGGCACGGTATACCTTGCCGTTTTTGCCGAACGGATATTCATAGCGGGCTTTCGTCTCCTCATTCTCAGAGGTATTCTCGGCGAGAAACCACTTTGAATATTCCACCCAATCGTCGCGATCCGGGCCCAGGAGCTTGTTGCCGTCGTCGCCCGAGAACGACCAGGCAGAGTCCCGGTCCACCTTGCTGGCGTCTACCAGCTTGTGTGCATGGGCTTTGCCTTTACTATTGACCTTGATTGCCATTGTTTCCTTTCCGCATGATCTTGAGACAAAAAAAAGCGTGATAGCTCAGGAGTCATGCTGCGTTAGCATTGACTTCAGAGCTATCACGCTCTTGCCCACCAGGCCCGAACAGAGACTGGCAGTGGAAGTTTCAGCATTCACATTTAATGGACTTGTCCAGAACCTTGCGAGCCCTTGTCCACGAGGTCCTTTCCGAGGACCTTGCAGCGGACTTGTTGCACCTTTAAATGCTCCTGCTGAAAATATTTTTAGCATAATCGATTCTCAATGTCAATTAAAATTCTTTTTATCGTTTTTTACAGCCTGCTCTTTTAACTCGGCCATAGACGTGCGCGCGATCACGAATGCTGCGAATGCTTCCTCGGAGATTCCTGAAAAAATCCGCCAAATATTCTGCATCATGCCTTTCTGCTCGAGAATAGCGCCAACATTCCTGTGACGGCAGAAGGTTGCTATAAATTCACCATTACTGGCGGTATGGCTCGGAGAATCGATGCATTCATCACAGGGAAGTTGCATAATCGGTACTTTAATTTTATTCTCATTCATGAACTGATTGCCCCCCTAAAGGATTTCTTGATGTACATAAGCAAATCCAAACCTGTCTCACTGGGTTTGAGCTTCGCACCAAACCTCTTTTTGGGCGTCACATATTCCACTGCTGCCCGCTGAAGTTGTGGGTTAAACTTCATGAATAGCTTTTCAGCCTCTTCTCGTTTAATATTATTTTTTTGTAGCTGCGGACTATACTCTACAAATTTTAAAAAGAGAGAGCTTGTTTTTGCCTGGTTCTCTTTTACGGATGAAGTTAAGGACGGTTCTATAATGTATTGGGTGTCACCCTGACACCCCTGGATGTCGTGGTTGTCACCCCTGGATGTCGTGGTTGTCACCCCTGGATGTCGTGGTTGACACCCCTGAATGTCACGATTTTTGCCCTTCAGGGGTGTCAATTTGTCACCCCTGATAAGATATTCAGTCGTCCCGTAACGGTTAGCACCCTTCACAATTTCCAACACTCCGAGGGCCTGAAGTTTCCTCATTTGTCGCTGAACGGTCCGTTCACTGAATCCTGTTTTTTTCGAAATGGTTTCGATTGAGGGATATACTCGTGATCCATCATCGCGGGCGTGATCTGCGAGTGCCAGGAGAACGAATTTTTCATTTGAGGGAAGGTAAGACTCCCAAACTAGAGTCATGATCTTTATGCTCATCGCAAGATACCATCCTTCTCCTGCGTGACCTGGCTGCCGGCGATCGCCTGGGCCCTGGGAGATCCTTCGGTTGTATAAACCTGGACATCCTTCTTTCTCCGATGATATTTGTTCTCAATATAAACTGTGTAATGCCTCATGGATTCGATAAGGAAAAATCTTCCATGCGATGCTTTTTTGAAAATCCCGATCTGCTCCAGGGCCCGAACATGGCCTGGTGTCAGATTGGTTGCTCTTGCGATATCTCTCGTGGTTAGGATAAACTCTGCATCACAACAGGATCCTCTTCTAAGAAAAACGCAATACGAAAGAGCGCATTCCAGAAGATCACACTCGCCTCGAGCCGTCTCTTTGAAAACGCCGGCCTTCACCAGCTGCTGCACTCGTCGCGGACTTAAATTGAGCTTTTTTGAAATTTGCTTAATATTCATATAAAAAACACCTCTTAAATCATCAATAATTATGAATAAAGAAGCGAAATGCGAAATCCTGAATCATCACCGAGCCTGTACGTGGCGTACAAACTACCCCCATCGCGCGAGGGCCCGGGAAGTACCTTTTGCGCCAGCTCCGGAGATGCCGCATCAGATTTTATTTTCGCCGCTTCTCACTTGACGTGTACATGCTGCATGTCATGATCCCTTTAGGTCGAATCCTTATAGTTGCATCATGGAACATAGATACCATTTCGTTTATTTCCCCAGAGTAAGACTTCGCGCATTCGGTCTTTCATAATATCGAGATTTTCAAGATAGCTTAAAACTGGTATCAGACCATTCGAATTGAATTCTGCGATATCAATATAAAGTTGATCTGAAGCAGAAAAGACAAATTCGGCCTTTTTCGGTCTGCGAGGGTTTTGTTGGACGTTAATTGGGTGATTTTTTGAGAACAACCAGGCAGCTAGTTTATAGTCACCAGTGCAGAAGATTTTTTCTTCGCTCATCATCAACTCTCCGAAGGCATGAAATTTCTACCTTCGGCAAGTATGATACAGGAAGAGATGTTAGAAAATAAATCCCGAATTACATTAATAGCTATTCGTCATCTTTGTTGATTTTTGAGAATATTCCGGAACATTCCTTTCATCACTCTAAGAATTTCAACCGCACGAGAATATGCCCTTTTTACGCTTTTCTCTCGAGCATTCAGGTTTTCTTCATTGCTGTTCCAATTTAACCGTGCAATTTCTGCATAAGTCATTTTATCATAATGGTGTAAGTCATAGACCCACCAAATATCAAGAGTAGGTGCATCTTTCTTACTAATTGTCGGGACAATTTTTTTATATTTTTTTAAGATGGATTCAAATTTATTACGAATTTCAACAGCGGATGCTGATAAGTCCAGATCGATCGTGAGAATATGTTGATCGTAAAGATCTTCTTCAGTCCCGGTTTCTTGAAAGATAACACCACGTGAATTTAAGTCTCTGAGATATCGCATTTCAATGGCAGGGATGATATTAATAGGGCCTAAATCATGAGGATCATTAAAACTGTCTCGAGTAAGCTGTTTCCGAGCATCTATTGCCCATTTTTCATTTTCCCACTGTGGGAATCTTATAAGGCCAGGAATCCATTCTGATCTGTGATAGTCTGTTGATGAATGCTTCTTTTTTTTCATCTCCCCGCGTTCTCCTGGCGGTCTCTCCAAAAAAACAGGGGGAAGGTGAGTGGAGCGCTCATCGTATCGGCCGGCTGGGCCTATATCCCCAGGAGCTGCTATACAGTTTTTCTATTCACCTTTTTTAAGTGTTCCTTAATTGCAGTAAAATCTCCAGTGTGTGCGCCGGCATCGATCGCGTCTAAGTATTCCATCTCGAGGATTGAGCTGCGATCGATGCCGGCATGTTCCAGGAGCTCGTTAACTTTACGTTCCAGGATCCGGACCCGGGCTTCAAGCATTTTTGTCTGGTTGTCCATATTTCTTTATGCTGCCTTCTCATTCCTGGTGGTACCAGGCTCAATACGATCAAATATATTTTTTACGTCATCAAATTTTTCTAACGCCATCGATAAAGTCCAGCTCATGGCTTCAGTATCAACATCAGAGGGTGAGCCTAATGCATCATAGGTTGTTTGAACTAGAGCTCGAGCCTGAATAAAGGTTGTCAATGCATCGTCATATTCATGAATTGATGGTGGTTTTTTGTATCCAGTTTTCTTTTTCATTTGTGTGATCCTCCTTTAGAATTGAGATTTTCACGAGCTACACAATCAAGTAATAATTTTATGGTATCACTCGGAGTTTTCTGTCCAGCTTCGAGCATCCAAATATAGTTACCAGTTACACCCAGGCGATCGCCAAACGCTGCTTGGCTGAGATCCAGGAGCGTCCGGAGATCCCTAATATCCTTTGATGTCCATTGTTTCTTTTTCATTCTCTGAAATATACTAACTGCGTTAGAAATTGTCAAGAAATAAAAAAGGGCCGGAATGGATTTAAACCGTTTCCAAACCGGCCTTTTAAATTGTATCTAATTGAATATTAAATTAAATTGGCGGGAGAGCATGAGAATCGAACTCACCTTTCCTGACCAAAGCCAGGAAACAACGGATTTGAAGTCCGGGACGGGCACCAGCTCCGCAACCTCTCCCATATTGTTTTCATTTAAAAAATCTCACATTTCCCTATGCTTAACTTTTTCACCTTCTATTCCCGAGTCTGCTCCAGACTGCTCGAAACACATTATGATGGTTGCAAAATAGTTACAATTTCAGTTCGACTTTTGAATCTTGTTCGCAAAAGGACAACATCACTTTTTCGCCGGTTTCCTTGAGGTTTGATTCGTTCACGATCTGGTACCTTTTTAATTCGGTCGCAGTTTTATGACTAGATATAAGCAGGCAGTTTTTTCGTCGACTCCATCCTGTATCATGTTGAGGCACCTGGAGCGCCGCAGATCGTGGAAAAAAACAACCTTTCAAGCCCTCCGCGTTTTACAGCGGAGTTCCATACTGTTCCGTAGTCCTTGGTCCTCTTGCCATTGTGAAACACAACATACTGACATTCTCATTTAAAAGTCGTTTAGTGGCCATTATATACTTACCTTGCGTATACTGTCAACGTTGCTATTTCATTCGTGCAACTTTCCCATGATATGGATGTGATAAAGGATAGTTAATGATGTTCCGTCTCCAATTCATTATCGAATGCTTCAGGTTATTTAATGTACTCAGTCGATTGTTTTTATGATCGGCCTCAATTTTTGGACATAGTTTACGCTTCTTATTATAACAAGCGTCTGTTCCATTAACGCGACTAGAAATATTTTTTTAATAAATTCATTCCAGAACACCAAAACGGGGTGAAATTAGGGCGTCCAGGGTTGACGCTAGGTGTTATCGATCGGATCGGGCAAAGGAAGAGCGAAGGAGCCATCCCCATGCGCGACTCGAATGAGCAAAAAAGTACGCGAATAATACAAAATGTACTTTGCGCATCCATGCAGTCTAAAACATGTGCATGATTTAAGAAGAAATCACGCTACAATCTGCAACCGATATTTATCACTTCAGCCAAATCAGGATCTCTGCGAGATTCACCTACAAGCCCGTAATTTCAATTAGACGCAACTACCATCGAGTACAGGTTCAAGTAAGCCGCTCCGCGGGAGAAAAGTAAAATCCGCTTGAATATCGAAGCGGTTTTGCTATAATCGTACTGAACCGGCTTCCGAACTATATAGACTTTTCGTTTCCAACCTATACTGAAAACCACCCGTCGAAGCATTACCCTATAAGAGCAATTTTGCTACCATCCTGCCGCTGCGGGCTTCTTGAAACATGGATTGAGCACGACGTAAAAATGTCGTCTCAATCCTTATGGGTTGTAAAGTGATAATCATGTAAAGGACACCTGGAGAGGGACCCGCACAATCCCTCTGCGAATAGACAGTTGGGGGTAGTACTGACCGAATTCCACTTTGCACTAGAACGAGCTTGGGCGATGATTATTCATTATCTCAGTTATTAGTTTGATGCTTTCGTAAATAAGCACGAAAAAAAACGACGTAGCCCGTTCTCTTTCTCCTTTTGCCACGTCCCAACAGATGCGCGTTGTTTTTCTTACACCTGCGTCGTCAGAAACATAGGCAACGTCATATGGGAAATCTGGTCCTGGAGTTCCTCGATTTCGTCGATATGCTGGTCCTCGTCAGTCAGGATGTGTTCGAGCACTTCGCGCGTGGCGAAATCGGTTACATCTCCTGCCAGCTTTATTGCTGCATTGTACGCTGCGATAGCGCCTTCTTCAGCGGCATGGTCATTGGAGAGCTGCTTGGGAATGTCGCTTCCGATGCGTATTTCTTTTAAATTGGTTACGATGGGAATGCCTTCGAGAAAGAGTATCCTCCCGATGAGTTTTTCGGCGTGTTTCATCTCGGCAATCGCACGCTTTTCAAGATTTTTGTGCAGCTTGTCATAACCCCAGTTCGCGCATATTTCGGAATGCACCATGTACTGATTTATGGCGGTCAGTTCGTCGGCGAGTAGCGAATTCAATGTCTCGACAAGCTTCTGGTTTCCTTTCATCTGAATGTCCTCCTTAGGGTTTTGATAATTGAGTTGGGGTAATTCGGGCAATCGGAGAGGATAGGTTATACTCTCACGACAGAAATAAACGTAAACGATTCAAGTCTGAATTTGAAATTCTATTTGCACTCTGTATGCCACATGCAATTCATCTGACCGCATGTCTGAACAGAGGCGGTAGCAAAACAAGGGTTGTTCCCCTCTGTTTTTTGAAGTGCCCTGATAAGGTCTGTTTGATTCATTTTCTCCGCATTAATGCCTTTCTTCTTTGCAATTTTCCGAATATCCTGAATCATCGTACCCGAACCTCCTTACTAAATTTAACTTTCAATTCCCCGTTAGCTTGCTACGGGGTCACATTATAGAGGGAAGATCATGAGAAACCGCAGGTTTCTCATATGATAATTTCCCCCTCGATACCACGCAGCTTGCTGCGTGGAGATTCATTGGACAAATATCTAGCTTCAATGAAGTATAGCATAAAGGCTTGTTGCTCATATAAAAACCAACCACCGTTTTTTATTTATTTCCTATTGAGTTGAAAAAAGGTGAAAATTCTCATTTATAATGATTTTAAGGAGGGCGTATGAACGCCTTCGGTGTTTCCTCACTGGCTACCCATCGCTACGCTCGATCAAGCATTTCCCTGGCCTTTAATAAACATTTTCAGAATAGTGAATATATTTTACCAATTAAAAAGTGATATATTTGTAGTAATTATTATCAATCATTTGCGATTAGGGGTATTTACTTGACTTAACCTATTGCAATATATAGTAGCCCCTGGTCCTCGGCGTTTCTCTGAGGAAGTAACGATCTGCTTGTAAACAAACCGTTTATCGCGATACTGCGATATTGTGCGACATTTCATGATGCATTCGTAAAATATTCTGGAGGTGACAATTCGCGCTTCTCTGTTGGATAGGACATGTGGATACCTGTAGCCAAAACACGGAATAACGATATAATATTTTAATGGAGGAAGCTTTCATGACAAATCCTTTTGAAGACCGAAGCGCTGGGGGGACGCATTATGCCCGCTGAGCCGCATCTCACTCTTATTGCCAGGACTATCCAACTCTCGGTAGCCCCTGTTTTTTTACTTACTGCAATCGGTACGACGCTCTCCGTACTTACCAGTCGATTAAACCGTATTGTTGACCGGGCACGCGTTCTTGAAGGACGCATGCCCTCTTTATTTACGATGGAAGAGGAGGAAATCCGCACTGAACTTTCAACCCTATCCCGACGTTCTAAATTGATCAACGTAGCCATTACCCTTGGCACTATATGCGCGCTCCTGATCTGTTCCATGATCGCTGCCATGTTTATCGGGGTATTTCTCTCGATCGATCTCAGCGACGTGGTTGCTTTGCTCTTTGTGATCGCCGTGATCGCTTTTATAGGAGCTCTTCTTGCCTTCTTGCGTGAGATATTTATTGCGGTCAATGCCCTGCGGATTGGGATGAAGTAGAACTCTGAGGAGAGGTGCGGTGTATGTTTTTGTCATAGACAATCGGGAATCAGCAGCTCAGGAGTCAACAGACAGACACCGAGGGCTTACGGCGGGTGACGCGGCGATGTACAAGCATGACCTCCTAACAAGGCATAAGGGCTAAGGTGTAACAGTCGTTCTCAGACATTACTCAATGTTTTCCCGGCCCTTGGTCGACTTTCTTCTCGTTTAGTAAAGGTATTAGAGACTGGAGATGCTCTTTGGGAAAAGCTATGGAAATTAGGCATTTACATGGTGGTCTTCATGTCGTATCCATCTTTGAAGCTACCAAAGGATCGCTTGTTTTGCTGACAGGATTCGGGGTGCTGGTCTACATTCACAAGGGCCTTTACCTCGCTGCCGAGCAGCTTGTCCGGCACTTCCATTTAAATCCGGCCAGCCGTTATCCCCGAATATTTCTCGATCTGGCCGATCACGCGACTGACGGGCAGCTTTGGATAATGGCGCTTTCTGCCCTCCTCTACGCAATGGCTCGCTTCGTGGAAGCTTATGGCCTCTGGCACGAGTGGCAATGGGCCAAATGGTTCGGTCTTATTACGGGCGGGATATATGTTCCCCTCGAACTATTCGAGATTGCGCGCGGGGTGACTTGGCCAAAAATCACTCTTTTGATCGTAAATGCAGGCATTGTAATATATCTGTCCTTGATTTTATACCAATCAAGACCAAGAACGTAAGCACACGGGGAAATAATAATGGATGGCTTCGTATGATTTCCCGCAGCGCATTACAGTACTTCTATCGCGGATAGGCTATTTTCATTCGACGATTCATGTCCCTGGATATTTGAAAGGAACGCTTTATGATGATTTCCCCATCGAATGCGGAAAGAGTATTCTGTCAGCAATCTGTTCCTGAGCGCCTCAAACAGTTGAATACGACCTTGGCAGCGTATTTCGCGGTCGTCCAAGGACGATGGCGTTGCCGCAGTACGCCTACGGAGCGAGAAAACCTCCTCGCCGAATAAGACCGATGAGAAAGACTCGAAGGTTGTCAACGATATTATTGCGTTTTGGCCACGTCTTCAATCCATCAGAACCTTCCGACCTGAAAAAAATGATATCTCATCGTGGACGGAGGGCAGGCGTGCACTTGTCCAGACCGGCTGGCAAGACCTCGTTATCGGTCACGGAATAATGTGAATCGAAAACGGGAAATGGGGGGAAAGCTAATTTTTGCCGTCAAGATATCTCACCAATGATGTTTTTATCATGAAAGGAGAAAATATATGGAGGATGTCAATCAGATTCTTGTTGTGAGCAGGATGACCAAATATTGCGCGAAAGCAGTCCGTTATGGGGTGTCACTGGCAAAAAAGTACGGGGCCACGCTGACTGTCGTTCACGTGTTCCATGATCCCTTCGGTATCGAAGGCTGGAACCTCCCAATGCCTAACTTGGACAAGGACTACCAGAACCTCCTGAAGAAATCACGACAGCAACTGGATGATATCATTGCACACGAAAACAAAAGCGGCATGCATATCGATGCACTCATACGGGAGGGAGAACCGACAGCGGAAATACTAGCTGTGGTCAAGGAAAAGAAAATCGACCTCATCGTCATGTTTGCCCATGAGGAGGGACGCTTGGAGCATTTTCTGTTCGGTCGCAGCAACGAAGAACTGATCCGGAAGATGCCCTGTTCCATCCTGCTGGTGAAGAACGAACCGGGTCCAGCGATATAGTACTTAATTCGATACATACAACTACGATGATTCCACCCGGACAAGCCCGGCAGTGTACGGGACAGGGAATAATGCCAGAACAGTTACGGCGTGACTCTCGCAAAGGTATAAATTGCGTTAATCGCACGGACGAAGAACGCATGATAGACAGGACAGTTTGCCGTGTTCTCGGCCTCCAGGATGGAAAGGAAATTTGTCATGAAGACGAAGAGGACTAACCTCAAGGACAGACCGCAATGACCATGACCGTTGGTAATCTGGTGCACTACGTCTGGCACATCGCTGCCATCGGACTGGGGTTGTTTCTCTCTGTGTTGGCGACCGGGCACGCGATTCTCAATAAGACGTGATTCGCGCGCCGCCATCGCGTGGGTGGGTTTCGTTTGGCTCGTGCCCCTAGTCGGGGCTGTCATGTACTTCATCTTCGGAGTCAATCGCATTCGCCATAAGGCCGCTCTGCTGCGAAGGAACCTTGAGCGGTATCGGGCTCAAGCCGTGCAACCCGAATGTCTTCCGGAAGAGCTGCAACGTCATCTGCCGGATCGCGACAGGGCATCTTCAGATGCTGGCTCGGGTCGTTGGGGGCATGGTCGATCGACCCTTGCTGTCGGGCAATCGGATCGATCCGTTGGTAAACGGTGATGAAGCCTATCCTGCCATGCTGGAAGCGATCCAACACGCACGCCTGACAGTCTCTCTCGTGACCTATATTTTCGATCGGGACGAAGTCGGGATGGCCTTTGCGCATGCGCTTGGCGAGGCCGCGCGCCGGGGCGTGGAAGTGCGGGTTCTGATTGACGCGACGGGGATCCGGTATTCCTGGCCCACCATTCTCCACACGCTGCGACGAGAGGGGGTGAAGTATGCACGGTTTCTCCCCGTTTGCTTTGTGGCATCTGATGTCGATGAACATGCGCACACACCGCAAAATCCTAGTGGTGGATGGGCGCGTGGGATTTACCGGCGGCATGAATATTCGAGTGGGACACTGCCTGAAACGCCAGCCGCCACACCCGGTACAGGACATCCATTTCCGCGTGCAGGGCCCTGTGGTGGCTCAACTGCAAGAAGTGTTCGCCGATGATTGGCTGTTCACGACCGGCGAATCTTTGCGTGGTGATTCGTGGTTTCCCAAAACCGAAATCGCGGGGCAGGTGTTGGCGCGAGGCGTGGCCGATGGCCCGGACGAGAATTTCGAGAAGCTTCTCTGGACGCTGCTGGGAGCGCTCTCGATTGCCCGCTATTCCGTTCGGATCATGACTCCCTATTTTCTGCCCGACTCCTGCCGTGGTCTCCGCCCTGAATCTGGCAGCCATGCGGGGCGTGCAGGTTGACATCATTTTGCCCTCACGGATCAATCTGCCCTTCGTCTTGTGGGCCTCCCGGGCGATGTGGTCGCAAGTGCTCCAGCATGGATGCCGGATATGGCTAACCCCGCCTCCTTTCGATCACTCCAAACTCATGCTGGTGGATGGCTGCTGGGTGCTGCTGGGGTCGGCCAACTGGGATTCGCGAAGCTTGCGCCTCAACTTCGAGTTCAACTTGGAATGTTATGACGTCGAACTCGCCCAGCGGCTTGATCGGTGGTCGAGACAAAACGCAGGGCGCCCATCCTGTGACGATGGAGGAGGTCGATGGCCGTCCCCTGCCGGCTCGCCTGCGCGACGGCATTGCGCATTTGCTGACGCCGTACTTGTAGCCCCGGATTTTATGTATGTGCAAATTCATCAGGACAGGAAGCAGATCAGGAAGATGAATAAGAAGAATGCAACGGATAAATCATTGTCAACCGAACTGTTTTACTAAATCGACTCCTACTGGCACGCCGCCAACTATCTGTCGGTTGGCCAGATTTATCTTTACGACAATCCGCTGCCGAAGCGGCCGCTGACGCTCGTAGATGTGAAGCACATGCTGCTGGAACACTGGGGCACTACTCCAGGCAGAATTTCATTTACGTGGACTTGAAACTGGACATCAAAAAATACCACCTCGACATATTGGCAAAATCTATTATCTTGTAGAATGTGTAAATGCTTCTTAGGTACTATGTTTTTATTTTAAGGGAAAAATTATTTGGAAGTTGGCAGTACGACTTTAGTCTTCTTGACTATTTCCATCACGGGCAATAAACTTTGTCTATTAGTGAGAAGTGAAACAAATCGAGAGGCTCAGCAATGGCCGCAAATATGCCGAAGATATGAAGATATTCGATTGTATGGTGGGCGACTGTTCATGCAACAAGAACAATCTCTTGTCTCGCCCCGAAGGAAAAACATGAGGATGGACATTCGCAGGAAAACTGACAGCCTAAGTGAAGTCGCTGTTCCTGCCGACAAACTTTGGGGAGCGCAAACCCAACGATCGCTTGAGAACTTTATTATCGGTAAAGATCTGATCCCGAGGGTGATCATCATTGCCTATGCGACGCTGAAGAAGGAGGCGGCGAATGCTAACCATGCTGGCGGGCGTTTGGACGACCGCACGCATGGGCAGATAGTGCAGGTCGGCGACGAGATCCTCTCCGGCCAGCATCACGATCATCACCGCTGTCAATGGATAAAAGAAGGCTTATCGCTCCTACCTCGCCTTAAAATGCTGGCTGTAGCGATAATCAGTTTTCGAAATGTCCCAACTAAGGTAAAATTTATTTACGGATAAGCTCTAAGCGTTATGTCCTTATTCACTATCTTTAATGATCTCCACCACTTCGCCGCAATCGTCCTATTGGCGGTTGGCGCGTTGCTGCCCATCGTCGGTCCGCTGAGCGGAGCGCCGATCTTTCTCTCCATGACAGGCGACCTCGCGCCGGAAGAGCGAGGCCGGATGGCGAAGGCGGTTGCGGTGAACAGCTTCCTTCTGCTTATCGCTTCGGCTCTGATTGGTGCCTATGTGCTCGATTTCTTCGGGCTGTCAATTCCCCCCGTCCAAGTCGCCGGTGGACTCGTCGTCTGCGCCATCGCTTGGTCGCTGCTGAACAGCCCCAATTCGCCGCCTACTCTCGTCGGTAACGGGCCGTCAACTGTAACACCGGTCGAGTTCAGTCAGCGCGCCTTCTACCCTCTGACGATGCCGCTCACCGTGGGCCCCGGTTCGATCGCGGTTGCCCTCACGCTCGGAGCAAACCCGACGCGGGGCCTTCGTCCATTGGTCGTAACCGCGCTGGCGCATGCGGTAGGTATCTTGATCGTCGCCGTAAGCGTATATATCTGCTACCGCTACGCCGATCGCATCCTCAAGAAGTTGGGACCAACTGGAACCAGCGTGGCGATGCGCCTCTCCGCATTCATCCTAATGTGTATCGGCGTCAAGATTTTTTGGGATGGGCTGCACGCGTTGCTGGTCGGTGCGTTCCCGAACGCTGCTTCGTGACGCACCTACGCGATCGGACCGCCTGACCCTGCTTCCGAAGGGCCATTCTCCGAACTCCGTTCGTAAAATATGGTCGGTGAAACTGGCGCAACCGCTCATGGTTCGCGGCACGACCATCAGTGACCAAGGACATCTGCAAGATATACGTGGAAAGCTTCCTTGACAGGGACCATTTGCGTTGTATTCAGAAGGAAGGACAGAAGATCGTCAGCGATGTCTGGCGACGTCTTCGAAACAGCCGTAGGTTCCATTCAGGACAAAGATGGAGGGGAGGCAATGAGCAAACAAACACCGATCAGCAAGCTAATCTACGGTCTTCTTCCTGCTGGAGTCGAAGGATTCGACGCCCTGGCCGAGCTTGCCCTGGATCTGCGCTGGTCGTGGAGTCATGCCGCCGATGAAGTTTGGCAACAGCTTGATCCCGATCTATGGGATCTCACGCACAATCCCTGGGCTGTCCTGCAGTCGGTCTCCCGGGACCAACTCCAGCGCGTGTCATCCGATCACGTTTTTCGCAAAAGCGTCGAAGACCTCGTGCAAGCCGGGCGTCAGGCGGCCCGTGGCCTTCTTTGCGCCTAAAGCTTCCTATAGCAGTTCGGGAGGCGTGGGTCAGCAGAAGCTGGAATTCAAGGAAATGGTCAAGGCCTTCCATGGGGCGGGTATCGAAGTGATCCTGGACGTGGTCTTCAATCACACAGCTGAGGGAAACGAACAGGGGCCTACACTCTGTTTCCGCGGGATTGATAACACGATCTTCTACATGTTGGCGGACGATAAACGTTTATACAAGGACTACACGGGCACCGGCAACACCATCAATGCCAACCATCCCGTAGTGCGGGAACACATCTTGTCCGCGTTACGTTACTGGTTGGTGGAGATGCATGTCGATGGATTCCGGTTTGACTTGGCGTCGGTTCTCGGCCGGGACGGCACCGGCAAACTGCTAGCCAATGCCCCACTTCTCGAGCGGATCGCCGAGGACCCGATCTTGAGAGATATCAAGATCATTGCCGAGGCGTGGGATGCCGCCGGAGCGTATGAGGTCGGGAGCTTTTCCGAATGCCGCTGGACGGAGTGGAACGGCCGGTACCGTGATGATGTACGACGGTTCTGGCGCGGCGATGATGGGATGTTCGGTTTGTTTGCTAACCGCATCTGCGGCAGTGCTGACATCTACACCAAGTCGGGCAAAGGACCAGAGAGCAGCATCAATTTCGTCACCTGCCACGACGGCTTCACCCTGAACGATTTGGTGAGCTATCGCTATAAGCACAATGAAGCAAACGGAAAAAACAATCATGATGGGACAAGCTACAACATCAGCGAAAACTACGGCGCAGAAGGCCATACAACAGATGCTGCGATCGAGGCCTTGCGGAAAGACCAAATCAAGAACTTCCTGCTGACTCTATTAATCTCGCGCGGGGTGCCGATGCTGCTTGGTGGGGACGAATTTCGCCGCACGCAAAACGGCAACAACAACGCATACTGCCAGGATAACGAAACAAGCTGGCATGACTGGAGCTGTCTGGAACAGCATAGGGAGATTTTCCGCTTCACCCGTGGCATGATCGCCTTTCGTCGTGCCCATCCGATTCTGAGTAAGGAGCAATTCTACACGGATGACGAGATCCATTGGTTCGGTCCGCAAGGAGGATTGCCCAACTGGGACGACCCGAAAGAAAAACAGTTTGCCTGTCTAATCCATGAAGATGAGCAGCGCGCACTTTGCCTGATGTTCAATGCCGGCACCGATGCGGTCGATTTCGGTTTGCCCCCCGTACCGGCGGGGGCTCGGTGGCATCTAGCCGTTGACACCTCTCGCGAAGCGCCAGAAGATCTGTTTGTTGCGGGCGCAGAACCGCTTTGGGAAGATACACAAACTTTCCACCTGAGCGCCCGATCTAGCGCCATACTTCTTGTTCGAAATTGAAGAGTTGAAGACAATTGATGTTCAGGGAAGGTTGCGCTACGTAAATCAATTCGTGCATTTTATGGAAAATACACTGATTCGAACCTTAAAGATTGTTCGTGTTGTGTTATCCCCCGCATTGAAAAAGGATATTATTACATCCTGGAAACAATTAGAACTACAATTTATCAAAAAAGCATATCAGCTGTGACTCAACCAATGTCTTACCGTCCAATATTTAAATGCGGAGATGACTATGATCAATGTAATTGCCTCGATTCGTGTGAAGACAGGAAAGTTTCACGATTATCTTGCGATTCTTAAAGCCAATATACCTACTGTTAGAAAAGAAAAGGGATGTATCGAATATGTCCCCACAGTAGATATCGACGTAAAACTACCTCCGCAGGTTCTCGATAAAAATGTTGTCACCCTGCTTGAGAAGTGGGAGAGTCTGGAAGCACTCCATGCTCATCTTGGATCGCCACATATGCTGGATTATAGGGAAAAGGTAAAGACCTTAGTCGAGAGAGTGTCTTTCAAAGTACTACAGGATGTAAATTAAAGTATCGACAGCAAAATACTCACGGATTTAATCGGGTTGGTCGCAATAAAACCCGAGGTGCCTGGGTAAATCTAAATCAGTGGTGACAATGCGAATGTCGTCTATGAAAGCAGTTGTTATCAGAAAATATGGCAGGAATGACGTTGTGGAGATCGGGGACGTGCCGCAACCACGATGCGCGATGGGCATGGTGCTGATCAAGGTGCATGCCGCTGGTGTCAACCCCCTAGACTGGAAGGTCCGCTCCGGAATGCTGAGGCTTATCACGGGAAGCAAATTCCCGAAGGTCCTCGGCTCCGAGTGCGCGGGCGAGGTCATCGAAACCAGCAGCGGGTTCTCAAAGTTTAACCAGGGCGACCAGTTGCTCGGCCTATCGGGTGTACGCAGCCTGGGCGCGTTTGCGGAATACATGTGTTTGCCGGAAACCACAGCGTTTACTAAACCCGCTGGTCTATCCTTCGAAGCAGCAGCCTGCATTCCCATCGCCGGGCTTACCGCCCTCCAGGCATTACGGGACAGCGGCAGGATCGCATCCGGCAAAAAGGTCTTAATCAACGGCGCGTCAGGCGGTGTGGGAACGTTCGCTATCCAGATTTCAAGAATCTTCGGCGCAGAAACCATCGGGGTATGCAGCGCAGCGAATCTCGACCTCGTGAAAGACCTTGGCGCGGATCGCGTTATAGACTACGGAGCAGAGGATTTCACGAAAGGGCAAGATCGGTACGACATCATTTTCGATGCAGTCGCCAAACGATCCTTTGTCGAATGCAATAAAGCCCTCAATCCGAACGGTGTCTACATCAGCACCCTCCCATCCTTCTCCGGCTTCCTGAACCAGTATCTCATAGGCTTTTTATCAAGCAGAACGGCCCGCACCATCTGGATCAAGCCAAATTCCGCTGACATGACTTGGATGATGTCGCACATTGAGTCGGGCAGGATCAAAGTCGTCATAGACAAAGTCTTTTCCCTTGATCAGGCCAAAGAGGCCCTTGCTTATAGCGAGTCCGGAAGGGCGAAGGGAAAAATCGTGATTAAAGTGGCCTGACGCGACATTTTATCCACTGAATTGCTAAATTTCTATCGCGACAGCGACGAGAAGGATTGGCCCCTTCCTAAGATTTGGGCATTTGAAAGAAGGGTATGGGTGCTTATCATGAAGGCCAGGATCGTTTAGAAGGGAAGAATTGTGATTGAAACATCCAGTGAATATTGGGCGCCGTCTACATCCTGTACATGCTGTAGTCTCCGTTCTGTGAATCACTCAAAGTTTAAACCTGTTATTCTATGCCATCGTCATAATATTGCACAGTTGTGGTTCTGCGGATGCTGAGAGCATTGCAGAAGTGACGAATACCGATTATAGCGTGCAGTGACATCTCCTTTCTGTTTCTGTTGAAATTCAATTTACAAATTGTACTCGTTAGCTTCTATTATGAAAAACCAGCCGCGACACAACGATTTGGCATCAACTTTGAAGTCGGGCCTATTATCCGGATCGATCCTTGAATTCTTCAGGGACGACGAATTGGACTACCTTTTCCGTACCACGAATGATCATAATCGGGAAGCTGACGCCAACCTTTTCCTGAGTCAACAGCTTGTGCAGGTCGTCGATGCCGGAAACGGGCGTACCGCCAAAGCCTACAATGATATCACCAGTCCGTAGGCCTGCTCGGATGGCCGGACTGTCGGGCTGGATCGATACAATCATTACACCGCTTTCCACAAGCAGATCGTAGAAGCGTACGATCCTCCGGTGGAGCTGAATATTCTGTCCGCCTACTCCGATTGAGCTTCGCCGCACCTTCCCATCCTTGATAAGTCTTGCTACCACGAACTTGGCTGTATTGATGCCAATGGCAAAGCATATACCTTGTGCCGGCAGAATCGCCGCGGTGTTCACGCCGATAACTTCACCACGAGACGTAACCAGAGGGCCTCCGGAATTGCCAGGGTTAAGTGCCGCGTCGGTTTGAATCACACTATCGATCAATCTGCCCGAATAGGACCGAGGGTGCGACCAAGAGCGCTGACCACACCAGCGGTCACAGTGCATTGAAAACCGTAGGGATTTCCTACAGCAATAGCCAGCTGTCCCACCCTGATTTGCTGCGAATCGCCAAGGAGCGCGGGCTGAATTCGTTGCATGGATTTGTATCACCGCCAAATCGGTGTCAGGATCGTCTCCTACAGCTGGGCCTGAAACCGGCGTCCATCGGGATCCCGACCATGATGTTTTCCGCATTATGAACCACGTGGCTATTGGTAAGGATGAATCCATCAGGTGTGAACACGAACCCCGACCCACCTGCATGCGTCTCCGGAGACATGCGTGGAGCTGAGGTCCTTCCTTTACGAGCGAACTGGACTTCGATATTCACTACGGATGGGTTTACTTTTTCGGATGCCGAGACGACTGCCTGCGAATAGGCATCTAGCAGTGCTTCATCACGATCCGTGACTATATTTGCAGTCTGCTGGCCAACGGGTCTTACTGCATCGGCTGAAATCATTTCAAGCGAGCATTCCATCATTCGCCACCCCCTCATTTCATACTATTCATACTACCACTCTTGTCAATAGGCACCATTAACAACCGTTCTTAAACATATAAGATTATGAAGGATGCGATCGGACGAGACCGCCCTAGGTACTCAATAACCGGACGCTACCAGTGGTCTCATCGGCGCTTATTCCCCTAGGACAAACAAACCATCGAGCCAGTTTGCAACCCGTCCAGCCTGAAAGCCCATAATCTGACCAGCATTCTATGGATTAGCGGTCTAAGATATTGCTTCTTTAAACATTTTATCGTCACCGGTGTCTTGATAATAAGATGTATAATATTTTATAGGCGATAACAAACACAGAGGTGCGAAGCATGAAAAGGATCATTTTTCTCTCCGTTGCTGTCTCTGTTGCTATCATAGTCCTCCTCCTTGTAGTTGTCTTGCCCGTGTATACGCCTGTGTATGCATTTGAAGGAGGCCACGGAGGAGGCCACGGAGGGGGGCATGGAGGAGGGCATAGAGGAGGGCATAGAGGAGACCATGGAGGAGGCTATGTGAGTGGCGGCATTTGGATCGGACCGTGGTGGGATCCGTGGTTGGATCCGTGGTGGGGTCCACCTGTCTATCCTTATGATTACTCGGAGCCGCCCGTTGTCATAGAGCAGCAACCTTTTATATATGATGAACAAGAGGCGCCCCCGGTAGAACAACAGTATTACTGGTATTTCTGTCCGGAAGCAAAGGCCTATTACCCCTATGTGAAACAATGTCCCAGCGGCTGGATGAAGGTTGTTCCGGCCCCGGGTCCGCCAAAGGGCAATGAGTGAAGACACCGTGAGGACATACAAACGAAGCATCTTGATATCTTTCGCTCTGCACAGGTTTCTGGCTGGGAGGCCCAGCGTCGATATGATAACGCTTATCAGCAGTGCATGTATGCCAACGGGAACATGGTTCCAGCCGTGAGACAATATTGTCGTGCTCAGAGGATTCCGCCGCCACCTCCCCCGTTGGCAGGGATTCCGCGCCGCCCGATTTATCACAACCTAATCTCGCACCGCCTCCTCCACCCGCATAATAGTAGAGGACGAGAAGCGGTCAAGAGGTACATTTCCGGGATAGCCGCGTATAAAAGTGGCTTGTTCTGACAAGCTCCGATTATTTTACCGAACCAGGTCAGAAACGCAGCTGCGCGACAGAGAGAAACTGTTCACCTCACTATCGGCCCTATCGAATGAAGGACATCGGAACAGCAGCTCTCTTCCGCTCATCTCGGATTTGGATGCATCCTGGCAACTGCTAATAACACCTGCTACAATTGAAGAAAATAACTCGCAATACTAAAAGAGGCATGTACATGGGAAATAATCCTTATTCAAGCTGCGGTGTCGGTTTTGTCTGCAGCATCTCTGGCAAAAGTAATAGGCAAATCGTCGCATGGGGCATCGAGGCGGTCAAGAACCTCACCCACCGCGGGGCGGTTGGTGCTGACGGTAAGACCGGTGACGGTGCCGGCATTGTTACCGAGATCCCGCGAAAATTTTTTGGCACGATAATCAAGGAACTCGGCCTTACCATTTCCGATATCAATAACCTTGCCGTGGGTACTTTTTTCCTCTATGGCGTTGTGGAGCATGAGATTGATGAAACCCTAACGATTTGCGGATTCAGACCCGTTGGATGGCGCGATGTTCCCATCAATGACGACGCGCTCGGCAAAGCTGCTCTTGGCACAAAACCGAGAATTAGACAGCTTTTGATTGATACAGAGGGAGTCCATAGTCAGAACCGGGAACGTAATCTTTTTTTTGCAAGAAAGTCCATCGAAAAAAAACTTGGCAAGGACGTATGCATTCCGAGTATCTCTTCAAAATCAATACTGTACAAGGGGCTTCTCGTTGCACCCCAGCTCGACCGGTTCTATCCCGACCTGACGAACGAGGCTTTTGAGTCAGCTTTTTGCGTGTTTCATCAGCGCTTCTCGACCAATACCCTGCCGGAGTGGTGTCTAGCCCAGCCCTTTCGTGTACTTGGCCACAATGGAGAGATCAACACCCTTCAGGGAAACAGAAACTGGGTCATGGCCTTGGAGAAAGAAATCCTCAATGGATTCGAAAGCGGAAGGGAAATTCTCGCACCTTTCGTCCTTTATGACGAGAGCGATTCCGCCTCTCTTGACAAGATCATCGAACTCCTGATCCGCTCAGGCTTTTCTCCGGAGCACGCCGTAAACCTTTGTATCCCCCCTGCCTGGGAGTGCATGAATCTTGACGCGGAAGTGCGATCCTTTTTCGAATATTCAGCTCTCTTGATGCCCCCTTGGGATGGCCCTGCCGCGATCGTGTTCACGGATGGAGATACCGTGGGCGCACATCTGGACCGGAACGGCCTCAGGCCTCTCAGATATGCGCTGACTGAAGACGGCGTCCTGGTCTGCGGATCGGAAGCAGGCATGATTGATCTCCATGGAAGGAAGTTCCTTGAAAAGGGGAGGCTTGGCCCGGGAGATACCGTGTCGGTCGATCTCAGAAAGGGAAAAGTCAGGAAGACAGAAGAGATTCTGCGGGAACTCGCACGCAGGAACCCTTACCGCGAGTGGATCAAAAACCATCGCATAGGCCGTATATTCGAAAGCCCTATGCCTCCGGAACCGGAACCGGACCTCTTGCGGAAGCAGATCGCTTTTGGATATACCTCGGAAGAGTTGAAGATGCTTATAAAGACTATGGCTGAGACCGGAACGGAACTAACCTTCTCGATGGGTGACGATACGCCGATCCCGCCTTTGGCTGAAAAGCCGCAGCTTCTCTTCAGATATTTCAAACAGCGGTTTTCCCAAGTCACCAATCCCGCGATTGATCCCATAAGGGAAAGAATGGTCATGTCGCTCTTCATGAACCTCGGCGGACGTAAAAGTTTCCTCAGGGAGACGCCGGAGCAAGCCAGACGGTTCCAAATAGAGTCGCCCCTCTTATGCGCAGATCATCTTGCCGAGATCGAACAAAGCGGGATGTTTAAGATAAGGAAAGTTACGATCACCTATGCAAAAGCTGCAAACGGGCTTTCAGCCGGAGTTGCAACACTCATGAAGGACGTTGTGGACGCGGTTTCTTCCGGTGCAGAGATCATTATCCTGTCTGACAGGGGCATTTCAAAAGACAGGTTAGCGATCCCGTCTCTCCTCGCTGTGGCTGCGTCATTCCAGGGACTCCTTCGTAAGGACCTTGCCCATGCGGCAAGCCTGATTATTGAAACAGGAGAAGCGAGAGACGTGCACCATATCGCTTGCCTCATAGGTTTCGGTGCGTCGGCTATCTGTCCTTATCTCGCCTTCCAGACGATTAACGACCTTGGGGTGCGAGGTGAGATCAATATTCCCTTTGCTGATGCGGCACGCAACTTCAAAAAATCACTTGAGGATGGGTTTCTAAAAGTGATATCGCGGCACGGGATATCGACTATCAATTCCTATCACGCTGCGCAACTCTTTGACATCCTTTGTCTTAAGCAGGACTTTGTTCATAATTACTTCGGTAGGATCCCGGTTGGAATTGAATCGGACGGTATGCAGGAGATCGAGGATTCGATCCTCAAACGGCACTCTGCTGGTTTTGAGGTCCCTGACCCTGTGATGGATACTGGCGGGTTCTTGCGCTATAAGAGAGAAGGGGAATGGCATGCCTGGGGGGCTCCCACTGTTCAGGCTTTAATTAAATTCATCAGGAGTGGTGTCCCGGGTGATTTCAAGAGCTTTACCTCTTTGGTGAATGCGCGACCCGTGGGCTTGAGGCATCTCCTGGGTTACAAAACAGGTGAACCTCTCTCTCTCGATGAGGTCGAGTCCGGAAAATCGATTCTCAGAAGATTCACCTCGGGCGCTATGTCCGTGGGAGCGCTTTCTCCGGAAGCCCACGAGACAATCGCGAAGGCCTGCAATCGTCTCGGCATGCGCAGTAACAGCGGAGAAGGCGGTGAAGACACAAAGAGATTCCAGACCGTAAAAAACAGCGCCATCAAGCAGGTAGCCTCAGGACGTTTCGGCGTGACGCCGGGCTATCTTGCCTCAGCCCGCGAGATCGAGATCAAAATGGCCCAAGGTGCAAAGCCTGGAGAGGGCGGTCACCTCCCGGCGCTGAAGGTGGATGAATACATCGCCGGCCTCAGATACTGCAAACCAGGCACCCTCCTTATATCGCCACCCCCGCACCATGACATCTATTCTATAGAAGACCTAAACCAGCTTATTCATGATCTTAAGCAGGCGAACCCTGAAGCACAGGTAGCAGTCAAGCTTGTTTCAGAAATCGGTGTAGGCACCGTTGCCGCAGGTGTTGCAAAGGCTTATGCAGACATCGTACAGATCAGCGGCAATGACGGAGGCACCGGCGCAGCGCCATTGACCTCAATCAAGAATGTAGGCAGTTATTGGGAGCTGGGGCTCTTGGAGACGCAACACGTTCTAATCGACAACGGCCTCCGGGAACGGATCAGGGTGAGGGTTGACGGCGGAATCAAGACAGGCAAGGACGTCATCATCGCGGCACTCCTGGGGGCAGAGGAGTTTGGATTCGGCACCGAGACGATGATCGCTACGGGCTGCGTCATGGCCCGGCAGTGCCATCTCAATACCTGCCCAACCGGCGTCGCTACCCAGGATCCAAGGCTTCGGTCCCGGTTTAGAGGAACGAGCGAGGGGGTCATGGCCCTTTTCAATGCTATCGCAGGTGAAGTTCGCGAGATCCTTGCACAGATGGGATACAGAAGTCTTGACATGATCATCGGCAGGACCGACCTTCTCACGATTATCGATCACAAAGACTTTCCGGCTTCAAAGCGAATCAAGCTCGATCCCTTTCTTGATTTTATCGGCCGAGGCAAGCCCCTCCAGAGCATTCAATTACATAATGATAATCCCTCACCCACGATGAACGAAGAGATACTGTCCGATGTTCTGCCTTTTATCGAGACGGCAAAACCGATAATAAAAGAGTACTCCATCCGGAATATCAACAGGAGCATTCCGGTCCGACTCAATTATCACATCGCTCGGATGTACGGCGAAGACGGACTTCCTCCTGATACTCTTACACTCATCTTTAAAGGCACCGCGGGTCAAAGTTTCGGGGCCTTTAATCACAAAGGCCTTACGCTGGTTTTAATCGGCGAGGCGAATGACTATGTTGGAAAAGGAATGCACGGGGGGAAGATAGTGATAAGGCCGGATGGCGTTAGTGAACCCCACAAACAGGTGATCATGGGGAACACGGTTCTTTACGGGGCAACGGGCGGTGAATTATTTGCCGCGGGAATGGCGGGAGAACGTTTTTGCATCCGGAACAGTGGTGCTACTGCCGTGATCGAAGGAACGGGACAGCACCTGTGCGAATACATGACCAGGGGCGAGGTGGTTGTGCTCGGCCCGACCGGGTTCAATGTCGGGGCGGGCATGACCGGCGGAACGCTGTATGTCCTCGATGAGGACAATGTGCTTGTTAGCCGGTTGAATACGCAGTATGTCATGGCTTTGGGTTGTGACGACGATGACACGGATCGCCTCAAGTCCTTGATCGAGGCCCATCACGCTCACACGGAGAGTCCCCTCGCCAAAGCGATACTTACCGCTTTCGACGAGAGGGCGTACACATTCAAGAAGGTCGTACCGAAGTAAGGTATTACTGTTCTAATGATGTAGTACATCGACAAGCACGGCCAAGACATGTCGGAAATCCGGAACTAGAAGTGGAAGTGGCGTATGCGGCCGAATAATAAACGACTTTTGGCCTGATCGTCTCATCAAGCATGACAAAATTGTCGCATGTCATCTTCGATAGATAATATTGGGCTTTCTTGTCACTCTTAGCGCTATTGTCACTTTTGTCCGCAGCCAATGCTATGCCACCGGCTACGAATATTGTGACATGATTTTTTTTAAGTATATCATTAATATTAGATACGAACAGTCAGCGCGAAACAATGTCTGAATCGGTCTTATTTGCTGATTGCACCCGACCATGAATTGCACCGGTCTTTGCAGAAACTGCTCAGATAGTGTGCTAAACTGGAGAAATGAATGAGAAGCCAAGATGCTACTTATGCAATTGCCATATCATTACGATATGTCATCCATTGGCATAAATGATACTTGAGCGTAACTAGTTGCTTATAAACATGAATAAAAGAAAAAGGAGGTCATATGATATCAAAGATTCTTGTACCGCTGGACGGCTCAAAAGTAGCTCAAAAGGCGGCAAAATACGCGGTCGATCTCGCGAAACAGACAGGCGCAACGTTGACACTACTAAGCGTCATCGATAAACGCTTCATTATCGAACAGTCGGTTTCCGCTTCCGCGTCGCCGACCCATTTAAAGGAACTCGTTGTAGATTATCTGAAGCAGTCAGCGCAAGCAGCCACGGATGCGATAGAAAAGCTATGCAAACAAAATCGCGTTCAATATAATGCGGTGATAAGAAAAGGGCATCCTGTGGAAGAAATTGTGAGCGAGGCAACAAAATCAAAAGTTGATCTGATCATTATGGGGTCTCATGGTAAAAGTGCACTTAAGGCGGCCATTCTTGGCAGCGTTACCTACGGTGTCTTGCATAAGGAAACCAAGATTCCTGTGTTCATCGTGAGAAGATGACCTGTCTGCCTAGTTTCATATAAATAAAACTGCTGTAAATTGGTAACTCAATATAACATAACGCTTGGTGGTGTTTTCTGGCTAACTGTCTCTATTTTGAAGGGCTGAATGCATTGATTTGGAGATGTTCCGGCTGAGAAAGGAACATGTTCGCACTCCTCGTCGATGTCATCACTCCGTCCTGAGTCGTCATAGTTTCTGTTCAGAATGCAGGGCCTGTCGCCGTCTTCTTTCTCTCTGGGCATTTTGATGCGTCGCTTGCAATCGTGATAGCCACTGTCTCTCCCGGCCGACATGATTGCGGGTACGGCCTCCTCTCCCGGATATAGGAATGCGTAAGGCGGTCCGCAAGAAGAAATCGACTGAAAGAGAACCTTGAATATCTTTTTGTGCCGATAGACGGTTCAATAATTGCACAAAAGAAGTAAAAGCCGCGGTCGAGCTCGCGCAGCAGAGAGACGCCTTTTTGAGCATCGGAAAGACCTCTTAGGCGAACTATGAACCTATCCGAAAAAACCCCCATATTGATGGTGCTGACGGCCCTGTTCAGCTATATCAACTACCATTCGCTCCGCTTTCCGACCATCGGTGTGATGTTCATCTCCCTGCCGGTCTCTGCGGGATTTGTTGCGCTTGGCATTCTCGGTGTGGAGATCGTGCAAACCCACGTTGCCGGGATGTTGGGCGCTATTGATTTCAATAAGGCCCTTTTACCCGGCATGCTGTCGTTTTTTCTCTTCGCCGGTGCAATGCATATAAATCTCGACGACCTGGCCAGCCAGAAATGGACCATAACGATACTGGCAACCGCAAGTGTCGTCGTATCAACGTTCATTGTTGGAGATTGACCTGGTTTGTATTACAAATCTTGGGGATGCCTGCATCATTCATCTACAGCTTTTTTTTCGGAGCGCTGATTTGGCCGACAGATCTGATTGCAGTCATTGGCATACTCAAACAGTGGGAGTGCCTAAAAGCCTCGAAACTAAGATCGCCAGGGAATCGCTCTTCAACGACGGGATAGTTGTGGTGAAATACCTGATTATCCTTGAACTAGTGCAAGGCAGCGGTAAAATTACCACCGGCAGGGTGGCGCTGCTCTTCGCTGAGGAGGCGATTGGCGGTGCGTTGCTGGAATGGCGATAGGATTTCTTGCCTACCGAATGCTCAAATGGGCCAACAACTACCAGGTGGAAATCATCATTACCCTTGCGTTGGTCATGGATGACTATGCTCTGGCAGACAGGATCCACACATCCGGACCAATCGCTATTGTCGTGGCCGGTCTGCTGGTCGGCATCTAAGACCGTGCTTTCGCCATGTTAGTAATAACCCGCCAACGCCTTGACGACTTCTGGGAACTCATTAACGATACCCTTAATGTTCTGCTTTCATGCTGATCGGACTGGAACTCTTGGTCATGCCCTTTACACGCGCGTTGCTTATTGCCTATGAGCGGATCGATGCCAAAGGCACATTTCAAACGAAATGGGAGAAAGAATGAAAATCATGAAAATGGATGACCAGCTCAAACCGACTGTGTTCGTCATTTTTGGCGGAGCCGGTGACTTGACCTGGCGGAAACTTGTGCCGTCATTGTTTGACCTCTCCCGGGACCGAAGTATACCAGCTGATTTTGCAGTTATCGCGGTGGATCTCGTAGACATGAGCGACGAAAAGCTGCGCCGGCATCTTCACGACGGTGTCAAGAAGTTCTCGCGCCAAAGAACAGTGAAAGCCGGCGACTGGCGCGACTTTGCCAGGCATATCCGCTACCAGCAGGGTGATTTCAAGAAGCTGCAAACTTATACGGCCCTGGGCGAACAATGCGCGAAGCTGGAAAAGGAATGGGGTGCCAAAGCCCACCGCATCTTTTACATGGCCACGCCGCCGAGTATGTTCGGCGAAATCCCGAAATTCCTCGGAAAGGCCGGACTGGCGCGTGATCGGGAATGGGGGAGAATTGTGATCGAGAAACCGATCGGCTATGACCTGGAATCCGCTCGCGCCCTAAATGCTATCCTTGCCGCCAATTTCGAAGAATCCCAAATCTTTCGCATCGACCATTATTTGGGCAAGGAAACGGTGCAGAACATTCTGGCCTTCCGCTTTGCCAACCCCCTCTTTGAGCCGCTCTGGAACCGGCGTTACGTGGACTACGTGACAATCACCGTGGCCGAAGAGGTGGGCGTAGGGCATCGAGGTGGTTATTACGACCGCGCCGGAGCCCTGCGTGACATGGTGCAGAATCACCTGATGCAACTGCTCTGTCTCGTTGCGATGGAACCGATGGTCTCCTTCGAAGCCGATGAGATTCGCAACAAGAAAGTTGACGTCCTCCACGCCGTTCGTCCGATTCACAGAGACGCCGTCCATCAAAGCGTTGTGCGTGGTCAATATGACAAGGGGTGGATCGGCGGCAATAAAGTTCCGGCTTACCGCGAAGAAGAAGGGGTGTCGCCTGATTCCCAAACCGAGACGTTTGTCGCGCTCAGGCTGTTCCTTGACAACTGGCGCTGGCAGGGCGTGCCCTTTTATCTCCGCACCGGGAAACGGCTCACCCGGCAGGCCTCGGAGATTACAATCCATTTTCGCGGAGTGCCGCATCAGTCGTTTCCGTCCGAGGCCACCCTCGATTGGAAGTCGTCACGACTGGTGATGTCCATCCAGCCCGATGAAGGCATCGTGTTGCGCTTTCAGGCAAAACACCCCGGCCCAAAGATGCATCTGCGCTCCGTGGAGATGCAGTTCAATTACCAGGACGCCTTCGCAGCCCGATCGCCTAACGCTTATGAAACGTTGCTCTGGGACGTAATGAAGAATGACGCCACCTTGTTCATGCGCGCCGATCAGGTGGAGGCCTCCTGGCGATTATTGATGCCGGTGCTTGAGGGTTGGGCGGTATCTCCGCCTAGTGATTTCCCTAATTACGCCTCAGGTACCTGGGGACCGGAGGATGCTCAGAGTCTGCTTGCTAAAGGACACAGTTGGCCGTTGCCTGCTGAATTGGTGGTGCATTGCAAGAAGAAGGGAAAGAATTCGTGACTCGATATAGTACGCAATATTCTATCGCATGAGAATTCTAGGCATCTACATCGGTGCCACGCATGTGCAGGTCGTTTGGTCACCCGTTTAAAGGATACTGTCAAGGACACAATAATATCCCTTGATGAAAAAAAGAACGCATCTCATTGTCTTTGTGTTATCGCTATCTTCACCATTGCCGCAAATTCATTTAGTTTTGGCGTCAGTTTTCCCTGCGCCAGTCACCCATCAGGATTAAGGTCACGATGGTGCAGCATTTATCTATTGATCCTTTCCGTCTTTTGACGGACCAGGAAATCTTCGCTATCAGGCCAAATGATTGTTCAATTTTAGTGATTGTGAACCAGCCCGAAGATGGCTCACGGGATGGCAAGTAAAGATGCTGATAACGGTATAGTAGTGGAACGATCTGCACCTCCACGGAAAAGGAACTCTTATTCTAAAAATGCCAGTATTACATCGCCGTTCAGTTATGCTCGGGTAGGCGCCCTTTATTATATGACTATCAAAATATTTAAACGCGCGTTTGAATATTATTTACCATACGCGCTCTGTCTCTACTCACGGCGAAAAGTCACCACGAGCTTGTGTGATCGAGTAGGGTTGGTTCGAGAGGTTTTTCCATGTGTGTGCATAAGGGACAATTCGGCGAAAAAACCCCTGATTGTCTCGCAAAAAAGGCGTTGGCAATTTTCTAACGCTTTTCCCGGGCAACTTGACAGATGTCTCATCAAGTGATATTTTTTTAATTAAGCGGGGATACAATATAGTTTCTGGCTCCTGCTCATAATGAGTGGTCAATGTTTGCAGGTACTTTAGTAATAGGTTACAAAATAGACGGCATGAAAATACCGTAAATTCAATAGGTTTTAAAATTATCATTTACATGCTTAAAGGTAGGTTAGATACAAGAAGGTCGGCTTACCCATTTGAGATGAGAAAGAACAAGTTTCTTGCTGATGAACATCATATCAATTATGAAACTGTTCGTTGTTGTGATTTGTGCTACGTCGTGCATGGGCAAATCAATTGATGATCACCCGGTGAAGAGTAAAGCAATGACGCATCAGAAACTCAGTTGGGCGGAAGGTTAAAGCCATACGTGAGTGGTGCTATCGTCCCAGAACGGTGGCGCCGGGACGCAGTATTTCTTTTTCATCGTGGACCGACGGAAGCTTTACAAACCCATATGATAACCGACACGTTCGACAATTGCGACCTATACGGCCTTATTCACCACTCAATACCATTTGACGACATCCGTGTATCCTGCAGGAGCAGGAAGCGTGACACCTGATTGTTCAGCCGGTTTGCTGTTAACAGCAGGGCATCCTTGCTGGGGAGTTAGGGTTGGAAGACACCCTAATTCTCCGAGGCCATCGGCGCAGTCGTGGCCTTGCACAGCATCTTCTCGCTATGCTAACATGCCCAACGTCTTGACGCAGGGTTCTTGGCTGCCACTGCGAATGTCGGCTTCACCTTCAGCTGTTGGAGCGGCGCAATAAAGTAAGCAAGGGCGATCCCACTACGGTGACAATGAATGCACCAATGACCGTTACGGTTAACTTTAGCGAGCCACGTTTTCCATATCGTGGACGGTGACGGCTTGCCGTGCGGCTGTATCAGGGGTAACTTTAACCCTGAGCGTGACTAGAAGTGTCACAACTATCAATAAAATAGACGGAAATTTAATGTTCACCGGGATAGCTAATGGCAGCAACACGATTACACCCAGAAAGACAGGGTATACATTCGGGCCTACGGGCAAAACCGTGGCGGTAAGCGGCACAAATGTAACAGAAATAAACTATACCGGGATCGATGTCAGATTTCACCGATGTGTGCATCTTCCGATTATTCTCGCCTCAGGACTCATGAACCCCATGTCACTGTCCTGTGGTTGAACGGGTTGCCACTACAATTGGCCGCCTATCTAAGCGGTGAAAAATCCATCATTACTTAGGGGAATTCTGCTCCGTGGAAATTCAGGCTAGGTAAGTCCCGCTTCCTTCAGGAGGCCGAGACTGACCCACCCGGGGGATATAGTACCTTACGGAGTCGCTCAAGAACAGTGCTATGCGGCTATGCGAGGGATTCGGAACTGAAAAAGGAGCTTGCGATTGACACCCGACATAAACGAACATTCAGCCATCAACCCTGACCATCAACTCCCGACTCCAGTTCGAGCACGTCCCCGACGTAAGGTTGTGCGTGTCGTCATATGGAGCATGGTGCTACTGGTATTCGCACTTGCGCTCGTACTGGTCTTACACCACCACAAGGACACCCCAAAAGCGAAGCCTCCGGGGATCGCCATTACGAGTGCGCCGGCTCAAAAGGGTGACATCGGCGTTTACCTTGATGCAATCGGCACAGTCACCCCGGTCTATACCGATTTGATTACCAGTCAGGTGAATGGCCTAGTCGTTGACGTGCACTATAAGGAGGGTCAGCGGGTACGTAAGGGCGATCCGCTGATTGACATCGATTCGAGTCCGTACCGCGCAATGCTTTTACAAGCACAAGGGGCACTTGAGCGAGACAAGAATCTGCTCGCCCAAGCACAGATGGACCTCGAACGCTACCGTGCCGCGTGGACACGCAACGCCATTGCAAAGCAAGTCCTGGATGACCAGGAAAAGCTTGTACTGCAGGACGAGGGCACGGTGAAAAACGACCAGGGAACGGTGCAATTTGACCAGATTCAGGTCGACTACTGCCATATCACTGCTCCAATTGACGGTCGGGTGGGTTTGCGGCTGGTGGATCCGGGCAACGTGGTGCAGTCTTCTGGAAATGTAATCCTCGCAGTCATTACACAATTAGAGCCTATCACCGTAATTTTCACAATACCGGAAGACAGTCTAGGCCAGGTTGAAACTCGCTTACTCAAGAAGGCTAAACTCACCGTCGATGCATTTGATCGCACTGCGCAGACGAAGATTGCAAGCGGGAAGCTGTTAACGCTCGACAACCAGATCGACACTACGACTGGGACAGTAAAAGGGCGAGCACTCTTCGACAACAAAAATGATGCACTCTTCCCAAACCAGTTTATAAACACGCGCCTGCTGGTGAATACGTTGCAGGGAGTGACGCTGATTCCGGCATCAGCCATTCAACACAACGGCCCAGCATCGTTTGTGTATGTGATTCAAAACAATATCGCTCATATACGCAGTATAAAGCCGGGAGTTACAGACGGTGGTGTTACGCAGGTTGCAGGCATCAACCCTGGAGACGTTGTCGCCAACAGCAGCTTCGATAAGTTGCAGGACAACGCTGCGGTCGTCGTTTCGACCAAGCCTACCACAACCGGCATGAACGGGAGCAGTGCCCCGTGAATCCATCACGTCCATTTATCTTGCGGCCAGTAGCGACCTCTTTGCTGATGGCTGCAATCCTCTTGGTCGGTCTTGTTGGCTATACGCAACTGCCGGTTTCCGCATTGCCGGAAGTCGATTATCCGACCATTCAGGTTCTAACGTTTTATCCAGGCGCAAGCCCGACCGTGATATCGACGACTGTGACGGCGCCACTGGAGCGTCAATTCGGCGAACTGCAGGGCTTGAGCCAGATGACCTCCACAAGCTCTGGCGGCACTTCCGTCATCGTGCTGCAGTTCAACCTCACTCTGGCTATCGATGTGGCCGAGGAAGAGGTGCAGTCCGCGATAAACGCATCGCAGAGTTTGTTGCCATCCATCCTGCCCTCGCCGCCGATCTATAGTAAGACGAATCCAGCCGATGCCCCCGTGCTCACGCTGGCCATCACCTCAAGCATCCATGCCGCTTCCTCAGGTCGAGGACCTTGTGGACACGCGCCTTGCGCCAAAGATTTCGCAGCTCAGTGGGGTCGGCCTTGTAACCATCAGTGGCGGGCAAAAACCAGCAGTGCGCATTCAAGCCAACCCAACGGCGCTGTCATCCTACGGCATCAACCTGGAAGACCTGCGCACTGCGCTGACACAGGCCAGTGTGAACGCCGCCAAAGGGAACTTCGATGGGCCGCGCCAGGATTACCAGATCGACTGCCAACGATCAGCTGGTCACCAGCGACGACTATCGGAACGTTGTAGTTGCATACCGTAACGGTGCGCCGGTGATGCTGACCGACGTGGCACGCATCGTGAATGGCGTAGAGAACAATAACCAGGCCGCGTGGATGAATCAGACCCCTGCGGTGATCCTGAATGTGCAACGCCAGCCCGGGGCCAACACAATCAGCGTGGTCAAGAGCATCAAGCGACTGATGCCGCAGCTGGAGGCCAACCTGCCCACGGGCATTCAGGTGACCACGCTTACCGATCTTACGACCGCCATCGAAGCATCGGTTTCCGACGTTGAGTTCGAATTGCTGTTGACGGTCGCACTCGTCGTGCTGGTCATCTTCCTCTTCTTGCGGAGTCTCTATGCCACCATTATCCCGAGCGTGGCTGTGCCGCTGTCACTGGTTGGCACCTTCGCGGCGATGTACATCCTTGGTTACAGCCTGGATAACTTATCGCTGATGGCGCTGACCATCTCCACCGGTTTCGTTGTGGACGATGCCATCGTGATGATCGAGAACATCTCGCGGTACATCGAAGCGGGCGATCCGCCCATGGAAGCGGCGCTCAAGGGCGCGGAGCAAATTGGCTTCACCATTCTCTCGCTGACCGTGTCACTCATCGCCGTACTGATTCCGCTGTTATTCATGGGCGACGTGGTTGGGCGCCTGTTCCGCGAGTTTGCCGTGACGCTTGCCGTCACTATCGTCGTTTCGGCAGTGGTCTCCCTTACGCTCACGCCCATGATGAGTGCGCGAATCTTGCGGCACAAACCAAAAGAGCAGCAGGGGCGCATCTATAGAGCCTCGGAGCGCGTTTTCGAGCGGATGATCGCGTTCTATGGCCGGACGCTGAAGTTTGTCCTTCGATACCAGACGATTACGCTGTTGGTCGCATTGGCTACACTCCTGCTCACGATTTTCCTTTACATCATCATCCCAAAAGGTTTTTTCCCGGTACAGGACACGGGCGTCATCCAGGGCATATCGCAGGCGCCGCCGACGATTAGCTCAAGGCCATGGCCGAGAAGCAGCAGGAGCTTGCCAAGGCGGTTCTGGAGGACCCGGCCGTTGAAAGCCTTTCGTCGTTTATTGGCGCGGATGGCACGAATACAACGACCAACAGCGGCAGAATGTCGATCAATCTGAAGCCGCTCGACCAGCGCAAGATCAGCGCGTCAGACGTGATCCGCAGGCTCAAGACGAGACTGGACCAGGTTCAGGGAATACAGCTGTTTATGGAGCCTGTGCAGAACATTACCGTAGATGACCGGGTGAGCCGCACGCAATACCAGTACACGCTCGAAGACCCCGATGCCAACGAACTGAATGACTGGACCAACCGCTTCGTCGACCGGCTGAAACAGTTGCCGGAACTGGAAGACGTCGCGACCGATCAACAATTGGGAGGGCTGGCCGTATCTCTGGTGATCGACCGGGTCACCGCCTCGCGACTGGGCATCGCGCCGTCGACCATCGATAACACTCTGTATGACGCCTTCGGCCAGCGGCAAATCAACACCATGTATACGCAGGTGAATCAGTACCACGTTGTGCTTGAGAGTGAGCCGCAATTTCAGAAGGACCCGAACAAGCTGAACCATCTCTACATCCAGTCCAATGCGTCTTCCGGCGCAACCGGTGCCGGAGCCTCTTCCTCATTCGCGTCTTCCGGATCGTCCTCCGCGGGATCCAATGCGCTGACGACTTCCGCGCTGTACACTCCATCGGCAACTACGCTTACTCCTCCGGCGAACGCGCTTTCGGCGAGCACCTCCACGCGACGTCCAGCAAGGGAGCCACCTCCGCAGGCACCACCAGTTCGGCCATCAGCAGCGCCGTGCCGCTGAGCGCTTTCTCGCACTTTGAGAACACGACGGAGCCGCTCGCCATTACACACCAGGGTCAATTTCCGGCGATCACCGTGTCGTTCAATCTCGCGCCGAATGCCGCGCTGGGCAACGCCATTACGGCGATCAACAAAGTGCAGAAAGACATGCACATGCCTCCCAGCCTGCAGGCGGGTTTTCAAGGCACCGCGGCATCCTTCACGAATTCGCTGGCCAATGAGCCGTTGCTCATTCTTGCCGCGCTGGTCACGGTGTACATCGTGCTCGGCGTTTTGTACGAGAGCTTTATCCACCCGATTACGATTCTGTCCACGCTGCCGTCAGCGGGCGTTGGCGCTTTCCTCGCATTGATTCTCTTTCACCAGGATTTAAGCGTGGTGGCGATCATCGGCATCGTCCTGCTGATCGGCATCGTGAAAAAGAACGGCATCATGATGGTCGACTTCGCGCTGGAAGGCGAGCGGAAGCACGGAAAGAACGCGACGGATGCAATTTACGAGGCCTGCCTGCTCCGCTTCCGCCCCATTATGATGACCACCATGGCCGCGCTGCTGGCTGGGCTGCCGCTGGCGCTCGGAACTGGTTTCGGTTCCGAGTTGCGCAGGCCGCTGGGCATCGCCATGGTGGGCGGACTGCTGCTGAGCCAGGCGCTCACGCTTTACACCACGCCCGTCATCTACATCTTTTTTGACAATCTGGCGCACCGCTTTGCGCACAAATCGAACCAGCCGGAAACCGGAGGCGCAGAACTGGCAGGGCCGGCATGAACATCTCCGCACCCTTCATTCGCCGGCCGGTGGCTACGACGCTGCTCACGGTGGCGATTGCCCTTGCCGGAGCGATTGCGTTTGAGGTGCTGCCGGTATCGCCCCTGCCGGAGGTCGACTTTCCGACTATTTCAGTCAGTGCCGGCTTGCCGGGAGCCAGCGCCGACATTATGGCGTCGTCCGTCGCCACTCCCCTGGAGCGGCAGTTCGGTCATATTGCGGGCGTGACGGAGATGACCTCCGCAAGCACGCTCGGCAGCACATCGGTCACCATTCAGTTTGACCTCAGCCGCGACATTGATGGCGCGGCGCGCGATGTGGAGGCCGCCATCAATGCGGCGCGAACCTATCTGCCCGCCAACCTGCCGGGCAATCCGACCTATCGCAAGGTCAATCCCGCCGATGCGCCGATCATGATCCTCGGCCTTACCTCGGACAAATACGGCCCCGACAAACTGTATGACGAAGCCTCCACCGTCATCGAGCAGAAGTTGTCGCAGATACAGGGCGTAGGGCAGGTCACTGTCGGAGGTGGCGCGCTGCCGTCCGTGCGCGTGGACGCAAATCCCACACAATTGGCCAGCTATGGACTTACCCTTGCGAATTTGCAGTCCGTGCTGAGCCTGCAGAACGCCGACCTGGCCAAAGGCCAAATCTCCGATGGCATCGTGACCGCGGACATCCTTGCCAACGACCAGATCTCGCACGCGGACGACTACAAGCCGCTCGTCGTCGGTTATAACAACGGCGCGGCTATCCGCCTGTCCGATGTCGCTCAGGTGACCGACTCCGTGCAGAACGTCCGTGCTGCCGGCTATTTGAACGGCAAGCGCGCGGTTACGGTCATCATCTTCCGCCAGCCCGGCGCCAACATCATTGCACACGGTCGACCGCATACGCGCGCAACTTCCGTTTATCCAGGCATCCATTCCGCTCGGCATCGATACCACCATCGTTCTTGATCGCACCACAACCATCCGCGCCTCTGTCAGCGACGTCGAGAGGACGCTGCTCATTTCCATCGGCCTCGTCATCGTCGTGGTGTTTGTCTTCCTGCGCAACGGCCGCGCCACGCTCATTCCCGGCGTCGCCGTGCCGGTCTCGCTGATCGGTACGTTCGCCGTGATGTATCTGTTCGGATACAGCCTCGACAACCTCTCGCTGATGGCCATGACCATTTCAACGGGATTTGTGGTCGATGATGCCATCGTGGTGATGGAAAATATCACGCGCCATCTGGAAAACGGCATGAAGCCCTTTGCCGCGGCGCTGAAGGGCGCGGAAGAAATCGGCTTCACCGTCTTCACCATCAGCATTTCGCTCATTGCCGTCTTTATCCCTCTTCTGTTGATGGGCGGAATCGTTGGCCGTCTCTTCCGCGAGTTTGCCGTCACTCTCTCGACGGCCATTCTCGTGTCCATGATCATCTCGCTGACCACCACGCCCATGATGTGCGCCTACCTGTTGAAGAACGAGCGCGCGGAAAAGCATGGCCGCATCTACATGGCCAGCGAAAAGTTCTTTGACTGGGTGCTGTCGCTGTATCGCGGCAGCCTGCATTGGGTGCTGGACCATCCGGCTCCTCACCCTCATCGTGCTCTTCCTCACCATCGCGCTCAATGTGGTGCTGATCGTCAAGATACCCAAGGGCTTTTTCCCGGAGGAGGACACGGGAGCGATCTCCGGTGCGGTGCGAGGGCCGCAGGATTCATCCTTCCCGGCGATGAACAACTCCATTCAGCAGATCGGCGGCGTGATCAAGAACGATCCTGCCGTCGCGAATGTGATTGCGTTTACCGGCGGCAATGGGGCCACAAATACCGGCATCCTCTACGTTGCGCTCAAGCCGCTGGCGGAGCGCAAGGTCAGCGCCGCTCAGATCATCAACCGCCTGCGCCCCAAATTGAACCGTCTGCCGGTGGCTTCCGCGTTCCTCCAAGCCGTGCAGGATCTGCGCATCGGCGGCCGGTCCAGTAATGCGATGTACCAGTACACGATCCAATCCGACAATGTGCAGGATCTTTCCAAGTGGGGACCGATCCTACTGGGTGAGATGAAGCGCCTGCCCGGTCTGCAGGACGTGAGCTCAGACCAGCAGAATGGCGGCCTGGATGAGCTGATGAACTATGATCGCGTCACGGCGGCAAAGCTCGGCCTTACCGCACAGTCGCTGGACTCGGCGTTGTACGGCGCATTCGGCCAATCGGAAGTGTCCATCATCTACACGCAGTTAAATCAGTATTACGTGGTGCTGGAAGTTGCTCCCCAGTATTGGCAAAGCCCGGAAGGATTGAAAGACATCTACCTTCATACGTCCAGCGGCGGTAACATTCCGCTGCTCGCGGTGGCCAAGGGCCAAGCCAACACCACGCCGCTGGCCATCAACCATACGGGCTTATTCCCCTCGGTCACCGTGTCCTTTAACCTCGCGCCGAACGTGTCTTTGAGCGATGCCACATCGAGCATCAACCAGATGCAAAAGCGGCTCGGCGCGCCTTCCACGCTGCAAGGCTTTTTTGCCGGCACGCTGCTGGCCTACCAGCAATCTCTGGGCACCGAGCCCATGCTGATTCTGACGGCGCTGCTGGCGGTGTACATCGTTCTCGGCATTTTGTATGAAAGCCTGGTCCATCCGCTGACGATCATCTCCACTCTGCCGTCGGCGAGCGTGGGCGCGATGCTCGCATTGATGCTCTTTAAAGAGGATCTGAACATCATCTCCATCATTGGCATTGTGCTGCTGATCGGAATCGTAAAAAAGAACGCCATCATGATGATCGATTTCGCTCTTCAGGCGGAGCGCCAGGAGGGAAAGAGCACCAGCCGACGCGATTTTTGAAGCGTGCATGTTGCGCTTCCGTCCGATCCTGATGACGACGATGGCGGCGCTATTGGGCGCTCTGCCGCTGGCGCTGGGGACGGGCACGGGGTATGAGCTCCGCCGGCCCCTCGGCATCACGATTGTGGGAGGGCTGATCTTGAGTCAGTTGCTCACGCTCTATACAACGCCGGTCGTCTATCTGGCGTTCGACCGGCTGCGGCTGCGGATGCAGGGAAAGCAGCACGACATCCTTGACCATGGGGCCGGACCAGCCCCCAGCGCGGCGGATTAATTGGAGCCATTATGGGGTGCATAAGATTATGACTTCTTTCCATCTAAGAGCCACGACTATGTCTCGCCGTGACACCTTGTCTCTCTGGCAGGGTGCACGGTCGGCCCGAAGTACCACACGACCGCCCGCGGACACTCCCGCGGCATACAAGGAACTCACTCCCGCCGACTTCAAGAATACGGACGGTTGGAAAGTGGCGCAGCCGAAAGATGATGCGCTTCGCGGTAAATGGTGGGAGATTTTCAACGATCCTCAGTTGAATGCGCTGGAAGAGAAGGTCAATGTTTCGAACCAAAACATCGCCGCCGCTGCGGCAAGCTTTTTTGCAGCGCGCGCCCTGGTCAAGGAAGCTCGATCACAGCTTTTCCCTACGGTGACGACCAACCCAGCCATTACCGTGCAACGGCCGTCGGCCACACGTATCCGAGCTCAGGCACAGCGGAACGGGTCCACATCTTCCTCGACGGGTACATTTACTGACTACACCTTCCCGTTTGATGCCACCTGGCAGCCGGACTTGTTCGGCCGCATCCGGAACACGATCAAATCGGCCGCCTACGGAGCGCAGGCCAGCGCGGCGGATCTCGAGAATACCCGCCTCACTGTCCAGGCCGATGTTGCCATGGATTACTTTCAACTTCGCGGGCAGGATGCGCTAAAGCAGTTGTTGGATTCGACGGTGGTCGCTTATCAACAGTCTCTCGATCTGACCAAGGCTCTGTACGAGACCGGCATCGGCACGGACGAAGCCGTGGCGCAAGCCGAGACTCAACTCGAAGCCACGCAAGCGCAGGATGCCGCTCTGGGCATCCAACGGGCGCAGTTTGAACATGCCATCGCCATGCTGACCGGCCAACCGGCGTCGACGTTTTCAATTCCCGTCGAACCGCTCAACTCAAGTCCTCCGGCGATTCCCTTCGGCGTTCCGTCCCAGCTTCTTGAGCGGCGTCCCGACATCGCCGCAGCAGAGCGCCTGGTTGCTCAGGCCAACGCGCAGATTGGCATTGCGAGAGCAGCATACTTTCCGACGGTTACGTTAAGCGCAGCGGCAGGACTCGAAAGCACTTCGTTCGCGAGTTGGTTCACCTGGCCGAGCCGCTTTTTCTCGGTCGGCCCGGCGGCCGCGGAAACCATTTTTGACGCGGGGTTGCGCCGGGCCACGGTCGAGCAATTCAGAGCCCAGTACGATGAGACGGTGGCCAACTATCGGCAGACGGTGCTGACGGCTTTTCAACAAGTGGAAGACAACCTCGCGTCGCTGCGGATCCTGTCTGTGGAGATTCAATATCAGGACACGGCGGTCAAATCGGCGGAAAGAAGCCTCGCGCATCGCCCAGGATCGCTACAAATTGGGAATCGATCCTTACCTGAATGTGATTACCGCGCAAACCGCATTGCTCTCCAATCAGCAAACTGCGGTCAATCTTCGAATTCAGCAGATGACGGCCAGCGGAGGGTTGATCGAGGCGCTCGGTGGAGGTTGGGACGCCTCGCAGCTCCCATCGCCTGCGCAACTGATCAGCAAAGTACCATAAAACATGAAACTGACTTGGTTCTGTTGACATCCTCGATAAAAGGTGGCGATGCCTCAGGAGATACAGATTGAAACTCAAGCCGAGCAGCAGGGCTAGTTCATCTGCGTGCGCAGTGAACGACCGGGCACGCGAGCCGAGAGCTTGCGCTTCACCGAACTGAACAGAATTTCGACCAGGGCATTGTGGAGATAGAGGCGTCGCGGGAATGGCCGCAGCATCTGGGCACGCACTCTGTGTAAACTCCACGGTTTCTTTCCGCGCTTGGCCCGTATCACACTCTGCGCCCAGTGCTCGTGCCGGATGTAGCTGTGATTCCTCTCACTGTCGAATTCTGCGTCGGCCAGAACCAGGCCGATGCGCGTTTGTTCGGAAGCCGCTGGGACGACGGCAGGCGAATTTGCGCAGTTCAAGGAACGCGTCGCGCGGTCTGCGACAACGCGAACTGTTGATCCAAATCCACTGCGACCACCTACTTTAGCCAGTGCCGCCACGGCAGCGGTTTCTGACCGGATCATGCATCCGCCGCACGGAGAATGTGCTGACCGCTCCCTGCGTTAAGCCCGTCGCATCGACCGAAACTTGGACGCGTAGCCGTGCTTTTCTGCGTTTACCACGCAGCCGGCGCACCGTCTCGCGTCTCGCCGACCGCCTGGTCTATGATTACGTCGTCCAGACGCTGCAGAAAGCAATATAGAGTTGTGAAGTTGGTCACGCTGACTAAGATAAGCGTTTGGCAAACACGGTATTCGCCCAACTGCACCTTGGTTGAACGGAGGTTCCAGTCCTCGTAACGCATCAGGCAGAGGACAGCCAGCAACTGTGGCGTGAATTGACGCATGCTGAAACGGGTTCGGTAACGCGGGAGCACTGCCCGCGAGACTTGCAGGATGTTACAGGCATATGGCAGAAGGTCAACCTCGGTCATCGCGCCTTCTGCCTTGGTAGCAAACAGCAAATTAACGTAACTGACTATCTCGAATTCTCATTGTCGTGACGAGGATATCAACAGTGTAAACTGAATTTTAATTATCACCCGAACGGCTGAAAGGACGACGTGCCAAATCTGTACATCTCCTGAGTAGGCCGACTCGCTGTTCGGGGCTCGTGAGACTTGCGTGGAACCCAAGATAAGTTGGGAACGTCCTGAGGGAGTTGGTCGGGAACTTTTTGACTTTACGGTTGGTGCGCGATGCTGAATATTAAGAAAATTCTGCTTCCGGTTGATTTCCCGAATACCTCGCTGCGTGTGATTCATCAGGCCGCGACATTGGCCCACCATTTCCATTCTGAGATCGTGATGCTGCACATCGTGACAGCGCTGAGCCATGCCGCCGGTGTACCAGAGGACGGCCCCGAACTCGCTGGTTGGGATCTGCTCGCGGAGATCACTAGAGGTGCCGAGAAAAACCTGGATCAGTCTCTAGGGTCAGAGCTTTCTGATCTTGCCATTCAGCGTGTGTTGGTCAAAGGAAGCACTGCCCAGGCAATTGTGCAGACAGCTCAAGAGGAAAAAGCCGACCTGATCATGATGCCGTCCTACGGCCACACGTTCGACCGGTTTCTTCTGGGTTCTGTGACAGCGAAAGTACTACAAGGGACCGTGTGCCCGGTTTGGACCGACGCCCACGTGGAAGAATCGCCAGAGCAGAAGTTTATGGTCCGCAACGTCCTGTGTGCGGTCGATTTCAACCCCTATGATCACAAAACTGTGTCGTGGGCCGCGCAAATGGCGGATGAATTTGGTGCCCGTCTCACGCTCGCACACGTCACTGCCGGGGTGGAGTTTTGGGGACCGGGTGGCAGCTACGTTAATCGAAAGTGGAAAGAGGCAGCTTGTCGGCGACGCTTCTCAACATATCGCAGAACTCCAGCAATACATAGGCATCAAGTCAGACGTATTTATCGGTAGTGGTAATGTGCCCAAGATGCTGAGCCAAGCAGTGAAACAGACGAAGGCGGACTTGCTGGTTACTGGGTGTCACCCTTATGGCGGTCACCTGCGGACCCACGGCTACGGAATCATTTCCTCGGTGCCGATTCCAGTTTTGAGTGTGTGAGGGCTCTAACTCGTTGCACGCATAGCATCCTTAGTGTGCTGGCGCGCTATAGTATAAAATTTTAATGTATTATAGAAATTTAGCAATACTTCATTGGTTAGGTAGCCACTGCAGCTCGCTGTACGTGGTCTTGTTTCCATTCATATCATAGTTCTCAATGTCCGCTAATAGCTTTGTAGTTATGGAGGGTCGCGCCAATACCGATGGTGCGTTAAGATCACTTGCTTATAATCTGCTGTCCTTTCAATTGGATACGAAGTTATGAAGGTAAATCGAATTTAGACGTACTTATATCACACAACCACCCCTATATTTTGAGGTCTTATGATATTAGAATATCGAGGCATCGCCGCAAATGGCTTGTTTTATAAGCACGTCGTTGCTCCCTCAGCGAAACGCCGAGAAACAGCGTCTACCATAAATTGTGATAGGTTAAGTAAGTCAAGTAAATACCTCTAGCCTAATCGAACTTGACCGGACCCGGCAGCATTTTAACGGCGCCCTCCATGCTCACCACCCCAGTGTTCTCCATGTTCTCCATGCCAGCCCCCACCTCCTCCGCCCCAAAAGGGAAAGCAACCGCTGGATACGAGCAACATGGCCACAATTGTCAATAGTCTTATTTTTTTCTTCATAATATTGTCATCCTTTCTTTATTTCTTTCGGGTCGAATCAATTTCCTGCTAAGATATCCATCAGCCCGCCACTGATTCATAAAAAGACAGTCGATTTTCTAGTGCAAGTTGCGAATCTTCAGACCAAAACCACGTTTTATATACCCAGAGCGTGTTAGCAAATTATGAACGAAAATAATTCATGTGAACTCATAAAGTGCTTTGTTCGCCAAGCTTTCTGTCCCGAACAACGCGGTCAAACAACCCCACTCGGTCCATGCACCCATTCAAGGGGATGCGCACAATCCTCTCTAATAAATATTTTCCATTATTTATGCAAAGCTCAATAATTTAATGCTATTCAATTCCCTTTGAATGCAAATAATCCTGGGCTTTTTTATCCCCTAACTTCGCAGCCATTTTAAGATTTTGGATAAACATATCATTGTTTCCTGATTTTTGATAAGCATATCCACGATTGTAGTATGCATCCGCATCTTTCGGATCTAGTTCTATCGCCTTGCTGTAATCACTGATTGCATGTTCAAGGTTTCCTACAGCTTGATTAGCAACCCCACGATTATAGTATGCATCCGCATCTTTCGGATCTAGTTCTATAGCCTTGTTGTAATCAGTGATAGCCTGTTCAAGGTTTCCCGAAGCTTTATAAACATTCCCACGATTATAGTATGCATCCGCACCTTCCGGATTTAGTTCTATTGCCTTGTTGTAATCAGTGATAGCCTGCTGATAGTTTCCTAAAACTTTATAAGCAATCCCGCGATTCCTATATGCATCCGCGTCTTTCGGATCTAGTTCTATTGCCTTATTGTAATCATTGATAGCCTGTTTAAAGTTTCCCAATACTTTATAAGCAATCCCACGATTATAGTATGCATCCGCATCTTTCGGGTCTAGTTCTATTGCCTTGGTGTAATCATTGATAGCCTCATGATAGTTTCCTAACGCTTTATAAGCAATCCCACGATTAACATATGCCGTTGCATCTTTTGGATTTAATTCTATTGCCTTGTTGTAATCATTGATGGTCTGTTGATTTTCTGGTGCACTATTGCTTTCAGCGAAAGCTATGGTGGCTAACAATAGTGAGACTATCAGACCTATAACTGCTAAAACTAATTTGGCTCTATTCGTTGCCATGAGTCGTTCCTCCTTTTAATGGGTAAATATCTTATTATACCTAACGAAGTAATGAATAGCTGACGTGGTATTATTAATCAGTATGGCAGCAGAGACTAATCATGTCAAGTGTTATTAGAAAAAAAACGTGTTGTAGAGTATGGGAAGAGGGGAGATAATCGTGGTCCCTTTTTTATTGCTCGGAATAAGAAAAGCCCCTTTATGCTATGTTATACTTGTTAAAAAATGGATATATTATTCATCAATTAATACTTAGTATGGAGATTTGGGCGTGAAGATTCAGGACATCAAGGACATCGCAAGGAAGAAAGGCGTTAATGCTAGGAAAATGAATAAAACAGACCTTACATTAAAACAGCAGACGGAACAAAGTTTGTTTTGCAATCTCCTCTGCTCAGACATGCGGTCAGATGAAATGTCTGTGGCGTGATGACAATCAAGGTGCATCTTCTTTAATTACAGAATGGACCGAGCATAAAGTAGCAACAACTAAATCGAAGCCTATCTATAAGGAGGGATACTATGAAATCCAGCGCGCAGGACAAAGTGGAAGGCAAGTTTCACAAAGCACAGGGCAAGGTCAAGGAAGTGGCCGGGAAAATCACCGATAATCCCAGGTTAGAGGCCGAAGGAAAAGGCGAAAAGATGGCCGGAAAAGTACAGGAAAAGATCGGTCAGGTCAAGAAGGTCCTAGGAAAGTAGTGAGAGCGGCATATCATGCACCGGAGTGTCCTTGGGGTCCCCGGCTGCGGTCGCATGATAAACCACAACAAGGACTCCGAAAGACATGGGGTCTTCGGAGTAAAAGAGTTCAACAAACAACAGTAACAACAATAAAAGGAGAACGTGTTATGAAAGCAATATATTCTGTAGCTCTGATGGTGGCCGCAATAGCGCTGCTAACGATCGATGTGCCTGCGTACGCGACCAAGATGGACAACCGAATCGAATCATCAGCCAAAAAGTCATATGTGTTCAAGACCTACCTCAAGGACGACGACATTAAAATAGAGTCTAAGAACGGCGCCGTCACCTTGACGGGGACTGTCTCAGAGGAATACCACAAATCATTGGCCCAGGAGACCGTGTCGGGCCTGCCCGGGGTCAAAAGCGTTGACAACAAACTGGAAGTCAAAGGGGAACAGCCCGCCGAAAACTCGGATGCGTGGCTCACTGCGAAAGTTAAAACCACACTCCTGTTTCACCGGAGCGTGAGTGCCATGACGGAAGTTACCACCAAAGATGGAATCGTGACCCTGCAGGGTGATGCAACGAGCCAGGCGCAAAAAGAACTGACGACCGAATACGCCAAGGATGTCGAAGGGGTCAAAGACGTCAATAATGAGATGACCGTATCTAAGGCCTCGAAAAAGACACACCAAACAACGGGTGAAAAGATCGATGACGCTTCCATCACCGCCCTTGCCAAGATGACGTTGCTATATCACCGCTCGACCAGCGCCCTACACACCACGGTCACGACGAAACGCGGCGTGGTCACGTTGAGCGGCAAGGCCGGGAACGCAGCTGAAAAAGACCTGGCGACCAAACTCGTCAAAGATGTAAAGGGTGTGAAGAGCGTGAAGAACCGGATGACCATCGAATAGTTGAGTTCAGGTACGCATAGATTGCCGGTACGGTGTGCGCGTGAGCAACGTGCCTGAGTAATCCGAAAGGAGGGCCAAATGTTGTGGACAATCGCTGTAGTACTGCTAGTTCTGTGGGCACTCGGGCTGGTGAGCAGTTACACGATGGGCGGGTTCATCCATATTTTGCTTGTGCTCGCAATTATAGTGATCGTGATCAGCGTTATCCAGGGAAGACGGCCTGGGTAAATGATTTACAGGCATTAATTTGCCCTGATTACACTGAGCAAAAAAAAGCAAGAGATTAAGCTCGCACCGCACATTTCTTGGGACTCGAGTCCGTGGGTTGGGCATTAAACCCTGCCTTTGACCAAGGGTCTCAGCCTTCGGCTCCGCTGCAATGGATCACAAGGGTGCGTTTCACGCGCGGCGAGCTGCAGGACATATTCAGAGACTCGGACAGGCAACAAGAAGGGAGAACGACATGGGATTGATACTGCTTATAATTTTGATCCTCGTGCTTATCGGAGCACTTCCCACCTGGCCTCACAGCAGGAGTTGGGGATACTATCCCAGCGGCGGACTCGGATTGATCATTCTGATTCTGATCATCCTATTGCTCCTTGGGCGGATCTGAAGAGATTTTAGAGCACCACAAATCACTCCGAACTCGTCTAAGAGGAGAGATGCAAGGTAAGAGTAAAGACCTGATGCAAGGCAATTTGAAACAATTAAGAGATGCGGCAAAACTGCGAGGGGGAGCGCTCACCTACGCACTGCTCCAGCAGAAACGGTAACCATATATCCGATCTGTCGGAGGAGTGCAGAATATGTATGTTACAAACGGCAATTCGTTACAATTTTTCTGCCTCGAAACCTGCGTGATTGACGCGGACCAAACGATCGTCTGACGCTGGGCAAGAGTGGCAGATGAAAGATGCTGTATTTTTTTTTACCAATCTTTGTTAAAAAAAAACGCCCTCTGGAAAATTAACCTTGTGGACTGTTTCGAGCAGTTGTCCAAACACAGAATTACGAGGATCTACGATGGATACTCTTCTGCTCTCACGTATACAGTTCGGCGTTACGACCTTGTTCCATATCCTGTTCCCGGCCTTGACCATCGGCCTTTCCCTGTATCTCGTCGTGATCGAGTTCCTGTGGATTCGCACAAAGCAAGAACTGTATTACCGCATGTATCGCTTCTGGGTCAAGTTATTTGCCATCAACTTCGGCGTAGGCGCAGTGACAGGAATCGTATTGGAGTTTGAGTTCGGCACGAATTTTTCCAGATTTTCTCAGGCAGTCGGTAATGTCTTGTCACCCCTGCTGATTTTCGAGGTACTGACCGCCTTCTTTCTGGAGTCCGGATTTCTCGGCATCATGCTCGTCGGTTGGAAGAAAGTGTCACGGAACATTCATTTTCTGGCTACCTGCCTTGTAGCAACTGGCACGATTCTCTCATCCTTCTGGATTCTTGCTGCCAATTCATGGATGCAAACACCGTCGGGTTATGAAATTATCGGCGGGAAATTCATGGTCACTGATTTTTATTTAGCCATTTTTAATCCTTCCATGTGGACGCGCATGACCCACATGACCACAGCATCAATTGAAACAAGTGTTTTCGTCGTTGCCGGGGTGAGTGCATATTTTCTCCTTAATGGCCGATATCGCCCTTTTTTTCAGCGTTCATTAGGCATAGCGCTCGCCATGGCCGCTTTGGCGGCGCCGCTCCAGGTTTACATAGGCGATCTGAACGGCCGGAGCGTTACAGAACATCAGCCCGCCAAACTCGCAGCCATAGAAGCCCATTGGAATACTAATATCGACACTGGCGCGCCTTTCGCTCTGATCGCACTTCCGGACGCACAAACGGAGAAAAATATCTTCGAACTCTCGCTACCTCACGGACTCAGCCTCCTTGCCACTCACTCTTTGAACGGCCGGGTGTTGGGCCTCAGGGAGTTCCCTCGGGAAAACCGTCCGAATGTTTTCGTGCTGTTCTGGACGTTCAGGATCATGACAGGCGTCGGCATAGTCTATCTCCTGGTTATGATCTGGGCCTTTTTTCTCTGGAAAAGGGGGAAACTCTATGATCACCGGCCCTTTCTATGGACCTTGCTGGTTACCCACCCCCTCGGTTTTCTTGCCATAGAAACCGGATGGGTAACGACGGAAGCAGGCCGCCAACCATGGCTCGTGTATAATTTGATGCGCACGGCTGAAGGTACGTCGCCCATACCGGCGGGAAATGTTATCTGGTCGCTCAGCCTTTTTCTGATCATCTTTGCAGCCGTTGGTTCTATCTATTCATTCTACATCGTGAAAATGATAGGACGCGGACCCGATGTGTCCAGTCCAATCCCGCTAGTTCAGCTTCCGGCAGGAATGATGCCGCTCAAAGAAGATCTGTCGTAGCCGCAATGAGAGCTATTAAGGGTGAGAAACTCTGCGGCCATGCAAAAGAGCAGACCGTACGTGTTGCATCTCGAGGTCTTGACTATGGATATCGTTACCGCATGGATAGCATTGATCGCTCTGATCATCATTCTTTATGTGATCCTGGACGGTTTTAGTCTCGGCATAGGCGTCCTGTTCCCGTTTATGCATGGCGAACAAGAGCGTGATACGCTGATAGACAGCGTTGCACCGGTGTGGAGCGCAAATCAGACATGGCTCGTCTTTGGCGGAGGCGCCTTGTTTGTCGCCTTTCCCGTGATTTACGGTGTTCTTTTCAGCGCCCTCTACATCCCACTCGTTACATTGCTGTACGGTCTGATCTTTCGCGGTGTTTCGCTTGAATTCCGGATCAGCGCAACCAGGAACAGCATATGGGACAGGGCATTCCATGCGGGAAGCCTGGTTGCGGTGGTTTCACAGGGCCTGATCGTGGGCGGGGTCCTGTCGGGAACAAAAGTGACGGGAGAAAATTTCTCGGGAGGCTCTTTCGACTGGCTTAACCCCTTTTCAATAGCGCTGGCCGCCGGACTCATTGCCGGATATCTTCTCCTGGCCTCAACCTATCTTATCATTAAAACTACGGGTTCCATACAGAACGGCGCTTACCGGATAGCCTTTCGTGCCGCCTTTGTTGTGTTGATCTTTCAGGTTCTGATGATTGCCTGGACGCCGTTTCAATATCCGCAGGTGCTGATCCATTGGCTTACTCCACCTCGGCTTTATTTCATCTGGATCTTCCCCGTACTGGGTCTGGCCGCATTCTATGGGATAATAAGCAGTTTGCGTAGCCGACGCGAGATCACGCCCTTTATTTTCAGCTCGGTTTTCTTTTTTGCCGGATACCTGGGTCTTTTTGCTTCTATTTACCCATATGCCATTCCACCCGACATCACCTTTCAGGAAGCGGCAGCACAGCGAGAAACACTGGTGTTCACGCTGTCGGGAGCAGTCTTTATTTTGCCGATCATTCTCGGCTACACGATCTATAGCTACCGGATTTTCAGAGGCAAGGTCGGGAAGGAAGGGTATTACCATTGAGGCTCCTGCAAAAGTCCCTTTCGCACGATTCCGAAAGAAGTGAGGAATCTTTCACCGTGCTGGATGGTAGGATTTCTCCCGCCGGTCGACATGACAAGAACGCGTTTTCAGACATTTTCAAGGTGCTCCATTGTGGTCATGAATGCAGGCTCTACTTTTATGGAACGAAGATTGATGAATGCAAGGCCGAGGCGAAGATTGAATACTACAAAACCATCGAGGCTTTGCAGAAGACGCAAGATGAGGCTAGGGCAAAGCCGCACGAGAAGAAGACCTCCGGCGATGAATCGAGAAGACCTAAAGACAGACGCAGAAAAGGCCTGAGCAAAAGTCAAGACTGCCTTCCTCGAGGCGATTTCGAAGTTCAAATGAGTCATGTTGCCGAACAAATCAGCCTGGCAAGACATTACTTCTGTTTAGTCAGCGTGTGTCCAGTTCGATAGAAACGATTAAAATTTTGGGGGAAAAATGGAAGAAAAAACTCGCGCAATGGCAAAACATCCTGGCATGGGGGCCATTCCCACTGCAGAGGGTGTGACCTTTCGGGTATGGGCGCCTCACGCCGAAAAGGTTTATCTGACCGGAACCTTCAACGACTGGAACGAAACTTCTACACCTCTGGTCAGCGAGCAGAACGGTTATTGGTCGATTGATGTGCCGGATGCGAAAAAAGGAGACGAGTACCGATATCTAATTCATACCCCTGCTGATTGGAGTCTCCCCCCTCTCTCTCGCATTGATCCTTATACCAGAAAAGTGACAAATTCAGCGGGCAACGGAATTATCTATGAGACTCAAGCCTTCGATTGGGGTGATTGGGGCGATAAAACCTTCCACATGGCCACGGGGAATGAGCTTGTCATTTACGAAATGCATGTTGGCACCTTTAACGTAAAAGAGAAGGAACACCTGGGGACGTTTGATAGTGCCATTGAAAAATTGCCTTATCTTAAAGAACTGGGTATCAATGTCATCGAAGTTATGCCGATCATGCAGTTTGCAGGTGATTTTTCGTGGGGGTATAATCCGGCTCATCCTTTTGCTGTCGAAAGCATTTACGGTGGACCGGATGCCTTTAAGCTCTTTGTTAAAGCGGCCCACGAGCAAGGTATCGCTATCATCGTAGATGTCGTTTACAACCACTTTGGTCCAGGCGATCTCGGATTGTGGCAGTTTGACGGGTGGAGCGAAAATGGGAAGGGGGGAATTTACTTTTACAATGATCACCGCTCGCAAACACCCTGGGGCGAGACGCGCCCCGATTACGGCCGTGAAGAAGTGCGCCAATATCTGCGCAATAACGCCCTGATGTGGTTCGAGGAGTACCATGTCGACGGCTTACGTTGGGACATGATAATCTATATCAAAAGCATTGACGGTAATGAAGGAAATGCGGCCAGTGACATTCCCGAAGGCTGGAGCTTGATGCAGTGGATCAATGTGGAAATCCAACAACTGTTTCCCGGCAAAATCAGCATCGGTGAAAGCATGAGGAATAACCCCTGGGTCACTAAGGATGTAGGAGCGGGTGGCGCAGGCTTCAATGCGCAATGGGATGCCGAATTTGTTCATCCCGTCCGCCAAGCTGTCATCGTCCGCGATGATGCATCACGTGATTTGGGTGCAGTCAGCAAAGCTATCGACCATCGCTACGATTTAGACGCCTTTCGACGGATCATATATACTGAGTCGCACGACGAGATAGCTAATGGCCGGGCTCGTGTGCCGGAGGAGATTTGGCCCGGAAATGTTGACAGCTGGTTTTCCAAGAAGCGCTCCACGTTAGGAGCTGCTATTGTTCTTACTTCGCCTGGTATCCCGATGATTTTCCAAGGACAGGAGTTATTGGAAGACCGGTGGTTTCATGATAAAGACCCGATCGATTGGTCCCGGACCGAGGGAGAAAACGGCATTCTCAGCATGTATCGGGACCTGATTGCACTGCGGCGCAACGGGTCAGGCGTGACGCGGGGGTTGTGCGGTCAAAATATCCAGCTCTATCATGTTGACAATGAGTCCAAGATCATCGTTTTTCATCGTTCGGACAAACAAGGCCCAAAAGACAGCGTCGTTGTGGTGGTTAATATGATGAATAATAACCGCGATGGTTATGTCATCGGTTTTCCGCGGGCCGGATTGTGGAAAACGCGATTTAACAGTGACTCATATAACTACGGCCCAAATTTTGCCAATCATCCCGCTCCTGATGTCGAGGCCCATGAGGAAAAAATCGATGAGCTGCCATGCTCCGGCAAAATCAGTATTGGACCATACACGGTGGTAATTTATTCGCAGGATGAATAAGAATCCATTTACAATAATTTCAAAGAAGACACTGGACAACTCTCAGCACACAGACAACCTCACAGGCGGGAATGAAGAGGCAATGTGTTGCCTTTCCTTCTCCCCGATCGGAGCAAATAGCGTGATATCCTGTTCAATGCCAGAAAGGCTTGGAAGTCTGCTTAAATATTACTATCATAAGGCCGTATGAGTTGTTCGACCAGACAGGATGACAAAAAAGCTGCTACACGATTCCCTAGTCGTCACCCTGCGCGACGCGAAGAGTTCGACAATGACAAAAAAGAGATGCTTCGCTATTCTCAGAATTACGAACAGGGCGGAATCAACGTTTGAGAAACAAACTCAAAAGCTGAGAAACTATCACAAAAAAACTTTTTGGTGAACCCGCGCCTTACGTGGCGAATGCTTTTAGTGTTCATGCATTCTTGTTTGTAATAAGAAGCGAGGGGACATCCATGGCTAAACAAGAGGAAAAAAATCTTTCACTGCAAAATCAAACGGCCACAGCAAAGTTTCAAAGCCCCGTGATCCACGGGCCGAGCTTGCTAGCAGACCGCGATATTTACCTCTTTAAAGAAGGCAGCCACTCCCGGTTGTACGAAAATCTTGGATCTCATCTCATGACCGTCGACGGCAAGGCGGGCGTGCTCTTCGCGGTATGGGCGCCGAACGCCGAGAAGGTGTCGGTCATGGGTGACTTCAACGGCTGGAACAATGCCTCCCATCAGCTTGCACCGCGCAGGGACGAATCGGGCATCTGGGAAGGGTTCGTGCCTGGCCTCGGGAACAGCAGCCTGTACAAGTACCACGTTGTTTCCCGGCTCGGCGGCTACCGCGTGGACAAGGGGGATCCCTATGCCTTTGCCTGGGAGCTGTCGCACAAGACGGGGACCGCGTCTGTAGTCTGGGACCTGAGTCAAGAGTGGAACGACCAGGACTGGATGCAGACCAGAAAGGCCAGAAATGCGCCGGACGCGCCCATTGCCGTATACGAAATGCACCTCGGCTCCTGGCGACGGGTGCCTGAGGAGGGGAACCGGTCGCTCAATTACCGCGAAATGGCCGAGTGGCTCCCGTCCTACCTCAAGGACACGGGCTTCACTCACGTGGAGTTCATGCCCGTGATGGAACACCCTTTCTTCGGGTCCTGGGGATACCAAGTGACGGGATACTTCGCGCCCACGAGCCGCTACGGCGTGCCACAGGACTTCATGCATTTGATCGATCGCCTACACCAGGAAGGCATCGGCGTTATCCTCGACTGGGTGCCGTCCAATTTCCCGAGCGACGAGCACGGTCTCGGCTATTTCGACGGGACCCACCTGTACGAACATGCGGATCCGCGCAAAGGCTTCCACCCCGACTGGAACACCTATATCTTCAACTACGGCAGGCACGAAGTGCGGTCCTTTCTCCTGAGCAGTGCTCTCTTCTGGCTCGACCGCTATCACGCCGACGGCCTCAGAATCGATGCCGTGGCATCCATGCTTTACCTCGACTACGGCAGGAAGCATGGCGAATGGCTCCCGAACGAGTACGGCGGTAAGGAGAACCTGGATGCCATCACGTTTCTGCGCAAGATGAACGAGGAGATTTATCGCGTCTTCCCCGACGTGCAGACCATTGCTGAGGAGTCCACAGCCTGGCCCATGGTCTCCCGGCCGGTCTACGCAGGCGGTCTGGGATTCGGGATGAAGTGGAACATGGGATGGATGCATGACATGCTCTTCTATTTCTCACGTGAACCCATCCACCGCAAGTACCACCAGGGTCAGCTCACGTTCAGCCTCTGGTACGCCTACACCGAGAACTTTATGCTCGCACTGTCCCACGACGAGGTGGTCCATGGCAAGGGATCCCTCATGGGCAAAATGCCGGGGGACGACTGGCAGAAGTTCGCGAACATGCGGCTGCTCTTGGGCTACCTCTACACCCATCCGGGGAAAAAACTTTTCTTCATGGGTGGGGAGATAGGCCAGCGGCGTGAATGGAACCACGATTGGAGCGTGGACTGGCATCTCCTTGATTTCGCGCCCCACCAGGGACTGCGGCGGTGGGTGCAGCATCTGAACATCCTCTACCGGGGCGAATCAGCGCTCTTCGAACTCGATTTCGATCCCGCCGGGTTCGAGTGGATTGATTTTACCGACGCCGACAACAGCGTTATCTGCTTTCTGAGAAAAGGCAGGAACCCCGGCAATGCGATCCTGGTCGTCTGCAACTTCACGCCGGTGACGCGACACGACTACCACGTTGGCGTCCCTTCGGGCGGGTTCTGGCGGGAAATGCTGAACAGCGACGCACGGGAGTACGGCGGGAGCGGTCACGGCAATTTCGGCGGCGTCGAAGCTGTCCCGGTGCCCATGCACGGCCGCTATCAGTCTCTCTCACTCACCCTGCCGCCGCTGGGGATGGCGGTGTTTAAGAAGATTTAGGTTGGATCAAAAAAGATGATCGCACAGTACGCTATGAATAAAATGGAAGAACAAATACCGGACTCTCTTAAGAATTCAAAGAATGCCCGCCATAGCGCGGATTTCATTTCCAAACAGGAGGTACAGGTTAGGTTCCGGCGATTCTACAGTGCTTGTCTGCTCGAAATAAAAGCAATGAATGACGGGATGAATCTCGGCATGCCGGAGCCGCGGAAGTTCGTTTTTGACCATACTCTCCAGCCGATTGCGTAGAACGACATGCGACCCCCCACACTGGAAATAGTGTCTTCAATTACCCCGCAAACCGTGACGCTGTACAACACCGGCGGGCGGCTCGTCGAGGAAGATGGAACGTTTTGTGGTGCTGAAGTGTTTAGCCATGAAACGGGACGCGGGTTCTCGTCGGTATCCATCCGGTGAACAAAGGAATAATAATAAGTAGAACAGTGAGGAAAACTGGAAAGTCAAAATTACTGCTGTACGGTTAAAACGGGCCAACTGTATGGGTTCATTCTGGACAGCTAAGAGCCGTTCAGGTTTCCGTGTAAGAATATCGATAAAGTTCTTCCGTTTAAAAAGCGTTTCCCTGATAAGGCGGCTTAACGTCAGAAGGGAATGAGCATATTTCGTCTGGTACTCGATATACGTGAGCAGCAGGTAATAACTCATCGCCACCCAGATTTGCTTCACAACGGCGTTTTTGCTGGTCCCGAGGAATGATTTGATCTTCAGGTTCTACTTGATCCACTTGAAGAACAGTTCAATCTGCCACCAGGATTTATGGATTGTCGCTATCGTTGAAATTGCAAGTTTCATATTGTTGGTGAGGAATATCAGGCGCTTCCTGGTTTTCTACGTCCAACGTGAAGTCGGTGCGTTCATCTCGCAGAAGCAGACGGTGATTGAGGGTATCGCGGACATTTCCGAGCCTCACAAGGCCTGTCTGTCGGCTTGCGGGGTCAGCCATGCGCCGAAGCCAGTCCCCGATGGTGTCCGGGTCGGGGATATCATTGCGCTCCACCAACTTTAAGAGCGGACCTTCCTGTCGAAGTTCCTGGGTTGCTTCCAGATGACGGCCACCGGCTTATTGCAGAAGGACCATGCTCCTATAGCGGCCGGCAAGGTTTTTTGTTGTCCAAAGACTTTTTCTATCGCTGAGTTTGGGTTAATCTCGTAGATTGATTTAGTTGAAAAATTCGGGTAGACTTAATTTAAAATAAAATCACGCAGGTAAGGAAGAAACATTATAAAATGGTAATTCTGTAAACAACACAGCACACACCGGTGATCGCACTATGTGCTGAATGAAAGGCTGAACGGGAACGTTCAGATGATGCTGAGTAATGTGGCGTTCGTTTTCTTCGTTTTCAATGATAGATAGTATCAGGAGAATATGTGGCTAAAAAGAAATCGTCGTCCAGCCCTCCAAGGAGGAGCGCTAATAAAGGGTTCAGTCTAAAAAAGGTCTCGATAGCCGGCAAAAACGGTAAAGGCGCAGGACAGGTAGTATCTTCTTCCAAACCGGCGACGACCCGACCGCCCGTAGTAACTTTATCTGCTGATCAGGATCGCTCGAAAGAGAAATCCTTTCCTATCGTCGGGATCGGCGCCTCCGCAGGAGGACTGGAGGCATGTACAAACCTGCTGCAACATCTTCCGCCTGATACGGGCATGGCTTTCGTGCTCGTACAACACCTTGCCCCTGCCAAAGACAGCATTTTGTCCGAACTGCTTTCAAAAACGACTTCCATGCCGGTACGAGAGGTACAGGACGGCATGAGGGTGGAGCCTGACCATGTGTACGTCATTCCTCCCAATACGGTCATGACCGTTTTCCACGGCCAACTGGGGCTTCTGCCACGCGCCGAACCCCATACCCAGCATATGCCCGTTGATTCTTTTTTCCGATCTCTTGCGGAGGACCAGGCACAGAATGCCGTCGGTATCATCCTTTCCGGGACCGGCTCGGATGGTTCTCTGGGGATTCGAGCTATAAAGGCCGAAGGCGGGATCGTCCTGGCCCAGGACGAACACTCGGCAAAATACAATGGCATGCCCAAAAGCGCCGCCGCAACCGGAGCCGCGGATTATATCCTGCCTCCTGATGAAATAGCCGCTGCGCTTGTAAGGATCAGCCGACATCCCTTCATGGCCTTTCAAACCGCTGTAAAAACCGATCCGTTGCTTCCGGCTAGTGAGGATGATCTGAACAAAATATTCATGATGGTCAGGACGGCTACTGGCGTTGATTTTACCTATTACAAACAATCAACCGTACTGCGCAGGATCACCCGGCGCATGCTTCTGCATAAGCTGGATGCTTTAGGCCAATACGTCCATTATCTGCAGGAGACACCCCCGGAAATTGGCATTCTTTACCAGGACATGCTAATCAATGTCACTTCCTTCTTTAGAGATCCGGAGGTTTTCAATTCATTAAGGAACACGGTTTTCCCCCGCTTTCTTGAAAACAGATCATCCGATACACCTCTACGGGTATGGGTTCCGGGATGTTCTACCGGCGAGGAGGTGTACTCTCTCGTAATGTGTTTCTCTGAATTCAGTGAAGAGAGGGGCGTTTCCCAACCGATTCAGTTTTTCGCATCCGATATTGACGAAGCGGCCATTGAAAAGGCCCGTCAAGGTGTTTATCCGGACAACATCGTGCAGGATGTTTCTCCTGAACGGCTCAGACGTTTCTTTACCAGGACGGAGCAGGGATATCAGATCAGCAAGGCGATCAGGGATCAATGCATATTCGCCAGGCAGAACCTTGTTAGGGACCCGCCGTTCTCGAAGATGGATCTGATCAGTTGCAGAAACCTGATGATCTATTTCGGCCCAACGCTCCAAAAAAAGGCACTCCCGATCCTGCACTATGCCCTGAATCCTATGGGTTATCTCATGCTCGGGCGGGCGGAATCCATCGGTGAGTTTTCTAACCTATTTTCTTTGGTCGACAAAAAGAACAGGATTTATACCAAAAAAACATTATCTTCGGAATTGCACTTTGACGGGGAGCGGAAAAATATTAGAGAAAGGGCCGACGTGAAGAAAGTGAAAGAACGTGCCACAGGCGGGACAGACATCCAGAAGGCGATCGACAGCATCATCCTGAACAGATACAGCCCCGCCGGACTCGTCGTTAACGAGGACATGGATATTCTTCAATTCCGAGGAAACATTAGCCCCTATCTGAAACCCCAGTCTGGCAAAGCAAGCCTCAATCTCATGAAGATGGCAGGTGAAAGTCTCGCCATGGAGCTGCGGGTCCTCCTCCGCCAGGCCCAAGAAAAAGACGTTGCCGTCAAAAAAGAAGGAATAAAGATCAGGAATAATAATATCTTCACGACGATAAATATCGAGGTACTCACGTTCAAGGCGCATGATTCGAAGGAGCGCCTTTTTTTTGTCATCTTTGAGGATATAGCCGCGTCTGTTATGAAGGGCTCGAAAAAACCGGGAAAAGCTGAGGCAACGATACACGGCCGGTCTCCGAAGGACCGGGTTGCGGCCCTGGAACGTGAGCTTGCCGTAACGCAACAGCATCTGAAATCGGTCATCATAGAAAATGAGGCTTCCACCGAGGAACATAAGGTACTCAATGAAGAGGTGCAGTCCAACAACGAAGAACTGCAGAGCATTAACGAGGAGTTGGAAACGTCCAAAGAAGAGCTTCAGTCCGCCAATGAAGAACTGAACACCGTGAACGACGAGCTCCGGAACCGCAATGAGGAAATAACGGAGATCAACAACGACCTGCTCAACGTTTTAAGCGGTGTCGAAATTCCGATCTTGTTGGTCGGGAAAAAGCAGCAGATCAGGCGGTTTAATAAAGCTGCGGGCAAAACGCTGAACCTGATCGCGACCGATATTGGACGGCCTATTTCTGACATCAGGCCTAATATCAACGTCCCAGACCTTGATAAGTTGATTTTTGAAGTGATCGACTCCCTGGCGATCAAGGAACAAGAGATTCAGGACTGGCAGGGCCGCTGGTTCTCCATGACGATACGGCCGTACAAGACCATCGACAACAGGATCGACGGCGCACTAGTGACACTCGAAGACATCAATGATTTGAAGCTTGGTATGAATCATATAAAAGAAGCCCGCGATTATGCCCAAGCGATCGTAGAGACCGTACGGGAGCCCCTTATAATAATGAGCAAAGACCTGCATGTGATCACCGCAAACCAGGCGTATTACAGGATCTTCGAAGCAATACCCGATGCGACAGAAAATAAATATTTCTATGAGCTACAAAACGGCCGTTGGAATATTCCCATGCTCCGGAATCTGCTTGAGAATATCCTCGGGGAAAATACGAATTTCAACGACTTCGAAGTCGACTATCGAGACCCGGCCACCGGCCGCAAGATTCTGCTCCTGAATGCGCGAAGGATCGCTCGAGAAAGCGTTGACTTGATCCTTCTTGCCATCGATGACATCACTGATCGGAGTCTGGCAGAGGAGAATATCAAAAAGTTGAATACGGACCTGCAACACAATCTGAGTGAACTTGCCTCCGCAAACAAGGAACTGGAAGTCTTTAGCTATTCCGTGTCCCACGATCTGCGCGCTCCACTGCGCTCGATCTCGGGGTTCGCAAAAATCTTAATGGAAGATTATCAGGGCAAGCTCGATGCGCAGGCGAACGATTGTCTTGCCCGAATCCAAAACAATTCGGCGAAAATGGATGAACGCATCGACGCTCTTTTGCATCTGGCAAAGATATCTCGGCAGGAGCTCGAACGTACCCAGGTCGACCTGAGTAAGTTAGCCGCAAAAATCGCCTACGAACTTCGTGAAGTTAATTCCGGCAGGAGCGTCGAGTTCGTAATCACCGAGGGACTTATAGCCTCTGTGGACTTTAGCCTGATAAGGGTTGCCCTTTCGCAACTGTTTGAAAACGCATGGAAGTTTACCTCAAAAATTGAAAATGCCCGTATCGAATTCGGAACGTTCGAGCAGGAAGGCAAGACCGTTTATTATGTGAAGGACAATGGGGCCGGTTTCGATAAAACTTCTGTTGAACGGATTTTTTTGCCCTTCCAGCGCCTGCACACGGAGCAGGAATTTGAGGGAACCGGGATCGGTCTGGCAACCGTCGAGCGGGTGATCCACCGGCATGGCGGTAAAGTCTGGGCGGAAGGCAAAACAAATGAAGGGGCCGCCTTCTTTTTTACGTTAAACTGATTTTGCAAAAAAAACTTATCCGGAACAATTTTTGTCGTTCATGGCATCCTGAACGAGTTCGCCGACCGATATGGCGCTGCGTAAAAAAAGAGACCTTACTGACAGTGGTGATGGTGACGCAGTGGGGACTGAACGACAAGGTCGGTCCGATAAATCTTGAGCGTGGTGAAGAACATCCGTTTCGGGACAGCAACAAAGAATCTTTGATATCATAAGACTCCGCTTTTCTTATAATGCATGAAGAAATTCAGCCCCACGCACTTTTATGTCGATGGATAGTAAATCGTTATATTGTGAATTTCTTATAAGCCGTACATTGAGCTGCCCATTCCCCTTTTTTAAGGATAGAGCGCTGTTAGTGTTGTTTCAAGGCAGAGACTCGAGAGAAGATGCAATTCAAATGCCAGGCGCATGCGGCAAACTGAGATGGACACAAAAATTGTTCCGTACTACCAATTTGTAACGAATGATATGCTATACTTGCATATAAATATATTGATTCACATGAATTATTCTCGTCCATAATTTGACAGCGTTCTATGGGTATATAAGCCGTGATGTTGGGTTGGAGATCCGCCACTTACACGAGAAGATCGACGTATTTTTATGAATCAGTGTCGGAGAACGGAGAAATTTGTAGGGAAATTATTCGACCCGAAAGAAACAAAGAAAGGATGACAATAATGAGAAATAAAATTAGACTATTGGTAATGGGGGTCATGTTGCTCATATCCAGCGGTTGTTTTTGGTAGGGCGGCCATGGAGGAGGTGAAGGCAGTCATGAAGAATATCATGAAGATCATCATGAAGAGCACGGGGGTGATGAGCACCATTAAAATGCTGCCTGGTCCAGTCAAGTTCGATTTAGTTAGGGTATTTACTTGACTCAGCCTGTCACAATACATAGTAGACGCTGTTCATCGGCATTTCGCTGAGGGAGCAACGATCTGCCTGTAAAACAAGCCGTTTGCAACGATGCTGCGATATTCTAAAATCATAAGACCTCAAAACATAGGGGGTGGTTGGGTGATGTAAATATCCCAAGTTCGATTTACCTCCATAGCTTCGTATCCAGTGGAAAAAGACAGCAGATTATAAGCAATTAATCTTACCGTATTTGGAAAACAGGCGCAAGGTCATGACGCGCCAAGGCATGTGTGCAACCTGAAGGTCTTTTCACCTAATTGCCCATGTGGCTAAAGTATAATGCCGATCCAGGAAACATGAAAAAAACCCCTTTGCCGGACAGACAGACTGATAGTCTCGCCTCCCTTCGCCGGAAGGCCGAAGAAAAGTTGCGTACACAGCTTGAGAGGCTGCAAAAACTCTCTGCCCAGGACATTCAGGAGCTTGTCCTCGAGCTTGGGACGCACCAACTCGAGCTGGAGATGCAGAATGAAGAACTGAGTAAGGCCCGGGATGAACTCGAATCATCGAGGAATCAGTACGCCGAATTATATGATTTTGCGCCTGTCGGCTATTTTACCATTGATGCATACGGACTGATAGAGGGGGTGAATCTTACCGGCGCGCGTTTGCTTGGAATCGAGAGGGGATTGCTGCTCAAGAGGCCCTTTTCCAGTTTTATCGCGGAAGCGGCGGAAAGGGAAATTTATTCGAAACACCGCGAAGAGGTTTATCAAAAACAGGACAGCCAGATCTGTGAAATCAGACTTAAGAGAAAAGACGGCGCGACATTCTATGCGCAGCTCCAAAGCGTAGCGAAGGGAAAAAACGACGACAAAGCCGGTTATATCCTTACCACGATCCTCGACGTCTCCGATCGCAAGCAGGCGGAAGACGCGCTCCTAAAGGCATATGGCGAGCTTGACCTGAAGGTAAAGGAACGGACAGGAGAGTTGATCAGAGTAAACGAGCAGCTCTCGCAGGAAATTGAGGAGCGCAAGGGAACGGAAGGGTCGCTCCAGAGCGCGTATGCGGAAAACAAGCAGTTGAAGGACCGGTTCCAAGCCGAGAACATCTACCTTCACAAAGATATCGACAGGGAGTTCAACTTCGGCGAGATCATCGGGCGAAGCAATGCTCTCGAGTATGTGTTCTTCCGGGTCGAACAGGTGGCTCCCCAGGAAGCGACCGTTCTCCTCCTTGGCGAGACCGGCACGGGCAAAGGAGTAGTAGCGCGCGCCATTCATAGCAGGAGTACCCGCAAGGACCGTCCTATGATAACGGTCAACTGCTCGGCGCTCCCGACGAACCTCATTGAGAGCGAGCTCTTCGGGCGGGAAAAGGGCGCATTCACCGGCTCCAATGAACGGCAGATGGGGCGCTTCGAACTTGCCGACAACAGCACCCTGTTTCTCGACGAGATCGGCGAGATGCCGATGGACCTTCAAACCAAGCTGCTCAGGGTCCTCCAGGACGGCGAGTTTGAGCGGCTGGGCGGCCCAAAGACCATCAAGGTCAATGTGCGGATCATCGCGTCCACAAACCGGAATCTGGAGGATGAGATCCGGAAGGGCAGGTTCCGGGAAGACCTGTTCTACCGGCTGAATGTTTTCCCCATCACGATCCCGCCGCTCCGGCAGCGCAAGGAGGATATCCCGCTTCTGGTCGATTATTTTGTCACCAAATTCAACAAGAAAACAGGAAAGAAGATCGAGACCGTGTCGAAAGACACCCTGAACGTCCTACAGGACTACCAATGGCCGGGCAATGTGCGCGAGCTGGAGAGTATCATTGAGCGGGCAGTGATTACCGAGCCAGGGACCCCGCTTGCAGATACTGGACCGGTTCGAGAATTCCCTGCAGGTTGGTGAACAGGAGGCGCAGCACTTAAAGGCCCTTGTCGATCTCGAACGTGACCATATCCTCCATGTGCTCGAAAAAACCGGGTGGAGGATAGAAGGGAAAAAAGGAGCAGCGGCGTTGCTCGGTCTCAACCCCAGCACACTTCGCGGCCGGATGCGGAAAGACGGCATCCGTCGTTCATAAGAAAGGTTTCATTCTGGAAAAAAATATTTGGAAAAGGATTTATCAAGACATACAAGATTTTCATGATTCTCCATATTCCGGGACTTAAAATCCCAACTTTGATAATCTCGCCATTGTCGGAATACACGCGAGGTCGGCCGGAATCAAGAAATATGACAACAAAAACTTTGACAGAATGACAGTCGATTTGAACCTGCGAAAGATTATGACTCTGTATGGTTAATCAGCGGTTTACCCCCGTTAGAGCTTTTCACCTCTAATGGGTTAATCACTATCAAAAAATTTGATCTGTTTTTGCGGTCATTTTGAGAAGAACTTAATGCTTTAGTAAGCTATATAGAATAACCCAAAATTCAAACGGCATGCCCCTGTCTCAATACCCTCTCCGAGGTGAGAGGCGGGAAATTTCAGCCCCTCGCCAGAGGGAGGAGTATATCAGAACCGAGGATCGTAAAATCACTGCTACGAGGCATCCTCATTATTCCTCGGCCGTGTTGTTTTTCGGCCTCGTTCTTCTCTTCGCCGGTTTTCATGCCGCGGGCGCTGAAACCCCGGGACAGCCTGGAACAAATTCGTCTACAAAGGATAGTGAGCCGGTGAGCTCGGAAACAAACACCCCGCAGAACCCGTCTTCACCCGCAGCACAGCAGGAGCCTAAAACCGACCAAGCTCCTTCGCCCGAGGCAAAAATCGTAACATCGGAGCAACTTCAGCCGCGAATAGACCTATGCGCGACCGTCGAGGTAGCCGGAGAAACATGGCTGGACCAGGTGCATGACTACGCGGACAGAAAACTTTGTCAGCCGGCCGTGTGGTTTGACGCTTTCTTCGGAGATGACGTTATTTTGGAAAACGTCCGGCCCACCGTGTTCATCAGCTTGAGAAATTCCGCTCGGTGGACTGAGGGACAGGGTTTTGAACTTATCCCCGATTACAAGTTCCGGTACCGCCTGCCCGAGATGGAGAAATTGCTGGCAAGAGCTAGCTTTTTCGTTGAATCGGCATCTACTGTTGACAAATTCACTTACCAGCCCGGTCAGCCCGTCGATCCCGGAATCAATCCAAGTACAGGGGCCAGACAACCCGCCTTCGGGGTAGGAATAAGTTTTTTTAAGTGGCTCCGTTCACTGGCCACCATTGATCTCGGTATAAAAGCCAGTGTACCACTCGATCCTTTCGCCAGGTTTCGGTATCAGTACACGAAATCCTTAGGCGAGGACTACCTCATTCGCTTTACCGAAACCGCTCTCCAGAGATTAATTGAACATTTCACTGAAACATCGCAGCTCGACCTTGAAAAAAAATTGTCCACGTTTACGCTCATCCGATGGAGCAATTTCGTGACCGTTACCGATGGCATATCTGGAATAACCTGGAATACCGGGATCAGTCTTCTCACTCAATTGACACCAAAGAGCGCAATTTCTTATGACACCAGTATGTGGGGAGTGAATCATCCCGAATGGTACGTTCAAGATTGCCGCGTGGGAATAAAATACCGACGGAATTTTTACCGGCCCTGGCTTTTTTTTGAGCTTGCACCTGAGATTACCTGGCCGCAAGATGCGAGCGGCCGCAGGATTTCCACCGACGCTTTCATGGTTACCCTTGAAATTCAACTCGGCAAGTAATACCAGGTGGGGGAAACGTCTCCTCAGTTCGTAACTGCACACGTCAAAAGAAGGACAAGAAAAAGCTTCTCACGCAAAACCCTCCCAATCGGGTTCGAATTGCATAGGATCCGACCGGGACGGAAAAAACGCACAAACATTTTGTTTCTTGTCGATCCTTCAGATTTTCATTGCGTTGTGGAGCCTGCCTTTGAACGAATATATTTTCAAGACTTCCATGTAGGGTTCGGTGCATTTTCAATATATAACAATAAAATACGATAAAAGGCTTACATAATACTTTTTAATTCACGGTCGTCACATTTGGCGGTTCTGTTAAATGCGACGGACTTACTTGGTGGCTTTCTCCTTGCCTGCGGTATCTTACATTCCATAGTAATCAAATAAAATCAATGTATTAATCCTCTCAATAGTTATAAATATACCCCGGCACGATAGTTGTAATACTTCTGAAGTGTGAGGTCATCAGGATTTCTTTAGGAGGGGACAAAATGAAAATATTATTCTTTAGTACATTGATTTTGGCTTTGGCAATTGTAGTTCCTGTTCCAACAATGGCAGGGGTAGATGTAAACGTTAGTATTGCTCTGCCACCGCCCATCGTATTTGCAGCACCACCAGAGTTGATAGTGCTGCCTGAGACGTATGTCTATGTCGCCCCTGACGTAAACACGGACATTTTCTTCTACAACGGTTGGTGGTGGCGTCCGTGGGAAGGGCGTTGGTATCGTTCACGGGACTACAAGTCAGGCTGGGCCTACTATCAAAGAGTTCCATCTTTTTATGCAGGGATACCCTCAGGCTGGAGAAATGATTACAGGGATCATCGTTGGGGAGGGCATGAGTGGAACTACCAACGCATACCTCAGCAACAAGTTCAACGTAACTGGAAGGGCTGGCAAAAGAGCAAGTATTGGGAGAAACAACAATCCTGGGGTGTGAAAGGTTTGAAACCCCAAGCACGATCACACCAGCCGGCTCAAGCGGTCCATTCAAAAACTCAGGCAAAACCTCAATTACGAGAGGCAGCAAAACCACAGTCGCGACCACAATCCAAAGAGGTCCAACCAGAGCATTCACAGCAACAACACCGGGTGACACCACAAGAATCTAAACCTCGAGAGGGAAAACCTGAAAGAGGGGATGAGGAAAAAGAGGAGAGAAAGTAAGATGATAAAAAGTTTATCCAACTTTGAAGATGACGCTGGTAAGCAGTTACATGAAGGGAGGGTACATTCACCTCCTGTTGTTACTTGCTATCATCCTGGTGGTAGCGTTCCTTCAAGGGCGCAGGACGGGGTAGGCTGTGATAGGTCATAAACTAAAATGACAATATGGAGGAGGCACGAAATGAAAATGAATACGTTGTTAGGCATCATCCTCATTGTTGTAGGGATCGTGGCCTTTGCGTATCAGGGTATTACCTACACGACCAGAGAGAAGGTTGTCGATCTCGGTCCAATGCACATGACGGCTGAGAGGACGAGGACGCTTCCGCTGCCTCCGATAGTGGGCGCTATTGCGCTCGTAGGCGGTATCGTGCTGCTGGTCACGGGAAGCAAAAAAACCTGAGATAGTCAAGCAGCTCAATTCAAGAGGTGTTTGCTACGAAGGATAAAAAATAAGCGTACGAAGAAAGGATTGATGCGCAGGTGAAGGGATGGAACGCCCAGGTCGTCCCGCACGAGACCAAGGGGAGAATGCCAAGACTGATGCGAATATCAATACCGAAAACTATTGACGCATTGCAGCGAAAACAGAATGAAGCCAAGGAGAAGTTGCGGGAGTTGAAGACCGCGGGGGACAGTGCAATCATCTGATTGCACATCAAAAGACAGAAGAAAAATAAAGAAGATTATTTTGTTATCGGTATTATCGGTATTATTGGTTTTCGGATTAGCCTTGTTTTCGGGCCGCGCCACAATGAAAGGCGAATCAACGGGTAATTATATCGACGACTCGACGATCACTATACAAGTTAATACGGACATCGTTAAAGACCCGGATGCTCATTATTTCAAGATCGAGGTGACGACGACACAGAGGATGTTGTTCTGCAGGGTTTCGTAAATAGCGGATAGACCGAGGAACGGCTTGTAACAAAGATCAGGGGAGTCAAGGGTGTGAAATCCGTGAGGAGTCTTTTGAAGGTGGAAGAGAGAAAATAAGTCGTCTCAAGACAGACTTGATTACAGAACTGCGGCTAACGTACTTGCAGCCAAATCGAGATTCTTAGGGAGGAACACTATGAAATCCAGCATGAAGGACAAAGTGAAAGGCAAGTTTCACGAAGCAAAGGGTAATGTCAAGGAAATGGCCGGGAAAATCACCGATAATCCCAGGTTAGAGGCCGAAGGAAAAGGCGAAAAGATGGCCGGCAAAGTACAGGAAAAGATCGGCCAGGTCAAGAAGGTCCTGGAGAGGTAGTGAGAGCGGGGTATCATGCGCCGGCGTATTTTTGGGCTACCGGCTGCGGTTGCATGATACACAACAACGAGGATTCCGAAAGACATGAGTCTTCGAAGTAAAAGATTCAATAAACAACTGTAACAACAATAAAAGGAGAACGTGTTATGAAAACAATATATTCTGTAGCTCTGATGGCGGCAGTGATAGCGTGCTAACGATCGGTGTGCCTGTGCACGCTACCAAGATGGATGACCGAATCGAATCATCAGCCAAACAGTCGTATGTGTACAAGACCTATCTCAAGGACGATGACATTAAAATAGAGTCTAAGAACGGCGCCGTCACCTTGACGGGGACTGTCTCAGAAGAATCCCATAAATCATTGGCACAGGAGACCGTGTCGAGCCTGCCCGGGGTCAAAAGCGTTGACAACAAACTGGAAGTTAAAGGGGAACACCCCGCTGAGAACTCGGATGCGTGGCTCACTGCAGAAAGTTAAAACAATGCTCCTGTTTCATCGGAGTGTGAGCGCCATGACGGAAGTTACCACCAAAGATGGAATCGTGACCCTGCAAGGCGATGCAACGAGCCAGGCGCAAAAAGAACTGACGACCGAATACGCTAAGGATGTCGAAGGGGTCAAAGACGTAAACAATGCGATGGCCGTGTCTCAGACCCTGAAAAAGACACACCAAACAACGGGTGAAAAGATCGATGACGCTTCCATCACCGCCCATGCCAAGATGGCGTTGTTATATCCACCGCACGACCAGTGCACTCCACACCACGGTCAAGACAAAGCATGGCGTGGTCACGGTGAGCGGCAAGGCCAGGAATGCAGCCGAAAAAGACTTGGTGACCAAACTCGTCAAAGATGTAAAGGGTGTGAAGAGCGTAAAGAACCGGATGACCATCGAGTAGTTGAGTCCCGGAACGCATACATTGCCGGGCCGATATGGGCTTGGGCAACGGGCCTGAGCAATCCAGAAGGAGAACCAAATGTTGTGGACTATCGCTGTAGTACTGCTATTCTGTGGGCACTCGGGCTGGTGAGCAGTTACACGATGGGCGGGTTCATCCATATTTTGCTTGTGCTCGCAATTATAGTGATCGTTATCAACGTTATCCAGGGAAGACGGCCTGGGTAAATGATTTACAGGCATTAATTTGCCCTGATTACACTGAGCAAAAAACAAGAGATTAAGCTCGCACCGCACATTTCTTGGGACTCGAGTCCGTGGGTTGGGCATTAAACCCTGCCCTTGACCAAGGGTCTCAGCCTTCGGCTCCGCTGCAATGGATCACGAGGGCGCGTTTCACGCGCGGCGAGCTGCAGGACATAATCAGAGACTCGGACAGGCAACAAGAAGGGAGAACGACATGGGATTGATACTGCTTATAATTTTGATCCTCGTGCTTATCGGAGCACTTCCCACCTGGCCTCACAGCAGGAGTTGGGGATACTATCCCAGCGGCGGACTCGGATTGATCATTCTGATTCTGATCATCCTATTGCTCCTTGGGCGGATCTGAAGAGATTTTAGAGCATCACAAATCACTCCGAACTCGTCTAAGAGGAGAGATGCAAGGTAAGAGTAAAGACCTGATGCAAGGCAAGTGAAACGATTAAGAGATGAAGTAAAACACTCATCGAAGCGCTACTCAGTGGGTGGAGGGCCAAGTTCGTTGAGTCCAGGGCCGGATCTGACCGGACGATGTACATACCTCGGCCTCAATATGGATGGCGTGCAGCGTTGTATCGCTTCACTGCCGTCGTTCTGGCTCTTCGTCCCCGTGACGCCGGGCGTGGGCTACGCCGTTGAGCCTGTTTCCAACGCGTCCGTTTTCCCGGCGTTGGAGGCCGATTGAGGTAAGGGCTCCGCCATCCCGGAGCTTGAGATCCCGGACTTCCGTGAGCTCCTCACCAGGGATGACCGTACCATGTAAAGCAAGAGCTGTAACACTCGATGGGAAGTTCGCTACGATCAGGGTCAGGACTTTCCCAAAAAAGCGGGGGTCTTCCTGAATCAGGGAGGGATTCTCATCTGGTTCGCCGTAAACATACGGAAAATCCCGGCTCGCATGAAGAACATTATCTCCATCGTGTCCACTCAAGACGAAGAAGGCGCAGGACTTCGAAACGCACTCGCTGATCATTGCTATGAAACTGCTCAATTTGATCTTATCCTTAATAATCATTATTACATTACTTATTTTATGCCATAAGATTATTTCAAATTCAATTTCTAACCAAAAAAACAAAGCCGATTATGCCGAACTCAACAATGTCAAATATGGTCTTTTCAGTGTCGAAGAATGGAAACGACAAATTTTTGTAATTCTTACCGAGGAGATCAATAAGCTGTATTTGTCAAGGACGAATGAGCGTGAGCTCCGAAAACATATCGAAGTTCTGTTGAATACGCTTATTGATGAAGTCGACAAGAAAATCAAGGAAGAGAATAAAGGCTCCATGGAGGGTGCGCTCAAACAATCCTTTATCGATATTCTTATCAGTCCGGAAGATATTAAGAAAGGCATTCCTGAGTATGCGGATGCCATCATTCATGAGATGACAAAATTGAAAACAAGGGGTCAGATAAAGACCATACTGAACAAACAAATTAAACAATATTTTAATCAGACCTTTGCCACGCAGGATACCTCTAAATTAGGCCTCATTCTTCTTCGGACTGATTCCAAGGATATAGACGGTGCGAAGATCAAGCTCAATAAGTCAATTTCGGTCAAGCATGACCTGATTGTTAAGGAGGCTGTCCTGTTGATCATTCTGTCGGTCATCCTTTTTGTTTTGTCCGGTTTTAGCAGGCAACCCTTGGCTCCCTCCCGGTATTTCATCCTCGTTCTGTCTCTTATCGTGCTGTTGATAGCCGGCGTAACCACGCCCATGATCGATATGGAAGCAAAAATTGCACGGATGAGTTTTGTCTTGATGGGGCATCCCCTTCATTTTGAGAACCAGGTATTGTATTTCCAAACAAAAAGCATTCTGGATGTGTTTTGGATTCTGATTAATCATAATGATATTCAGATGAAATTTGTCGCGGCCCTACTGATTACCTTCAGTATTGTTTTCCCCCTGTTAAAAATAGTCTCGTCACTGGGATATTATTGCAATTATCACCGTGCAAGGGAGAACCCAGTGGTCGAGTTTTTTGTGTTAAAATCCGGGAAATGGTCCATGGCCGATGTAATGGTAGTTGCCATATTTATGGCCTATATCGGATTTAACGGGATCATTACCAGTCAGTTCAGTCAATTAAGCCCATCAGGCCAGGAACTGGAGATCTTAACAACGAATGGCACTTCCCTTCAGCCGGGTTATTACCTGTTCCTGACTTACACTCTATTGGCGTTTTGTTTGTCGGGATTTCTAACCAGAAAACCTCAGGCATCAGAGAGTAAGCATCCATAGGTTGATCGTAGTCTGCAAACAAGATGTTGGATTAACCTCGTCTCGCGTGGGAACATCCGCCAGAAAAGCATGGAAGGGACGGACTTACCAGTTCATCCACAAGTTCCTAGTGCTGGCGGAAATAGGGAAATTAGCTATGGAAGCAATCTTAATATGCCGAAAATGGAATCGGGCTATGTGGCCTCTCCTATCACCTGCGAGGAAATGGTCAGTATGGTCTACCAGAGAAATTGGGTCTCTGAGACTGGGTGGTCTCAGAAATACGAATGCGGAACGAAGAACCTGTCAGGTTTTGGAATATGAGGAAGAGCCGCCCCTCTGCGACTGAGATTAGGAAATTTATTGCGAAGGAGCTTATTTCCTTATAAAATTACATATGACAATCGTTAAGCCTTTCTTTTTGTTCTTTTTATTTGTATCCATTTTGAGCTTCAGCAATGGATGTGCGACCCTGCCTAACGTCTCTGAAATTATTGATGAGACGCCGACTGCGCAAAAACCTCGTCAAATTGTTTCGTCTGAAGGGCTGTTATCTCCTCAAAAAAGTAAGGCTATCATGGAACGGCTGAAGCGCTCGGTCGACCCGACGGACATTCTGGAACGTTACACTGCTGTGGTAGAATCAGTCACCGAAAGCCCTCTAACGAAAGGGAACAACGTCACTCTGCTCACCGATGGTCAGGCGGCCTATGCCGCAATGTTCAAAGCAATACAGAACGCCAAAGACAATATCAATTTTGAAACCTTTATCATTGAAGATGATGAAGTGGGCCGCAAATTTGTCGATCTGTTGCTGCAAAAACAGGTGGAAGGCGTCCAGGTAAATCTTATATATGACAGCCTGGGCAGTTACGGTACTCCTACTGCCTTTTTTCAACGTCTGCGGGACAGGGGAAGCCAGGTCGTCGAATTCAATCCAATAAATCCGTTCAAGGCCCACGGTCATTGGCTCTTGGCGCATCCGGACCACCGCAAGATTTTGATCATCGATGGCAAAGTCGCTATTGCGGGGGGTATCAATATTAGTTCGGTTTACTCAAGCAAACTTTCCGGTAAGCGAGAGGTCAAAGGAGCACCACTGCCCTGGCGGGACACTGACGTTCAAATTGAAGGCCCTGCGGTAGTTGAATTTCAAAAACTCTTTTTTGACACCTGGCAAAAGCAGGAGGGCCCGAAACTTTCTGAACGGGACTATTTCCCTGATCTGAAAGATGAGGGAAGTGCCCTGGTGCGGGTAGTCGGCAGCACAACGGGACAGAGCAACAGAATCACTTTTATCGTCTATGTGTCCGCCATTACTTTTGCAGAACATTCGGTTCATCTGACAAATGCTTATTTTATCCCTGACGACCAGATACTAGATGCCTTAACTGATGCCGCCAAGCGCGGTGTTGACGTAAAGATTATTCTTCCCTCGACTAGTGATTCTTCGCTAGCCTTATACGCAGCGCAGTATAATTATTCCGAACTTTTGAAATCAGGGGTGAAGTTATTCGAACGCCGTAACGCCTTGCTGCACGCGAAAACTGCGGTGATTGATGGCGTCTGGTCGACAGTAGGCTCTACCAACCTGGACTTCTGGAGCTTGTTAAGCGATGACGAGGTGAATGCAGTTATCCTGAGTCACGAGTTTGCCACCGAAATGGAGAGGATGTTTGCCAAGGATCTTGCGGAGTCCGACCAGATTCAATGGGAAGAGTGGAAAAAAAGACCTTTGTTCCCAAGAATCAGGGAGTGGTTTGCGCACTTATTTTCCCATTGGATGTAAAACACCGTCAAAGATCGGTATGATACGGTAAAAAGTTTTACAGGTCGGGCAGAGTAAGGCGAGTGAACCAAAAAGCTTGTTTCACATTTGGAATGTGATGTTTCACCGTTGTTGAGCAAACACAAATATGAATTAATTTTGTATGGTTTTGTGAAACGCGGTGAGACGTTTAAGGGATTTCACAAGTTTACCTTGATGAGCCTCTTGATTTATAATTATTATAATTAATTGAAATTAAAATAATATTCAGTGTTTCATAAGAAACTCATCATCCTAAGATCGTATCTTCAAATTCGGTCCCCCTCTTTTATAATAAACAACTAAATACAACACGAGACGCACGAGAATAAATATTGCTTCACAGCCGTCAAATTTAGCAGTTCTGTTAAATGCGACGGCATAACATGGTGGCTTTTTCTTACCGCGGCACCCCGCATTCCATATTAATTCAAGACAATCAATGTATTACTCCTTTCAATAGTTATAAACATACCCCGGCACGATTGTTGTAATATTTCTGTAGTATCAGGCCATCAGGATTTCTTTAGGAGGTGACAAACAGAGAGAAGTCCGTTTATCTCAGTCTAATGCACATGACGGCTGAAAGGAAGAGAAGGCCCCGAATGTGGGCTCAATTGCATTCATAGGCGGCATCGTGATGCTGGTCACGAGAAGAAAAAAGAGCTGAGAAGAGTTAAAACGACCCAATTCAGGAGGTGGATTGCCATGAAGAACAGAAGAAAAGTGTACGAAGAAAAATTTGATGCGCAGGTGAAGGAATGGAACGCGCAGATCGCTCTTCTCAAGGCCAAGGCGGACAATGCCAAAGCCGACGCCAAAATCGAATACTACAAGACCATCGAAGCCTTGCAACGCAAGCAGAATGACGCCAAGGAGAAGTTGCAGGAGTTGAAAACCGCCGGCGATGAGGCATGGGAAGACCTTAAAACAGGTGCGGAAAAAGCTTGGGCTGAATTGAAGACCGCCTACCACGACGCGGGCTCAAGGTTCAAATGAGTAGAGGCGGGAAAACGGTCGAAAGGATCGTGCCGCTAAACTTGTCAAGAACGTAGACGGTGGGAAGGTCTAAAGAGAGTTCTGCGACCATAGAGTAGTTTGAGTCAAAGGCCAACGTGCTGCTGGCCCGCCGCAGGATGATGCAGGGATGCGCCAGGTGGTAGTTAAACTAAGCAAATTGAAAGGATGATCACATGTTGTGGACAATCGCTGTGGTGTTGATAATTCTGTGGGGACTCGGGTTGGTGAGCAGCTACACGATGGGTGGATTTATTCATATTTTGCTTATCATAGCAATTATAGTAGTGTTGATAAGAGTCATTCAGGGGTGAAAAAACATTTAGTTGATGGGGGGCGTGAGTCACGGGTGAAGAGCATTTAAGGGAAATTTCTTCCGGCCGCCATTGCTACTGTTTGCATGGGTTGCTGAATGATTCCACGAAGGGTCTCTACGCCATCAATCGCTTCACATCTCAAGGAGATCGGCCATGATCGAAACCACCATTAAAATGACGGTGCCTGTTGAAAAACGGAAGGAAATCCTTCAAACGGTAAAAGCGATTCTTGGTTCAATCCGACGCGAGCATGGCTGCATAAGCTGCAATTGCTACGTGGATGTGGAGGATGAAAGTGTCTTGGTCTTCGAGGAGGGGTGGAAGACAAGAGCGGACTTGGAAAACCATCTGAAGTCTGACCATTTCGGTGTTTTGGACGGAGCAATGAGACTGCTCCGCGTAGAGCCGGAGATCAGGTTCAACACTATTTCATCCACAGCAGGGCCGGAGGCGATAAAAGCGGCGCGGGCGTGATTGATGAAAAAACGAGTTGAATAGGTTAACGGGCAGCACGATCGCGGGAATGTTGCTGATCACGAAATAGACGTGCCTTTTACACCCGGCTTGCAACATTGGAAGCGGAAGTCGATAAATATTGGTCTAAGAACAAGATTATAAATCAATGCGAGGGGAGGTATTTGACCTTGAATGAACAGAGTAATTATCAGCGGGGAATCCACTTCCTTGTCATGGCGGCAGCGCTTGTGATCATCATCGGGGGCATCAATCAGGCGCAGTCGGTCCTGGTGCCCTTCCTAGTCGCCGTTTTCCTCGCAATGCTCGGGACGCCATCGGTGCTCTGGCTAGAGCGGAAACGCATTCCCTCCGTCGTTGCAGTATTGATCGTGGTGATCGGCATGGTCACCATTCTGCTGATCATCGGCGGGCTTGTAGGCACGTCCCTCAACAACTTTATCAATGTCCTGCCTTCATATCAACAACGCATACAGGAACAGTTCTCGGAACTCAAGGCGATACTGGCAAAGAAGGGTATCCGAATCACGGACAAGATGGTGCTCGAGTATATCAATCCGGACGCGCTGATGAGGCTGCTTATCGGTATGCTCGGGGGGTTAGGATCCGCGCTCTCGAACATTATTCTGATTCTGCTCACCGTAACGTTTATCCTGCTCGAAGCTTCAAGCTTCCCTACCAAGCTCCGCGCTGTTCTCGGCGATCCTATGCAGGCATTTCCCCAGTTCACCAGGTTCGTTGATGATGTGAAGCGTTATATGATCATCAAGACGGGGATCAGCCTGATTGCAGGTATGCTGATTGGGATATGGCTCTCCATTCTCGGCGTCGATTCTCCTGTTCTCTGGGGTTTCCTGGCCTTTCTGCTCCACTATGTCCCCAATGTCGGTTTTATCATCGCCGCGATTCCCGCGGTTATTCTCACCTTTGTCCAACTCGGGATCGGCAGTGCTGTACTCACCGCTGCCGGATATCTGGCTGTAAGTATCATCCTCGGTAACGTGGTTGAACCGAGACTCATGGGGCGGAGGCTCGGCCTGTCCACGCTGGTCGTATTTCTCTCGTTGATCTTTTGGGGAAGCCTCCTTGGTCTGATCGGTGTGGTTCTGTGCATACCGTTTACCATGACGTTGAAATTCGCATGCGAGAACAATAAAAACACGCGATGGATTGCGGTATTGCTCGGACCTGAAACTCCCGTTGATAGCATTCCACCAATGTCGAAAAAAGGAACCGGCCTTGAGACCTGAACAAACTTTTAGAAGGCTCGATAGAGAAGAATATGCTCATTAGGAGAAACGAATATGACGGGAAAAACACTTGAGAAAGAATTGGATACACTTAAGGCTGATATCGCGCGCTTGCGCGAAGAGATCCTAGGACTCGCCGCCGGCGTGACGAAAACCGACGGGATCCATGCCGAACAGTCGCATGCAGCGACGCAACAGGAAGGCCCCACCTATGGCGAGGAAGGCCATGGCGTATGGGCGGACCTATTGCACAAACTCGATTCATCAAGGATCCAGAGTGAGAAAGTCATAAGGGACCTTGCGGCCGAAGTAGAGCAGCACCCGCTGGCGAGTATTATAGCCGCATTCGGCCTCGGCTATATAATCGCCAAACTGTGGTACCAGGAGAACAAACATGAAGATACTAACGACGCTTCATGAAATCGCGACGGTCTTTCTGCATTTACTGGAAGCAGAAAGGAGATCCCTGAAAAGAGCGGTGACAACGTGGGATGGTCGCTTGCATTTGTCAGGTTGCCTCCATTTTGGTCCTGGCTTCGGCAGGCTTTTTCCCGTCGAGGATATACCAGTACCATCCCGCGCTGATGTCCCCTGCGGCTGCTTCACTCATCGTGTCACTTCTGGCTTTCGTACTCGCGTTGATTTTCGCGGGCATCACAAAACGGCGTACCGTTGACACGATATGAAATGCGCGTCTGTTCGCGTGTGATATCCTTCGAAGGTAATGACTGACGACCACCATAGATCGTAGGTATGGAGGAAAGAACTGAGCCCACTAAGTTTCTATTCGCAGTAAATGATCGTGATCGGTTATAACCAATAAAGATTGAGACGACATCTTCACGTCGTATCAATCTAATGTTCAAAAAACCCGGAGGAACAGGATGATTGTTGAAAATATCTATATAGCGTAATGCTTCGACGTGTGGGAAGATGTGGTCTTGTTAAGGGTGGAATTAACGGGTTGTCAATGGCTTATAACATTTTGGCAATTCAGAGCTTAAGTTTTTTACTTGCGCGCTTTGCGGTTTTGCTCTAGACAGGCCAAAATCGTTATAGATTGGAGATGCTAAGATGTTTGAGGATATTGTTGAGACAGCACGTGAACCACTTATGGTCCTGGATGCAAATCTGAGGGTTCTCATGGCCAGCCGTAGTTTTTATGAATCTTTCAAGGTATTGCCGGAGGAAACGGTGGGTAATCTTATCTATGACCTCGGAAACCGGCAATGGGATATTCCCAACCTTCGGACGTTGCTTGAAGAAATGCTTCCCAAAAATAACAGGTTCGATGACTATAAAGTTGAACATATATTTTCAGGCATCGGGCACAAAATCATGTTGCTCAACGCTCGCCGCATCACGCAAGCAGGAAGTGGTCCTCTGCTGATCCTCCTGGCAATAGAAGACATCACTGAAAAAATGCGATTGGAAAAAGAATTAGCAGAACGAACGCGAGACACCGAGCAGGCACAATCCGATGCCGAGGCTGCAACCAGTGCCAATGAAAATATTATTGAGACCGTTCGTGAACCACTTTTGGTGCTGGATTCAGACCTGAGGGTCCTCAAGGCCAACCGCAGTTTCTATGATTCATTCAAGGTAACACCGGGGGAAACTATTGGAAATCTTATCTATGACCTCGGAAACCGGCAATGGGACATTCCCAGGCTTCGGACGTTGCTTGAAGAGATCCTTCCTCAAAGGTAATAAGTTCGATGACTATGAGGTTGAACATGTGTTTTCAAGCATCGGGCACAAAGTAATGCTGCTCAATGCCCGTCGAATCACTCAAAAGAAAATCGGTTCTCAGCTGATCCTTCTTGCAATAGAAGACGTCACTGAAAAAATGAGGCTGGAAAGGGAATTGGCAGAACGGACACGTGACGCGAAAAAGGCACAATTCGAGGCTGAAGCTGCAACAATGGCCAAGTCCGATTTCCTTGCCAACATGAGTCATGAGCTGAGGACTCCTCTTAATTCGATAATCGGTTTTTCAGAGGTTCTGGAGGACCAACTGCTCGGCTCGCTGAATGAGTCGCAGCGCGAAAACGTTATGTACATCCCCAAAGCGGGAAGGCACCTGCTCAGCCTAATCAACGATATCCTTGATCTCTCGAAAGTGGAATCAGGTAAGATGGAACGTAGATGTGGAGCGAGTGTCTTTAAAAGAGCTGCTTGATGCATCCCTGGCCATGCAGCGGGAGAGGGCATCGAGGCATGGGATAAAGCTGGATCTTCAGATCCAACCCGATAATTCAATCGTGATCGAGGGGGATGAAAGGAAACTCAAGCAGATACTGTTCAATCTCCTGAGCAATGCGATGAAATTTACGCCCGACGGAGGCCAGGTGCAGGTAATGTCGAAGGAAATTAATGGAGCTCAGGACATAGAGATTAGCATCAAGGACACCGGCATAGGGATCAAACAGGAGGACATCCAGAAGCTTTTTAAGGAGTTTTCTCAATTGTCATCGGCCTATGATAAAATGTATGAGGGGACCGGGCTCGGGCTTGCGCTTACCAAAAAACTAGTTGAATTGCACGGTGGGAAGATATGGGTGGAAAGCGAGTTCGGCAAAGGGAGCCTGTTTGCCTTCGTTATTCCCGTAAGGCAGAGGAAAAAAAATGATGCCTAAGAAAATCCTTGTGGTAGAAGATAACGAGCAGAACCGTATTCTCATGAGACAGATACTGAATTATCACGGCTATGAGGTGCTGGAGGCGGCTGATGGGGCAGCCGGGTTGGAGATGGCCAAAAAGCACATGCCTGATCTTATATTGCTTGATCTGCAGATGCCTGTTATGGGCGGTTTTGCGGTGATACGGGACTTGCGGAAAACGCCGGAACTGAGCAAGCTGAAGGTGATCGCCGTCACCTCGTTTGCTATGAAAGGTGACAGAGAAAAGGCCTTGGAAGCCGGGTTTGATGAATATGTGACAAAACCCATAGATACGCGAAAATTCGCTGAGATCGTAAAAAACATCCTTCCGAGTGATAAAATTACGCTGAAGAATCCGATCATCCTTTGTGTCGACGATGAACCTGCAAACCTTAAACTGTTCGAAAACATACTCGTTCCGAGAGGCTACGAGGTGGTAAGCGCCGCAAACGGGGAAGACGCCCTGGCGAAGATCAAAACCCGGACCATAGACCTCATACTGCTGGACCTTATGTTGCCGGGGATGGACGGCCTGCAAGTGTCGAGGAAGATCAAAAATAACAAAAAGTACAAACATATACCGATAATCATGCTTACCGCACATAGTGGTGTGGAGTCTTATATAAAGTCTCTCAGCGGTGAGTTGTTTGCATACCTCCATAAGCCTTTTAAGGCAGAAGAATTAGTCAGAAACGTGAGGGTCGCTCTTGGGCAATAAGAGGCCAACCATTCTTTGCCTAGGGAATGATCAGCGGAAAATGTTCTTTCCTCGAAGGAAAAGGTATTCTTATCCGAAATTAAAGAAAGCGGCTCGTAACTACTCAGGTTGCAGGGCACAGTTACCAAGAAGTAGTCAAAACCAATTTTCGCTATGGCCATAGGCCATGCCGAGGCGCAGAGACGCAAAGAAAAATGGACAATACAAAATATGAAGGAAAATCAGATATCCAAAATCATATCAGGGCTTATGTCTTCTTTGCGCGCTTTGCGGTTTTACACGATGTAGGTCTCAGTGATTACGATTTTCGACCGAAAGTAATGAAGTTCGAGAGGTTGCAGAAGGGAGAGAACAGAAAATTGCTCATTGTATTATAATTCAAGCTTTTCTCTAGCTCTTCTGCGTTTTCCGCGGTGAAAGACTATGCCAGTACCATAGGTACGCTTGGGACGTATTATGAAAAAAATAATGATCGCTTTTATACAGGTGCTGTTTTTTGCCGTCAATGGAGCTGCCGGTGAGCTTATTGTTCAGGATGATTCTGCGAAGCCGGTCAAACAGGCTTATACGGTAAGTCAACCACAAGACGTGAATAATCCTGAAAACTCTTTGCCCACTGTGCAGCAACAGCAGTTACCTCAAAGCGCGTACGTTGGGAAAAAAGCAGAAAGTCCTGTCTCTACACATAAGGTGAATTATTTTTCCATAAATAATTGGCCCGGGAACAACGACGCGCAGGTAAAGTTCCAGATAAGCATGAAGTTCCGGGTGCTTGACCCGAACTTATATGTCTTTAAATATAACATTTTTCCAGCCTATTTTGCTTATACGCAGAAGTCACTCTGGAACGTAGGGCGGCACCCTTATTTTGAAGAAAGCAATTATAACCCGGAGTTTTTTTTAGATTATCCGGTCAATACCGCGGTCATCGGCCGTCTTAAACTGCGTAACATAGTTATAAGTCCACTCGAGCACGAATCCGACGGTCTCGACGGCGCGCAAGCACGAAGCTGGAACAGGCAATATGTTCTGTTCAAGTTTGGCCTCGAGTCGCGGGAAGAACTGGAAGAAACGAATTCCTTCCTGTCGGACAAGGCGTTACTGTATGTTAAGCTCTGGTACGCAGAGGGTTATTCCGACGAGACCAACTATCTTCAATCTATCGGCAACAATGATAAATTCCTCGACTATATGGGGCGGGGGGAGATCGGGGTAAGCGTCAGGAATTTCCTCTGGGGAGGAAGCTTAAGTGACAACCAGCTGGATATGAAAACGCCGATATTCCGTGATGTACACAAAGATTCTTATGAATTCGAATTCCGGCAGAAGCTGCCGAATATGTATTTCGCACTTTACCTGCAGTACTGGTATGGTTACGGAGAAACCCTGCTTCGATTCGATCAGTTCGGACGCAGATTTTTTGTAGGACTCGCTTTTTCTTATTAAAGACATTCGGAAGCAGCGGCGGAGCATTTCAAATATCGTCCAGATGATTCGCAGGAGAGAGACCTGACGGGACATGTCGACAAATACTACGATGAAGTAATATAGCATCTTAATGACGCGGAATTAATTCTTTTCGTCGGTCCTGGCTATGCAAAGGGTGAGTTGATAAAACGTATCGAGGGTTCCAAACTGAGTGGTCGTGTAGCAGGTATTGAGACAGTTGACAAAATGACCGATCGTCAAATTGCGGCGAAAGTCCGGACGTACTTGAAAAACAATATTCAGAAATTAGGGCTAGGGTAAAATATCAGCCTGGTACTGGGCAAGGCCCACTGCAATGGAAGAAGGCAGGTCATTGTGTGCGAGCTTGATTGGACCGCAACAGGCTGCAGTGTGAGTATAACCGCCAAGGATCCTGGGTAGCTGAACCGGCTACCAAGAAGCATTCCCGTTGAAGCAAACACGAGAAAGGGCTTTCTAACATGCGTAACTTGATTGACACTGAAACGCAGGACGTGCGGCAAAGAAAGACTGGACCGTATGAATATGCCAAGCCAACTTGAAAAAAAAACTAGCAGGGGATGGGCGATACTTTTTCTCGCTATCAAAAAGTTTTTGCAGATTGACGGGGCACAGTGGGCTGGTTCATTCGCTTTCCATGCGTTCTTCGCGTTGTTTCCTTTGATGGTCCTGCTCGTCACGATTGTCTCGTTCTTTATTGACCGGGACAGGGCCGGGAAAGTGGTAATTGCCTTCATGGAAAGCTACGTTCCAATTAGTGGCGATATGCAACGTCATATTTTTGATACCATCGCCGGTGTGATCAAAACGCGTCAGCAGGCGGGAGCGGTTGCGCTTTTCATCCTCGTCTGGGCCGCCCTCCAATGTTTTACCACCCTCATCTCCGCGACTAACCGTGCGTGGGGCGTCGCGGTGTACAGTTGGTGGCGACTTCCGCTAAAAAGCCTGACGCTGCTCGGTATCACGGCGAGTGCGGTCCTCCTGGGCATGGCGGCGACGGTGCTGACGAAAATGGCGAAGTATTGGCTCTTTCCAGTGCATGATTTCCGTACCTGGGTCTATGCCATGGTAAGTGTTGTCATCCCCTTGTTGGTGGTGTTTCTCAGTCTGAGCCTGTTTTACAGGCTGGCTCCGCGCCTGTCTACGCGGTTTACTGAAGTCTGGACTGGTGCCCTATGCGCCACGGTCCTCTTGCAGGCGGGCGAAAACCTATTCGTTATCTACCTCAAGAACTTCGCCAAGTTAAACGCGGTCTATGGGGCGTTCAGCGGGTTCATGGCGTTGCTACTGTGGATTTACCTTTCCGGGTGCATTTTCATCTTTGGTGCCTGCCTGTGCGCCGCTCAAGCCGAAGGTCGTTCAGCATCGGCTCAAACAGGTATGCCACGCTGAAAAAGGAGAATTGAGCCACGATGACAAATAATTTTCCCCGGAACTACTCCACAAGATGGATGCCTACTGGCGAGCCGCCAACTATCTGTCGGTTGACTGCGGCAAACCGCGAACCCGCACGGATTTAGTGACATGGATTTCGACAAACTCTTCACCAAGGACGCGCCGGTCATCTTAGCGTTCCATGCCAACCGATTATTTTGTGATGCACTATTCCTGTACAAATCAAATTTTGAGCTGACGAACAAACATGTATGAAGATTAAAGAAATGAGCATAAAGCACTCCGAGCGTATGTAAAAAAGGCCCCATCACTGTTAATCTGTGACACGGATAGACTATCATCATGCGGCTTTTTCTATATATGCGTATGCTATAATTTAAGCGGAACAAAGGGGGTAGCTATGCGAATATTCAACAAAATGATCCTTGCTATGATTGTTCTTTCGTTAGTTGCCTGCCGGACAAAACAGGAAGGGGCCGTTGAAGGGACGCTCGTCCCCCCAGATACATCCGCGAAGGTATCGGCGATTCGGGAAGGCAAAACCATCGTAACAATGCGCGCTGAAGGACAAAATGGGAAGTTCAGACTTGGGCTCGCGGCCGGGAAATATACGATCAGCGTTTCTGCACCCACCTCTTCCTTCCCGATCCGCCTGGATGGAGTCGTCGTGCAGTCTGGAGAGACGACCACGCTTCCGCCACTTCAACTCGCGTTGACAGCGGGCAGGGCGATCCTAGAAGGCAGGATTATACCCCCGCGCCCAAACAGCGAGATCAAGCTCATCTATGAGGGTAAAGAATGGGCAGCCGTGCACACCGACAGTGAGGGCAAGTATGAATTCAAAGAACTGCCCACGGGTACATACGAAGTGCGGGCGACAGCACCGGGCCATGCCGATGATATTTCCCCGGTCATCATCACTAAGAATCAAACAGTGCGGCAGACCGCCGTTCTTTTTCCTATCGTTGACATAGACGGTGTTGACTGGACCGCCGGGAAGATTCGCGCCACTGGCATCGGATTGCCGCCACCAAACACCGCGAACGCCAGTTCGTCCCGGGCAATGGCGCAGCGCGCAGCCCTTGCCGATGCGCAGAGAAACCTACTCAGGACCGTCGAGCAGATCAGGATCGACGGCGAACGCAAGATCGGGACCATCATGCGCGACAGAATCGTTGCTGAAAGGATCCAGGGATTTCTCAAGGGATACACGATAGTAAACGAGCGGGAACTTGAGGGTGGCAGGTTCGAGATTATATTGGAATTGCCACTTACGGGTTCCGCGGGGTTATCACGCTACATTACCGAATAGCCCTGATCCCTTGGCGACGGCTAAAACTTCCTGGGGTTATCCATTTAAAGGACAACGACATAGGAGCATCATAGCGCTAGGGCTTTACAGTAAATATTCGCCTCTTTTCTTCTTCATGTCTTGCCATCGGGTAGCTCATGAACCACCAAAGAAGAGGCAATGTGCTGCTTTTTACATCTCCTCGATTAGAGCAAAAAGTTGACCATCTATTTAATGTCGAGAATAGGCCCAGAGGGCTGCTTAATAGTACGACCCAAAGGCCGCATGAGGTTTTTGACCATCCCCAATCGCGCGAATATATTCTTTATGTCTGAGGTATTTTAATTAAAAGAGATTCCAGATCAAAAAGGGTTCGCATTCATGAATCAAGAACGTTAATACGGATACATGCCTGATAACGATATTTTTTCACTGATACGTGAAGGCCTTATTCTTTTTGATCAAAAAACCGCTTTTATCCTTGTCAAACTATTCCAATTTGCTTGACTTATCTCTAGTTGGTCTGGATCTTAAACTTATACTGGAATGAACATTTTATTTACAGTCTTTTCCACGAGTCCGGAGTAGTAACAAAAGATTAAATTATGTACAGCACAAGCGCGCAATAAGTATTGCTCTTCGCGGCTGTCAGATTTGACGGTTCTGTTAAATGCGACGGCCGTCCTTGACGGGCATTGTTTTCATCACGGCAACACCATTTCCATCTACTCCCATATAATCAGTGTCTTGTCACCACAGAATTCGCATCATTCTCTGGCACGATAGTTGTAATACTCCTTATATAACGGAATACGATTCCTATCGCTTTTTCACATACCTGAAGAGGTAAAGAAAATGCTAACAGGTAGGGGGTTATTGGGAAGGGGAACGAAATGAGAAAATACGCGCCTACAGGTATTATCCTTATTGTAATCGAATCATCGCGTTCGCGGGCTCGGACATATAACAGGATAGGAGAAAAGACATGAGCTTAATACTACTTATAATTTTGATCCTCGCGCTTATCGGCGTACTACCCACTTGGCCTCACAGCAGGAGTTGGGGATACTATCCAAGCGGCGGAATCGGATTGCTCCTAATGATTCTGATCATCCTGTTGCTCTTTGGGCTGATCTGAAGAGATTCTAGAGCGCACGATAATACTCTTAACTCGTAACAGGAGAGATGCAAGATAAAAATAAAGGTCTGATGCAAGGCTAGTGGAAATGATTAAGAGATGCAGAAAAGCAGCGACGGAAAGCGCTCAATGACAAAGATCCTGATATGGTCGATGGGAAACAAGATTAGCTGATGGGTCTGCTGCAAACATGATACGGATGCACAGGGGAACAAATTGAAAAGGATATAGATTTACTCCTCAGAAGCATGAAGCCAGAGGGGAAAATCCGGTTCAAGTAGTACGTGAAGCTTTGAAAGACTCGACTCCTGAAGAAGAGACCCCTGTTAAAAAAGAGTCTATTAAAGAACAAAAGGCACGGAAAGGTAGGGGTATCAACGCAGGTGATGCACTTGCACGGCAAACACTGCAGGAATATCTTGAAGCGAGGCGTGAATAGACATCTTTGATGGAGAACAAGCAAAGCATGAAAGGAGAAATACTATGCCGTTAATTCAATTAATCATTGTTTTAGTTGTCGTTGGGGTGCTTCTATGGTTAGTAAATAGCTACATACCGATGCAGGCCAACATCAAGAAAATCCTCAATGTCGTCGTGATTATTGCAGTGGTTCTCTGGCTGTTGAGTGTCTTCGGGGTCATAGGCTCCCTCCGAGGGATTCGTATTGGGAGGTGAGGGGGCTGAAAATACTCTCGATGGGATGAAAGTGGAGCGCATGTTCCCAAATGGGGAGGGGTACACTGAGAAGCCGGATATTTTAGCAACGGGCATCCGCGGAGGCATTGAAAGAGAAGTAAATCATAAGGTTAATGCTGGTAATGGCGCTAGGACAAAAGAATTGTCGCCTGTGAATACCAGTAAAAATCAGACGACGTTTGAACGAAACGAAACAGTGCGAATTGAGGCGTTCAGCGATGGCGTTTTCGCTATTGCTATAACGTTGCTAGTTCTCGGAATAAAGGTGCCGAGGACTCACGAAATTGGTGCGGACGGCGGCCTTGGCCCAACGTTGATAAAACAGTGGCCTCATTACCTTGCCTTTGTGACAAGCTTCATTACAATCTTTACCAAGTGGGTAAACCATCACCGAATCTTCAGTTTTATCCAGAGAACCGATCATCCTTTCCTGTACTGGAACGGCTTATTGCTTCTGTTTATAACGATTATGCCCTTTCCGACGGCCCTGCTGGCGGAATACCTCCTGCATCCCGAAGCCGGGGTTGCAGGAGCGGTCTTTGCTGGCACTTACGTAGCGATCGCATTTGCGTTCAAGGGCTTGTGGCATCATGCGTCAAAGGACGGAAGGCTTCTTGCGCAGAACGTGGACGACAGGGAAATTCGGCAGATCACCATGCAATACCGATACGCGCCGCTGATGTACCTGGTGGCGTTTGCGCTTTCCTTCGTGTCGGTCGGGCTGAGTGTGGGTTTGTGTCTGTGCTTGGGCATGTTCTTTGCTTTTAAGGGCTGGCCAACGCTGAGGTCAGCAGTGAGGCCCCTCTAAAGAAATAATAATCGCCATGTTTATCGCTGACATTGCTACTCACACTCCTGAGCATATTTACAAACTGGATACCGCCCCGGTCTACTGTGACCTGTTCAGCGACAGAGTTGCCGATTGCGTCTGCCTACTTCTAGAAAAAGATTGATATAGAGGATAAACAGATCAGGCGCGAGCACTATGCTTGAACGTGCCAACGAGTCGTTCGAGAGGGTTGGGCAAAAAAACGCCCGACTCTCAACTCGTTGTTATGCTTCTCAATTAAAGGAAATTGTATTTATGAAACTTGCTACCGTTCTTCGTTTGATGCTGGCCGTGTTTATTTCAGGATGTGCTGCAAAAGCGCTACCGCCGGTTCAAGTAAAAATTCCGACCAGAACGATCGATTATTTGAAGGAAGTTAAACCGATTCTCGATAAACGTTGCACGGTATGCCATTCCTGCTACAATTCTCCCTGTCAGCTGAAACTCGACTCTTTCGAGGGCGCAGACCGCGGTGCTACGAAACGGGCCGTGTATAATGCTTCGCGACTGACTGCCATGGACCCAACCCGCCTCTTTATTGATGCTCAAACAACCGAGGCGTGGCGCAAAAAAGAGTTCTTCAGCGTCACCGAGAGCACCGCTACGAACGGCTTAAATGATTCGATCATGATTCAACTGCTATCTCATAAGATGAAGAATCCGAAGAGCGTGGGAGAGTACAGTCCTGAAACGGACGATCTGACCTGCTCCGAAAACCAGAAAGAACTGGGAGGGTACCTGGAGAAGCATCCCAACCGGGGCATGCCTTATGGCTTCCCTCCGCTCAAACAGGATGAGTTCGAGATCATTGCCGGTTGGCTGATGCAGGGTGCGAAAGGGCCCAGTGCTGTCCAGCAGGCGGAATTGACCACACCGAAAGCAAGTGACGCTCTTGCCATACAGCAATGGGAAGCATTTTTGAATCAGGACGATGCCAAACATGTCATGACAGCCCGCTACCTTTACGAGCATTTATTTCTGGCGCATTTGAAGTTCGGCACCCCAACCAACGAGTTTTATGAAATAGTCCGTTCAAAGACTGCGCCCGGTCAGCCCATCGATCTTATCCCCACCGTGCGCCCCTACGATGACCCCGGTGTTGAGCCAGTCTACTATCGCTTCAGAAAGATTTACTCCACCATTGTCCGCAAGACCCATATGGTCTTTGATCTTGACGATGCCCAACTTCATCGCGTCGAAGAACTATTTATTCAGCCGGAGTGGCTGCAACCTCCACATCTTGTAGGCTATGACCCGAAACTGAGCGCTAATCCGTTTGTGGCATTCGAGCAGATCCCTCCTCGCTCGCGCTATCAGTTTTTGCTGGATAATGCCCACTACACGATCATGACCTTTATCCAAGGCCCGGTCTGCAAGGGATCGATCGCCCTCAATGTGATCGATGATCACTTCTGGATCCTGTTCCTTGACCCTGATCATGATCTGAGCGTGGCGAATCCGGGCTTTCTGAAGTTATACAGCGATAAGCTGAGGATGCCCATTGAAAAGGGAAGTAACGAGCGCATTTTTTCGGCGCTGCTTGATGAACACTATAAAGCGGCAGTTGAGTTTTACAGGGCCCGACAGGATTATTATGCATCGCACAACTACTCTGGGCTCGGCTATGATTTTATCTGGAAGGGCAACCGTGCCCCGGATGCTCCGGTGCTCACCGTTTATCGCCACTTTGACAGCGCCTCCGTGCACAAAGGGGTTCTGGGAAATCTGCCGAAAACCCTATGGGTCATCGACTATCCCCTGCTTGAACGCATCTATTACGCACTCGTTGCCGGATTCGATGTGTACGGCACGGCCGGTCATCAGCTGTCTATCCGACTTTATATGGATGCTCTGCGCATCGAAGGAGAGAGCTACTTTCTGGATTTTCTGCCCCAGGAAAAGCGTCAGGAGATCATGCAGTCATGGTATAAGGGCGTCGATCTCAAGAAGATTAACTACTACCCGTCCATCCTGCCGGCGAAAATATCTTTCGCAACTGGCGATCCGAAACGCGAATTCATGGAAAACCTTGTGAACAAACACCTGTTGCCTGCAACAGAGATCATGTTTGATCCTATAAACTATCTTCCGGCTGGAGTTGATTATCCACGCTTGCCGGAAAAATACGAGACAAGAGACGACTATCTGCGGGCGTTTACCTCCATTTCCCAACCCGGCACACCCTTCTTCTCCCTGATGAATAATCACAATGCCAATCTCGCCTATATGAGAATACGACTGAAGAACGGGAAGGATATTGCGGGTTCCATTGTCATTATTCGCTGGCATGACAATGTCGCTTTCATGTTTGGTGAAGATGGCCGGCTTAATCCGGCAAATGACAGCGCCGATTTTATCCCGGGCTTCATCGGATCGTACCCGAACTACTTTATTGACGTCCGGGAGGAGGATCTGCCTGATTTCTTTGATCTCTTGGCCAATTTTAAGAAAAGCCCTAAAGATATGGAGCGGCTTGCCAAGTATAGCGTAAACCGGGCGGACGATAGATTTTGGGACGCCTATGATTGGTTTCAGCAGCGATTTTATGAGGATGAGTCTGGACAGGGCGGGCTTTTTGACCTGAATCATTACTACTACAACGCCAGATAGAAGCGGAAACAACCGGTTGGCGCCCGTGATGAGGGCTGGAAGAAGTATCGTCACAAACACTTTTTTCCCCAGGGGAAAATCCGGAACGACCCACCTTGAGCATCGGACACCAACAGGCAGTGTTCAAACGCGCGAAACAAAAGACCGGCATCACCAAGTCTGCATGCTGCCATATGCTTCTTCATGTGTACGCGAGAAGTCAGACTGAGGTTGAGGATATCCTCCGTTGGTACGGCCCTGTATACCGCAGTGTTTTATGCGCGCAATAGAAACTTGCCGCTCAGCCGATTTGGGTGGCCACTGCCCATTTTTGATATTCCAGACGACCCAGCTCATAACGAGAAATACGTTATGAAGGATGTATATGGCGACGGCAAGCTGGGTATATAATGATTGGCAATTTAGTGTTGCAGGTGTTTCTCTCTAAAAACTATCATCAATGGAAGTTATAAGGAGGGATATATGAGAGTGCAAAATATACCACATTTAAACGGTAACCAGCAGGCGAATCGGACCGCAAATCTTGAATCATAAGCGGTTCAGGTGATTCAAGAGTTTCAGGGACAGACATTCAAGATCTTTGTCGGGACGCACTTCAACGTGATCGCGAGCCACCCGAACGCGACTTCGACGGAATAGACGGAATCGACCGGGAAGCAGGCGCGGCTTTGTAAGCGCGCGCAGGTGCATGGCCACCTCCACCGGTTGGACGATGGTCACCGCCGCGATACGGCGCCACGTGGTAGCCAGGCCCCCAGCCACCATAGACGACACCGGAGGGTTCGTAGTAACCCGCCCCACTGTCCCCGCCGTCGTAGTATCCGCCGCCAGGTACAATGCAGCTGGACAACAGGACCGTCAACGTACTGACCACGAAGTTGCAAGCCAACCGGCGTAAGTGTAGGATATTCACTTGTTAACCTCTTTACTCTCAGTGTCCGGCCATTCAAGCAATCCGAAGGGTGCCCCCATAGGGTCGGCGACCACCGCGACCTTGCCGCCGTGGCGATCAATCCGCGGCTCGATAAGCACGCGGCCACCGAGCGCAACGACCTTTGCAGTCATCTTGATCGCATCTTCGACGCGTACGAAATTGAGCCAGTGGGGATGGGCATTGGGCCTATTCGCAGGCAGCGAATTCACGCTCGCACGAGCATAGTTGTCAGACGCGAGCAACAGATGTTCGGCGCCCTCGCTAGCGGGCAGCTCGAAGACTTCGTAGTCGAAAAGCGCCTGGTAGAAAGCAGCATCGGTGTCCGCATCGTTCGTGATTAACGAGCTCCAAATCCATTCTCCAGGTGCGGCCAGAACATCGGGCGGATCACCGCTACTGGAAGCGAGGACCGCAAAAACGGCTCCTTGCGGATCCACGAAGACTGCTTCCCGGCCGCGGTCCGGGATGCTATGCGGCTCGAACAGCACCTTCGCGCCATTTTGCAAAGCAATCTTTTTCGCTGCGTCGGCATCGCCCACGGAGAAGAAACTCAGCCACGCTGGCTGCCGGTGCTCGTTCGCCGGTAGATTCTTTTGAATCAGTCCTGCGACCGGACGACCGTCAAGAAATGCCGCGGCGTACTCTCTTCCACCGGCCTGAATGTCGCGAAATGTCCAGCCAAACAGTCCCGCATAGAACTGCTTGGCGGCGGCGAGGTCCGGCGTCACCAATTCAACAAATATAAGTTTGCCGACGTGATGCTCTTGGCTGGCGGGCTCAACAATCGCTGGCAGCTGGATCGGTGCGGCCATGACCGGCCCGGCACACACTACGCCGAGAAATACGGCGAGCAACCCTTGCCTGAGAAAATGTCTGGCTCGGTCACGCTGCATCATTTGCGGACTGATTTTAATTGGTGTTATTAAGTCCATCAGGCTTGAGTTGTGTTGCGGATGCATCGTAGTCTCCACGTTGTGCTCTTTATGAGAATGTCATCGTCCAAACAACTGATATACACCGGAACCCGGCGCCTACAGTGTTGCAAGCCTATCTCCAAGACCCTTTGATTCCTCAAGTTTATTATAAAAATACAGTCATGTCAAGCGTAACGAATTAAATAATTCTCTGAAAATCGTAGGAAGCTACTTTGTTTGTCAGGTGTTTCTCTATCGTCTTGCCGATGTGTTATTAGTCAAAGCCAACAAAGTTATCCTGCAAACTGTTACTTAAAGGACCTTTTCCGCTGCTTTCTCTATAACTTCGTCAGAAGTTTTTGCCTTAGACATAATAAAATAACCCTGTTTTTCGAGAAAGCGGATGATCTATTCATGTTTGATCTTATTTTCATCGAACGATATGCTGAACCAATGCGCGCGTTCGGTGCTCGTTTTGAGCAACAATTCTTCGAACGCTTTCATGTAAACGTTCCACCATAACCCCGGTAGTACCTATAAGTCTTTTTGTGAATTCATATCCGATACCTCCGCAATTATATCAATTGTTAATAGATCATGCTCCGACCGAGCCTGAGTAATACAGACAAATTATTTTACTGAAACTCATCACATTTATTTACTACTAGATAATCAAAATTAGGAAATGGAATGCTCGTAATGGTTACAAAAATGGTTACAAAAGGGGTTTGGGGGAGAGAGGTGAGGAGTCAAGTAAATGTAAATTAAATGGAATTATACCAGTTTGATGATTTTATGAATCGGATATGAAGTCAGGGACATGCACCAGCTCCGTAACCTCTCCCAAGGGGAATACTGTCTGAAACAATAGATTTGAAATTGGGACAGTAAGCGCAATCGACGCATCGAAATTATACTTGAGACAGTGCAGGTTCGCAACTATATTTAACTCTCACCTACGAACTTTGTAATTGAAGTGAATTATCGTATTACTCCATCTTTCGCGCCAATAGCTTCGCAGCCACGTCTAAGTCGCGGTGCGATCCGATGAGCACGACAATATCGTCGGGTTGGAGCATGAAATCCGGACCGGGGTTAGTGGTTGCTTCCCCGTTTCGAGCTATAGCGATAACCGTGGCTCCCGAATTTTTCCGGATATCTAGATCGCGAAGCGTCTTCCTTGCGGCAGGAGAGTCTGGTTCGAGCTGAATATTGTCCACCGTCGCGCCAGCGAGTAGCGCGGCAATACGGCCGAGATGCTCCTGATCCAAGGAAAGTCCGCGCAACATCTTATAACCACCAAACCTGACGAGCTGGATCTGGTTTGCGATGATATTGGCTGGGATATGATACTCGTGCAGCACCCGTGAAAATATTTCGATGGATGTCTCAAACTCCTCGGGGATAACCTGGTTCGCGCCGAGACGAATTAGTTCGTCTACTTCTGCGGCATAGCGGGTTCTGATCAGGATGAAGATCGCCGGGTTAAGCTGGCGCGCGAGACGAATGGACGTTCGTGTCGCCGCATGGTCTGAGATCGCGAAGACAATGACTTTTGCGCAGTCTACTCCTGCCCGTTTAAGCACGTCCTGGCGGGTGATATCGCCGTAGATGATCGGTTCTCCTTCTTCCCGCGCTTTGCGAATTGTGTCCGCGTTCACTTCAAGAACCACATAGGGGATATGAGTCGCTTTGAGCGTTTTTGCCAGGTTTCTTCCGTTCAGCCCGTATCCCGCAATAACTGTGTGGCCCGTAAGACCGCAGGAGTTATCCCTGTCCCGGTCATTGCTGGCCACTCCTGTCCATCGCTCCATAATCCATGGACCGGCCTGGATCAGAAAGGGGGATGCGAGCATGCTTAGGATCGACGTATTGACGAACATCTGGAAAATATCCGCGTCCATCAGACCCCGGTCATGGCCCTGTTGGGCAAGGAGAAAGGAAAATTCACCGATTTGTGCAAGACCGAATCCTGCGAGCAGTGAGCTCCGGAACGGATACCGCAGCAGCGCTGCGGTGGCGGCCACTAACCCTGTTTTCAGGAGAATCAGGAGGAATGCCATCGCGATAAGCATCAACCAGTGAGAGCGGAAGTAGGCAGTGTGCAGCAGCATGCCGACGGAGATGAAAAAAATGCTGGCGAAATAATCCCGAAAAGGTGTGATCTCGGAAACGATGTGGTGGCTGTACTCCGATTCGGAGATGATGAGCCCGGCGAGAAAAGCGCCGAGGGCAAGCGACAGACCGAGGCTGTAGGTGACCCAGGCAGTGCCGAGGCAGAGGAGAACCACAAGGAGAAAAAATATCTCTCGGTTCCTAAGGCGGATTACCTGGTGGAGGAGGAACGGCACCGCCTGGCGCGCAGCGATGTAAACGCCTACAAGTCCCAGGACAGCCTTCCCCAGTGAAATAAGCACCGAAAGCGGCGTAACGGCTCCTGCAACGCTCGCCTGGCCGAGAACAGGAAGCATGAGCATCATGGGCACAACGGCGATATCCTGGAATAGGAGGATGCCGGTATTCAGCCTACCGTGGGCTGTGTCAAGTTCGACGCGATCTGAATACATCTTGAGCACGATGGCAGTGCTGCTTAATGACACTAGAAAACCGAAGAAGATTGCCTGGGGCAGGGGATAGCGCAGAGCTGTCGCGAAACCAGCGACTGCCGCAATCGTGAGCAGCACCTGCGTCGTACCGCCAATAAAAAACTGGCGACTCGATTTCAGGATGTCCTCGATGGAAAACTCGAGTCCCACGGCAAAGAGGAGCAAAACGACGCCGACATCAGCAAGACGCTCGACAACCCGCATCTCTGTGATCACGGAAGCGCCGTAAGGTCCGATAAGCACACCCGTAATCAGGAATCCCACGAGAGCAGGAAGCCGAGCTCGGTGGAAGAGGTAAGTGATTGGAAGTGACACTGCAAGAAGAATGATCAGCTCGCGTAAAATGGTGATTTCTTGATCCTGCATAGATGATATGATAGCACATTACAGGTTGACTGAGGGGATGAGATTTAGAGTGGTGATGTAATTTTGAATTGAACTCTGATAATTTAATTTGTTTGAATCAATAGAAGATTTCAACCCTGTTTTTGCCACGACGTTTTGCCTTATAGAGGGCATCATCCACTCTTTTGAGGAAACTATCAAAGGTGTCGCCCAGCAGTAATTGGGTCAGGCCGAGACTGATCGTTATGGTGCATGACCCTGCAAAGGGAAAAGTGGCAATAAGTTTTCTGACTTTATCGGCCAATTCTCTTGCATTATCCGATGCAGTTTCCGGGACCACGACGATGAATTCTTCTCCTCCCCATCTACCCGCCGTATCCGATAACCGAATGTTATTTTTCAAAATATCGGCCACCGCCTTGAGCACGTCATCACCGATCTGATGCCCATAGGTATCGTTGACGTGCTTAAAGTCGTCAATATCCAGCATGATTAGGGAGAGCGGGCTGTCGTACCGCTTGGCGCGTTCAATCTCCGCTTCTATGGTTTCCTCAAGCTTCCTCCTGTTGTAGATCTGCGTCAGTTTATCAATGGTCGCAGCTACGATGAGCTCCTCTTCCAACTTCTTGCGTATTTCGATTTCATGGGCCAATCGCTGGTTTAATCTCGTGTACCGGTGAAGCGCAAAATAGGTGGCTCCGCCTGAAATGGCAGTACTAAACAGAATGGTTAACAGGGGTGCTTCCCAAGCATTGAAATAAGCATGAACAAACACAAACATTTTTAAAATTTCAAATGCTGTCATACCGAGCAGCGTAAAAAGAACAACGACCGCAAGATATCGTGGTACGATATTATTCGTATCTTCCGGCTGATCCGTTTTTAGTCGTGTTTGAACAGTATTATTTGTCATGGCTTCTGCTACTGATTTGCTGCTAAGTAATCATGATGAACCAGGCAGAGAAAACCGCAGTCGTACAATGTAAGATATACGAAGTGACGGTGACAGATAGTATGAGGCCTTCATTCAAAAATGTCAAGAGGCCACAAAAAAATCACGGGAATTTTGGAGGGGGCTTTCTCTCTGCTGAAGAACTGCGCCAGGCTGCAATTTTAGACTGGTTCAAAATAACGACAAGAAATACGACGCCGCAGATAAGCCCGCCTAAGGCGAAGGTGCGTGGCGCTTTGAGCCAATGGGCGAAAGAACCGGCAAATATGCTGCCAAAAGGCGTCAGCCCCCCGAAAGCCAGGGTGTAGACGCTCATCACTCTACCGCGGAGCCGATCTTCAGTGTTCAACTGGACTGTGGTGTTTGCCATACCGAAAAATGTGACCATGGACCAGCCCGAGAGCGAAAGCAGCAGGGCCGACAAACCGAGGGATCTCTGAAAACCTATCAGTATCAGGAAAAGCGATAGCCCCATGCCGCCGCCCAGCAGCAAAAAGGGCTTAGGCCCGGAGCGGCTCAATGCGGCGAGAGATACGGCCCCGATCAATGCGCCGCATCCGAAGGAAGACATGAGGAAACCGAACGCTGTTGCATCGCGATGCAGTTCCTGCCTGGCGAAAACGGGAACCAGTACATTGAAATTAGTGCCGAAAACGCTGACAACGGACACAAGAAGTATGGTAACGAGAACGACAGGCGCGTCCCTGATATACGTTACAGCCTCTCTGATATCTTCCATAACATGATAGGACTTCCGAACCTCATCGGCAGGTTCGTCGAACTGCATGAGAAGAAGGCCCCACAGCACGGCCAGGAAGCTGAGGCCGTTCACGAAAAACAGAATGCGGTTCCGGCCGCGCCGATGAGCAAGCCGGCAACAGCTGGTCCCACAGCACGCGCAGCATTGAATATGGAAGAATTGAGAGCAATGGCGTTCATGAGGTCTTCCTTACCAACCATCTCGATAATGAACGCCTGGCGGGCAGGCATGTCGATGGTGTTGACGACCCCGAGGAGCGTGGCAAGAATGACGATGTGCCAGTAGCGCACTGTGCCGGTCCAGTCGAGGACAGCAAGAATGAAGGCCAGCAGCATCATGGCCATCTGGGTTCCGATAATGATCCTCCGCTTTGGGATATAATCGATGAAGGGCCCTGTGAATAAAGAGAGAAATAGTATTGGCAGGAATTGTAGCGCCGAGACTACACCGAGCTTGAAGGATGAATGGGTCAATTCCAGCACGAGCCACGCTTGGCCCACATTTTGCATCCAGGTCCCGATCAGGGAAACGAGCTGACCCCACCAGAACAAGCGGTAATTCCGATGGCGGAGAGCGCTGAAGAGTGTTTTGAGTATCGAAATGTTCCGCATGATTCCGATCATCTTCCTTCATGCTAAAGTATAACACCTGTAGGATTTGTATGGAAATACAATGGAGGGGAAAAAACAGGGCTATGGGTCTGTGCGTCGTCGGCGCCTCGCCCCGGTGAAGGAAGCAGCGCCGACGTTTGCCGTCATTCCTTTTTCTTTGATGCAAACATGTAATCGACGTAACCCATCACCTGAATCTTGGCTTCCTCAGAGACCTGGCGCAGTTTTCTTATCATGTGGATTTCCTCGGTGCTCATGATCCGGGCGAGGTAATTGCATTGTTCCTCGGAAAGCGGATATTTACGTTTCTCCCGCCTTAACTTCGTCTCTGATGGAGCGAGAAAAAAACCCTTTACCTCGAAAGGCACTTTTTCCTGGTGGGCAGTCAGGATCAGGACCGTCTTATCCAGACCGAGCTTGTTCGCAATCAAGATGAGGGTTTTGTCCTTCGGAATATGACCTTTGTTCATCGTGACCCGCAGGAGTTCCGGGCTTAGCCCGAGGGCCTTTGATGCATCCTTTAGATTGCGATAACCCTTGTTTTCAAGTGCCTGCCTGACCATATCGGATAATTTCATGACAGCGCCTTTCTGCGGCATCAAGATAGAATGGGCCGCTTCATTCATAGTGTTGCGTAAGCGGATTCGAACAGGCCGTTCCTCAGCCTCTCAATACTCTTTTGTCTCCGACCCGCTGGGTGAGTTTCAGGGAATCGAAATATTCCATGAGAGGCACGGCAAATTTGCGGGAAGTTCTGGCAAGATCTCGGAATTCCGCCATGGTGATCTCTTTCTTTTCTTCGAGATGTCTTTTGAGATCCTCCCTCACTTTCTCTACGACCTCTTTATCGAGATGGAGTGAATCATTAATCCTGATCGTGCGGCCTTCATCGGCAAGGAGCTTCAACAGGTCCCTGGCGTCCTTCTCGCTGATACTGAAGAGCGCAGGAAGTTCCTCGCGGACTGGGGGTTGGGTGCCGCCCTTTCTGATCGCCTCCACAATCTTGTTCTTGACTTCTTCCTGGATCGCGCCGCGCGCAGCCTTGAATCCCGGGACCTTGAGCTTCGGACCTTCTAGTTCGATCAGCTTCTTTTTGACCAATCCGTCGACCACCAGGTTCAGGACCTTGGCGGAAAGTCGCATCCTGAGCATGCCTTTCAGCTCTTCTTTATCGATGCCTGGTTTGAGCGGATTGTCCTTATGATACCGGTTGATAAGATCCAGGATTCTTTTTTCAAGCGTCAAAAGCTGCGATGCATGAACGTACAGATTGTCGACCCTGAGCAGGGCTTTTTTTTGGGCTAAAGAAGCGAGCGCTGTGAGGATTTCCTGTTTATCGGCTGCAATTGTTCCGATTGCCTCGCCTTCCGTCATGCCAGCGAGGCCTTTTCCTGAAACAAAGATCCCGAGTTTATCCTCGAGGCTTCCCTTTTCCAGGACTCTGAGATTTTCGAGCGACTGCTCCATTGTCGTCTGTTTATGCCTTCGCGTGTGGGGGTTCAAGACCATGCCTCCACCCAATGTCTCCATGGGCGAATAGAAACGCAGGATATATCGGTCGCCATGCTGAAGAATTACCGGCTGTTCGAGACGGAGTTGAACATAGGTCTCACCTCCGGGTGGGAGTTCGTTCATTTCTAGAAGGGTAATTCTGCCCATGGCTTCCTGGGTCGTATTGTAGAAGCGGATGCGCGCTCCCGTCTTGAGCCCCCGCGGGGCCTGCTTAAGCAAATCGAGTTTCGCATCGAGCGTCTTCGTCGGTGTGAAAAAGCCTGTGCTTACGATAATGTCGCCGCGAGAAATCTGGGCCTTATCGACACCCTGGAGATTGACGGCCGTGCGCTGTCCTGCAACCGAGCGCTGAACCGTGAGGTTATGAGACTGAATGCCGCGGACCTTGGTCCTGATGCCCCGGGGCAGGATATCCACTTCCTGTTCCGTGCTAATCATGCCCGAGAGCAGGGTGCCGGTGACGATCGTGCCGAATCCTTTCATGGTGAAAACGCGGTCGATCGGGAGGCGTAGAATTCCGTTCGGCGATTTCGGGGTGACTTCCGCGGCCAATCCGGCGAGTTCCTGCACGAGGAGTGGAAGGTTTTCACCGGTCTTAGACGAGACCGGTACGAGAGGAGAATTCTCAAGGAATGTGCCTTTGATGTATTCGCGAACTTCGTCCTGGACCAGGACAAGCCAGTCCTTATCGACCAGGTCTGTCTTTGTCAGGGCAATCAGACCCTTCTTGACATGCAGCAAGTCGCAGATGGCAAGATGTTCACGCGTCTGGGGCATGATGCCCTCGTCGGCGGCTATCACGAGCATGACGATGTCGATTCCACCTACACCTGCGAGCATGTTTTTGATCAGTCCCTCGTGTCCAGGCACATCAACAATACCAAGGCGGCTGCCGCCCGGGAGGTCAAGGGACGCAAAGCCTAGGTCGAGGGTAATGCCGCGTTCTTTCTCTTCCTTGAGGCGGTCCGGGTCAATCCCTGTGAGAGCTTTTACCAGGCTGGATTTCCCGTGGTCAATATGTCCGGCAGTGCCGAGAATGATGTATTTCATGAGACAGAAGACGCTAAATAGGGTAGACAGGCGACGGCATGAAGACAAAGCAAAACGCAGTATATATTCTTGCGCCTACCGTCTAGTGCGTGCTGTCTCCTTAAGAATTATTCCCATTGTTTCCACGATTTTTTTGATTTCCTCATCATTCAGCGTCCGGGGGTCGAAAATAACCAGGTCTTCTTTGATTCGCGTGATGATATGCGGCTGGCCGAGGCGGAGACTCGATTCGATTCGGTTCGCGGTCAGACACCCGTGCCGTATGCAGACGGTTTTTGTCGGAAAATTTCCTGTCGGCAGCGCGCCGCCGCCGCTTTGGGAGCGGTCATCCTGCATTGATACAGACAGCCCTTCATCGTGGATATTCTGAAAGCCCTTTTCCAGAAGCAAGGCTTTGCGTTCAATTTCGCTCAGGGGCTGGGTCAACATCCAGAGCGTTGGGATTTCCCGCACCGCCTTTTCCTTGTCCAAATACTGATCGAGTGTTGCATCTAGCGCGGCAAGGGTGAGTTTGTCGATCCGGAGCGCTCGGGCGAGCGGGTTTGATCTGATTGAGTCGAGATAGGATTTCTTGCCGAGGATAAGGCCTGCCTGTGGACCGCCCAGGAGCTTGTCGCCGCTGAATGTGATTATGTCGACGCCGGAATCGACAGCCTGTTGCACAGTGGGTTCGTTGCCCGCTCCATAGATCGAAAGGTCAATGAAACTGCCGCTGCCTAGGTCCCACATGACGGGAATACGGTGTTTTTCGCCGAGCAAGGAAAGCTCTTCAGGAGAAACTTCCTTAGTGAAACCGACGATTTTATAGTTGCTTGTATGGACTTTCAGGATCAAAGCCGTCTGATCGTTGAGCGCTTTTTCGTAGTCTTTCAAGTGAGTCTTGTTCGTGGTCCCGACTTCACGAAGTATGGCGCCGCTCCGCTCCATGACATCGGGCACGCGGAAGGAGCCGCCAATCTCAACCAACTCGCCCCGGGACACGATGACCTCCTTGCCGCGGGCAAGCGTATTGAGACAGAGAAGAACGGCAGCCGCGTTATTGTTCACGGCCGTTGCAGCTTCAACGCCGGTGAGCCGCGTGAGCATGCTTTCTACATGAACGTGGCGTTTTCCACGCTCGCCGGCAAGAATGTTGTATTCGAGATTCGAGTAGCTCCGACTTATCTCAGCGATTCTCCGGAGCGCTTTTTCCGATAGGATGGACCGTCCGAGGTTCGTATGGACGACAACACCGGTGGCATTGATAACGGGCCTGAGGCTTGGTTCGGATAATTCTCGGAGAATGGCTTCAGCATCATCGAGGACAGCAGGTAGTGAAGGAGCCTTGCGTTCGGCGTCTTTCTCACCTGCCTGAAGGATTGCCTTCCGCTGTCTATCAACGGCAGTCCTGATTGCTTCGAGTACCAGGACCCTTGGGTACGTTTCAAGCCACGTAAGCGTCCTGTTTTCCTTCAAAATATCGTCAATCGAGGGCAACTGTCTGAGCAACTCCTTCATGGAGGTTAACATAGCATAGCTGCGAGGGAATTTCAACAACCCATTACCGCTGTTGCATCGTCTTTTTTGCCCTTGACATCCGCTTGAGAATATGTCAACTTGACAGTCATATCACGTGGCTCCGCCCTCTCTATCTGGTTTGCTGCCTATAGATGTACGAATAAGAAATAATTTAATCGAGGTACTCATGAACAGGCGAAAATTTTTGAAGGAAATCGCAGCTGCTGGCGTCACGCTTGCAGCGGGAGAGCTGTTCGTTCCTTTTGCTGAAGCGATAGGCGTCCCCCGGTTCAATTTCGCGCACATCACAGACCTCCATCTCGACGTCGGAGGAGAAAGCACTTGGCAATACCGCGAGAAAAGCGTACCACTCTTCATTGATGCGCTCCGTCAGATTGTTCGGCTTCCAAAACTCAATTTTGTGGTATTCGGCGGAGATCAGATCCATTACGGAGCCCGAGATAAAGAATCGCTGAGCGTGTTTCAAGAATGGACTTCGCAGCACCTCAGCATGCCCTACTATATCCTGCTTGGCAATACTGAGGTCTCTCCCGTCACTGGCGTTTCCAAACTAGGCCGCGAGGAATATCTCAAAGCCTGGAGCGGCAACGGGCTAAGACCAGGGAACTCGTCTTGGGCTTTCAATCCCGTTCCCGGTGTCCGAGCCATCGGTTTTGACGTGACAGTCGATGGGAAGCCCCATGGTCTCGCAAGCGTGGCGGGTCTGAAATGGCTCGAAAATGAACTAGACGAAAACAGACAGAAGAAACTCATCATGGTGTTCACGCACCAGCTGCTGATGCCCACAACCGCGAAAGACAACGGTCCCGAGTGGGGTGTCTGGATGGTCAGGAACTGCGACAAGGTGCGGAGCATCCTAGAGCGGTATCCGAATGTAAGGCTCGTCGTCTCAGGCCATCACCACGCTAGCAAGGTTACAACTGCGGGGAGAATTACCTATGTATCCGATCCCGCCATCGTCACCTATCCCTGTTCATTCCGTTCCTTTTCCGTGACCACGGACGGTATTCACCTGAAAAACATCGCTCTGGAAGACAACGCAATCGTGAACCGAGCCCTTGAATTGCTCGTTACCGATCCCTATGCAAAAATATACGATGCCGCCGAGCCGCAGAAGGTGGCTGACTACAGCAAAGGACTGACTGCGGAGGATCGCGAGACGATGATTAAACTTTAGCGGGCTATAAGGCCTTCAAATACTTGTTTGGCAGCCCATAGGTCGTCTTTCAGCTTACTATGCAACGAGGGTATCGACCGGTCGTTTCATAATTGGTGCAATTTGATCAAAATCTCTTTAAGGAAGTCTTCCGTCTACAGCAAAATTTAGCAACCTGGCCCTTTTACTCGCGTTCAAGCGAGAAGTCGATTCTCTTCCGGATCGTATCCACGCGGTCGACGCATACCCTGACGGTATCGCCGATTCGGTAGGCGCATTTTTTCCGTTCTCCGCGCAGGCAATGCAACTTCTCAATGTAGTGGTAATAGTCGCCAGTCAGCGCCGATACATGGACCAATCCCTCCACGAACAGTTCGCGCAGCTGTACGAAGAAACCGAATTGGGCCACGCCGGTAATAATGCCTTCGTATACCTCGCCCAATTTGTCCTCCATGAACCTTAGTTTCAGCATAGTGATCACGTCACGCTCGGCTTCCATAGCCTTGCGTTCGCGCTGCGAACAGTGCGTTGCAGCCTCGGGCAGTTTGGCGTCGAGTCGTTCTACATATTCCTCATTCTTCAGCATGCCTTTCATGTCCGCCTTCAGGATCCGGTGCACGATGAGATCTGGGTAGCGTCGAATCGGAGAGGTGAAGTGGGTATAGGTTTCGGATGCAAGGCCGAAGTGGCCGGCGTTCTCAGAGGAATAGCGAGCCTGTTTCATCGTGCGAAGCAACACCGTATTGATCAATGTTTCTTCGGGGGTGCCTTTGGCCCGGGCTAGCGCTTTCTGGAGATGGATCGGCTTGATTTTCTTGCCCGTGGGAAGCGAAATACCTAGTGTCGCGAGGAATTCCACGAGGTCCGCCATCTTGTCCTCGTCTGGATCTTCATGGATGCGGTAGATGAAAGGTGCTTCCCTGTTCTCGATATGGGTCGCCACCGTTTCGTTTGCGGCAAGCATGAATTCCTCGATGATCTGATGAGCCATGTTGCGTTCCGCGCGGATGATTTCGGTCATCCGGCCCTGGAGGTCGAGGATGATTTCCGGCTCGGGCAGGTCGAAGTCGATGCTCCCGCGTTTCGCCCGCTTGGCGCGCAGGATTTCCATCAGTTCCGCCATTAGCTCGAACTCCCGGAGCAAGCTGGCGTACCGCGTCCTCTGCGCCGAATTACGGTCCACAAGAATTTCTCGAACCGCGGTGTAGGTCATCCGCTCGTTACTGTTGATGACGCTTTCGTAAATATCATACCGCAGGACGGTCCCGGTTGGCGATATGTCCATCTCGCAGGTGAGTGTCAGTCGGTCAACGTTGGGGTTCAGACTGCAGATGCCGTTCGAGAGCTGCATGGGGAGCATAGGGATGACCCGATCGGGCAGATACACGCTCGTCCCCCGCTGATACGCCTCTTCGTCGAGCAGCGTGTCTTCCTTGACATACTGAGCCACGTCGGCGATATGGACATGGAGCCGGTAGCCCGACTTGATTTTATCGATCGAGACGGCGTCGTCGAAGTCGCGTGCTTTTTCGCCATCGATAGTCACCGTAGGCAAGTCTCTCAGATCGCGTCGGCCCCGGCGCATGATGGGTGACACCTGTTGGGGAATCGTTTCAGCTTCACGCAGTGCAGCAGGGGAGAACTGGACAGGAAGCTCGTATTGTTCAACAATCAGCTCTGAATCAATGCCCGGCTGGCCGGGTTTGCCGATTACTCTAATAATTCTGCCTTCAGGCGGCCTGCCATGTAGAGGATAGGCTATGATCTCGGCGGACACTATGTCGCCCGGCTGTGCAGCCCCCGAATGCTCCCTACTGACGACCAGGTCATGGGTCAATTTTGCATCAAAGGGGGTAACGAAGCCGTATCCTCCGGTTTTCGTGCTTGGGACATCGTACATTCCAACCACCCTCGTACGCGCACGCTCAAGAATGCGGATGATCACGCCTTCCCTTTTTCCGGAGATTTTCTTTTTGCCTGCCGGTGGTGTTACCCGCGCTATGACCGTATCGCCATCCATGGCATCGATCCGGCTTTGTGCGGATATGTAAATGTCGGTCTTGCCTTTCTTTCCCGGCATGACGAACCCGTAGCCCTGGGGATGGGCCTGGAACACTCCGGTTTCGAGGTCCATCTTCTCGGGTAAACCGTACCGGTTGCCACGCGTCTTGATGATTTCACCGCTCAGCACCAATTCATTGAGAACCTGCTTGAGCTCGCGCCGGTCATCCGCCGTGAGCCTGAGCTGGCGCATGATCTCGCGCACCAGCATGGGCTTGCCGAGCCGGGTTTTGATAAGGTCGGTGATTTGTTTGTGGGTGTAGTTCATAAATAATTGCTCGGAGTTTGCAGTTCGTAGTTCGGCGAATGGACTGTTTTTTATTCCAAACTCCGTACTCTCGTTTCCAGACCGATTCTCAACAGTTTACCCTTCGCTTCCGCAATGACAACCGGACCGCGTTCTATTCTCGCTTCGGCGAGGATCAGCTTTTTTGTTTCCTGCGTGATATTTCCCGTGATAAAAAGTTCTATCCCCGGGGCGGCAGGCGCTTTAAATGTGACAATGATCTCGGCGGTTACAGCCGGCATCCCGAGGTTTAGGGCCAGCTTGGCCATGGCTTCATCGAGAAGGGAGGATAGGATGCCGCCGTGAACGATTCCTTCGTAGCCCTGGTGAATGTCCGATGGAGTAAACACGGCGCTAATGCTGCGTGTTTCCGCGTCAATCGCGAAATCGACGGCAAGCCCGGTCGGATTTTTTTTGCCGCACACATAACATCGATCGTTGTCTCGTAGTTGATTCATAGGGGGCAGGCAGACCGAATCCCGTAACCAGTTTTCATGCCGGTGTACCGGATTCTCCGTGTTTATTCCGCTCCGGCGTATCGCTTGTATCTCCCGCTGCTTGCAAGTATAATATAAAAAATGTCATTTGACAATCAGATAAGAATGTCCGGAGAGCTGCTGCGCAACCTTGGCATTGAGAACGAGGCGCAGGCCATGAAGAACCTCAAGCTTCTTTCTGCAAAGCTCGGCGCCGAGGGATATGACGCTCTTGCGCCGGCTCTTTTCGCGAGCCTGTCCAACGCCGCCAATCCCGATATGGCCCTCAATAATCTGGACCGTTTTGTAGATAGTCTCGGCGATGTCCGGCTTTTTGTTTCGTATTGCCGTGCGAGACGTGACGTCCTCTGGCAGTTTGTCACGATTTTCGGCGCAAGCCACTTCTTTTCAACCTATCTTACGGCAAACGCCGATAACGCCCTGGAGCAATTCTCCGATCCCGACTATATTACCTATCCCGTCGGCAAGGCAACACTATCGCAGCGACTCGAGGGGATGATCGACGAGGAGGGAGACAATAAGGTTTTCTTCCGGTCGCTTCGCCTTTTTAGAAAACAGGAGATGCTCAGGATTGGCCTGCGCGACCTGCTCGCCAAAGCCGATCTTCAGGAGACGGTAACGGAACTCTCCGACCTTGCCGAGGTGTGTCTCCAAACGGCTTTCGAACGGACCAATCGGAAGCTTCTAAAGCGATACGGCACACCTGTTGTTGAAAATCCCGGGGGAATTTCGGAACCGGCGGGCTTTGCGGTCATTGCCATGGGCAAACTCGGCGGACGCGAGCTTAATTTCAGCTCTGATGTGGATCTCATGTATGTTTATACCGCTGACGGTGAGACCGAGGGAATCAGGTCTCCCGATGGGACGGTTTCGAACCGGATCACCAATCACCAGTACTTCATCAAATTGGCGGAAAAAATAAGCGCAGCCATCGGCGAGAAGACCGAGGACGGATTTGTGTTCCGCGTGGATCTTCGCCTGCGCCCTGAGGGACAGCGCGGCCCGCTGGCCCAGAGCCTGAGCGGCTATGAAATTTACTATGAATCCTGGGGACAGGCTTGGGAACGGTCTGCGCTTATTAAAGCAAGGCCGGTTGCGGGCGACGAGAAAACCGGCAGGGAATTCATAGAGCGGATCACCCCCTTTGTTTACCGAAAATATCTGGACTACAGCGCTATCGCCGAAATAGGTGACATGAAGCAAAAGATTAACAGGGATGTGGAGCAGAAGGGGAAGACCTACAGGGACGTCAAACTCGGATATGGCGGAATTCGGGAGATCGAATTCGTGATCCAGGCACTACAGCTTATTTATGGCGGCCGCGACCGGTCCCTGCAGGAGAAATCGGCACTCAGATCTCTCCACGCGCTTTCCCAAAAAGGGCTGATTACCTATCAGGAACACGAGTATCTGTCAAAAGCATATGTTTTTCTCCGCACCATCGAGCACCGCATCCAGATTCTCGACGATCTTCAGACACAGACGATGCCGTCCGATCCACAGAGCCTGAGATCGCTTGCGCGACGTTCGGGATACCTTGAGGCAGGCAGGGAGGCGGAGTTGCTGTTGAGGGACTATTCAGAGCATACACAGAGGGTCCGGCGCATCTATAATGAGCTGTTCGCCTTCACCGGCGAGGAGACAGCGGGAGATGCTCCTGCCGGAAACTACAGTCTATTGCTCGATCCTGACAGAACCGAGCAGGAAGCGATAGGGCTGTTTGAAAAGTACGGATTCCTCGATCCCGGCAAGGCATATCGCAACCTGATGCTGCTTCGGGAAGGCCCGACGTTTGTGCACCAGACTCCCCGAAGCCATAAACTGTTTCAGGAGATTTTCCCGAAGCTGTTCGGGGCAATTGTCTCTTCAATCGATCCTGACACGGCGTTCAATCATCTGGAGTCGTTTCTTGCCGCGCAGGGGTCATGGGAAACATTGCAGTCTCTTATCAATATCGATGCCTCGGCCATCAAGGTGCTCGTCACAGTTTTTGCCAGTAGCGATTACCTGTCGCGGCTGCTGGTGAGCCGGCCCCTCTATCTTCAGAACATCCTGGATTCCCAGAAATTTTCCGATGTCGGGACCATTAAGAGCTATACGAATGAACTCAATGAGATGCTGGGTCGCGAAAGGGGAATGTCGGAGAAACTAGATGCCCTCCGAAGGTTCAAACATCTGGAAGAAATCAAAATTGGTATGACAGACCTGCTGTCGGGGGTGAAGCTTACGGCTGTGTCGCATGAGTTGTCCAAACTCGCCGAGGCCTGCCTCGATGCGGCACTTAAACTGGCGGCTACGGAAACGGGACGGCTGCATGGGGCTCATAGTTCTGTCGACGGACTTGCCGTCATCGGGCTGGGAAAACTAGGCGGGAGGGAGTTGATCTACGGATCAGACCTTGACGTGCTCTTTGTATACTCAGAAGACCGTGCTGGAGTTCCGCCTGCCGGTCTTTCGACGTTTGAGTGCTTCAGTAAAATGGCGGAAAAAACGATCGCCTACCTTTCAACCATAACGCGCGAAGGTTTCGTCTTTCGCGTAGATGCGAGATTGCGCCCTTCGGGGACCAAGGGCCCGCTTGTACAAAGCATCGAGTCGTTCAAATTCCACTATACCTCCCGGGCTGAGACTTGGGAGCTGCAGACCATGATTCGCGCGCGGTTCGTTGCAGGTGACCGCGTGGTAGGCGCAGTATTCTGTTCAGCGATGCAGGAACTGATCTATCGTGATGCTGACAGACCTGTTCTAGCCCGCGATATACTCGCAATGCGCAGGAGGATGGAAGAAGAACTTGGAAAGGAAACCGACTCCCATTACAACATCAAACAGGGAGCAGGGGGAATGGTAGACATTGAGTTCCTGGTGCAGTTTTTCCAGCTTCTTCATGGGAGGCGTCATCTCAAAGCCCGGATTCCGGGAACATACGATGCGCTATGGGCACTGAAAAAAGAAAAGCTTCTTTCCGGGGGAGAATACTCAGTTCTGCACCGAGCCTATTTGTTTCTACTGCAACTGGAGAGCAGTATGCGGATTATCTCGAATGAGGCGACGAACAGATTGAGTAAAAAACCAGAGGAACTCCACTTGCTCGCACGCCGCATGGGGTTTGCCGATGGAAATTTATCTGCAGGGCAGCAGCTTCTCCATGATTATGAAACGTTCACCAAGCAGATAAGGACCATCTTCAATGATGTGCTTAGGAAATGATGCTAAAATATCGGCCCTGCAGGGAACAGGTTTCTGTAAATATGGATTCTTTCCAGTCGTAAGCTTAGTAACCTCTTATTTGAGTGAGCTGAGCTTTTGCGTTATTCTTTCGACCGATCATCATTTTTGCTGTCCATAATACGAGATCTATAATTTATCGCAGTCAATAAATTGTTGCGATCTATTAAAAGAACGGTAGAGAACTATTTCCAAAAACGGGATCCCTAGGCTGTGTTTACCGTGGGAAGTTTTCACAAGGAGGCGCGGCTACTTGGCTTGTCGTATCTTCGCTGGTTGCAGAGAAGTGCATCGGCATTTTATTGTTCGGCGTTGCGGCAGCAAAGCTTGGTTTTCCCTTGCCCGCAGAGGAGTCGGGGGCAGGATGTTGTTTGTCATCGGGATCATCGGCGGCATTGGTTTCACCGTTGCCCTCGTTGTTTCTAGTGAGGTCTTTGCCGACCCAGCGCCTCAAGGTGAGGCAAAAATGGCCCATGCTGAGCTGCGGGGTTGCCGCGATCGCCTTAGTCGGAGGAAAATTGCTGAAAATCAAAAAAATCCTCTGATTATATGGATTATAGGACTTTTATTCGAGTTTTTTCTTGACAAAACAGCATAATGGAATATACTACGGCGTCGTAGCACGGTCTTACAACCCCGATTTTTGACAGAGCGAGAATTTTTTTAAGATGGAAACGGAACAACTTCTACTTTTTGGTATTGTATTGTTTGTTGTGGGCGCCCTCAGTGCACTTGTCCCGGTCAAGACTTTCAGAATTGTCCCATATCTACTATCACTCATTGGTTCACTCTTCTTTCTTTCTCTAGGCCTGATTCTCACCGCAATAACTCCGGTATCCTATCAGGCCCTGGCCGCATCATCGATATTCGAATTTTCCCTTAGAGGAGACGCGCTAGCGGGTTTTTTCATTATTACCATCTCCCTGGTCGCATTGGCAGTGTCCGTGTATTCCATCGGCTTCACGCGCAACCTGGTTCACGCGGGCCTTTCGGGCTTTTTTACGAATATTCTGATACTGAGCCTTTACGCAGTCGTGCTGTCCGCGAACATCTTCACCTTCCTGATCTCCTGGGAAACGATGGCGATTGCATCCTATTTTCTCGTAACACTCAATCGGAGCGATGAAGCGTCACGCGCGGGTCTCTTCTACGCCGTTATGACCCATATTGGCACAGCATTTATCATTGCGCTTTTCTTGCTACTCTACCGGTCCACAAACAGAATGGATTTTGAAGGAATGAAGGCCGGTATTGCCGCCATGCCGACAATGGTGAAGACGGTCATCTTCATTTTCGCCCTTATCGGCTTCGGTACAAAGGCGGGCATCGTTCCGCTTCACACCTGGATTCCCCGTGCCTACCCTGTCGCACCTCCTCACATAGCCGCGTTGATGTCCAGCCTTCTGGTCAAAATGGGCATTTATGGCTTCCTCCGGATATCCTTTGATGTCTTGGGGCAGGGTCCCGAGTGGTGGGGAATCACGGTCATCTCGGTCGGTGCGGTTTCGGCGCTACTGGGAATCCTGTATGGCCTCATTGAAAACGATCTGAAACTCTTTCTTGCTTACTCCAGCGTTGAGAATGTCGGTATTATCCTGCTCGGCATTGGTGCCTCCATGATGTTCAAAAGCAATGGGCTCGCGGCATTGTCATCCCTTGCCCTGACTGCAGCGCTCTTTCATGTGTTGAATCATGCACTTTTCAAGGGTGTCCTTTTTCTTGGCGCCGGATCGATCATCCACAGCACGGGCTCGGGGAATATGGAGCACATGGGCGGACTGCTGAAACGCATGCCCATGACCGGCTTGTTTTTCCTCGCTGGCGCACTCTCCATATGCGCACTTCCGCCTTTCAACGGATTTGCGAGCGAATGGTTGACTTATCAGGCACTTCTCCTCGGATATCAGTCCCCTTCGGTAACCGCCAAAATCGTATCGCCTCTCGGAGGGGCCGCCCTTGCGCTTACCGGGGCGATAGCCGCAGCAGGGTTTGTGAAGGCGTTCGGCGTTACTTTTCTCGGCGCACCGCGAACAGCTGGGTCGAGGGACGCAGAGGAAGTCCCGTTTCCCCTGGTAGTCGGCATGGCGCTTCTTGCAATTCCCTGTCTTCTGTTCGGCCTTTTCCCCGGCCCGGCATTATCGTTTCTGATGCCCGCGGTGTATGCTCTGACGGGTGCATCAACCACATTGGAGCATCATGGCACGCTGGGTGTCAGCCAGACATCGGCTGCGTTGTCTCCAATCGGCATGCTTGCTACCATGACAGTCATGATGATCGCGGTCATGTTATTTATCAGGATGAAAGGCGGGAAAAGAAAGACTGTTTACGGCGATTCATGGGACTGCGGCATACCCGGGCTCACACCGCGGATGCAGTACACAGCCAAGGCCTTTACTAAGCCCCTTCGCATCATTTACAAGCGTATTTACCTGCCGAGCCGTGACATTAACGTACAGTACATTCTCAAACCCTTTTTCGTGAAATCTATTCGCTACGGAAGCGAGATAACGCCTTTCTTTGAGCGTTATGTTTACGAACCGGCTACCCGGTTCATTCAGGTCGTTGCCGGCAAAGTCAAGTTGCTTCAGTCAGGCAGCCTGAATTTGTATCTCGGATATATACTGATAACCCTCATTCTACTCTTGATTTTCGCATCGCGATAACAGGGGTCAAGGGGCGCGAGTCTCAGAGAAGACAGCAACTGAGCGCAACACCATGGAATATTTCCAATTTCTCGTTATAATTTTGTTCTCGCCGTTGGTGAACGGCGTGATCAAAAAACTGAAGGCGAACATGCAGGGCCGCGTCGGCCCCGGCGTGCTGCAGCCCTACTACGACCTCCTTCGGCTCCTAAAGAAGGACATGGTCGTATCCACGGTTACCTCCTGGATTTTCAAAGCCACGCCGTACATCGTGTTTACGGCTACGGCTACGGCCGCCATCATTGTCCCGGTTCTGTCAACAGCATCGCCCTACGGAATGATGGGAGATGTGATCGCTCTGATCTATCTGTTCGCGCTGGCCCGGTTTTTCATGGCCCTTGGAGGACTCGATGCTGGCACGAGTTTCGGGGGCGAGGGGAGCAGCAGGGAAATGACGGTCGCCATCCTAGTGGAGCCCATAATGATGCTGGCACTCTTTACCGCTGCTATATCGGCCGGTTCCACGAACATTGTGCGCATCGCCACGGTCCATCCCGCAGCTTTTTCACCGTCGCACCTGCTCGCCCTAACCGCTTTCATGGTGGCGATCGTTGCGGAGACGGGCAGGGTCCCGGTTGATAACCCCGACACCCATCTCGAACTCACCATGATTCATGAAGGCATGATCCTTGAATATTCCGGACGGTATCTGGCGCTCATGGAGTGGGCGCATTACATGAAACAGATGATACTGTTCACACTCGCAATCGACATTTTCTTTCCACTGGGCATTGCACAGTCCGGGAGTCCGGCAATTCTCGCTACGGCCGTAGTGGTCTATGCTGCTAAAGTGACCGGGACGGCACTCTTGATGGCGCTCGTTGAATCAACACGGGCAAAAATACGGTTCTTTCAGCTGCCGTCTCTCCTGGGTGGAGCGTTTGTTCTTGCGTTTCTGTCGCTCGTAACGCATATCATGATGGGGAAATGACGTCGTGCAATGCATGACGATTTAGCAATTGGAGCGTTGAGCCATGAAATCCTGGATCGAGGCTTTTTCCATTATAGATTTTATCTCCGTCGGCATTCTCCTGACAGCCGTGACCTTAAATGCCTTCAAGAGCATCGAGTCTTACGTGAAGGCGTATACCATCAACTCTTGGCTTCTGGCGGGCCTCATCGCCGTTGTTGCGGTCCTTGTGGGAGAAACACACCTCTATATAGCGGCGGTTTTGACCTTGGCAACCAAGGGGATCATCATCCCGCTCTTCCTTCGCAGGATCGTGCGCCGCATGAGGGTCACCCGTGAGATACAGCCGTATATCAGCAACTCCCTTTCCCTGGCCATTTCCGGGATCCTCGTGGCCGTTGTCTATGCTTCGCTGAAGGAAGGGATTTTTATCACTGGTTTTTCAAAAAATGTGCTCCAGATTTCCATCGCTGTGATTCTCATCAGCCTTTTCGTGATGATTACCCGGAAGAAGGCTTTGACGCAGGCCATCGGTCTTCTGTTCATGGAGAACGGGCTTTTTCTCGCCGGGTTCTCATTGACCTTCGGCATGCCGACGATGATAGAACTCGGCGTGCTATTCGATATGCTCATGGGTGTCATCATCCTGGGCATTTTTGTCATTCAGATAAAACGGGCTTTTGCTTCTGCTGATCTCGATAAACTGACGGTGTTGAAAGGATAGCTCAGAGTTCAGAGCAGGTGAGGGTTTACGTGCTTACTATACTGATCATACCGCTCGTTACCGCTGTTGTTTGCTATAACATAACGAAGCCCCGCATTGTCGGCTACGTGAGCCTTGGAGGAACGGTTGCGCTTGCGGTGGCCGCATTCCCGGCCATTGCAGCGTCGCTGTCAGGAACCGTATCTGCGCTGGACGACACTTTCTCCATGGACGCGCTTTCGGGATACATCATGGCTCTTGTGATTTTCCTGAGTATCGCTTCAGCTGCCTATTCCATCAGCTACCTTGAGCATGAATACGATGCCGGATTGACTAATGTCCGTGGTGTTAGGACCTATTACGGACTGCTCCATCTTTTTATCTTTACCATGCTCCTGGTAACCATGGCGAACAACCTCGCCATCATGTGGATCGGCATAGAGGCCACCACCATCGTATCGGCCCTCCTCATCGGTCTCGGCTTCCATAAGCGCCCGCTGGCCGTCGAAGCGGCATGGAAATATATCATCCTCTGCACCGTGGGAATCACGTTTGCCCTGCTCGGCACCTTTATAGCATACTACGCGTCGACAGCGGTAATAGGGACCGAGGGAGCGCTGAACTGGACTACGCTCAGGGGTATGGCGTACCGCATGAACCCTGAGACCATGAAACTCGCATTTATCTTCGTTCTCGTGGGATACGGAACCAAGGCCGGATTGGCGCCGGTACACAACTGGTTGCCCGATGCTCACAGCCAGGCACCGAGCCCCATCAGCGCGCTACTCTCAGGTATCCTGCTGAACACGGCGTTCTATGGGATCATGCGCTTCGTTTCGATAGTGGAACCATCTACAGGCAGCGACTTCACCGGCCATCTGCTTATCTTCTTCGGGCTGGTCTCGGTCGGCATTTCAGCCATCTTTATCCTCGTTCAGGAAAACTATAAGCGGCTTCTCGCGTACAGCAGCATTGAACACATGGGAATCATTTCGCTCGGCATCGGCATCGGCGGCCCCGTGGGGATCTACGGGGCGCTGTTGCATATTCTGAATCATGCGCTGTCCAAACCGCTCATGTTTTTTGCTTCGGGAAAGATCCAGTCCCGGTTCGGGACCACAAATATTGCGAATGTGAACGGAGTCCTGTCGTCCATGCCGCTGCTTGGGACACTGACCTTTATCGGCGCATTGTCGTTGTCTGGCACGCCGCCGTTCAACATATTTGTGAGCGAGTTCACAGTCCTAAAAGCAGGTGTTGACCGTGGGCTTTGGTCAGTGGTGGTACTCTTCCTTATATTTGTGGTAATCGTATTCTACGGCATGTTGTCGGGCTTCGGTAAAATGCTTTTCGGTAGGCTTGGTGACAGTACGGCGGCTCAGGCTGGCCATCGTACGGGCAGGGAGGGGGCAGGTGAATGGCTGGCCAACACCGTGATGATCGTCATGGCTGTGGCTGTTATCGCGCTGGGTTTTAAAGTACCCGCTATTATTGATGAAACCATAAGAACCTGTGTGCAGGTTCTTGGAGCAAAGTAATGGAGAGAATTCGTAAAAAAGCAGTGAAAACCTGGGAACACCTGAATGAGTCTTCCTTTGAGGTCCGGACGGACGACTTCAGGGATGTCTGCCGCCATCTATATGAAGACCTGCATGCAATCCTTCGGGTCATGTTTGCTTGCGATGAGCGTGAGAAAGACGGTCTGTTCAGGATTTATACTGTATTCGACCTGCCTGGTCACGATCGTTTTTTCATCATAGTTCTTCCGGTACAGGAATCGGATCCCCGCTTTCCTTCCTTGACGCAGACCATCCCGGCAGCTCACTGGTACGAGCGGGAGATCCGCGATCTGTTCGGGCTGTCAGCGCAGGGTCATCCCGATGGACGAAGGCTGGTTTTTCACGAGGCTTTCCCCGCCGATTCTCACCCGCTTCGCAAGGATTGGAGCATGTCCGAAACGGATAAACAAGAATGGGGCGGGGGAATGACGATCAAGGTCCCCCATCCGTTCATGGAGGTTTCAGGAGAGGGGATTGTCGAGATTCCCGTCGGACCAGTGCATGCGGGCATCATTGAGCCGGGCCACTTCCGGTTCAGTGCCATCGGAGAAACGATCTTTTTTCTTGAACCGCGACTGTTCTATACCCATAAAGGCACGGAAAAACATTTTGAGACACTGGCATTCCCTGAAGGAGTGAAACTGGCCGAACGGGTATCAGGGACTTCATCCTTTGCTCACAGCGCTGCTTACTGCATGGCCGTCGAGCGAATGCTGGGGATCGCTATCACGGAAAAAGCATCTGCCGTGAGAACGCTCGTTCTTGAGTTGGAACGCATTTACAACCATATCGGCGATATCGGGAATATGTGCGCGGGGACGGCGCTTAGTCTGGGCTACATGAAAGGCGCCGTCATCAAGGAACAGCTTATGCAATTGAACGAGATCCTCACGGGGAGCAGGTACCTTCGCGGTTTAAACGTCGTCGGTGGTGTAACGAAAGATGTTTTTGAGCAAGCGGACGATATTCTCAAAACCCTCGACGGCGCAACGCGGGAATACAAGGTACTCATGGAACTCCTGCTCGGCTCGGTTTCTCATGTCGAGCGTCTTGAGAACACGGGGAAACTTTCTAAAGATATCGCGCGAAAGCTTGGCGTCACCGGCGTGGCAGCACGGGCCTCCGGTCTGACGGATGATCTGAGGAAGTCCCATCCCCACCTGCTCTACGACCGGTTGATTTTCGAGGCCCATACCCATGAAAAAGGAGACGTGCTCGCGCGCATGATGATCAGGGCCGAGGAAACAGAATGCTCCCTTTCTATGGTCCAGGCTCTTCTTGAAGGCGGCTACAAGGGCGATTTAACCGTTCCATTGAAGGCTGCTCCTCCCTTTGCCTCTGCGCTGGGTTACGTCGAAACGCCGAGAGGCTCCCTGTTCTACTGGGTGATGTCGGACAAGGATGGCAAGCCGCTCAGGGTTAAACTCCGTTCTCCATCGTACTGCAACTGGCCGGCTGTGCCGTTTGCAGTCCATGGCAACATTGTCCCCGACTTTCCACTTTGCAACAAAAGCTTTAATTTGTCCTACTCGGGGACTGATATGTAGGGAGCACAAAGGGTGCGCTAACCCCAGGATATAGAATATGGAACTGCAATTAAGAATATGATAAAAGAAATTTTAAAAAACGTATTTTCGAAAAAACAAGTCATCCAGTTCCCTGAAGGATTCAAGGTATCTCCCGAGCAGAAGGCGAAGATTGTTGACTTTCAGAAAAAGATTGATACAATCTTCCGTAGGTCTCTGCGTATCAGGCAGGTTGATGCCGGTTCGTGCAATGCCTGTGAATGGGAATGCACTGCGCTTACGAACCCGATTTACGACATCCAACGGTTCGGCATCGACTTTGTTGCTTCCCCGAGACATGCCGATGTGCTTCTGGTGACCGGTCCGGTAACCCGTCAGATGGAGCTTGCGTTAAAGAGGACCGCACTTGCGACCCCGGAACCGAAGCTTGTCGTGGCCTGCGGCGACTGTGCGAAAGATGGCGGTATATATAAAGGAAGTTACGCGGTAACGAACGGCGTGGCAAACGTGATCCCCGTGGACGCCGTCATTCCCGGCTGTCCACCAACGCCTACAGCAATCATCTTGGCGCTTTCCGAGCTCATCGACAAGGTTTGCACAATGAACTGATTACGAAGTTATCGTATGTTCATGAGCTGATTGGTTTCAGGTTGAAGATGCAAGGATGTCCAGGAGGTTAGGGCGTGCTTCTCTCACCTATCAGTATCATTTCATCGTCTTTTGCAGTGCTTCTGCTGGTACTGGCGCTGACGCCGTTTCTGCGCCTCAACCAGCGCCTCCTCATCAATGTCGGTTTCTTTCTCGCCGCCATTGCATCGTTTTTTGCCGCTGTCGCCGGCTTCTGGTCTTTAGCGGACGGCACGATGACCCAGGTCATACTCCCCATTGGTCTGCCTGATCTTCCGTTTCATCTGAGAATCGACCTCCTGTCCGGATATTTTCTCGTTGTGGTAGGACTGCTCGCATTTTTCGTATCAATTTACTCCATCGGATACGTCAAGGGGTTTCTCGGCCAGCGGTCGGTGACGCATCTGGTGGTTTTTTATGTTTTATTTCTCGCCGGGATGTTCCTCGTCGTTCTGGCCGATGACGCCCTGTTCTTCCTGATTGCTTGGGAAATGATGGCGGCATCATCCTATTTCCTTGTGCTGTATGAGGATGAGCGGGTCGAAAACCGCAGGGCGGCGTTCCTCTATCTTGTTGTTGCTCATGTAGGCGCTATCGCGATTCTCCTGTCCTTCGGCGTCCTGGCTGGACTCACCACTGGTTTCTCCGGCTTTCAGAATTATACCTTCGACGCTATGCGCGCGGCGCATCTTCCTCCGGAGCTGGCGACCCTGGCGTTCCTGCTCGCTTTTTTTGGATTCTCCGCAAAGGCGGGCGTGATTCCGCTGCACATCTGGCTCCCCGAAGCGCACCCCGTTGCTCCTTCGAATGTATCGGCGCTGATGAGCGGGGTAATGCTCAAGACCGCTATCTACGGCATCGTCCGGGTTGTATTCGATCTGATCCGCACATTCCCCTGGTGGTGGGGAGCAATGGTGCTCGTCTTCGGCCTTGTTTCGGCGGTCATGGGCGTTCTGTATGCTCTGATGCAGCACGACCTTAAGCGGCTGCTTGCCTATCATTCCGTGGAAAACATCGGCATTATTCTGATAGGTATTGGCCTTGCGATGATCTTCACGTCCTTTAATATGTCGCTCCTCGCTGCCCTGGCATTGATCGCAGGCCTCTATCACACGATGAACCACGCCATGTTCAAGGGTCTGCTCTTCATGGGCGCAGGTTCAGTGCTCCATGCTACCAATGAGCGGAACATGGAGGAAATGGGCGGCCTCATCCGATTCATGCCTTGGACCGCTGTTTTTTTTCTGATTGGCTGCATCTCTATATCTGCCCTGCCGCCCTTTAACGGCTTTGTATCGGAATGGCTGACCTATCAGGCGTTCCTGCTCTCTCCCGCTCTTCCCAGCCCACTGTTGAACCTGATGATTCCGCTCGGAGCAGCGCTCCTTGCCCTCACGAGTGCTCTCGCTGCAGCCTGTTTTGTCAAGGCTTTCGGTGTGACGTTTTTGGGACATCACCGCGGACATCATGGCGGCCACATTCATGAAACGGGGTGGTCCATGCAGCTGGGCATGTTGCTCGCGGCGCTCGCTTGTCTCGGTCTGGGAATTTTTCCGACCTATATGATCAAATGGATGGATCCTCTTGCTGAGAAGCTGGTGGGAGGGAAGATCGCCGCTTCAGCGTCAGGCCTGGGATGGATGTGGCTCACCCCGATTGCAGCAGAACGTGCTTCCTATTCCGCCCCCCTTGCGTTCATGGGAATTCTCACCGTTGTGGTCGTGACTTATCTCCTGCTTCATGCGCGGCCGGGCGCTATCCGCCGTGCGCCACTCTGGGATTGCGGATTTGAAAAGATTACGAGTAGAATGCAGTACACGGCCACTTCCTTTGCCATGCCGCTCCGGAGGATTTTCGGTTTTCTGTTCAGTATCAAGGAGCATGTGCGGCAGCCTCCTTCGGCTTCTCATCCCGCCTTCCCGGACCGGATTCATTATCATCTCCGCGTACGAGATCGATTCTGGACCTGGATGTACCAGCCTGTAATAGATGCGAGCTTCTGGCTTTCCCGGAAAATCGGAAGAATGCAGCAGGGGAGGATCCAAATATACCTCATTTACTCATTCATTACGATTCTGGTACTGCTGATATTCTCACGATAGCATAAGGAGGGTCTTGCTTGAGCATTGATCCGTTTATCATAGAAATTCTCCAAGTCGCCGTTCTACTTCTCGTGGCTCCGGTTTTCACGGGCTGGATCAAAATGGTGAAGTGCTGGCTCCAGGGCCGGACTTCTCCGAGCCTTTTTCAGCCTTGGCGAGACATCCTCAAGCTCTTCTCGAAGGACGTGACGCTTGCGGAAAATGCCTCGTGGATCTTCCGCTTCACGCCCTATCTCGTCTTCGGCATATCGGTCATGGCGGGCGGTATCATCCCCATCCTTTCGATGGATCTTCCACTGTCAGCCACGGCCGATGTCATCGCCCTGGTGGCGCTTTTTTCCATAGCGCGTTTTTTTACTGCACTGGCTGGGATGGATATCGGCACAGCCTTCGGCGGCATGGGGGCGAGCCGGGAGATGACCATTGCCTCGCTGGCTGAGCCGGCCATGCTCATGGCGGTCTTCGCCGTTTCCCTGGTAGGCAAATCCACGTCGCTGTCGCAGATGGCTATCGTCATCTCTGAGGGACATTCTCTGCTTCGGCCGTCACTGGTCTTCGCACTCCTTGCCTTTATCCTGATTACCCTGGCGGAGACAGGAAGGATACCAGTTGACAATCCTGCCACCCATCTGGAACTCACGATGATTCACGAGGCCATGATTCTCGAATACTCGGGCAGACACCTGGCCCTCATAGAATGGGCGAGCATGATGAAGCTCTTTCTTTTCGCCGTGCTGGGAATCGCGTCCTTTGTCCCCTGGGGCATCCCCCGGAATGGAGAGTTGTTCTCCGTTGCCGTTGCCCTAATTGTCCTGTTGTTCAAACTCGCGGGAATCGGCGTGGTACTCGTGTTGATCGAGACCGGGCTGGCAAAGATGCGGATCTTCCGAATAACCGAGTTTCTGGGGAGCGCGTTTCTCTTCGCCACGATAGGAATGATGTCGTATTTCATGCTGGAATAAGACGTAAGAATAGAAGGGTTTCGTAAAAGCCGGAGTGGCTGGATCCTTGAGTGCGCCGTTTTAATGCAAAATCATAAAAGAGGTATGTCATGAACGTGCTGCTTGCATCACATATTAACAGCCTACTTGCCTCCTTTATTCTGCTGACGGCCTTCGGTCTGGTCGTTCAGCGTAGGATGAACGCTCTGTTGCATCTCTTTGCCTGGCAAGGGTTCTTTCTTGCTGTAAGCACGGCAATCGTGGGGTACCTGGGCGGAGCACACGATCTTTACATTTCGTCGGTCCTCACCCTTGCCATCAAGGTAGCCCTGTTGCCCTATATTTTGCACAGACTTATCGTCAAGTTGAAAATCCACAAGGAAGTGGAAACCGTAGTGAATATTCCTGCGACTATGCTCATGGGAATTGTGCTGGTGATCTTCTCCTATCATCTGACCGCCCCAATCCGGGAACTCTCGACGTTGGTTACCCGCTCAACATTGGCAGTGGCCCTGGCCACGGTCATGCTGGGCTTTTTGATGATGATCACCCGTAAGCATGCAGTCACTCAGATCATCGGGTTTCTCGCCATGGAGAACGGACTCCTCTTCGCGGCTACTAGCGCCACCTACGGTATGCCCCTAGTGGTAGAACTGGGAGTGGCGCTGGATCTTTTGATTGCGGCCTTTATCTTCGGAATGTTCTTCTTTCATATCAGCACCACCTTCGACAGCCTCGATGTGGACCAGATGGCTCGGCTAAAGGAAGAAGATTAACAAGACAGTTGTTTCTCAGAGGCGCTGGGATTAGCGGAGAATTTAGGAAATTGCCCTGTTTCCTCTGCCCCCTTGTTTTCCAGCTATTCTGCTGCAGAATATTTTTGTGAATTGAGGTTCGGCGTGGCTCTTCTGATCCTTTTGGTCGTTCCACTCGTCGCATCCTTGGCACTGGCCTTCATCGGCGACCGGAAGTTCGCTCCCGAGGTGAACATCGCAGGTTCCGCTGCAACCTTTGTAACAAGTGTCGCGTTGGCCCTCCAGGTCTATGACCAGGGACCGATGCTCGCAGGGAACAATTTCTTTTTCATCGATGCTTTCAGTGTTTACCTGACGGTTCTCACTGCGTTTGTATCCATGACAACGTCTATTTTCAGCAGGCGGTACATGCGGCGCGAACGGGAACATGGCACCATAGGCCACCGGAGAATTCGCTTCTACCACTCCATGTTCCAGCTCTTCATATTCGCCATGCTGCTCTGCCTCCTGACCAACAATGTGGGCATTCTTTGGATTGCTATGGAACTGGCAACGCTCTCCACGGTCCTTCTTGTTTCCCTTTACCGAACGCCTGCGGCGATCGAAGCCGCCTGGAAATACTTCATCCTCTGTGGCGTCGGCATCGCTCTTGCTCTGTTTGGGACTGTGCTCCTGTATTTTGCCGCAGAAAAAGTGCTCGGGCCCGGGGGCGCAGCGCTCCATTGGACGAACCTCGCCAGGGTAAGTGATCAGCTGGAACCGACGATCCTGTCGCTGGCCTTCGTCTTTCTCATGGTCGGCTATGGCACAAAGGTAGGGCTCGTTCCAATACACAACTGGTTGCCCGATGCCCACAGCGAGGGTCCCACGCCGATTTCGGCCGTACTCTCAGGGCTTTTGCTCAACATCGCTCTCTATGCGCTTGTCCGGTGCAAGGTGCTGGTCGACGGTTCGACGGGCACCCATCATTCGGGCACCATCATGATGGGTTTTGGCATCATATCGATCCTCGTAGCTTCTTTCTCGCTCCTGCGTCAGAAGGACATTAAACGGCTCTTCGCCTATTCATCCATTGAGCACATGGGAATCGCCACCTTTGCCTTCGGTCTCGGAGGACCAGTTGCGACGTTCGGTGCGCTCCTCCACATGCTGGTGCACAGTCTGACCAAATCGTCCATTTTTTTTACTGTGGGCCACGCATCCCAGATGCACCGGACGCAGGAGATGGAAAAGATCAAGGGACTCATCCGGGGCAATCCGCTTGTAGGATGGGGGTTGGCGCTGGGGGTCATGGCGATCGTAGGGATGCCTCCCTTTGGCGTGTTCACGAGCGAGTTTCTGATACTAACGGCAACTATCAAGGACGCGCCTCTGTTCGCGCCCTTTCTTCTTCTCGGGCTCGCTGTTTCCTTTGCCGCGCTGTTCCGAAGGGTTCAGCCCATGGTGTTCGGCGAGATTCCGGCCTATCAGAAACACTTGAAGGCGGCGCATGTCCCGGTGATATTGCATCTTTTCGCCGTCCTCATTCTCGGTTTATACATGCCGAAATTTTTAGCGGGATGGTTCCATACAGCGGCCGTGCTGCTGAAATAGAAGGAGTCAGAAGAAACCCCAGTTGTTTAAAATACAAATTATTCATTTTATTTAGAGACCAATTTAATTGCAAGTGAACTGATATGATCAGACTCAAGAACCTCATTATGAACTTGCTGGGTGCCGATGCGCGAGAAGACGAGAACCTCGCACCGTCAACCGTTATGGCCCTTGTTGTGCCCCGGCATCGGTTCTACGAGGCCGCGAAAGCGCTAAAGAAGGAATACGCACTCCTGGCTGCGGAATGGGCTTCCGACGAGACTCCTTTCGGAAGGGGATACGGCATTTATGCCTGTTACCGTCGGGAGCGGGAATACCTGGTAATCAAAACAATGGCCCCGGTAGATGATCCGACGTTTCCCAGTTTGACGAAAAAATTCGTACCGGCCTATCGATTCGAACGCCAGATGCAGAGTCTCATGGGGGTTGCAGCCGTTGGACATCCCGATGTCCGGCCCTGGATCAAGCACGAAGACTGGCCCCAAGATGCGTGGCCGCTCAGGAAATCCTTTAACGCTGACAGCCGTTTGCCCCGGGTTCTCGGCGAATATCGATGGATACGCGCTGAAGGCGAGGGTGTGTATGAAATTCCAGTAGGTCCGGTGCACGCGGGCATCATCGAGCCCGGACATTTCCGGTTCCAAGCCATGGGGGAAGACATACTCAACCTTGAAGAAAGGCTGGGTTACGTTCACAAGGGCATTGAGAAACGATTCGAGTCACTCTCTTGGAAGGAAGCATCCCGCCTTGCCGGCAGGGTATCGGGCGATACGACCGTTGCACACAGTTTGGCCTATGCCCAAGCGGTCGAGGCAATTACGGGTTGTGTTCTACCTGACCGGGCTCTCTGGCTCCGGGCGCTGTTTCTTGAACGGGAGCGCATTGCGAATCATCTGGGCGACCTTGGAGCCATTTGCAATGATGTGGCTTTTGCCTTCCTCCTCTATCAATTCCACCGTCTGAAAGAGATCGTCGTTCGTACGAATCTGAAGCTCCTCGGTCACCGCTTTATGATGGATCGGGTAGTTCCCGGCGGCGTTATCCCAGACATTACCGCTGATGGCGCACAGGAAATCCTTCTTGAAATGGATTGGCTGGCGAGAGAATTCGAGCGACTTGTGGCAATATATGACGAGAACTCATCGCTGGAGGACCGGATCAGGGACACAGGCATCCTGAAGCCTGAGCAGGCACGAGACCTCTGCGTCGTAGGATTCGTTGCACGGGCAAGCGGACTGAACTTGGATTGCCGCATTCATCATCCTTTCCCGCCTTATGACCGCATCGGCATCAACATCCCAGTGCTTGTATCCGGGGACGTTCATTCCCGAGCATGGGTCCGCGTCGAGGAAATCCGCGATTCCATCCGGATCATCCGCGAAATTCTCATGACGCTGCCCCCTGGGAAAATATTGGCACACTTCGATGCGCCGATGCCAGACCGGTCCGGCTTCTCAGCTGTCGAAGGGTGGCGTGGTGAGATTCTTTACTGGGTCCAGTCGGGACCGGCGGGCGAGATCAATCGCTGTATGGTAAGAGACCCCTCGAGCGTGAACTGGCTGGGACTGGAGCAGTGCATCCACGGCAACATTGTTCCCGATTTCCCATTGTGCAATAAGAGCTTTAATCAATCATACTCGGGGAATGATTTGTAAATTTATGTCCCTGGAACATCAAGTAAGCGATGAAGAAGGGGAGGATTCAAAGCACTAATCATGGAAAAAACACTGCGGCGTTTTATGCAATGACCATTTGAAGTCTGAATCTATATTTGAATTTTAAATTTGGAGCATTCGGGAGTTCTATGATACATATTCTTCGGCAGATATTCCGCACTGGAATCGTTACGGAGCCGCTTCCCACCATCACCGATCCGGAGATCGAGAAGATTGGAGTGGAACTGGCGGAGGTTGTTAAACGACGGTTCAAGGGTAGTCTTGCCATCCGGCAGGTCGACGCAGGATCCTGCAACGCATGCGAACTCGAAATCCATGCGATGAATAACGTCATGTATAATTGTGAGCGCTTCGGCATTCATTTCACCGCGTCTCCGCGGTTTGCGGACCTCCTTCTGGTCACCGGCCCCGTTTCACACAATATGGAGATCGCCCTTAAGAGGACCTATAATGCAACACCGACACCGAAAATCGTAATGGCCGTGGGCGACTGCGGATGTTCGGGCGGCATATTCGGTGAGAGCTACGCCTCCCTCGGTGGGATTGAGAAAGTCATCCCCGTTGATGCACGCATACCCGGATGTCCGCCGACACCGACTGCCCTGCTTCAGGGAATCCTGAAGGCAATCGGCGGATTGGCATAATATATGCGCGAAACCGAGGCCGGGCGAATGGCTTCTCCCCTATTTGGATAAGACGTCCTATGACTGACAGAATGGGATTTCTGCTATAATATGAGGCAATACCGGTTTGCTGTACGATAAACCACTTACTCAAGGGAGCAGGAGTGCATGAAGATCGAGACGACCGCTTGTCTGTTCCTTTTCCTTGTTGCACCGATCGGCACAATTGCGCAAACGGCGTGAGGCGGGGTTTTGATCTTTCTCCCCCACAAGTGCCAGCAAGGTGCTGTTCAGCCATGAATTACACATAAAAGCAAAAGAGCTCATGTGTACGCGTTGTCATTATGTTGTCATTATCATGTATTTCAGATGTCCTAGGATCCTGCAAAATGGACATGTCCATGATAATTAAGGGAGTTTTTTGCTGCACATGCCATAACGGACAAAAATAATTTCATGTGAAGGATTCCAAGAACTGTAACAGTGTCATAAATAGTGGCGTGGACTACTTCGTCCAGGAGATTCCAAGATGCGCACGAGGTACTTTTTCTCGATTAACGGAGTATTGCTTTTCCCCTTTTTGTTCCTGCTGATCGGGTGTATGCAGCCTGTTCGGACACCGATCGAGACGATCGAGTACGACGCTGAAAATGTCAATGGGCCGCGCATGCTTTTTGTTTTTTTGCCAGGCAAAGGCGATTCCGTTACGGTCTTTCAGAAAGAAGGTCTCATCAAGGCGGTGAGGGAACGGGGACTTCCGGTTGATGTGATTGCGGTGAATGCCCATGAGGGCTACTATCTGAATGGAACCGTCTTTACGCGGATCAGGGAGGATGTGATTAAACCAGCCAGTGCCAGAGCATACAGCCGGATCTGGCTGATTGGCAATTCTCTCGGCGGCTACGGCTCCTTGACCTACGCCAGGGAACACCCCGATGAAATTACGGGCGTGGTAATTTTGGGGCCGTTCTTGGGAAGGAAATCGGTCATTCATGATATTCTGGATGCAGGTGGACTGGAGAAATGGAAACCTGGCGAAATCAGGATGAATACCGAAGACCAGTGGGACAAACATTTATGGATGTGGGTCAAAGATTGCGTGCAGCAGAAAGATTGCTTCCGGAATATCTATATGGGATACGGACGTGACGACCGGTACTCTGATGCGCAGGCGTTGCTGGCGTCCTCCATGCCATCGGACCATGTGATCGCTATCGACGGGGGACACAGCTGGAGTACATGGAAAAAACTGTGGCTGATGTTCCTGGATGATGAAATATTCACTGCTCGAAATGTGCCAGGAGCGGCTCACGCTGTAGGGGCGCAATGATCTCCCGCATCAATCCTTGTACTGGTTTAATGCACCTGAGTGTGCTTATTCGCAAGTTCCTTAATTTTGGAAGGTTAAATTTCGCATGTCGCGATTCGGAGCTTACTGGGGACTGGCAGGGGTGATGCTCCTGCTCGGCAGCGCCGTATACCGGCTGACGCCGATTGCAGTTGAAGCCTTTGCCTTCCAGTGGTTCTGGTACCACATGATTGCCTTTATCCTCATCCTGATCTTCATGGCTTATGCGGAAGGATATCGAGCGTTCCAACTGGCCTTCTCGCCACGCGTAGCGGCGCGGGCGCGGTATCTGCTGACTCATTCCAATTCCCTGCATATCGTGCTTGCGCCGCTGTTCTGCATGGCTTACTTTCACGCTCCGCGCAGACGCCGGATCACCTCCCTGTCGGTGACCGCAGGAATCATTGTGCTGATCATCCTGGTGCGTCTCATTCCTCAGCCATGGCGCGGCATCATCGACGGCGGGGTGCTGGTGGGTCTGGCATGGGGGCTCGCATCGCTGGCCATATACGGATACAAGGCGCTTTCGTGCGAGGAGTTCGCTTATTCACCGGAAGTCCCTGAAGAGACGATGATATAATAAATCGTTGTCCGCTTCATCATGCTGACAGGTTTATCAGTATTCCACTAAAGGAGATTTTCGTGGAACAAGAAAAAAAGTACTTTCCCGGTAGACTGGTAGTTTTTCTTTTCGGCGAGACTGGTAAAAACCTCGAGGCCTCAGACGTAGTGGAGATCAAGACGGTCAAGAGCGCACCAAGCTATCCCGACGTGATCCCGAAACAGAAAGTTATCAAAGTCGAAAAACGTATTAACGACGGCGTTGAAGTCACCTTTGTTGTCAAGGCTTATCTGCCCGATGTCGTTGTCGTCGAAGCCTCTCTGGATATGGACGATATCCTGGCCAATACAACGCTGGAACTCAAACGTTCGCTTATCAACGCCTGCAGAAAAACTTTGGGAGAGTATGGCTGCGATCCACAGTTTGACGAGGAGTACAGCGTTTATTGCATCTCCGATTACAGCGGAGACCCTGAAATTTGCCTGTCCCTGTATGGAGACCGGATCGCTGCGTTTTTGAAGAACGAAAAAATACAACTCGACGAGGAAGAGGTAAAGTCCACGCTCTCTGCCAATTTGAAGTATGGAAAGGATGACATCACGATCGTGGACTGGGACGGCGCGTTTATTTTCGATTCCTCGGCAGATTTCGACAGCAACATCGAGCTTTTTGAAATTGCGAACCTCCAGCTCCTGAAATCGAGAATCCTCGACTTTGATCTTGATGAGCGTCTCGAAAAAACACTACGACTCATATCGGTTCCCAAAGGGCTGCCGATCATACGGGCACGAGAAGTCAGGAAAGTTATGAAGGAGATCATCGAGATCCGGACACAGTCCATACTCGAGTCAGAGGCCGTGGAGCGGAACATCAAACTGATCGGGGACTGGTATTCCGCGAAACTTTACTCCCTGATCTCGAAGAAGTTTCATCTCGACAACTGGAAGATGGAGATCAAGGAAAAACTCGACACACTCGAAGACGTATACACCATGGCAACGGAGAATTTCAGCGTGTCGTACCGCGCTACGCTGGAATTCGTCGTCCTGGCCGGCTGGTTTGTGTTGCTTCTGCTGTATGTTGGCGAGTTCCTTTTCCTGAAATAAGAAAAAGTTGGTAACACGGGCAGGTACTGGTCCCCAAGTTCGGTTTAATTCTTTACTATCTACCTGCATCGCTTTTTCGAAGCGAAGCCTCCGCTTGCTTCCGGTCCGCGTTTCGCTCACGTCTGTACAGCAGCATTCGATCGTTCCCTGACCGCTGTCTGCACCGATACTCTGATTCTGGACGGGGAGCAGGGCGCATTTATTCTCTTAAGCTTGATCTCGCAGGACTGACGGGGCTGTGTCTTGATGAGGGATATGCATCAGCCAATCAGGCTATTTCGACTCTATTCCGTCCCTGTGCCTTTGCCTGATAGAGCGCATTATCCACCTTCTGCATAAATCGAATGTCATTTTCATCTATGCCTAATTGGGCCACGCCAAAACTGCATGTAACTTGTCGAACATTGGGGAAGTCATGTTTTTCTATTATGCGGAGAAGTTTCTCTGCGTAATGTCGTGCATTTTCTATAGAGGTGTTTGTTGCCATAATCATAAACTCTTCTCCGCCCCAACGCGCGAAAAGATCATGGATTCTTACATGTTGAGTAACGAGCGCGGTCAGCTCACGCAGGATATTGTCGCCTACATGGTGACCAAAGATGTCATTGATTTTTTTAAAATCGTCAATGTCGAACATGATTAGCGACAGCGATAAACTGAACCGTGTGGCCCGGCGAATCTCGGTGTTCAGCACATCATTAAACTTCAAGCGGTTTGCTATTCCCGTAAGCGGGTCGGTAGTCGCTTGGCGAGAAAGTATTTCGTTTAGCTGTTTTAGGTGAGCTGCTGTCTGTATTCGCTCGGTAATGTCGCGCATAACGCCTTCGACACCCGCAGGATTTCCTTCTTTGTCATATAGAAGGTGTGCATGAAGCGACGCATGCACCTGATGATCATCTTTCGCTTTGATCACGACTTCATAATCAACAACTTCTCCCGTTTTTTGCATAATTTCCAGCATTTTACCCCTGTCCTCCAAATTGAGATAAAAACTCGCTTCCGGCTTTCCTATCAACTCTTCACGAGAATAACCAGTATATTTCAGTATAGAGGGGCTTATCTCAATGATGTTGCCGTTCGCATCCGTCTGAAAGAAAATATCCTGAACGTTTTCGAAAATAGTGCGGTATTTTAATTCACTTTTTTGCAGGTCGACTTCCGCTCGTTTACGCTCCGCCATTTGCAGATGAAGTTGCTCATTAATTTTATTGAGTTCGGTCGTATGTCTAATAAAATAGAATATGATGGGCGCAACGATTAAGGAGACGACCAAAGCATCGATTGCACCTATGATCATCAGGCTCGGCGATATTTTCCCGTACCAGATGACACTCTGGATAGCATTCGATGCTGTTGTAAACAATTCCGCGAATAAAATAGCAAGCCAAATGAAATGCCATGTGTTAAAAAGGCGCGGGAGGGTTTTGTTATTTGTCATATATTAATAACCAACAAAGATAACTGCGCAGGTCAAAGACGCACTTTTGGCTCGTGGTAGAGAATTAAACTATTGAGCTTCTGCGTTGTCTAGCGCACTTTTCACAATGCGATGTAATAGAGTTGAATCAATCGGTTTGCTAACATATTCATAAAGACCCAGACTGATTGATTTTAAATAGTTTTCGATTGAAACATGCCCTGTGAGCATGATGACCGGTACTGATGGAAGGGCCTTTTTTACTTCGTTGAAAAATTCATGGCCATCCATTCCAGGCATTGAGTAGTCTGTAATCACAAGGTCGATTTTGATGCCTTTTTGGATAGTACATAGGGCGGATAGGGCATCGGTTTCTGAAATTGTATTGTATCCACCGGAACTCAAGGTAAACTCAAGATAACCCAGTATATCGCGATCATCATCGACAAGTAATATCGTTTTCATATCCCCAGCTCACGTTGATTGCGAAATTATGGAAAGAATGTTAAATATTTTAAGGGTATAATCACTCGCGTCAAATTTTAAATGCCAAAGAAAATCGATTTTCGCCGCTCCTTGCCAGATCTTCTGTCTTTTCCACTTCGCCGATCTGGCCCTCTGTAATTTGGATCATTGAATTTTCTGCGATCCTCACCAGATCTTCGTTTCATAACAAACCTCGTCGAAGTTTAATCGTTGTTAAGAAATACGTCGTGGCAGCTCGACCGAGGAATGGCCATAGCTGATTGTTACATTAAAGATTCGTCGACTGTGACTGGGAAGTCTAGACAGATTTGGTAAAATATCAAATAAATTCATGTCTTAATCATATTTTGTTCGCTGGACTAGCGGCTAACCGGCAAACGGGCCGATATTAAGTTGATGGCGCCTGTATAACCACAGGGCTATTTGGCAAAAAAGAGAGCACAGTTACATAAGAAACAATCATGAATTGGCACAAGTGAATTATCACTACTATACTGATTATAATATCACGGTCAAGTAAAAATTACTCTTAATTCAAAGCGTGTTATGTTTGGTCCCGCTGACAGGCAAATTGGTCTGGGAGGAGATAACAGCAAATTTGGGAAGTTAATAGTAGCTGAAACTGCTACCGGAGGAGGAATACTAACGTGACGCGAGCCATATTTTGTAGCGCACCCGGTACCCTGGACACAAGATAATAGTTAAGCGGCGACCATCAATTGATGTTCATTGTATGCCTGCCGCGGACTTTTGAAACCGAGCTTTTCCACAAGCCAGTCCTCGTTATATAGATCGATGAAGGCTGCGATTGCTATTCTTAGTTCTTCGATGTTCCTGTACTGGCGACCATTGATAACCTGCTCTTTGAGAGTGCGATTGAACCGCTCTGTAACGCCGTTGGTCTCCGGCTCTGCCACGAACGCGAAGCTCGGCGCAATACCCCAGTACTTGATCTGATTCTGAAAGTGATCCGAAAGATACTGGGTACCGTTGTCCATTCGGAGCGCCAACCCTCGAGCAACATCGGCGTCAACCGAATCAAACCGCGTCATCAGAGCCATCGACAGTGGCTGGAGCGCTGCAAAGCGGTCGCCGGTCTTGGCCAGATGCCATCCAAGGCACTCGGCGTTCCAGTGTTCTACGGTGGTAAAGAGCCAGCACCAACCATCATCCAGGGTAAAAATCTTAGTCCCGTCTGTACCCCACAGGATATTGGGAGCTGCGGTTATGATCTTTCCCTTGTGTTCTATGGGCTGTCCTTGGACAACCCGATGCGGAGAGAGCAGATGATGCTCACGCATGACGCGTAAGACCCGTTTGCGGCCGATCCTGATCCCGCGGCCGAATCGCAGGCGAGCCCAAACCTTGCGATGCCCTTCTCCGACAAACGGCGATGTCGCCAAGTCGGAGCGGATTAATTCAAGCAGCTCATTATCACTTAGCGCGGTCTTCGGTCCGCGTTTACGTGCTGCCGAGGGTTTTGTACTTTGCACCTTGCGATCGTAAAAGGAGGAGCGGGGCTCTTCCCAAGCATGACAGACACGCTGGACGCCATAGAGCTTGCCAGTAGTCATAGAGATCGCAGCGCTCATTTCTTCGATCTCTCTGGTGCCAAAGGGCGAGCTTTCCTCACTTTGTACCGGAGGAGCTCGTTCTCCATGGTGATCTCGCCGATACGGCGCATGGCAGCATCCAGTTCCGCTGCCAAAGGATCACTCTCGCGGGCTTTGAGTGCGGCTTCTATTCCCTGGAGGGCTTTTCGATGCCACTTCTCTAGGCGATATGCCTCAATGCCCAACTCTCGGGAGAGGGCATCGATCGGTTCACCGCGCATCATCCGGAGAACGACTTCCTTCTTGCGGTTGACGCTCCAGCGAACAACTTCGGGTGAAGCAGACGGCTTAACATCTTTTTCCATTTAACGGCCTCCTTGGACATATGTTTTACCATAAAATCGTGTCCAAGAAAACTGGGGCCGCTATACGCGAGCCATATTTGTGACTCTCGAGGCTTTAATCGTACTCTATAAAATTACAAAACATGCAACTTCCGGGGAGAACAGGACGATACCGCTTAAGCTTAGAAATCCCGAATTTAACAAAAAATCTGGGAGTTACGAGCCCATCCATGCGCAACACCTCGCAGTTCGCACCTTCCACGCTACCCAGTTCACTCACGAGGTTATCGTTGTCCCATGGGGATCTGGAGCGCCACTGATGTACCAATTGGATACATTGTCGGCTACGATATAACTCACTCGATCAGGGCACTCTTCTTAAAGAGTCATTACCACCAGCTCGTGACTGTTCAATTCTTCATAAATTGCATTCAACTGATTCCTGTTTTTTGCGGTGAATGTTATTGTCATGGAAATGTATTTTCCGCTGTTGCTTAATCTGCCCGAGTAAGTAAACTCTTCGAGTTGTAGATGTTTTCTGAAAATGGCCAGCACGTCGGATGTAAATGCATCAGCATTGATCCCCATAACTTTTATAGGAAACGGACAGGGGAATTTGATTAATACAAACGCACTAAGTCATGTTACAAAGTCGTCTGATTTTGTGTTTTGACCAAGAATCAAGCGTTCTTTGGACCGTAACCCAGATTGAGTCAAGATTATCGAACCACCTATTAGTGGTTGACTCATACCGGATTTGACGCCATATCCTCTCCTGCATATTCAAGGCAGGCTGATAAGGCGGCAAGTACACAAGCCGGAGCCGTTTATGTGTTTTTAGAAACTCACGGATTGGATCACCCTTATGCCAACGGGCGCGATCAACATACAACCAAATCGTATAACCGCGAAGCTTGCGATAAAGGTGCTGCAACACCTTGAGGAAGCCTTCCCGGTTTCCACGTTCCGTCTGAATGACTCCGGCGCGGCCCAGAAGAGGCGCCACCCAGCCGGAAATATTCAATCGTTTCTGGTGCTGGCTTGTAGTCGGAACCCTCAGCCTTTTCCCGATGAGCGCCCAGCCGCGACCAAGTCGGGGATGCAGAGTAAAGCCACTTTCATCCTGAAAAACAACGGTTTCCTTAGGCCCCAGCGTTTTGAGTTTTTTTTAGGCCTTTGGCGAATTTCTTCGCGTCCTCGGCTTTTGCCTGAAGATAAACATGACCGGCTCGCTTCAATCGGTACCCGAGTCGATGCATCCAGTACTGTGCCTGACGAACTTTCAGTTTTATTCCAAACTGTCGTTGTAAATGGATTGCCAGCGTTGGACCGTCCCAGCGGACCCGGTTCAAGCCGAACTTCTGAGGTGATTCTTCCAGATGGAGTTCCAACTGGGCCTCGATTTTCGGCGTCATCCGGGCTGGGCGTCCCGGCTGCTTTTTCGGGATCAGGGCTTCGACCCCGTCTTTATTCACCGCCCGTGTCCAGCGGTTTACGTTCATCCGAGTCTGACCCAGGACTTCAGAAATCCACCCGGGACGCTGTCCTTCCAGTACCAGAAGCAAATTGGCTATCTTTATGCCGATCCAGGCTCCCGGCACTTTTTCGGCCAGGACTAATAGCTTCTCTTTTGAAGCCTTATGGGGGTCCAATTGGGATGTATTCATGCCTCCCAGTATAACATATCGGCTGTAGTTATGTAACAATATTTAGCGCGTTTATATTAGTTCATCATTGATTTCCATATAAGGGGAGTTCGTCTCCTGTTCTTTGAGCTGATTGCTTCGAAGCGTCCGGATCGAATTTGATTTGTAGCTTCCGGCTTCAGCCCTGCGGTCATCGCGATCGGCAATATAATTACTTCAGCCCTATTTTTTTTCTGAGAGTGAGACGGTTAATGCCCAGCAGCCGCGCGGCCTCAGACTGGTTCTCCCGGGTGTGAGAAAGCATATACTCGAATACATGCCGGTCCACTTCATCATGCAGTTTATCATAGACGTTCATCTCTTTCATTTCGAGCGACTTTCTCAGGTATGGGATGATTACTCCTGCCATTGCATTGCCTTGGTCTGTGGCCGGCCTTGATATTTCCCGTGTTCCGAGATCCTTAAGCTCACGGGTAGTGAGATAGTCGGTTTTGCACAACGCAATGGCGGAGCGAAGCGTGTTTTCCAGCTCGCGGATGTTGCCCGGCCAGTCATAAGCGAGAAGCCTATCCAGGAATGCCATGGTAACTCCTTTGATCGGTTTCTGCGCCGTATGCACATGGCGATAGAAAAGACATTGCACTAGCGGCGCAATGTCTTTCTTTCGTTCACGAAGCGGCGGCACGTGGATTGATGCGACGCGCAGGCGGTGGTACAAATCCTCCCTGAACTTCCCCTCACGAACCATGTTTGCCAGATCGCGGTTTGTTGCCGAAATTACGCGCACGTTCACCTGGATTTCTTTTATGCTGCCTACGGGATAGAACGCCTGGGTCTGGAGAAAGCGAAGGAGCTTTCCCTGGAGCGACAGCGGGAGCTCACCGATCTCGTCAAAAAATACCGACCCTCCATCCGCAGTCCTGAGCATGCCTTCTTTCGATGTTACAGCTCCGGTAAAGGCGCCCCGCTCATAACCAAAGAGTTCCGATTCCATCAAGGCATCGGGCACGGCAGCGGAATTGATAACTACGAAGGGTTTGCCGAAGCGGGAAGAAAGCTGTGCGATGGCCTCAGCTACAAGCTCCTTGCCTGTGCCTGTTTCTCCCGTGATCAGCACAGGCACCTCCACTTGGGCGATGCGTGCAATCTTTTCGCAAAGGCCCATGACCAGGGAGGACCGGCCGACGATTACACAAGTCGCCGCAGGCGCAATGGTGTCTTTGGATATGACTAGGGAGTGGTCCATTTCCAGCCGCAGCTCGACCAGATCGTTCAGAACACGAGTAATGCGGTCTTTTTTTAGAGGACGTGGCATGATCTCATAAGCCCCCCAGGTTGCGGCTTCCATAACCGGACCGGTCCTCTCCTGGCTCGTGACCGCAAGAACAAAAGCTTTTTCACCGTATTCCTTGATCCGGCGCAGTTCGCCCGAATCAATGTCGAAAACAACGCAGGCAATGTCTGTGACTGTCTGCGTTTTCTGCGTTTGCGCGAGAATGAGTTTGTATCCCTTCGGAAGCACCGCACCAAGCTCTTTGATGAGGGATTCCTCGTTGTCGCTGACAAGCAGGATTTTTTTCATAACCCCTCCTGATGTATATATAATATACAATATGTATATATAATAATCAATGCCTTTTCCGTCAGCTACAGAATTGCCCAACTTATTGGTACTTTCCTCTTGGCATGCATATTGCTTTTTGAAAGAGACATATGATGTTGCAAACGAAAGCACGAAGCAGGGTCAATCCTCTCCGAAAAAATCTTGTTTTGAGCCTTCACTTTTACATAAATGCATTAAATTTATTTGAGTGAGGTGGCGATATGAGCCTGAATACCACAGATCCGACCAATATTGAGGAGCTGAAACGAATCGGCATCGTAAGACAAAAACAAAAGGATACGTATTTGATCCGACTAAGGACTATAGGCGGGGATATGACCGCGGAAGAACTGAACACCGTCAGCCGGGTATCGCGTCGATACGGCAGCGGCCAGGTGCATTTGTCCACGCGCCAGGCTATCGAGATCCACAATATAAATGTTGATAATCTTAAAGCAGCGCGCGAGGAACTCGAACAGAACGGTCTCGTGCTCGGCGTATGCGGTCCGCGGGGGAGGGGGATTGTGGCCTGTCCTGGCAGCGCAACCTGTACCTCGGGAATCATAGAAACAAAGGAGCTTGCCGCCGAGCTCGATGCGGAGTACCTGCGTAAACAAGCGCCACACAAGTTCAAGATCGGCATTTCAGGCTGCCCGAATAATTGCTCCAAACCAGTTGAGAACGATATCGGGATCATGGGGGGCGTTCTGCCGGTATGGAATAAAGAAGCCTGTATTGCCTGTAGACTCTGTGTCAGCATCTGCCCGGCGCAGGCAATCGAACAAAAAGGAGAGCGCTTCGCTCTCGATCAGGACAAGTGTATCTTGTGCGGGCTCTGTATCAGAAACTGCGCCTCATCGGCCTGGACGGAGCAGAGGATGGGTTATACGCTCTATCTAGGCGGGACCATGGGGAAGAAGCCGCGGCTCGGTACGAGAGCAAAAGTGCTTATCGAAACAAAAGAAGAATTACTCGACCATATCAGCCGTGCCTTTAATTTTTACGTTGCCCAAGGCAGAAAAAAAGAACGCTTCGGCCACACGCTTGACCGGATCGGTGTGGAAAAGGCGTTTGCAGAAATATTTTCCGTTGAAGTACGAAAAACTACAGAAACTACCTGGGTTGGTGCCGCAGATACGAAGAAAATTAATTTTCTCGATCTCAGGGGTGTCTGCTGTCCGCTAAATTTCGTCAAAGCTAAACTTGCTATGGAAAAGCTAGGGAGTGGAGAAATCATCGAATTCCATCTCGATGATGGGGAGCCGATTGTTAATGTCACCCGAAGTTTGAAGGATGAAGGTCATCAGATAATACTTGTCATTCCGAAGGAGAGCTACTTTAAAGTAATGGTCGAGAAAAAATGAGACATACGATATGGCAAAAATATTCGACAATATAACACAGACCATCGGCAACACTCCGCTGGTCAGAATCAATAAACTGACGAAAGGTTTAAACGCTATAGTCGTTGCAAAACTCGAAAAAGCGAATCCGCTTGCTAGCGTTAAGGATCGCATCGGTCTCGCCATGATCGAAGCTGCGGAGCGGGCGGGAATCATCAATAATGAATCAGTGATCATCGAACCCACGAGCGGCAACACCGGCATTGCACTGGCCTATATTTGCGCCGTCAAGGGGTATCGCCTTATCCTGACCATGCCTGCAACCATGAGCATGGAACGAAGGGCGCTCATCAGAATTTTTGGTGCTGAAGTGGTTCTAACCGAAGGAAGCAGGGGAATAAAAGGGGCAATCGAGAAAGCCGAGGAATTGGGACGGATCAGCACTGGGAGATCGTGAATTTTCTGTGCGATTACTACAAACGACACCAGATCGCACCGATGATCAAGGTTCTTGCAAGAGAAATCAGACGGAAACTCGGGCTGGAAATATGTGCACCAAACATCTCTATGAGCTTTCCCCGCTCGGACAGGCAAAGCAGATATGCAAGATCACGGGCCTTCCCGCATCCGCAGGTTGCGTATAGAATTTCGGCCACCGTTGTCTGCTGTTGTTGGCAGAAGCAGTACTGCATTATGATTACCTTCAACATCGCCGAGAACCCTTCATTATGGAAAATCGGTGCTATACTATACTCATTGAAAATCATGCTTATGAGACAGAATCACTTCACGCAGTCGACCTGAAGACGCAATATCTTATGTGGGATTACACAGAAAAGGTCAAAAATTTCTTTCTTCACCCGAAGAACGCGGGGGAAATCGAGAATCCGGACGCCGTCGGAGAAGTGGGCAGCATTCTCTGCGGCGATGCCCTCAAACTGACCCTCAGGATCGATAGAGCCACAGGCAGGATTGTCGACGCGAGATTCCAGACATTCGGCTGCGCTTCGGCCATTGCAAGCTCGTCGGTCCTCACCGAGTTGATCAAGGGCAGGACCGTAGATGATGCGCTCAGCGTAACCAACCAGGACATCGCCGAGTATCTCGGCGGCCTTCCGAAAGAAAAGATGCATTGCTCGGTCATGGGCAGGGAGGCCCTCGAAGCGGCAATCGCGAACTATCGGGGAGAGCAGAAACAGGTTGAGGTGGAGGGGAAGGTCATCTGCAAGTGTTTCGAGGTGACCGAGGAAAAGATCCGGAAGGTGGCTCTTGAGAACCGCCTCACCACCGTCGAGGAGGTAACCAACTTTACGAAGGCCGGCGGGGGATGCGGCTCCTGCATCCCTGACATAGAAGCGATCCTGAAGGACCTTTGGGCCTCGCCGAAAGCGCAGAATATGCCTCAGGCCCAGAAGCCCATGACCAACCTCCGGAAGATCGCGCTGATTCAGGAGGTCCTGGAGCAAGAGATCCGTCCGCGGCTCCAGGCCGACGGTGGCGATATTGAACTCAAGGACATCGTCGGCAACAGGGTGATCGTCTCGTTCCGTGCCCTATGCGTGGGTTGCCCCATGGGAGATATCACTATCGAGGGAATTCAGGAGAAGCTGCGGGAACTGGTGAGTGATGAGATCATCGTTGAGGAAGAATGAAGCCTGTCTATCTCGATAATAACGCAACGACAGCCGTCGCGCCCGAGGTCCTTGAGGCTATGCTCCCGTACTACCGCGACAGCTACGGAAATCCGTCGAGCATGCACACCTTCGGCGGCCGGATTCGACGTGAGATCGAGAAAGCCCGCGCGCAGGTTGCGGCCCTCATCAACGCAGAGCCGGAGGAAATCGTTTTTACGAGTTGCGGGAGCGAGAGCGATAATACTGCCCTCATGAGCGCGGTCGAGTCCTTTCCCCACAAACGGCACGTCGTGACTACCCGGGTAGAGCACCCCGCTGTCCTGAACTTCGTCCGCTATCTCTCCAGAAAAGGCCTTCGGGCAACCTTTCTCCCTGTTGACAGATTTGGGAGACTTGATCATGATGTATTCCTGAAGGCGCTCGATGATGATACGGCAATCGTATCGATCATGTTTGCGAACAACGAAACCGGCGTGATATTCCCGATTGCAAAAATGGGAGAGATCCTAAAGGAGAAGGGGATACTCTTTCATACCGACGCGGTCCAAGCCGGGGGGAAGCTTCCTCTCGATGTAAAAAAGCTGGCAGTGGATATACTCTCCCTATCGGGACACAAAGTGCATGCGCCGAAGGGTGTCGGCGCGCTTTATATCAGGATGGGAACGCGCTTCCATCCCTATCTCATCGGAGGCCACCAGGAACAGGGAAGAAGGGCAGGCACGGAGAACGTTGCCTCCATCATCGGCATGGGCATGGCCTGCGAGCTTGCGCGGGACCATCTGAACGTCGAAGCTAGACGCATGGCAGGGCTCAGGGATAAGCTGGAACAAACGCTGCTTCGCACCTGCCCTGACGCGCGGGTGAACGGCGATGTCACGAACCGCCTGCCGAACACAACAAATATCAGTTTCGAGTACGTTGAGGGAGAAGCAATCCTCCTTCGGCTTGATGAGTACGGCATCTGCGCCTCGTCGGGCTCCGCCTGTTCCTCCGGCTCTCTGGAGCCGAGCCATGTGCTCCGGGCCATGGGGATCCCCTTCACCGCCATCCATGGCTCCATCCGTTTCTCGCTCAGCCGTTATACGAGCGAAGCCGAGATAGACCGGGTCATAGAACAACTGCCGGGCATCATCGGCGAGCTGAGACAACTGTCACCTTACGGCCGTGATAAAATAACAAGCAAGACCTGCGGCTAACCGTTTTGTGAGCACAAAAAAAGAGCAGGTCGGCCCGGTCATGCTCCGGTGCCCAACCTGCTGCAAAACGCTGCGCCGCAGGAACGTCTATGCTTTCTTCTCTTCTTTTTTGGCTTCCACCGCGTCCTCATCCTTCTCGGACATGGCTTTCTTGAATCCCCTTATGCTTTTTCCGAGTCCTTCGCCGATCTCCGGCAGCTTCCCCGGGCCGAAGATGATCAGCACGATCACCAGGATAAGAAGCAGATGCATTGGCTGAAAAAGACCTCTACCCATGTTATGTCCTCCTCCTGTTCAGGCTACTTTTTGGTCCCGCCCGAAGACGGGGACTTTTTTTTCAACGACATCAGGATAAACAATATAATGAGAAATATCCAGACAAATTTCAGGGTCAAAAGGGTGAACGACAAGTAGATAAATTGTTTTATCGACTTTAACGCCAGCCCTGCGACAAGAATGAGACCGAAGATTAAAAGTATTTTATCAAATTTCATAGCGTTCAAGGAAACGTCTGCATTTTATATCAATTTTCGTCGTTCCGCAATCTCTTTTTACTCAGGAGGAACGAGGTCCGCACTGCGTTAGTTCCGATATTTTCGGCAAGGGTAATTTGCCTTCCAATTCATAAACACCTTTATTTCTATGACGGTCTGGAATGTTTCTTCTTTCTCACCCGCCCGTTGCCTCATAATTAAATGTTACCGGAAGGGATGCAGAAATATGTGTGTTGGTTTCAGGGTTTGAAGATGCGTTTCAGCTTCTCCTCCAGGGTTTTTCTTAGCTCAAAAGGGTTCAAGGTTCCTTGCAGTTTCCGGAGAGACTGCTTAGTTTCTTCAGAGATGTCCGGAGACTCGAGAACCCGCTGGTAGGGTGTTTTGGGTTTATCATAGCGTTTTACGGTCTTTGACGCAATTCGTTTTTTTTCAATCAGCTTCACCGAGGGACAGAAGAAGTTCAGAAACAAACGCCACTCGGAGGTATAGAGTTCGTTCATGAGAGGGACAGTTTCAGGACGATCCAAACGATCATAACCGAGCCATTGTCTAACGTGGGTCCAGTTCTTCTGCTCCACGTGGGCATTATCGTCTTTTTTGTAGGCCCTGCTCCGCGTAAACTGGATCGGCCGCTTTCTATCCTCCGTCAGATACCTGAGGAGGTGATAGTTCAAGAACTCACTGCCATTGTCAGAGTCAAAGCCTAAGATCGGGAACGGCAGGGAGCGTTCGATATCCTTGATCTGGTCGATAACGCCCTGATAGCTTTTGCCCCACACGGCACGCTGTTCGGTCCAGCCGGTGGCGATGTCCACGCAGTCTAACGTGTTGGCATACAGGCCTTCTGTGGTGCTTCCGCAATGGGCAACGGTGTCCGCCTCCAGGAATCCGGGGCGAAATTCGTTCCACTGATTGGTCTTGATGGGGATATGATTTCTTATGAGCGTCCCCGGTTTCGTTGTGGCCCTTCCGTGCTGCGCATATCTGGCACGGACCGGTTTTAATATCCGATCGATCGTCGGAGGTGATATCCGGAGCAATGCCCCGGCCACCTCCTGGGAGATAGGCCCATAGGTTTCGATATACCCCCGCAGCCAGAGAGGGATGATTGCCTTCAGCCGCTTGGAGCAAGGAAGGTTAGCCGCCTTCCAGATGCGCTGAAGCGGCTTACGGAGCAGCTCGGCGTCATATACCTGTTTTCTGCCGCGCTTGCCTGGTGGTTTTTGCGTAAACCGCCGAAATGTCCGTAAAAGTCGCAGCGCATGCTTGCGGTGATAATGGCAGGCAGCGCAGAACTCGTTCAGCATCGCAGTCTTTATTTTGCGGGAGGAAACCCGGTATCGTTTGACGATCGCCTCCAGGTACTCCCTTTTGGATCGTGGACTCATCGGAACTAGCCCTCCTTTTGGGGGTATAGTTCCGGTAACATGAATTATGAGTCAACGATATAATTCAGGATTCGCTTGGGTAACATTAATTGTGAGTCAATTCGCCCGATAATTAAAATTGACAGTATGCTTTAAGGCCAGTATAATACCCTGAGATTTAGATAAGGAGGATTTATCTTATGTTTGAAGGGCTGTTTCAACCAATGCACCTGATATTGATTTTGCTGATCGTACTCATTATTTTCGGCCCCGGTAAACTGCCTGAACTTGGAGAAGGGCTCGGAAAGAGCATCAAGGCTTTTAAAAAGGCCATGAATGAGACTCAGACGGAAAAGCCGAAGGTTGAAAATAAGGAAGAAAAAAAAGCATAGTTTTCCGTTGAAGCTCACTTAAGAGTGTAACGACAACGTTCACACGGTTTGGGATCAAGGCCTAAGCCGTTTTTTTTTATTGTATTGTTTACACCTTGTTTTTTCGCCCATACTACACTATTCTCGTACCACACCGAGGGTTAAGATTCCTGGATGTTCAGCCGCCTAATCCTAATATGCCTAATAAAGTAGCACCCCTGGAAGTAAGCAGGGACAGGCGTATTTCCTGGGAGAGGATTCAATGCTTGTTCGGAATGAAGGAACTACAAAGGCCCTATATGTTGTTTCCAGCGGGCATTCTGGCTACATGATTGATTAATTATAGTATTTTTTAACATGGTAGCGAAATTATGAAATTATAATGACTGCAGAAGTTCTAAATAATGGCACGAATTAAAAAAGCATGGTATAATAGTACTAAAGGAGCAACTTCTATGATAAATAGTATATTTAATACCGCTTCATCAGCCATGAATGCCTATATGACGATGCTGAATAATACAGCCAATAATGTGGCCAATATGAACACTTTGAATTATCGGCCTCTTGAAACAAATTTCCAGGAGCAGATAGGCGGCGAGGTTACAGCGACAACAAGTATGAGTCAGCCCAATGACCGCGTTGACCTGTCAAAAGAGGTTGTTGATATGATCCTCGCGGAAACAGGTTTCAAAGCGAATATCAAAAGCCTAAAGACAGCCCAAGCCGCGCAAAATAGCGTAATTGACATCATCGCTTAGTGTTGAATTCCAGTCGGATTGAGCTGAACATGTCTAGACCGCTGTGGCAATCAAAGCGGCAGTTTTTTTGTCTCATCGATGACGGGACCCGGCTCAGTCCCGCTCAATGACTGGAGACGGTAGCTGAATTTCTCGAGCCTCTTATCCGCATCATCGTATTTCGTTTTCATGTTCGTCAGGTGTTTCCCCAGCAGTTCGAAATCCGATTTAAACTTATCGAAATCTCCTGAAAGCCTTGCAAGACTTTTGAGGATTTCCTGCGCCTGCTCCTCGATATGCATGCCTTTGAGACCCAATAAAATAGTTTGAAGATAGGCGTAAAAACTGTTGGGCGAGACAGGGATGACTCTCTTCGTAAAGGCGTAATTCAGCAGGCCCTTTTCCGTATCGATTGCTTCGTCTTTAATGATGAGTTCGTAGTATACGTTTTCGGCCGGGATGTACATGAGCGCGAAATCGAAAGTGCCTTCATCGGGAAGAATATACTTTCCGGAAATGGCGTCGATATGCTTCTTTACATCACCGATGAACTTTTTCCTCGCAATTCTGCGTTCTTCCTCGGTTGCTGTCTCAACAACGCGCTTGAAATTTTCGAGTGGAAATTTTGCATCAACGGGAACAAGGCTGCTGCCGAGCTTGATAACAGCATCCACGGCCTCGCCGCTCTTGAACCGATGCTGGAGCGCATAATGCGAAAGCGGGAATATCTGGGCCAGAAGGTCGCCTAGAAACAGCTCCCCCAAGCCACCACGCAGTTTGGGTGAACGAAGTATCTCTTGGAGGCTCGCGATGTCCTTGCCCACGAGGAAGATCTTTTGGGTCGCCTCCCCAAGGCTGCCGAGTCCTTTGCTAACTTCCTGCACGACACGTGCCGCATTGTCGAGACGGCTGTTTAGATCGCCCGTAGACTTCTGGAGCTGGTCCGTCACCTGGCCAAGACGGATATTCATCTGTGACGCCACTTGGCCGAGCTGGGTGTTTACGAGGTTCGTGACCTGGACCAGTTGAGTGCTTACTTGATTTGAGAACTGGCCGAGCTGCTGATTTACCGTCTCCTGGCTCCGCTGCATGGCTTCGGTCAGTTGGCCACGCATCGATTGAACTTCCTGCTGGAGCAGGTTGAGGGTCGGGTCGACCGTCTTTTTCTGGGACTGGAGTACGAACCAGAGCAGGATGAGGACGAAGGCGGCAAGAAGTATGAGGATGGCGGCGGTCATAATAAAAAAGTTGAGAGTGCAGGGTTCATGGTTCAGAGTATAAAAAAGAGAAACGAAATCTTGTGGAGGTACTTTTTCATCGAGCTCAGAATGGAGAATATTGATATTTCACTTTATCTCCAGCATTCTGTCCAGCGCACGTTTTGCCTTTATGCGTATGTCCTCGGGCACTTTGATCACATACTGCATCTTCTCCATGGCCATGAGCACGCTTTCGAGCTTTGTCCGTTTCATGTTTGGGCAGACCATCTCTTTGTTCAGGATGTAGAATTTTTTTCCAGGACTTTCCTTTTTCATGCGATGGAGGATGCCTTCCTCGGTTCCGATGATAAATTCCTTATGGTTCGATTCCTTGCAGAAGCGGAGCATGCCGGAGGTGCTTGCGATTTGATCAGACATGTCCTGCACTTCCGGCGGGCATTCCGGATGGACCACGAGAACAGCGTCGGGATGATCGGCTTTAGCCTTTTTCACATCTTCCACATCGAGGTGCGCCTGATGCACGTTGCAGAAACCGTCCCAGGAAATGATGTTTTTCTTCGTCCGCTTGGCCGCGTAGGAAGAGAGGTTCCGGTCAGGGATGCATATGACCGTATCCTCTTTGAGCGATTCAACGACCTTGACGACGTTCGATGACGTGCAGCATATATCGCTCTCGGCTTTCACTGCCGCGGAAGTGTTCACATAAGCGACAACAGGAACACCGGGATATTGCTTTTTCAAATCAAGGAGCGTGAAGTCGTCGGCAAATTTAAAGGTAATGCCGAGGACATCTGTGTAAAGCTCCCGCTTCGTCTTGCGGGTCCCTTTGACCGTAACCATGTCCGCCATGGGACAGCCTGCGCCGATCTCGGGCAACAGGACGGTCTTGTCAGGCGATAGGATTGAGGCGCTCTCTGCCATGAAATGTACGCCGCAGAATACGATTACTTCATAGTCTTTTTTTGCCGCTGCGCGGGAAAGTTCGAGCGAGTCACCGGTAATGTCAGCGATGTCCTGAACCTCGGAACGCTGGTAATTGTGAGCGAGAATGATTGCGTTCAGGTCTTTTTTTAGCTTAAGGATTTTATCGCGAAGGGCGTTGATATCGGTTTTCTCGGTCATAGCTGTTTGATAATACCGACAATCGCGGCTGATTGTCAAATAGAAAGTGAGAAAGAAAAGAAGCAGGGAGGGGAAAAATAACTGCAAGAGGACGGATTCTTGTTCCGCAGCATGCTTATCCGGCTTTTCTGTTGCGCAGTCAGGTGATTTCGGGTATTCTAACTCCCATGACAGAGAATAAAAAATTCAAATCAGGATTCATTTCCATTATCGGCAGACCGAATGTAGGGAAATCCACACTGCTCAATGCCCTTCTGGAAGAGAAGATAGCCATTATTTCCGACAAGCCGCAGACCACACGGAATCGGATTCTCGGCATCGTGAACCAGCCCGGAGCGCAGATGGTATTCATGGACACACCGGGCATCCATAAACCGATGCACAAGATGAACGAGTTCATGGTAAAAACGGCGCTCAGGACGTATAACGAAGTGGACGTGATCCTCATGCTTGTTGAAGCGAACGAACAGCCGGGAGGTGGGGACAGATTCATAATCGAAACGCTTCAGAAGGTAAAGACTCCGGTGTTCTTGGTCATCAACAAGGTCGATCTTGTAAAAAAAGAGGCGTTATTGCCGCTCATGCAGGGATGCAGCAAGCTCTATCCCTTTGCGGAGATCATTCCCATCTCAGCGCTCAAGAACGACCTCGACGGACTGATCGAGGCAATAACCAGAAGGCTACCCCAAGGACCGCAGTATTTTCCCGATGACCAGCTTACGGACCAGCCCGAACGTTTTATTGTTTCTGAAATCGTCCGAGAGAAGATCTTCGAACTCACGAAGGATGAAATACCCTATTCCACAGCCGTGGTTATCGAGGATATGAAGGAAGGGGTCGACATCACGAGCATTCATGCCATTATTTATGTGGAGCGGGATTCACAGAAGGGGATACTGATCGGCAGGGGCGGGACCATGCTGAAGCAGATCGGCACGCTGGCACGGCAGGATGCTGAAAAGCTGCTCGGGACCAAGATTTTCCTGAAGCTCTACGTCAAGGTAAAAAAGGGCTGGCGTGAGGACGTGGACATGCTCAAAAATATCGGAATTCTCCAGGAAGGAGATTAGCAATGCATGAACTGATCATCTGGCTGGTGTTAACCATCGGCGCGCTGGGGTATCCGGGTATTTTTCTTCTCATGGCCATGGAAAGTTCAGTCATCCCTCTTCCGAGCGAACTCATCATACCACCCGCAGGTTACCTTGCCCAGCAGGGCCAGATGAACATGGCAATCGTGCTTCTCTGCGGAACGGCCGGGAGTCTTGCAGGGGCCTATGTCAACTATTTTGCAGCGCATTATCTGGGCAGACCGCTGGTCCTCAAGTACGGAAAGTATGTATGGATCACGGAACAGAAGTTCGCCAAAGTGGAGCAGTATTTCAAAGATCATGGCGAGATATCGACCTTCATCGGCAGGCTTCTGCCCGTGGTGCGTCATCTCATCTCGCTGCCCGCAGGCCTCGCGGGCATGAATCACATCAAGTTCGCGCTCTATACCGTGCTCGGTGCCGGGCTTTGGGTTACGGTTTTATCTTGTATCGGGTATATCATCGGCGCAAACCAGGAACTGATCGTGAAATACTCCCATCAGGCATTGATCGGAGTTGTCGTCGGGAGCATCATAATCATATACTTCTACGTGAGAGCGCATAAAAAGAAGAAAGCCATAAACACGGATGTCTCAGGTTAAAGCTGAATCCTCCATTACGTGTGGCCGTTCAGGAACCGGAAAGCTGGTGATTGATTAGACAGTTCACCCCAGATGTACTCGTCAGCTTTTCGCTATCGCATAACACAAAGTAAGCCTCCCCCGGCGCCTGTCGGGGAGTGGTCCTAAAAGAACAACTTAGGGTTTACGTTATGATTCGCATCTTCCCGTTCACGAGACTTACAGCCCTCGTGTTTTTCGTTGCAACTTGTTCAAAATTATTCGATAATGCACCTCGCAATTCAAAGGTACGGGATCGAAGACTTACCTCGCACGAAATCCTTCGTTCTTACCGTGTAGGCTTTACGATAAATTCGCCAGGGAGCATCATGCTTAAAAGTCCAAAACAGGCGTTCCTCGTCCTACTGTCCGTGGTTCTCGTTGCCCTGTGTTCGGGGCTCGCCCTCCGGGGAATGATTATACAGGATTCGCGAAACCATTTCGAAAAGGAGCATCTTGACGGCATTGATCTGAAATATCAGAGCGCGGGAAAGTATGATGCCTTCATTGAGCGTTCGGGCAATCTTGCGTTTGCATGGACTTTTGTATTGACAGGGTTGGTCTTTGTGTTGGGGGTTCTTTTTGCGCGGAAGCAAGCCGGACCGGTCGCAACCCCTCTTCAATCAGTCCCTTCGGAGGAGAGAACAAAGTCGAATGAGGTCATTTCGATTCAGGATAAGAACGGTCATCGTATAAAAAAAGGGATTCCGGAGCCTGAACAAGAGGTTCTGCTTCAAGGTATATCTGTATCGAATACGGATGTTGCCGGCGGAGAGGTGCATACGGAAGCCATGCTGGACGAGCCATTGGATAGTGAAGAACAAGATGTACAACCTTTTGCCAATGATCCGGACAGGATTAAAAAAATTATCGTAGGACTGGATGAACTGGCAAAGGCCGAAGCGCGCGGTCGTGCCCTCCAAAAACAGCCACTTGAAATTGCGCAGCACCTGATCGGGATCATTGATAAGGTCCGGGGATTGTCTGAGGAAAAGAATGTATTGTTTAACCTGGAATGCGAGAACGGCATTACTCTGTCTGCTGATCTTGATTGTCTGACGGGTATTATGACAAACCTTGTGGATAATGCGGCAAAGGCTGTGAAGAATGGAGGCGTCGTGACCGTAAGTGCCGCCGCGAGAGGCGAGTACGTGGAATTTGGAGTCAGGGACACGGGAACCGGAATCAGGCGGAAAGACCTCCCTCACCTGTTCGAACGGTTTTATCGGGCATCGGGAAGCGGCATCGGCCTGGGGCTCACCATCGTGAAAAAACTGGTGGACGCATGCGGAGGCAGGATAGAAGTTCAATCGACATGGGGCAAAGGCTCCGTGGTAACCGTTCGCATCCCAATGTCCTGACAAGACTATTCGGGGTCACTCATTTGATCCCGACCTCAAACATACCGTTTGTCCGGTATCTTTTTGAAAATTGCCAGGCCGCCTGCGCTGATGATGGGGTATGGGGAAGGAGGACGAACAACTATCACTCCATATTACTCATCACTCCCAGTAATTCCGCAACAAATAATTTCCCTATTGAGAATCTTTTAGAAAACCGGTAGTTCCCTCTCATAACCAATTTAGAGCAGATTCGCATTCGAAATAACGCTTGACTTTTTCCCAAAACTGATATTTAATAGAATATCAGATAGGAGGGAATATGAAAAATCGTTCCGCTCTTCCAGAAAAGGAGCGTCGTGCCCGGTCCAAGGCTACCCAGCTCATTCATGACAAAGAGATTGTCATCGGGGGCCTCGTGGAGATGGCGCGAACCTGCGGTAAACCAAACTGTAAATGTACCAAGGGAGTAAAGCACAAATCGTGGTGCGTGTCCTTGAGGCACGAGGGAAAACGAAAGATGATTCATATTCCCCATGAATGCGAGGACGCGATATTTCGGGGGGTAAAAGCGTATCAGGAGTTATGGGAGCAGATGAGCATCATCTCGGAAACCAGTCTTGAGCGTATTCTCGCGTCACGGAAGGGCAAGGAGTAGCGTATTCTACGCAGGCTGTGGAGCTACACCGATAAGATCTTTGACTTGCGGGAACGCATAAAGACCATGCGTGATGGCCGTGCCCGCCCCAGGATCAAGACGCCCACCGTGGTCGCCAGCGTCCTGACGATGATGCTGGCCCGGATGGGCAGTTTCAATGCGGTGGAGCAGACGAAGAAGTGTTCCGTCTGGAAAAAGGAGCATGACGAGGTGTTGCCGAGCGCGGATACGATTGGCAATGTTGTAGCCCGCATCGATCTCACCGCACTCAGGTCGGCAATAAAACACGTCTACAGCCGTCTCAAACGAAATAAGTCATTACGGCCGCTTCTCCCGAATGGTGGTTTCGCCGTGATCCTCGACGGGCATGAGTCAAGCGCAAGCTTCAAACAATGCTGCTGCGGGTGCCTCCACCGGAAGGTCGAGACGTCATCGGGAACGTTCATCCAGTTTTATCACCGTCATGTCATGGCGGTTCTTTTATGCAGGGATTTTGTCCTGCTCCTTGACCTGGAGATGCAGCGTCCGGGGGAGGATGAAGTGGCTGCCGCCAGCCGGCTTTTTGAGCGGTTGTGTCGTGAGTATCCCCGCGCATTTGATATGGTTGTCGCTGACGGGCTGTACGCACGGGCGCCGTTTTTCAAACTGGTTTCCGCGCAGGGGAAAGACGCGATTGCGGTGTTGAAGGATGACCGGAGGGATTTGCTCCAGGATGCAATAGCACTGTTCAAACAGGAAGAACCCGTTGTCTTTCGGAACGGCCGCCTCACGCGCTTCTGTTGGGATATCGAGGGGTTTACGTCTTGGGTGCAACTCGGCACAGCGGTCCGTATCGTTCGCTCATGGGAAACGAAACCGGTACGCCGCCATATGACCGGCCAGGAAGAATGGAGAGAATCTGACTGGGTATGGGCCACTACGGTTCCGAAAGCGCGTCTCGAGACGGAACCCTTTGTAGTAACCAGTCACAAGCGATGGGATATCGAGAACAAGGCGTTCAATGAACTCGTCAATGCCTGGCATGCGGATCATGTCTACAAACACACGCCGACAGCGATCGAGGCCTGTTGGCTGTTGACCATGCTGGCCTATAATTTGTTTGAAGCGTTCATCAATTTGAACCTGAAGCCCGCACTCCGCGCAGCCCATACGAAAGAGCATTTTGGCCGTATGATTGCCGGTGAAATATATGGCCAATGCGCCGGTCGGTCTCCGTAATCCTCTTGCCCGTGGCCATACCTGAATACAATCATACCGTTCTGTGTCCTATGGACTAAGGGCAGCTAACTTGGCATTGTGGGCCTATTGACTCTTCCCGGGGAAAATGACGCTTTAGCAAATCCCTTTTCTACCAAACCGAGCAAAAAACGCGTATTAGAATATGCGATACGGGAAAATATAGGGTATTATCCCGTATTGATTCGGATTGTTAACGTTGTTGCGGAATCGCTGCATCACTCCACTCTGTTTGTCTTTTTTTTGCGGAATATGGTATTATGATGTCGGCCTTCACCGGGAAGCAATGAAGGAGTCATTGCATCAGAGGGACCGGGTAAAGCACTGTGCATGAGAAGATTATGCTAGAAGAGAACATCCACCATGCTGGAGCAGGTCCATCGTTCCCTCAATCATCTTCTAACGGCGCAGCTTGTCTTCTATGTCGCGGCCTCATTCTTGCCTATGTAGTACGTGCTGCCGTACCTCGGGCAAATACTGCCGCATGGCTATTTATGCTCTTTGCGGTAGTCATGCCCGGCCTGTTCCGTTCGGGGGTGTTTGTCCGGGTTGGGACATACGATGAAATCAAAAACTGAAGCGATCATCATCAGCAGCATGAACCTCGGAGATGCGGACAAGCTCGTCTCCTTTTTTTCGCTCGACCGCGGCATGCTCAAGGGCGTCGCGAAAAATGCACGAAAATCCTTCAAACGCTTCGGTGCGGGACTCGAGAGCTTCACCCTTGTACGGCTTCATCTGTACGAGCGGGAACACCAGGAGCTTGTTCGACTAGAGTCCTCGGAGATTATCGAGCAGCACGCATCCATCGGCTGCGAGCTGGGAAGCGCAGCGGCAGGAGCGGTTATGCTCGAACTGGTACGTGAGATGTCGCCCTTGGGCGAGCGCAACGCTCCTGCCTTTCTGCTTCTCTCACACGTCCTTCATCTGTTGGATGAGGGGGGAGAACCACTCTTTCTCCTCAGCGTTTTCATGATCAAGTTCCTGTCGCTTCTGGGTTATCAGCCTAAGCTCGATCACTGCCTATCTTGCGGAATACGGCCGAAAGGGGAAGCCATGTTTCTCGGCATGAAAGGTGGTATTCTTTGCCCCTCCTGCATGCGTTCTTCAGAAGAACCGGAGATCCGGCTGTCCGCCGGCGCCGTGGGATTTTACTACCATGTCCTAAGGATGGATATGGAAAAGGTTTCCCGGTTGAAACCGTCTCACAACATTATCCGGGAGCTTGATCGTGCCTTCGCTGCTCATACCTTCTATATCCTCGGCAAACGCCTCAAATCGACGGATTTCTTAAAAACAGTCTGTACCATATAAACAGACGATCTCTGTTTAAGAGGATCGTTATCGCGGGAAAACGAAAGTGTGTGTTTAGGGATTTCACTGCGGCAGGGGACGCGGAGCGGGACTTCTCAGCGTTGCTTAAAAAATGGTTTCTCCCTGGGGACGGTAGCCAGCATGATCAGCGTGAGAAACACACAGCCGTAGGAAAAAAGATCTCCATAACGGGTGTAAAAAGATTTTTTGTAACCAGGAACAAGTTTGTGCGTTAGATAAGCTTCCGTAAAGATCCCCGAGGCTTCAAGGATCCTTCCCTGCGAATCGATAAATCCAGATATGCCCGTATTTGCCGCGCGCGCAACAGGAACGCGGTTTTCCACAGCACGGAAGACGGCCATGGAAAAGTGCTGATAAGGGGCGGCAGTTTTACCGAACCAGGCATCATTCGTGATAGTTGTCACAATGGATGCACCCTGGTCCACGAATCTCCTCACAAGATCGGGGAAAATGATTTCGTAGCAGATGACAGTGCAGAGTCTGGCCTCCTTCCGACGGCCCGAATCGCCATAGGGAACGGCCATCACCGTGTACGTGTGGCCAGTTTCAGTATCGCCGACTGACTGCGTTATCTTATCGATGAAGAAGAGGATTTTTTTGAGCGGCACATACTCGCCGAAGGGGACAAGGTGAATCTTGCTGTATTCAGCAACAATCTGCCCCTCTCCTGATAGGAGAAATGCGGAATTTCGGCCGATGATGTGACGGTTCGGAAGAATTTCATAGGTGGGGCTCCCGAAGAGCAGCGGCGTCTTGTTCTGCTTTACGAAAGTGACAAGGTCCTCAGTAAGGGGCATGTCATTTCCGGATCTCCCGTTGAAATAGAATGGTGTGGCGGTTTCTGGCCAAATGACCAGGTCAGGGCGCTGTTTAAGCGCTTCCAAGGTCAGTCTCTTGTATACGGCAATAACATCTGACTGGTACACTGGGTCCCACTTTTTGTCCTGCTCGATGTTTCCCTGCACCACGGAGATGTTGATGCCGTCGGACTGTTCCACCGACTGCAGATTGAAGAATCCGTATCCCAGGGTCAGTGCTAATGCGAAAATCGTGGCGGCGATTGCGGTCCAGTTTTTCCTGTCTCCCATGAATTCAGCCGCGGACACATTCACCATCACGATCAGGAATGAAACGCCGTATACTCCGGTGATGTCGGCAATCTGAATAACCGGAAGCACGCTGTACTGGGTGTAGCCGAGCAAAGCCCAGGGAAATCCGCTGAAGATGTATGTTCTAGCAAGTTCTAGGGCAGTCCAGAGAATCGGAGCGGAGATGAAGAACAGCACCGAACACCCGTTCCTGAGATGCACGGATGCGGCACCGAAGAGCGCAGGATAAATCGACAGGAAGGAGCAGAGAAGAAGTGTGATCAGTGATGCCGGAATGATCGGAATGCCTCCATAAGAATGCATGGAGTTGGTTACCCAATAGACCGTTCCGGCGAAATAAATAATGCCTGTAATTCCGCCGAGCCAAAACCCGGTTTTCACAGTTTGTCCCCTGAGGGCAAAGAGCAACGGGATAAGGGCAAACCATACGGCAAAATGCAGATTGAAGGTAGGGAAGGACGCAGCCAGGAACAGCCCGGAGGTAATCGCCAGCGACGTGGCACGGAGGTTCATTCTATTGCGTCGCCTTTTGCTCCTGCATCCACTTCAAGAGGCCTTCCTTCATGCCGTTGTTGATACTCTGGTCGGTCGTGGACAGAGAAAGAGGCGTGTGATTCTGCGCCGGACGAGGTTTGTTCGCTGCGCTTTTCTGTGGTCTGGATGCTGTTTTTGCCGGTGTCGGACTGGCCGGCACCGATTGGCGTTTCTGCTCCTCCTGAACGGTAAGGGCAAGGGAAGAGACTGCATGACGATAGAGTATTTCCCGCTTCTGTCCTTCCATGACAATAACATAACTGTCGAATGCCATTACTTTTCCCGATACACGGATTTTGTTCTGGAGTGTCACCGTTACGGGGGTCTGGTCAGTAAGGTAAGCGTTTAACATCCGGTCGAGAAGATTTGTTTCCATAGAAGCCACCTCATGATCTGAAAAAATGTTCAGGTTTACCGATTTATTGTGGTGATTGCGTGTTTATAATACAAGTGTTGCCTGCCGCCTTCCGATAGCAGAAGCGTAAAACTATCGTACCCTTCAATATGCGCTTTTATCCGTTGTCCGTTCACCAGGTAGAGTGTCAGGAGCTGGTTTTCCCTGATGGCTTTATCGAGAAACTCCTGCTGTATGTTCGGGCGGCTGGCGACGGCAGCCTGCGAGGTCGATGATGGTTCGGAACCACTTTGAGGCGGTTGGAACGCTGGCCGAGAAAGGACTGGTTGAGGAGCGGAAAGGTAGGAAATTTCCTGTTTGAGAAGTGTGATGAGCGCACCATTTACTTCAAGGTTGATTTCGTACCGACCGACATCATGGAGCAACCCTTCATATTCGGTTTTGTTCATCTGTCCAATACGAAGCCTGATCCCGTTTACTAATGCCTGTGACAGGAACTGCGGTTCGATGGTTTGCTTTGATTCTTCCTTCTGCACTTCCATTAAAAAAATCATATCTGAATTTATGCACTTTTGCAAGAAATATTTCTTGCCGTCATTCGAAGCATTAGGGACCATATGACGAATTGCGCTTTTTCTTTATTGACTTTTCAAGAAGTATGTCCTATTATCCAACGCTATGTATGAGCTTATGGTCGAATCAAAATTTGCTGCAGCTCATCAGCTGCGGGGGTATCAGGGTAAGTGCGAAAAGCTACACGGACATAACTGGCGCGTAACGATAGCAGTGACTGCCGAACGTCTGGACGAAGTTGGGCTTGCTGTCGATTTTCATGTGCTCAAGAAATCACTCCGTGAAGTACTCGACCAGCTGGAGCATACGTTCTTGAACGAAATCTTTCCTTTCACCCAGATCAACCCCTCCTCGGAAAACCTGGCAAAGTGGATCTACGATACCATGACGAAGAAGACAAACGACGATAACATAGAAGTCGCGAGCGTGACCGTCTGGGAGTCGGACACGGCGTCAGCGAGCTATTTCGAGTAAAACCCTTAAACTGTTCACTTCAGTTCGCAAAATTCGCAGAGGAGGCAGGATGGACAAAAGAACTGCTAAAAAAATACTCTCCTTTGCAAATTCACACAAAGCTGATGCGTCCGAGGTTTTTCTCCGTTCTTACTCTTCGACTACCATTGAAATAAAAGATCAGAAAGTCGATGCGTTCGAACAGGCGCGGGACATTGGCGTTGGCTTGCGCGTGATTGTGCAGGGGCGGCTGGGGTTTGCCTTCACTACCGATCTTTCGGACCGCGCCCTAGCCACACTGGCCCGTGCTGCATTTACGAACGCGCAGAATACCGTTCCGGACCCGTATCACTCCATCCCTGCGAAAACAGCAGTTCCGTATCATCCCGTCGCGATCTATGATTCCGATATCGTCTCCTTGACGGAAAAGGAAAAGATCGACCGGGTAATGGCCATGGAACGCGAGGCATTCGCTGTCGACAAGCGAATCAAGCGCATCCGGAAGGCAGCCGCATCATTTTCAGATGCTGACACACTGATCATGAACAGCCTGGGTGCGGAAGTCTCCTATAAAAGCACGGCCTGTTCATCAAGTATCGAAGTTGTTGCCGAGGATGGGGGAGAATCCCAAGCGGGCTCGGAATTCGACGTGAACCGCTTTTACCGAAAACTCGAGATCGAGGAAGTCGGCCGACGTGCTGCTCATAGGGCCCTCGACCTGCTCGGCGCAAAACACATTGCATCAGTCAAGGCGCCGGTAATCCTTGAAGCGACAGTAGCGCAGGAGTTTCTTTCGATGATGGCGAGCGGCTTCTCGGCGGAAAGCGTACAGAAAAAGAGGTCGCTTTTCATCGGCAAACTGGGATCAGATGTCGCGTCAACTGTCATCACCGTGCTCGATGACGGTTTGCGGGAGGGTGGACTCGGCACAGCCCCCTGTGACGATGAGACTGTGCCAATGCAAAGGAAAACCATCATTGACAAAGGCAGACTTTCCCTGTTTTTGTACAATACTTACACGGCAAACAAGGATAAAACCGTATCTACAGGTAATGGCATGCGCGGCGGTTTCAAAGGCCTGCCCGGCGTAGGTCTGACGAACCTCTACATCGAGCCGGGGCGGGAGTCTCCTGACGCCCTGATTGCATCAATCGGCAATGGCTTGTATGTTACTGAAGTCATGGGCATGCATACCGCCAACCCTATTTCTGGTGATTTTTCAGTCGGCGCCACGGGCTTCTGGATCGAGAAGGGGAAAAAAGCCTATCCCGTGCGCGAGATTGCGATCGCCGGCAACATCCTTGACCTGATGAAGCACGTGGATGCCGTGGCGAGCGATCTCCGCTTCTCGGGCAGGATTGGCAGCCCTTCGCTCCGCATAAAGGAACTCTCGATCGGTGGGAAATGACACGCCACATCGATGGTATAATAGAACGGTCCCCTGTCTCCTTTGTTTTTGATCCATGAAAACGGGGCAAATTCCTGATAGATAATTGATTTATCATCAGATTTGCATCTTCCGGAGATGAACCTTATTGCCCACTAATGAGTGCCATGACATCGCTATCAGACGCCATCAAGAAGGAAATTGTAAGCCTTACCCGGGAAATCAACGAGCACAATTACCGCTATTATGTCCTCGATGCCCCGGTCATTTCCGATGAGGAATATGACCGTCTCTTTAGGCGGTTGAAGGAGCTTGAAGCACGGCATCATTACATCCTCCCCGACTCGCCGACGCAGCGGGTAGGCGCCCCGCCGGTTGACAAATTTGAAAAAGTACACCACATCGAACCAATGCTCTCGCTTGATAATGCCTTCTCTCATGACGAGTTACGCGAGTTTGACCAACGGGTGAAGCGCTATCTGAAGTCGGACCAGGAAGTGGAATACACCGTTGAGCCGAAGTATGACGGCCTTGCTATGGAACTTACCTACAAGAAAGGCCTATTTGTCAGGGCATCCACACGAGGGGATGGGTATGAAGGGGAGGACGTTACGAACAACGTTCAGACCATCAGAGCCATACCGATGAAAATAGAAGGCGCTCCCGTGCCCGAGGAGATCGATATCCGCGGTGAAGTGTTCATGGACATTGAAGAATTCGAGAAGCTCAACCGGGATCGGGAAAGGGGCGAAGAAACGCCGTTTGCGAATCCCCGGAACGCCGCAGCGGGTTCTGTCCGGCAACTCGATTCATCGATTACAGAAGAACGAAAGCTCCATATGGCTTGTTACGGAGTCGGGGCCGTGTCGGGGATCGAGTTCAAGAGCCAGCAGGATTTCATCGCATGGCTTAAGAAGGCCCATTTCCCGACACCGTTCGTATTCGATATTGCTGCCGGCATTGAGAAGGCCATAGAGTCGATCCGGAAAATTGAGGAGCAAAGACCGGATTTTCCTTTCGAAGCTGACGGAGCGGTCGTGAAGGTGAATGACGCCCGACTCCAGAAAATGCTTGGTTACAAAACACGGGAACCGCGCTGGGCCATTGCGTACAAGTTCCCGGCGCATCAGGGAACTACGGTCATCGAAAATATTATTGCCAGCGTCGGAAGGACCGGCACTATCACTCCGGTTGCGATATTGAAATCCGTGCGCATCGGCGGTGTGATGGTATCACGCTCAACGCTGCATAACTGGGACGAGATAGAACGCAAGGATATGCGCATTGGTGATACGGTGATCGTGGAGCGGGCTGGTGACGTGATCCCTCATGTGGTCATGGTGATCAAGGAAAAGCGGAAAGGCATGGAAGCAAAATGCGCACCACCACGACAATGTCCGGTGTGCGGTTCACAGGTCGTGCGGGAGGAAGGCGAGGTCGCGTACCGGTGCATCAATTTAAACTGCGAGGCGCAGGTTTTAGAGCGGATTATGCATTATGCATCACGCGGTGCAATGGACATCGAGGGGCTCGGTGAAAAGAATGTTGAACTTCTGTTTAATCACGGCCTCATCAAGCATTTTGTGGACCTATATAAACTCGAAAAGGCGCAATTGCTGAATCTCCCACGTTTTGCCGAAAAATCCGCCCGGAACCTGATCGGTGCCATCGAGAAGAGCAAAAAGACCACACTTTCCCGGTTTCTCTATGCCCTCGGAATTCTCCATGTCGGCGAGTATGCGGCCAAACAGCTGGCAAAGAACTTTAAGAACCTCGAAGAATTATATAAGGTCTCCCCGGAGAGTATTATGAACATTAAACAGATGGGGGAGAAGCTCGCTAAATCTATTTCCGGATTTTTCAGCGAAAAGGAAAATCTTCGAACATTTGATACGCTGAAAAAACTTGGTATTACCATCTCGAATCCCGATTACGAGGCAAGCCGCTTGAAAGAGAAGGGACCGCTTGATGGGCTTATCTTTGTCGTAACAGGGACGCTATCACGTCCAAGAACCGAGATTGAGGAACTCATCGAAAATCTTGGCGGCCACGCCGCAGGATCAGTGTCGAAAAAAACGACCTACGTCCTTGCCGGCGAAGAAGCTGGCAGTAAGCTGGAGAAGGCGAAGAAACTCGGTGTCAAAGTAATCAATGAGAAAGAATTCAATAAACTGACCGAACAATATGAATAAAGATTTTTTATGAAACTCGGATTCCATGTTTCCATCTCTGGCGGTTTCTCTCTATCTGTCCAGCGTGCCTTCGAACTAGGCTGCACCTGCATGCAGATATTCAGCCGCAATCCCCGCGGTTGGACTGTCAAGCCTCTTGATCAGAACGATATCGCCGAGTTTAGGAAACTTCGGGAGCAATGGAACGTCGGGCCCGTTTTCGTGCACACGAACTATCTCATTAACCTCGCTTCACAAAAACCCGATTTATACGAAAAATCGATTGAACAGCTGGTGATTGACCTCGAACGTACCGAGCAGTTGGGTGCAGAATACCTGGTCACCCATCTCGGCTCTGCAAGCGGCAAGGATGCGGCATGGATGATCGAGCGCGTGTCGTCGGCATTGAATATGGCCATGAGGCTTCATCCACCGGAAGCGATGATTCTCCTGGAAAACACCGCAGGTGAAAAAGGTGATATCGGTTACGAGCTTGAACAGGTTCAGGAAGTAATTGCGCGTCTCGAAGATGCAGGGAACATCGGCGTCTGTTACGACACCTGCCACGGTTTTGCGGCCGGATATGATATCCGGACGAAAAAGGATGTAGACGCCCTTGCAAGGAAGATCGAAGCGACCGTGGGATTGAAAAAATTGAAAGGCATGCACTTGAACGATTGTCTCCGCGAGTTCGGTTCCCACGTCGATCGTCACTGGCATATCGGAGAAGGTAAGGTTGGCCTCGACGGTTTTAAAATCCTGCTGAATCATCCGGCATTCAGGGATGTGCCGAAGATCATGGAAACACCAAAAGAATCGGAAGAGGACGATCCAAGAAACATGAAAACAGTGAAGTTGCTTATCAGTGGGTAATAATTAGGCCTGTAACATGAAGATAAGAACTACCGGCATCGATGATTTAAGAGCCGTTTTAATATTGCCGAAACAGTTTTGGCTGGGCAAGGAGCTCGATAAGGGAGCTTTGCAGGCAGTTTCCGTGCGCAGCTCAAATCGCCAATGCCCTTTGTCTTTGCGCGGCGATCGAAAGTAAGCGGGGGGGTGTTCGCTGGTCGTCTAGAATATTTTGTGGCAGGCGAGGTTCACTGGCTCACTCCTCGAAATGGTGGTTGATAAACCGTTTCGGTCGCGTAAAATCGGCTCCGCAATATCGAGCGCAGCCGTTGAATATGCACGTCTGAAAGATGCAGACGTCCTGGATAAGGCCTTGAACTAGGAGATGGCACATCGGTTCCATGGAAAATACAGCTTCGCAAAAAAGGGTGTTTATTACGAAGGGATTGTGAGGTATTATTTGAGGAAGAGCAATGAAGACTAACATTCTCATCATGATCATAACGATCTTCCTGACTGCCACCACACACGCCAGCGGTGATGATATCCTGGGGTTGTGGAACGACCAGGAAAAGGACGCACGGATTGAGATATACCATTGCGGCGAGAAATATTGCGGCAAGATCTTTTCGCTAAAAGAACCGAACTATCCCGAAGGATCCAAAGAGGGGGTGCCTGGCACCCCGAAGCTCGATCATAATAACCCTGATCCAGCCCTCAGGCAAACACCGATCATCGGGCTCAAGATCATGCATGATTTTGTCTATGAAGGCGATAATAAATGGTTATCTGGAAAAGTCTACGACCCGGAGAATGGAAAAACTTACAGCGGCAAGATGATGCTGGTCTCGCCAAATCAGCTCAAACTGCGCGGTTTTATCGGCATATCGCTCATTGGCAGAACAGACATCTGGACGAGGTAGGATAATAATTTAGAGTTCTGCGTTCACAAAAATGCACAGCATATGGTTGAAGGGATGAATAAGTCGATGCAATCCAGATTGAATCAGGCGCGGGAGTCTTTGGATGAAGCCAAAGACTTGTTAGTGCGGGATGCTGACGTGAATTTTGTGATGAATAGCCTGTATTACGCTTTCTTATACGCTCTCTGGGGATTGTTGGAGTTGCGGGGGATATCAGCACCAGCGCATAGCACGGCGATTTCACTCTTCGAGCAGGAATTCGTATTGACCGGAAAGATCGAGGAAAGGTTTCACGACGCACTCCGAGAAGCTTTTGATCTTCGGCCGGCTTGCGACTGCGAAGGTAAAAGGAAGGCAACGGTAGAAGACGTAGAGCAATTATTGCCGGTTGCCGATGAGTTTCTCGATACAGTCGGTCGATTCGTCGGATAGAGTTGTTTGCATGTGCCAGCAAGCCGGTGCTGGGCAGAGACGGCTTATCCCCGAACGGCGCGTTCCCGTGATTTTTGTCCAAATTACCTTCTGGATTTTTCCCCCTGCCTCTGGTATATTAACGAATCCCTCAGTTTGTTACTGGATTGTCCCTCGGTACGAATTATGAATGTGGTGGAACAGAAAATTAAGAAGATCTCGTCACGGCGCTATAATGCCTTCGGACAGCATATGAAGGCCCTGTATGGCCTGCCCGTCTATAAGGTGAATGTGGATGCGGGGTTCACCTGCCCGAATCGTGACGGTTCAATCGCCATGGGGGGGTGCATTTATTGCAATAACGACAGTTTCAGGCCCACCGCATGTTCCAGCACAGTGTCCCTGCGCGACCAAATCGGCAATGGGATACCTTATCTTCGTTCCCGCTACGGCGCTGAGAAGTTTATCGTGTACTTTCAACCATACACGAATACCTACGCGTTCGTCGACATCCTGGAACGGCTCTACCGTGAAGCGCTTGATAACCCCGGCGTGGTGGGACTGGCCATTGGCACCCGCCCGGATTGCGTGGACGAAGGAAAGATTGCACTTCTAGAGTCACTTGCAAAGGATTCCTTTGTTCTTGTGGAGTACGGGCTTCAGTCCATTTATGACCGGACACTCAAGTTCATTAACCGGGGCCATGATTTCGCCTGTTTCCGGAACGCTCTGGCAATGACCGCAAGCCGGGGCATCAGGGTCGGAGCTCATCTTATCTTGGGGTTTCCGACGGAAACGCGATCAGAAATGCTGGCCATGGCAGACGAGCTGTCAACGCTGCCGATAGAATTTCTGAAGATCCATCAGCTGCAGGTCGTGCGGGACACTGCACTGGCGAAGCTATATTTATCAAAACCTTTTCCGACATTCGGATATCAGGAGTATATAGAAATGCTTGCCGATTTTATTGAACGGCTGGATCCGAGAATCGTTCTCCAGCGTCTTTTCGCAGCCGCACCTGACGATATCTTGATTGCGCCCATATGGAACAGGACGCGTAACGAATTCCTGAACGATCTAGATGCTTACCTGGAGAGCCGCGGGAGCTATCAAGGGAAATGCCGCTCTCAGGGTGCTGAATCGTGATTTTCGCAAAGAGAGGATGGCGCATTTGCAAGAAGTCGTCTTTTCCGCTTAACCGGCTTTCTGCATGAACCATCAAAAATGATTTATTGAACCGGTACCGTGACAATGCCGGTTTTTCCCCTCGTCCAATCTTCTATTCAATGAAGGTGATGTTATGATTGATTTCCATACACATTCTCTGTTTAGCGACGGTGTACTGGTACCGTCGGAACTGGTTCGGCGCGCCATCATGAAAGGATACGAAGTCATCGCGATCACTGACCATGCCGATGCCTCGAACCTTGATTTCACTATCCCCCGCGTCGCTGCGGCGTGCAAAATCCTGAGCAGACAATGGAAGATCGTTGCCCTTCCCGGCATCGAGCTTACGCATATTCCGCCGGAAACATTCGGCGATCTGACCGAACGGGCCCGTTCGCTCGGCGCGGCGATTGTTGTTGCGCACGGTGAGACACTGGTTGAACCCGTTCATCCAGGGACGAACCGCGCTGCGATCGAGGCGAAGGTGGACATTCTTGCCCATCCGGGCCTCATCACGAAGGAAGAGGCGTCGCTGGCTGCCCGCAACGGCGTACACCTTGAGATATCTTCGCGGAAAGGCCATAGCCTGTCGAATGGCCACGTGGCCAAGATCGCTGCAGAAACAGGAGCGAAACTCGTGATGGACACGGATACCCATGAGCCAGGCGATCTCATCACCGACGAGTTTGCTCACACCATACTGCTTGGCGCTGGGCTGAACGATGAAAGGATAAACGTTGTTCTGCGAAACTCGCGGGAACTCGCTGCCCGAGCGAGTGCCGCGATCGGGAAGTAATAGAATGATCGCTTGATGAGGAGCCGTCGAGTGCACATTACGTAGGGAAAAGATAAAATCATAATACTACGCAGAGGGGGAAATTGTAAAGATGGCAAAAATAAAAAAGAGGGGAGACGCGTCCCCTGCACAACCTGAACAGGAAATCATGACTCTGGCGCGCAAGAGTTCCGCCTTCATTGCGAAGTATCGCCGACTGTTCACCGTCGCTACAGCCGCCGTTGCCACGCTTCTGGTGTTTATGGCGGGATTCGCGTTAGTGAAATCTTACCAGGAACAGCAAGCCTCGCCGCTGGCGGCTGCCGCTTACAGTTATTACAATCCCGAGAATGGTGCGATTGCCGACTACGGAAGAGCTCTGGAGCTTTTCCGTAATGTACAGCAAAGGTATCCTAACACGGTGAGCGGGGCAATCGCCCAGTACTATATCGGAAACTGCCTGGTGAATTTGGGACAGCCCGAGGAGGCGCTGAAAGAATACGACGCATTCATTAAACAATATTCGGGCAAAAGGATTCTTGCTGGCTTTGTTTACCAGCGGATGGGCTATGTGTACGAGGGGATGGCCAAGCCTGATGAAGCCCGGAAATATTTCGGGCAGGCGGAAGCGTTATTGGGCACGGGCGTTGCCACTGTCGAGCTTGCCAGACTCTATGAATTGGCAGGGAATCAGCCGGAGGCGGAAAAAAAATATAAAGAGGTATTTGAGAAGCTTATGGGTACGAACTGGGCCATGGAGGCCTCCAGCAAAGTACAAAAGATTGCTCCGATGCCGACACCGTCATCAGACCAAGGGGGAAAGTAGTTGAGATCGCAGTCCCGGTAATGTCAAGATGTCGGGATCGCCACTCATTCGTTGTCAGCTCCCAGCCAAGCGTTTGAGAATATAACGGATCAATAAATCCATCGTTAAACCCAAAGTCATTTTCAAAAGACCCCTTCTGAATCATTTAACGTCCCACCTTATTATCTGCGCCGCAAGACCCATCTCTTCAGGTCTGTGAGGATGTCACGCCAAAGCATTCTATTGTGGCATATTAATGCAAAAAGTATAGAACAACGCAACATCAGGCAGGGCCAACATGTGCGTGCCGAACGAAAGAACATTCGCCGAATATATTTGATCCCGACTTTACGCGTAAAAAAACAAGAGATCGGACTGGGCATCGCAACAACCTGGTCCATGATAAAAAACATGGCGGCCATATCATTGCAGAATCGGTTTTGGGTGATGGTACGACCTTCGGCATCTATTTGCACACATCCAGAACAGTTGAGTTAACAAAGACGAACGTTTCTTCATGGGTGTCGGAAAATACAGCTCGTGGATGATCGGGAAAAACTGTGGAGCACAACAGGAGAGGTCCTCCCGCGATTAGGTTATACTGTAGAATTCGTATCCGATGGTTTGTGTGTGATTGAACTCTTCCGGCATGTTGACCTGAACGAGGGACCCCTTGATGCCGTGATCATGGACCTCGCGGTGTCGGGCAGAATGGGAGGAAAGGAGGCACTGGTCAGAATTCTTGAAATAGATCCGTACGTGAACGCGATTGTGTCAAGTGGGTATTCAAACGCTCCGATCATGGCTGACTACCAAGCATACGGGTTCAAATTATGGTGACAAAGTCCTTTTGTCTCCGTGATCTTGGGGAGACACTCCCTGAGCTGCTGCATGGACATGGTTTGAAGTCCTTCCGTAATAACTGATCTTCCTTTTGTCTGTCGTGATGATTCTCGGCACTGGTAATGTAAAAAAAAAGAGGGACGGGATTTTCCCCGACCCTCGCTGTTTGATTATCCGTTGTCTCACTCAAATCTGATCAACACCCACAACAAGTTTGATTTTCTGCCCAGCCCTTACCGTCCTGATTCCCTTGTTCCATTCCTTGATGTCCGCAACGGTCACATTATGTTTTCTGGCGATTTTGATGAGCGTCTCGCCACGACGCACGCGGTAGACTATCTGCTGTTGCCTGCTATCCTGATCGGGCGTCAGATAGGTCGTATCCTGCGCCTTTCCGTTCAGGTCGATAGGAATAAGGAGATGCTTACCCGGCGTAATGCGGTTCCGTTTAAGCCCGTTGATATCCCGGATGGCCTCAGGCGTGGTATTGTACCGTTTTGCGAGACTGGAAAGAGTTTCACCTCTTCCGACCTCATGGCGCTCCCATTTGATCTTTTGCTCTGGAGGAACAGCCGCATAATTGGCAAGGAAGACTTCTTTCTTCCCAGCCGGGATCCTGATGACATATTTATCGAAATGCGGAGGTGTCACCCAGCGTCTCAGTTCGGGATTCAATTCCTTGATTTCTTCATATGTGCACTCCGCGCAACGGGCGATGAGACGGAGGTCGGCGCTTTCCTCGATCGTGATTTCATCGAAATTGAACGGTTCATAGTTGGTGACCGTGAAACCATAGGATTCGGGGTTTTTTGCAATGATTGTCGCGGCCATGTACTTGGGCACATAATTTTTTGTTTCTTTCCGGATGTAGCGTGAGGCTTTGAGATCCCAGAAATCGTCGGACCGTGTCCTGAGAACGGCGCGCTGAACCTTGCCCGCTCCAGCGTTGTACGAGGCAAGCGCGAGCGGCCACGAGCCGAAGAGATTATGCAAATCCTTCAGATGTTCGGCTGCAGCATATGTTGATTTGATGGGATCCTTCCGCTCGTCAATCCACCAATCTATTTTCAGACCGTAGAGTTTTCCGGTTGCTGGCATGAACTGCCAGGGACCGACGGCCTTTGCCCATGACACGGCGTAGGGATTGAAACCGCTTTCGATCATGGCGACATAGACGAGATCCTCGGGCAGGTTCTTCTCGCGGAAGATATTCTTCATCACGGGGATATAGCGCGCGGAACGGTCAAGCCAGCGCTGAAACACTTCCCGTCCCCTTGTTTTGAAGTATTCGAGGTGGTTCTCAACGCTGTCGTTGAGCATCAAGGGGATCAGGTAGGGCGTTTCCTCAGGAATATTATCGTCGGATTCGTCGAGCTGTGCAACGTCTTCTGAAGGTGGTTTTAACTGGGTGGGGATGCCTGGAGCCACAGCCTGATTCGGCCGAGGTAGGGGATCTGCAGTGACAGGCGTGAAGTGGAGTACAAATGTAAGTATAAAAACCAATAAAATGAATGACTTGCTAAGATTCATCATCCCTCCTCATTTAGTATTAAGATTAACTTATCCACGCCAGTTTGTCAAGAAATAAAGCCGCCCTTATCAGCAGTTTTTTATCTCCCTCTTCTTATCGGTTTTTTCCAGAATATTCTTTAATGAGCGTCACTACCCTAGGGCATTAATGTGTCATTGAGTCTCTTGTAATTCAGGAGATAGTTCTGTATTATTGCCCTATGATTTATGCCCATTTAAACGAGGTGTTTGCGTCAATCCAGGGTGAGGGGGTACGTGTCGGAGAGCGTCATATCTTTGTCCGCTTTCAGGGTTGCAACATGAGGTGTTGTTTTTGTGACACTCCGGCTTTGATCGCTGCTGTTGACAATCCCGTTGGACAGGTATTATGCAGCATCCAGGTTTCACGTGAATTGCCCGGTGCCCGTGAACATATTCCCTCTCCTGTTTCAGTTTCTCGGCTCGCCGAACTTTGTTCGCGTCTGGTCGTGCCCGGTCCTGGAAGACCCATACTCAGCCTTACTGGCGGAGAACCATTGCTGCAACAAGAGTTCCTGGCCGATTGGCTGCCACAGGTGAGGAAGGATTTCCGCATTTATCTGGAGACAAACGGCGTTCAGGTCGAAGCCATGAAAAAAATCAGCAGTGCCGTCGATGTCGTGAGCATGGACTTCAAACTTCCGTCGGCGACAGGGCTGCGTGCGTTCTGGGATGAGCACAGGCGGTTTCTTCTCGCCGCTGCGGTGACTGATCTTTTTGTGAAGGCTGTCGTAACCCGTGTCACGCGTAGGGAAGACATCCTGATCTCTGCGCGGCTTATTGCCGACATCAACAAGTCCATTCCCTTTGTTATCCAGCCAGCGGACGGCGACCTGAAGCCTAACTCGCAAATGCTAGTAGAATTTCAGGATGCCGCGCTCGGAATCATCGAAGATGTCCGGGTCATTCCCCAGACCCATAAGATTCTGGATGTGCCGTGAAAGCTTATTGACAAGGGTGTGGGAAAGTAATGTCTTCATCTCCCGCTTCTGCCGGCCTCACCGCGCTAGGGGACAGACACGTGCAACGGAAAGGCAACTGGCGGTACAATCGGGACATCAATAAATCCATATTTATTGATGAGGGAAATATGGGCAGACCATGGATTATTATCTTCTCAAGCAAATCGTAACTGAACTTTCGTTGAGCCTTTCCGGAGCGAGGCTGGAAAGAGTGTTTCAGGGAACAGATCGTGATATCTATTTCCTGCTCAGAAAAGATCGTAAGAACTTTATACTGCTTCTTTCTCCGCAACGCTCTTTGCCGCGAATGCATCTCGTAAGTAGGAAACCCAAGTCCGTGAGCGATCCCCATCCCTTCGTGCTTAGTCTCAGGAGCCATCTGGTCGGAGCGCGTCTAGTGCATGTTGTTCTCCTAAACGAGGACCGTATCACTGAAATGCTTTTTGAAAGGGATTCTGATAACCTTCGCATTATCCTGGAGCTGACCGGATCATCATCGAACCTTTTTTTTACCGACAAAAAGCTTAATATTCTCGCCTCGTATTATTCGGGAACCCCTTCAGAACAGGGAGCCCGCATGCTCCTGTCCGGTAGCCGGTATGTTCCGCCTCAGAAAAAAACGCGTGGTAGTTCCCCGGGATCGGAGCTCGAAATCGATGCTCCAGGTTCTCCCAATGAGTGGGCCGAACAGTATTACTTGAATTTCATCCATCAGAGGAAATCTGCGGCTATAAGGTTGGAGTTGCTTTCCCACATAAAGAAGGCTACTAAAAAAGCGGAACGCAAACGCGATGCGCTTATCGCAGATCTGGAGGCAATGGGGCAGGCAGAAGATTATCGGCAAAAAGGGGACCTGATCCTGGCTCATCTTCAGAAGCTGAGGCAGGGAATCGAGCATGCCGTTCTAACGGGATATGATGGAATCGCTGTTCCCGTTCCCATGGATGCAAGGCGGTCGCCGACGAAAAACGCTGAGCTGTATTTTAAAAAATACAAAAAAGTGAAAAGAGGACTGCCCCTCATCACAGAACGCCTGTGCGAAACAGAGGTACGAATTTCCTGGCTGCGTTCCACTCTCATCCAAGTTGAGAATGCCGCGGATATTGATTCTCTGAACCGTCTGCGTTCAGCACTTGTCGACCGCGGCCCCGCTGAGAAGGGAAGGGTGACGAGGCAACAAGCCTCTTCTTCGTCACTGAACGGAATCAGGGTGATTATTTTTCAAGGATGGGAGTTTCTTGTAGGCAAAAACGCCGATGGGAACGACCGTCTCGCCACAAGACTTGCTAGAGCCGACGACCTCTGGCTTCATGCGGAAGGTCTGCCGGGATCCCATGTGCTTATCAGGAATCCGCGCAAGATAGAAATCCCGCTTGACATCCTCGTCAAGGCCGCATCACTAGCAGCGTTTTACAGCAAGGGGAAGGGAGCTGGTAAGGTTTCCGTTACCTACGCGGAGGCTCGGTTTGTCAGGAAGCCAAAAGGGGCAAAACCCGGTCTCGTGACGCTCTCCCGCCGTGAAACGATCATGGTAGCACCGGCTAGTGATGCACAGGAGTGATTACTCACCCTCCCTGTACGGTCCGGGGCTGGCGATTATTCCTTGGTAAAAACCGATTTTTACTTCTTCTTGCTTTCTTGCCACAGCGTTTCCATTTCGTTGAGCGTCATTTCGTTCAGTGATTTTCCAGCTTCAGCTGCTTGTTCCTCGATGTATCGGAATCTATAGATGAACTTACTGATGGTTTTTCGGAGCGCATTCTCTGGATTGACCCTCAGGAACCGCGAGATATTCACGAGCATGAAAAAAATGTCGCCGAGTTCCTCTTCGATGCCGGCGATATCCTCTTTTTTCAATGACTCCTTGAACTCGGCGATTTCCTCGTCGAGTTTGGGCAGGGCCTCATCGATGCGGTTCCAGTCGAATCCTACACGCGCGACGCGCTCCTGCAGGCTATGGGCGCGGAGAAGTGAAGGAAGATTCCGTGGCACACCCTCAAGAATTGACTTCCGTTCTGTATAACCCTTTTCCTTCTTCTTGATCTCTTCCCAGTTCGCAAGGACCTCTTTGTCTGAACTAACCCGTGTATCGCCAAATACATGAGGATGGCGGCGGACCATTTTCTCATTAATGCATGAGATTACATCGCTAATCGTAAATTGGCCCTGTTCTTCAGCTATGCGCGCATGGAAAATGATCTGGAACAGGAGATCGCCCAGTTCTTCCCTAATCTTTTCAGGAGAGCCTTCGTCAAGAGCATCGATAACCTCGTAGCATTCCTCGACCAGAAAGGGCTTGAGCGAATCAGGAGTCTGTTTGAGGTCCCAAGGGCAACCATCGGGTCCGCGGAGCCTTGCCATGAGGGCGACCAGATTGGAAAAATTATCAGCCATAAGAGCCTCATTACACCGTTTTGCATTGAACCAGTGCTTTCCCAAAATTCTGTTGTACCTTACACAAAGGACACACTGTTTGCAAGCTTTTTTCTTGAAATAAGAACGCGTTATGTGGTATTGTGTTAAACTATAATCATCATTGACCTTGAAAGGAGACTGGCTATGCATCGGCGGAAGATCACTTCGCTTTTAATCCTTGCGGCGTTTATCCTGCTTACTGGCATGGGGGGGACGGGGGGACTCGAACGGGCGCCCCGCGTTGAAAAGAACTTTGACGTCACGATAATAGACATGACAGGCAACAAAATCGACGGTAATAAGTTCAGTTGGGAGGGGCGGATACAATTTTCAGGCTATATGGGTATGGCGCAGGTGACGATACCTTTCGAGCGGATTAAAGTAATATCCGTGGGTGAAAATCGGGAGCGCAAAGTGAGGGTAACCGCCACGCTACTTGATGGAACCGAAACGAGTTTTGATGTCGATGCGAAGTCGCATTGTTATGGGGAGGCATCGTTCGGGAGTTTTGTGCTCGAAATGGATGAGATAAAGACAATAACCTTTAAGCGTTCGTAAGGGTTACCGCAAATTGACATCGCCGCTTCATAATGCAGAAGCAACGTTTGGTCCCCTGAGATGGAAAATATCTGCTGCTACCGGTTATGACGGCCACCCGGAGTTATCAATTACATTTTCATGATATCGAAGCAATCATATCTCTGATTTTCTGAAACTTGGTACATCTGCTGCCTTCTTAACTCTTGAGATTATGTAGTATCGTCGATCATTGGTTTTTCCTTAAGAATGAAAATCCGACCTGAGTTCAACAGGATGAAAACAAAAGGCCCCGAGCAATTAATCAAATACGCTGGTGTCGGAGGCGTCGCTGCCATTGTGGAGTGGACGAGTTTCGGCATGCTGGTGGGCGCATTGCACGTCTTTTACCTGACTGCTGTAATTCTGAGTTTTATCGCAGCTACGGCTACAAACTATGTTCTGAGCGCCCGGCTTGTTTTTGTTCGCGGCCGTCATTCTCCCTTTAAAGAAGTTTTCCTGCTCTACCTGGTAAGCACGGCAGGACTGCTATTCAACTTGATCCTTATGTGGATTCTTGTGGGACTCCTAGGGATGCACGCCATGCCGGCAAAAATAATGTCCACGGGAATCGTATTCTTCTGGAATTATGGCGCAAGGAAAATGTGGGTTTTCGAGAAATAATGCTTAACGTGGCCCTGCGGAGATGTTGACGTCAGTGACCTTTGATCTTTCCAAAAAATTACGATAGGATTGTTGCCCCTCTATCTAATTTTCACGAGGTTGAAAAACAGGTTGGACACAGTGTCTATCAAAACGGGAGATATCACCTTAGCGCTGATGTTCGCAGGCTACTTCTTTGTTCATGTTTTAACTCCCATTGATATGAACTGGCATCTGAATACCACGTTGCGACGTCCTTATTTGCAAATGTGGCCTTGTTTCTGGTTCTGCTTTTTCATGACTGTCAAAACACCGGGAAAAGTATCTATGGCTAATTGACAACGGGAACCGGGCAGCAAGACATGCTCTTCAAGGACAAGCGACACGCACTTTGGTTGTGACTGCCGAAAAAAAAGGATGTAGCTCTTCAATGATCAATAAGCGACAAGACAACGATCTGATCAATACCCCCGTGCGCATAAGAACAATGCTTGAAGAAGAAAACGGAGTGATCAGGGCTGCGCACTTTGCCGGCGCCGGCGGCAGCGAGATCGTGCAACGCCGCACGGGTCTCATAGACCGGACACTCCGCGAAGCGCACGCCCGTCTTTCAGCCGCCTGCATCATGCCCTCGCTGGTCGCCATCGGCGGCTATGGAAGGGGAGAATTAAATCCACATTCGGACATTGATGTCATGTTTCTGTGTAAGGACGAAGCGGACCGGAAACGTTCCCCAGAATTGCTTTACTTGCTCTGGGACGCGGGACTCGATGTCGGTTATAGCGTACGAACTGTGAAGGAATGCGCAGCCCTGGCCCGGCAGGACATAAAGATCCGCACTTCCTTGATCGAGTCCCGTCTTGTCGCTGGTGATCCGGGCATCTATGATGCCTTTTCCGAAACGATGCGCAGTGAAGTGTTCTATTGGAAGGCCAACGAATTCATCCATGAAAAAATTGCGGAAAGGAATGCGACCCGAAGAAAACTTGGTGGTTCTGTCTATCTAAGGGAGCCGAATATCAAGGAGGGCGAAGGGGGGCTCAGGGACTTCCACACGGCTCTCTGGATCTCCTTCGTGCGTTTTCGAATATCCTCGCTCGCCGAACTGGTCGCGCGCAATGTTATAACCGAGGGCCAATATGCCGTATTCCAACGCTCACGAAATTTCCTCTGGCGCGTTCGTAACGAAGTCCATTACATTTCAGGCCGGAAAAATGATCACCTGACCTTTGGCTTACAGGAGCGCACAGCGTCGGATTTTCACTATCGTGACTCCGCTCACCTTCTTGCTGTGGAACGGTTCATGAAAGCATATTTTCTTCATGCGCGGAACGTCAGGGAGTTTACCTGCATCGTTACTGAAGCCGTTCTGCCGAAACCATCCCGCCGCTGGTTCGAACGCAAATTAATGATCGGACCTTTCAGCCTGATCGGCAAAACGCTTGTCCCCCCCTCCGATGACATTTGCCGCGGCGACATGTCGCTGGTCCTTTCCGCTTTTGAAATTTCCCAATCCCGGCATGTGGTGCTGTCCGATCATTTGAAGTCGCTAATTCGGGGATGCAGGATAGACGATCAAGCAAGATCGTCCCCCTCGGCGGCGAGGACCTTCCTGTCCATTCTCAATAACCCCGACGGTCTGTCAGAAACGCTCAGCCTCATGAAGGAGCTGCGTTTTTTGGGTCGGTATCTTCCAGAATTCCGTGCGATCCAAGCGCTTGCACGGCATGATTACTACCATCTCTATACCGTGGATGAGCATATCCTTCTTGCTATCAGAAATCTGCAGAATTTGTGGACGGGAAATTATCCCGGTCTCGTAACGCTCTCCGATGCCATGAAAACTCTGAAAAAGCGATGGATCCTGTTTCTTTCTGTTCTTCTCCATGACCTCGGGAAGGCTTTCCGTCACGACCATGAAAGGGCGGGTGCGGTGCTGGCCGAAACTATTCTCACGAGGCTCAGCATTGAAGGCGAAGACCGCCAAAGGGTCCTATTTCTTGTTAAAAATCATCTTGTCATGTCTTCCTTGTCTCAGCGCCGGGAATTAACAGACCGCAAGGTGATGGCAGATTTCACCCGGCTCGTACAGGATCGGGAAAATCTTTCCTTGCTCTACCTACTTACTTATGCCGACATTTCGGCGGTAAACCCGACCGCCTGGACGCAGTGGAAAGCTGTGCTTCTCCAAGAACTCTATATAAGGACGCTGGATTGCATAGAAAAAAGCACCCTTGCTGGGGAAGAAGATAAAGCGCGGCTTGCTGCCCAGATTGCCAAGATCAGGACCGCGGCTGCGGACAGATTTACTCACCAGGAAATCGATGACTTTATATCTGTCATGTCGGACCAGTATATTCTCTATACGTCCACCCAGAGAGTCATCTACCACCTGGAGATGATGAAACGTCTCCGGGATGAACGGCTTGTGATCGATCATCGTCATTATCCCGAAAGAGGATACACGGAACTTGTTGTCTGCGCTTACGATGCCTACGGCATGTTTTACCGTACGGCAGGCGTGATCGCATCCAAAAATCTGAACATTCTTCGCGCCCAGGTCTATACATCGAAAAGCGGAGTCATGCTTGATACATTCCAGATCACCGATGCCGATGGGAAACTCTGCGACTATGAGCCGGCGTGGGAGAGCGTGCTGGGTGAACTCCGAATGGCTCTCAAGAACAAGTCACGACCGGCGGAACCAAGTCTTTATGGCCGTCGGCTGAAGCCGGCAACCACAATAACTCTGGTCGTTGAATTCGACAATGAAACCTCGGAGAGCTTCACGATTATCGATATATCGGCCCGCGACAGGGTAGGGCTGCTTTATTCAGTGACGAAAGCTCTCTATGATCTCAACCTGGACATCGGTTCGGCAAAAATCGTGACTGAAGGATCGCGGGTCATGGATTCCTTCTACGTGACCGATTACCTGCATGGGAAAATCACTGAGGAACGCAGGCTGGGAAAAATCAAAGAAACGCTTATGGCCGTACTGGGACAAGGGGAGGCCGGGACGTACCCGGCATAGGTTGAGGGAAAAATGACGGGCCAATCAATGCTGATGTACTATGTCTTAAACAATGAAAATTATTTTTTATCATTGAAGTCCTCGGTATTACCGCCATCACGGCGCTTGAGATCTACGTCCAGACCGATGAATTCGCTGCTAGAATCCGGCCCTCTCGTAGGTCCGCTTCAGGACATACTGGGGCCGGAAACGCAGATTTCAGAATCGAATTCATCTTGAAGAAACATTTTTCGCTCGTGGGAGATCGAGATGACGAACTGAGGAACATCGGGGCCGACATCAAGTACCGATTCAAGTTTCAGTAAAGAAATGGAAAAGAGTCCGAAGAGGGACGTGGAAAAAACGGAAGGCGGATTTGCCGTTAACTTTAAGCCTTGTTGGACCTGCTAGTGTCAATAATCGGCATTTGCGACAATTTGCAATCCTTGCAAGTGATTCCTCACTACACGACCGCGTCGCAATCGACCATCAATGAGCTTCATCCCAGTTTCTACCGACACCCATATCGACTTTAATGGGAATTGAGAGTGCAAGTGCGCCTTCCATTCTTTCCTTGACCACCTGTTTCATGATCTCAATCTCGTCATCCGGCACCTCGAATACCAGTTCATCATGGACCTGGAGGATCATTTGTGATCGCAATTTCCGCTTTTTCAACTCGGACTGTATGTGGATCATGGCCAACTTGATCAAGTCCGCCGCAGTACCCTGAATAGGCGTATTTACGGCAGTGCGCTCGCCGAAGCTTCGTACTGCCGCCGTTGAAGACGTTATCTCTGGGATAAACCTTCGTCTGCCGAAAAGCGTGGTTACGTACCCCTTTGTCTTCGCATCGTTTATGGTCCGGTCGATGAACTCGCGGACGAGCGGGTATCGCGAAAAATAGCTGTCGATGTAGCGTTTTGCCTCATTGTTCGAAACGCCGATGTCCTGTGCGAGTCCGAAAGCGGAAATACCGTAGATAATCCCAAAATTAACAGCCTTGGCCTTACGCCGCATTTCAGATGTTATTTCATTGGGGGAAAGTCCGAATATCTCGGATGCGGTGCGAGTGTGGACGTCCTCGTCCTCCTGGAATGTCCTGATGAGGGCCGGATCACCGCTCATATGGGCAAGAATGCGCAGTTCGACTTGTGAATAATCGGCCGAGAGCAGGCTCGCGCCGGGTTCCGCGATAAAAGCCCTCCTGATTTCACGTCCCACGTCGGTTCGAATGGGAATATTCTGGAGGTTTGGATCACTGCTTGAAAGCCTGCCGGTCGCCGTAACAGTCTGATTGAGCGAGGTATGGAGTCTGCCCGTCCGGGGATTAATCATGGCCGGCAGAGCATCGACATAGGTGGACTTGAGTTTCGCGAGTGTCCGGTATTTCAAGATTTCGGCCGGCAGGGGATGGAGATGGGCGAGTTCCTCTAAGACATCCACGTTCGTCGAGAATCCCGTTTTTGTTTTCTTTAAGGGTGTGAGCTGGAGTTTCCCGAACAAGATTTCCGCGAGCTGTTTAGGAGAATTGATGTTGAAAGTCATGCCCGCCAGCTCATAAATGGTTTTTTCTATATTGTTGATCTCACGCTCCAGCTTGCGCGACATGGCATTGAGAGTAACAGGGTCGATCTTCACCCCCGCGCGCTCCATCTCCGCGAGTACTTCCATGAGCGGCATCTCGAGTTCACGGAACAGCTTGTCGAGATTCTGCTCATGCAGCATCGGAACCAACTTCTGCTTGAGCCGCAAGGCGATATCCGCATCTTCCCCGGAATATTGCGTAGCTGTCTTTACGTCAACGGCGGAGAAACTGATCTGTTTTTTGCCAGTACCGGTGACTTCAGCGTAAGTAATGGTTTTGTAGTTGAGGTACTCGAGTGCGATCGCATCCAAACCATGGGAAGGTTTTCCGGGGTTGAGCAGGTACGAGGCAATCATAGTATCGAAAGCAATGCCTTGCACGGCGATTCCATAGTTGCCGAGCACGAGCAGGTCGTATTTAATATTTTGACCGATTTTTTTTATTGCTGGATTCTCCATGATGGGCTTGATCGCTGTCAGTGCATGATCTGTCGCTATCTGGTTCGGTGCACCAGGATACTCGTGGCCGAGGGGAAGGTAGTATGCCTTTTGAGACGCCACGGAAAAAGAGATGCCGACGAGGCTGGCCTGTAGTGGATCAAGAGACGTCGTTTCAGTGTCGAAACAGAATTCCTCGGCTGTGGACAGGGCATGGAGCAGACTCTGAAAAACAGATTCTTCCAGAATTGTCGCATACGTGGCTTCCTGCCCAGGTTCCCGATCGACGTACTTCAGGAGCGCTGTAAACTCGAGCTCTTTCAAGAGTACGAGGAGGGCGCTACTGTCCGGCAGCTTCATTTTCAGAAGTTCATAATCCACTTCTAGGGGAACATCGGCTCTCAGCAGGGCAAGTTCACGACTCAGGCGGGCCAGATGCGCAAACTCCCTGAGAGACTCCCTGAGTTTCGGCCTTTTAATTGCTTCGGTGTTTGCGAGCAGGTTTTCGATAGTCCCATACTCCTTGATGAGTGCCTGTGCGGTTTTCTCGCCGATGCCGGGTACCCCAGGGATGTTGTCAGACGCATCGCCCATGAGTCCCATGATTTCGACCACGCGGTTCGGCGGTACACCGAATCGCTCTTCCACATCCTTTGATTCGTATATTTTTTCTTTGAGTGTGTCGTAAACGCTGATATGGGGGCCTATAAGCTGAAGGATGTCCTTATCGCCTGTGACAATCGTTATATTCATCCCCTTGGCCTCAGCCTTGCGGGCCAGCGTAGCGATGACATCGTCGGCTTCCTGACCTTCCTGGATGAATACGGGGATGCGGAACGCCTCTACCAGCCGGTGAATATAGGGAATTTGCGGGACGAGATCTCTGGGCATGGGGGGACGATGCGCCTTGTAATCCTTGAATTCCTGATGTCTTCGCGTGGGGCCTTTGGGGTCAAATACGATGGCAAGCAGTTCCGGATTTTTTTCCCTAACAACTTTGAGCAACATGTTGGCGAAGCCGAAGACGGCATTCGTCGGCAGACCCGACGAGGTGGAGAGCCCCCTAACAGCATAAAAGGCGCGATATATGTAAGAATTCCCGTCTATGATGTATAGTATACGTTTTCTGTCATCCCGTGTATTTTCCATAGGTTAGGAGTATATCGTATCCGGGTTCAAAACACAACGGGAGAAAAGAACGCTTAAGAAGATGGTGTCTGAAAACATAATAACTTTTGTAAAGGTTTTGAACAGGGCAGAGAAAAATTATCATTGGATGAGGTTCCCTTCCCATGCTCTTGACCAGGCGTGGCGTGTGATTCTGGTCTGTCGGCGGACCGTTATATGATTCGGTTACTTCGTACAACAGACAACACGTATTGAAGATTTGTCATGTCGTTAAAAGAACGACCCTCTTATCCGCTTGTTTATGCTCAAAGTACTCGCTATCGCTCTCTTTATTCATTTCACATTTAAGTAGTTGCAAAATTAACTATATAATATATATAATTGCGATGCTGTTCCTGGTTTGGGTTCCCTGGTGACAAATAACGATTAACGATAATCAGTAGCATACACAGGATCTTAAAAGGAATAAGCCGTTGCACATGATCTAGCAAGCAGAAAAATCAGTGATTCTGAAGATTTATTAGTGGTTATCAAAAAGGAAACCCCGAAAGATTTTCTTGACAGCTAAAGCAGGAATAAGGTATAAACTACCGTCAATTTATCCTGCGCCTTCGCCTCTCAGGCCGACGTAGCTCAGTGGTAGAGCAGCTGATTCGTAATCAGCAGGTCGTCAGTTCAATCCTGACCGTCGGCTCCACTCAGTTTCTAGTACTCATCTGTTTTGCCGTTGTTGGATGTCCTGTAAAAAAAACAAAATGGTAACAAAAAGATAAAGGTTGACAGTACAAATAATTCTGTTTAATATGCTTTTATTTGATGTTTTGAGCAAGAGGCACAGATGAATCTCCCCAACTATATTACGTTGCTCAGGATAGTCCTCATTCCTTTTTTTATCAATTTCATGATTTATGGTTATGACCGAGAAGCCTTCATAGTTTTTGTAGTAGCTTGCATAACCGATGCGCTTGACGGCCTGATTGCCCGACTGACCAACACGCAGACTAAATTGGGGGCATTTCTTGATCCCATGGCGGATAAATTGCTGATTATATCGGCCTTTGTCACTCTCGTTCTCCTAGGAATGCTCCCTGTCTGGCTCGTAATCATTGTCGTGAGTAGGGACGTAATCCTGTTGCTTGGCAGTATTGCTCTCTATTTCACGGGGCATGAGTTTGTCGCGAAGCCTTCTCTTGTAGGGAAGGCGACTACCCTGCTACAGTTCGTAACGGTGACGCTTTCTCTGGTATTGAGAAATTTCGGCACCGAGATGGGGTTGATGACCTTTTTACAGTGGGGAACGGCCGGTTTCACGCTGGTTTCCGGCATTCAATATGTCGCCCAGGGCACAAAGATCGCGGGGCAGGATCTTGAATGAAATAATCAAGGGAGGAATGCATGAAAATATCGGAGATGATCAGGCAGGCGTTGGAAAAAAAGGGATTTAAAAACCTGAAAGATGCCTCGAAAGTTCTCGGGATCAGCCCTGAGCTCCTGCGGGTCACGATTAATAAAGGGCATATTCCGAAAGATAAAACGCTTATGATGATTGCGCAGAAACTGAACCTAGACAAGTCCGTCGTGATTCTGGCCGCGCACCAGGAAAAAGTACCAGCTGAAGTCAAAGGGTTTTTTCTCTCCCCCTCCCAGGCCAGGTTCAGGCGAGGCAAGCGCAAATACCCGCTTTCGGAAGAGCAGATCAATTATCTGGAAAAAATCCTGAGTGTAGATGAAATAATGATGCTGAGAAAATTCCGGCAGGTTTCGGATGATGGGAGAACACAAATCGAAGGATACGTCGACTTCATGTTCGCGTCCAAGAGGAGTGCTTGAGTGCTCGAAATCACAGCCGTCGCGCCGGGAAGTACCGCGGACAGACTGGGCCTAGGAAAGAGAGACTGCATTCTGACCATCAACGGGAAAGGGGTCCACGATGCCATCGACTACCAGTTCCTTATAGCCGATCCTGATGTCGTCATCACGCTGCGCACTCGCGAGGGGAATATGCGGACCCTTTCGCTCGCCAAGGAACCCGATGATACGCTCGGTCTTGCGTTTGCCCCGCTGCAGGTTAGGCGGTGCGCAAACAAATGCATATTCTGCTTCGTTGATCAGATGCCTCCGGGCTGTCGAAAGAGCCTGTATGTGAAGGATGACGATTTCCGGGCGTCCTTTCTTTATGGAAATTATATAACGCTCGGATCCCTTGCTGAGACAGACTGGCAGCGTATTTTCACCGAGCGGCTCTCCCCTCTCTACATTTCTGTTCACACGACCGATCCCTCTCTGCGTGCATTTATCCTAGGAAACAACAAAGCTCCTGACATAATGGTCAGTCTGAAGAGGCTGGCGGCTGGCGGTATCAGAATGCATACCCAGATCGTACTGTGTCCGAGAATCAACGACGGTGTACATTTGCAGAAATCGCTGAAGGATTTGTCCGGACTTTTTCCCGCTGTCACATCTGTTGCGGTCGTCCCCGTCGGGCTCACGGAGTACCGCAAGGGCCGGTTTCCTCTCCGGGTATTTACGCCACGAGAGGCGCGGGCTGTGATCGATGAAGTGACCAGATTTGGCAGCCGATTTAGAAAAGAGAAGGGAACGCGGCTTGTTTTTGCTTCCGATGAGTTTTACATTAAGGCAGGATTGTCTGTTCCACCGCCTTCGTTCTATGAAGATTTTCCCCAGATAGAGAACGGGATCGGCATGGTTTCCAAATTTCTACACGATGCGGCCCGCACTCGCCTGCCTAAGACGATAGCACCCCTCCGGGCCACCATTGTTACCGGCGTTTCCTTCAGTAATGTGTTGCAACACGCATTGTCCCGTTTGAGGAGCATAGAGGGTCTGACACTTAGACAGATTACAGCCCATAATCTTTTTTTTGGGTCTTCGGTCACCGTTGCGGGTCTTTTGACAGGAAGTGACATTGCAAAAGCGCTTGCTGGAAAACGTCTAGGTGCTATGGTTATTATCCCCGTTGAAGCACTCAAAGCGGAAGAGCAGATTTTTCTCGACGGGATGAGCCTTGCCCATCTCGCCGATGTTCTTGGCACCAGGCTATACCCCGCCGCGGGCTTCAGGGACATTGTGGCGCTGCTGAAGAAGGAAGGGAGGTCGACGCGACAATGATTTCAGGTAAAACCAAGCTCTATGGAATTTTCGGTTATCCGGTGGAACATACGTTTTCGCCAGGCATGCACAATGCAGCATTCAAAAAGCTGGGTATGGATGCATGCTATATCCCCTTTGCCGTCAATCCGGATCAGCTTGCCGATGCCGTTCGTGCGATCATTCCTCTAGGGCTTTGTGGATTGAACGTAACGGTGCCACACAAAGAAAAGGTTATTGCTTACCTGCATGACCTTTCACAGGAAGCAAGATTGATTGGCGCAGTCAATACGATCGAGGTCGTGAAGGGGAAGCTAATCGGCCATAATACCGATGGGAGAGGATTTATCCGGTCTCTCCGGGACAATGCCCGGTTTGACCCGAAGGGAAAAGCTGTTTTTTTGGTCGGCTCGGGAGGAGCTGCCAGGGCGGTCAGTTTTAGTCTCGCTCTGGCGGGTGTGCGGCGGATCGCGCTTTTTGATGTCGACGGGAAGAAGGCGGAAGCGCTTGCGCGGGACTTGCGGGATAAAACGGGGGTGGATGCAGAGGCGTTGCCGGGGGGGGCGCTCGCTCGCGCTGCAGAGACATCTGGATGTCTCATTAACGCCACGCCGCTGGGATTAAAGAAACGGGATACTTTGCCGATAAGACAGGAGTTCATCCGCAAGGACCATCTCGTATGCGATCTTGTTTACAATCCTGCGGAGACTACGCTGCTGAAAGCGGCGAAAAAAAAGAGGCGAATAGACTGTCCGGCATTGGTATGCTGCTTTACCAAGGAGTTATCGCCTTCGAAATCTGGACGGGTGTCAAAGCGCCGGTTCTGGTCATGAAAAATGCGCTTTCCCGGCAGATTGCCGAACGCAGCTAATTTCTAAAAAGACACAGTCCCATCTTGACACGGTAGACGTATTCCAGTAATATTGTAGGTGATTTCTTTTTTTATTTAAGGAGTTCCTATGGCGATGACAGGTAGGCTCGGCTCCATGCTCGTGTCGTCGGGCCTGATTTCGGATGATCAGCTAAAAAAAGCACTCTCTGTCCAAAAGTCAGAGGGCGGCAGGCTCGGCTCCATTCTGGTCAAACTCGGATTTGTCCATGAAGACAAACTGATGACCTTCCTGAGCAAGCAGTACGGTGTTCCCTACGTTGATCTGGGCAAGTTTGAAATCAATCCCGCGGTCATCAAACACATCCCCGCCGAAGTTGCACAGAAGTACCGGATCATGCCGATCAACCGTGCAGGCGCTACCATCACGATAGCTATGGTCGACCCCTCAAACATCTTCGCTATCGACGACATCAAATTCATGACTGGATACAACGTAGAAGCCGTCGTGGCAACCGAGGGCGCGATCGTCGAAGCGATTAAAAAATATTATGGTGGCGCGAAAACTCTTGTGGCGGCAAAGTCAGCCGGTCCCGGCGCATCTACGGCTGTTGCGGCGAGGGATGAAAAGAAACTGACTATCGACGCCAAGGATTATTCGTTTGATGAGACCGATGTCGAAGAAGAGGCAGTTATTGACGATATCGAAATGGGCGGCATGGTGGATGTGGATGATTTCGACAGCCTTGTGACCGGCGCCGTTGAAGACCTTGAAGTGGTGGAAGAGGAAAGGCTGGAGCAACTCTCCGGAGAAGTTGAAGCGCCGATTGTCAAGCTCGTGAACGGTGTTTTGCTGCGTGCCGCAAAAATGGGCGTGAGCGATATCCATATCGAACCCTACGAAAAGAAATTTCGGGTTCGGTACCGGCTCGACGGCGTCCTCACCACGGTGATGGGTCTTCCTCTGAAGATCAAGAATGCCATCATCTCTAGAGTTAAGATCATGTCCAACCTGGACATCGCTGAGCGGAGGCTCCCCCAGGACGGAAGAATCAAGTTGAAAATGGGGAAGACCAAAACCATGGACTACCGTGTGTCGGTGCTTCCCACACTGTTCGGTGAGAAGATTGTGCTTCGTCTTCTCGACAAATCGAACCTCCAACTCGATATGACAAAGCTGGGATTTGATGAAGACCAGCTCGTGGATTTCAAGGAAGCGCTCGATCGACCTTTCGGGATGGTGCTTGTCACGGGCCCTACAGGAAGCGGAAAAACAACCACGCTGTATTCCGCCCTGAGCGAGCTCAACAAGGAAGATGTCAATCTGATGACTGCTGAAGACCCTGTCGAGTTCAACCTGATGGGAATTAACCAGGTACAGATGAAGGATGAGATCGGGCTGAATTTCGCAGCCGCTCTCCGGTCGTTCCTCCGGCAGGACCCAGACATCATCATGGTGGGTGAAATCCGCGACTATGAAACGGCTGAAATCGGTGTGAAAGCGGCGCTCACCGGACATCTCGTCCTGTCCACTATTCATACGAACGATGCTCCCAGCACCATCAACCGTTTGCTCAATATGGGCGTGGAGCCGTTCTTGGTATCCTCTTCGGTCATTCTCATCCTTGCCCAGAGGCTTGTACGCAAGACCTGTCAGAAATGTAAAAAAATGGAAAAGCTGCCGGTGCAGACATTTATAGCAGCGGGTTTTAACGAGGATGAGGCGAAGTCGGTAACCAGTTATAAAGGTTCAGGATGCGAAGTATGTAATAGTACCGGCTACAAAGGCAGGATTGCGCTCTATGAGGTCATGCCGATCAAAGACGAGATTAAGGAATTGATTCTCCAGGGAGCGTCCGTGATGGACCTTAAAAAACAGGCGATCACCCTTGGCATGAAAACCCTGAGGAGAAGCGGACTATTGAAAGTAAAGGCGGGATTAACGTCGCTTGAAGAAGTACTTGAGAACACGTTCCCCGATAATTAACATAATGCCGACAATTGGTTGCTTTCCTATTTTTGTTAAGAATGAGGTGCCCTCCCATGGCAAACCTGCATGACCTCCTGAAATACATGATCGAAAAGGGCGCATCCGATCTTCATATTACGACGGGAATCGCTCCCGCCATCCGCATTGACGGGAAGATGAAGCCAATCCCCGGATTAGATGCCATGAGCGCAACACAGACCAAAGACCTTTGCTACAGCATTCTGACGGACGCCCAAAAGCATAAATTCGAGGAAAACAGTGAACTCGATCTCTCCTTCGGAGTCAAGAATCTTTCTCGCTTCCGCGCTAATATTTTTGTCCAACGCGGCGCAGTAGCCGCCGCAATCAGAACCATCCCTTTTAAAATAAAAACTTTTCAGGAACTCGGTCTACCGGAAGTTGTTTCGGACCTGTGCAAAAAGCCAAGGGGTCTGGTCCTGGTCACCGGCCCCACCGGTAGCGGCAAGTCTACAACGCTTGCCTCGATGATAGACAAGATCAATAACGAACGGCAGGAACATATCATCACAATTGAAGACCCGATTGAATACCTTCATCCGCATAAAAAATGTCTTGTCAATCAGCGCGAAGTAAATGCCGATACGAAATCCTTCAAGGATGCTCTTAAATATATTCTCAGACAAGATCCCGATGTGGTGCTCGTGGGTGAAATGCGCGATCTGGAAACTATCGAAGCAGCGATGACCATCGCCGAAACGGGTCACTTGACATTCGCAACGCTGCACACGAATTCGGCTGCCCAGACTATCAACCGTATCGTCGACGTTTTCCCGCCGCACCAGCAGTCGCAGGTAAGAGCTCAGCTTTCCTTTGTTCTGGAAGGGGTGATGTCTCAACAGCTTATCCCGAAAGTGGGCGGCGGCAGGATTCTTGCTCTGGAAGTCATGATTCCGAATACCGCAATCCGCAACCTTATTCGTGAGGATAAAGTCCACCAGATATACTCCATCATGCAAACGGGCCAATCTAAATACGGTATGCAGACATTGAATCAGGGCCTCTATGAATTGTATATTAAAAAAGTGATTTCCTACGAAGACTGCATCGGACGGTCTTCAAACCCGGAGGAACTCATGCAGATGCTCGGGCGGTCAGGCTTGTCGGCAACTCAACCCGGTCAAAAAGAATACCGATAATGCCGCAATAATTTTCTTTTTCCGAACGTTAGGTGATCCAATTGCGGCATGAGAGTATATAAATTCCAGTTTTACTCTATGGGGTGAAAAATGGCAACAACGGTTTTTGTATGGGAAGGGAAAACACGGCAGGGTACAGTTCAAAAAGGTGAACTAGCTGCTAACAATAAGGAAGAGGTTCTCACTCTCCTTCGTAAGCAGAATATCCTTCCGATTACGGTGAATGCGAAACCGAGGGAAATTAAAATTAAGTTTGGCCAACCAAAAGTGACCGACAAAGACGTTGTTATCCTTACCCGCCAGCTGGCAACTATGATTGACGCCGGCCTTCCCCTCGTGCAATGTCTTGATATTCTTGGAAACCAGACGGAAAACAAAACACTAGCGACCGTTGTCGCACAGGTCCGCAGCGATGTCGAGAGCGGTGCGACGTTTGCTGATGCGCTTAAAAAACACCCAAAAGTTTTCGATAACCTTTATGTGAACATGGTTGCCGCGGGTGAAGCCGGCGGTATTCTGGACACCATTCTCCAGAGGCTCGCCTCGTATATGGAAAAATTTGCCAAAATCAAGAAACAGATTAAATCCGCCATGATTTATCCCGCGGTGATTCTCTTCGTCGCGGTTGCCGTTGTAGCACTCCTAATGATTATCGTTGTTCCCATGCTGGCTAATATGTTCGCGGATATGGGGCAGGCGCTCCCTTTCCCGACCCGCGTCGTGATAGCAATCAGTAACTTTTTAAAAGGCTGGGGCGGGCTCGGTCTTCTCATCGGGATTATCTGCGTCTTTGTGGGATTGAATCGATTCAGAAAAACGGAAAATGGTCTGAGGCTGACCGACGGCATCGCGCTGAAAATCCCCGTAGTGGGATCTCTGATCCAGCGTGTCTCGGTGGCGAAATTCACCAGAACGCTAGGTACTTTGCTGACCAGCGGCGTTCCGATCCTGGAAGGACTGCTAATCGTTTCGCGCACGGCGGGAAACAAGGTCGTGGAGGAATCCATCATCACCACGCGTCAAAGCGTGAGTGAGGGGAAAACCCTCGCTGAACCGCTGTCAAAAGCACGTGTTTTCCCCACCATGGTCGTCCAGATGATATCCGTGGGGGAAGCCACCGGAGCTTTGGACAATATGCTGAACAAGATAGCCGATTTTTACGACGATGAAGTGGATTCTGCAGTCGCGAATCTGACCTCGATGCTGGAACCGATGCTCATGATTTTTCTCGGCATAACGGTCGGCTTTGTGATTGTGGCAATGTACATGCCCATATTCCAGATGGGGGCCGTAGCAGGCAAGTAACGTCACATGACACAGGCGTTTTCAAGAGAAGAATACTCTGCGCGCATATCAAGACTCATTTGGAGCAGGGTTGTTCTCGCGACGTTTCTTGTGGGAACGCTTCTTTTTTTTCAACGGCGGTATAGAATTTATTCTTTTACTACCACCGTGTTGTATGATATCCTGTTTTTAACATATGCACTGACAGCTCTTTACCGGTATCTGTTGGGAAGATTCAAAGACCTCCTTTTTCTTGCATACCTTCAAGTCTCCATCGATATTCTTCTTATCACGTTCCTCGTACATCTTACCGGCGGCATCGACAGTGGTTTTTCGATTCTCTATCATCTGGCGATTATTTCTGCCAGCATTATCTTATATCGTCGTGGCGGATATCTGACGGCCTCTCTCTCCAGCATCCTGTACGGAACCATGCTGGATATGCAGTACTATAACGTACTTCATTTTGTCCGAAGTCAAAACTTCACCGCCGGCCAGGTATTTTATCAGGTTCTTATCAACATCCTGTCTTTTTACATGGTGGCGCTGCTGACCAGTTATCTTTCGGAACGGCTTCGCTCCGCGCGGCAGGAACTTCGGGAAAAGAGCATTGATTTCGAGGATCTCAGGGTCTTACAGGACCACATTTTGAGAAGCGTCGGGAGCGGCATTTTAACCGTGGATTTGAAGGGGGATATCACGTCATGGAACCCTGCTGCGGAACATATGACTGGATACAGTTATGAAGAGATAAAAAAGCGCTGGCAGGAAATATTCGGGAATAGCATTAAGGAGCTCTTCGGTCATACCGATTCGCTCAAGGAGCGTCCATACCGGTTTAACAGCCAAATTATAAAAAAAGATGCTTCAACCTCTCTCCTGGGGATGACCGCGTCACTCCTCAGGGATGAAACTAATTTCGCACGTGGCATAATTCTTACGTTCCAGGATATAACAAAACTGGTAGAGATGGAGGAGCAGATGAGACGCCAGGAGCGGCTGGTCACTGTCGGCAGTCTTGCAGCTGGAATTGCTCATGAAATACGAAATCCGCTTGCGTCGGTCAGCGGGTCCATCCAGCTGCTCCAAAGGGAGCTGAAACTTGACGGTGACGAGAAGCATCTTATGGATATTGTCGTCAGAGAGACGGATCGTCTCAACACGATCATTACTGATTTTCTCGAATATGCACGGCCGAAAATAGGTCATGAGGATAACATCGCGTTGGGACCGTTGCTGGATGAAACGATCGTGTTGCTCAAGAACAGTCGGAATTTCAACAAAAAAATACGGATTTTCTGCAATATCGACGACCATATCAAGATTAAGGGGGATGCTCAACGATTACGGCAGGTTTTCTGGAACCTGCTTTTAAACGCAAACCAAGCTATGCCGAATGACGGATTGATAGCCATTACAGCTTCACCCTCGATTGAGGACGGAGACTCGAAACAGTGTGAAATCATCTTTACTGATACCGGTTACGGTATAGCTCGTGAATTTCTGGAAAAAATATTTGACCCCTTTTTTACGACAAAAACCCAGGGAACCGGTCTCGGTCTTGCTATCGCGTACCGCATCGTCAATGACCACAAGGGGACTATTTCCGTGGAAAGCGAAGAGGGCAAAGGGACGCGGTTTATAATCAGACTTCCCCTGGGCGGGGATTCGGACAATGAGCATTCATCGAAGGGAAACGCGGCACTCGTTGATACCAGAGAGGGCAAACAATCATGAGCAAAGTTCTCGTTGTTGATGATGAGCAGAGTCTAAGAGACTTTCTTGCAATCATGCTCAAGAAAGAAGGCCATGACGTCGTCACTGCAATAAATGGCACGGACGCCTTGAAAGCTGCACAGGCGGAAATATTCGACCTCGTGATCAGCGACATGAAGATGCCGGGTGTGGACGGGATTGGGGTGCTCAAGGCGATAAAGGAAATTTCTCCTGAAACCGTCGTCATTATGGTTACCGCGTTTGCTACTGCCGAAACTGCCGTCGAAGCGATGAAACTCGGTGCCTCGGATTACATTATCAAACCTTTTAAAGTTGATGAGCTCAAATTGATCATCAATAACTCACTTGAAAAACGCTATTTGCGAAAAGAGAATATCCTTCTTAAACGCGAGATAGAATCACGCGTTGGTTTTGAAAATTTCATCGGGAAAAGCGAGCCGATGCAGAAAGTATTCGCGCTCATAAGACAGGTTTCCCAGGCCAGCAGCACCGTACTGATCACCGGGGAAAGTGGGACTGGCAAGGAACTCGTTGCGAGGGCTCTTCATTACAACAGCCCGAGAAAGAACGGTCCTTTTGTCACCGTCAATTGCGGGGCTTTGCCAGAAACGCTGCTGGAAAGCGAGCTGTTCGGGTATATGAAAGGAGCTTTTACCGGAGCGGCATCCAATAAGCAGGGGCTTTTTGAGGCAGCCGACGGTGGAACTATCTTTCTTGACGAAATTAGCGCTACAACGCCTGCACTACAGGTAAAGCTGCTACGCGTTCTCCAGGAACGGGAATTTATGCGGGTCGGCGGGACGGCGGGAATAAAGGTAAATGTGCATGTCGTAGCCGCCAGCAACAAGGATTTGCATGAGGAAGTTGCCAAAGGGGTATTTCGAGAAGACCTCTATTATCGGCTGAATGTTATTCCCATTCATCTTCCACCACTCAGGGAGCGGAAAGAAGATATCCCGCATCTGGTCAATTTTTTTCTGAGGAAATCGATCGGCAATAATACCGACACATCGGCAGCAAAAAAGATTGATGCTGATGTCATGAAAGCCTTTATGAGTTATTCATGGCCGGGCAATGTACGAGAACTTGAAAATATGATTGAACGCCTTGTCATAATTTCCACGGAAAACATTATCCGGTCCGATCAACTACCGGAAACGCTTACGAATAGACAACCCTGCTTTGATCTCGTCGCGCTGGACATCCCTGATGAAGGGATCGACTTGGAGGCCATCCTTGAAAACGCTGAAAAAACACTTCTACGGAAAGCGCTCGAAAAGTCCGGTGGAATAAAAACTGACGCGGCAAAACTGCTTAAACTTTCTTTCCGGTCGTTCAGGCACCGTTTGCAGAAGTACGAAGAACCATGACACTTCCGAGTTTTCCCGAGTTTTTGATGTCCTCCCAAAGTGATAATGTCCGGTTCTACCAAAGCAAAAGTGATAATCATATAAAGGGCACCTCCGAGCATAGCAGAACCATAAGATTCTGTTATGCTCATAGGAAAAGAGTCCAATCTTAACCCCGGAGGTGCTGTATGAGATTATACGCTGGCTGTGATCTGCATTCAAGCAATACGTATCTTGGCATTGTCGATGAGGATGGCAAACGAGTATTCAAGAAGAAGCTATCGAACGATCACGAAGTCATACTGAGCACACTGGCACCCTACAAAGATAGTATGGCAGGCATCGTTGTGGAATCGACGTATAACTGGTATTGGCTAGTCGATATCCTGATGGAAGAGGGCTACCAGGTGCATCTTGCAAACACCACGAAGATCCAGAAATACTCTGGGCTCAAGTATGCGGATGATCAACACGATGCCTTCTGGCTGGCTGAGATGCTGAGGCTTGGTATTCTTCCGGAGGGATATATCTATCCGAAAGAAGATCGTCCGATTCGAGATTTACTCAGGAAGCGAAGTCATTTAGTACGACTGCGGACATCGCTGATTTTAAGTCTTCAGAACATCCTTAGCCGTAACAATGGGATCAGCCTGAAAGCGAACGCCGTCAAGGCATTAACCATCGACCATGTAACTCCCTATCTTGCCGGCAATGAAGATCTTGCGCTGGCAGGAAAGGTCAGCAAGGAGAGCATAGATTTTTTCACCTTACAGATCAAGTCACTCGAATCCGTTGTGGAAGAGCGGATAGAGCTGCGGGATCCGTACAACAAGCTTCTGACGGAACCCGGTATTGGCAAGATCCTGGGCCTGACGATTATGCTGGAGGCTGGCCCAATCAATCGGTTTGCCGATGTTGGAAATTTCGTATCGTACTGTAGAAAGGTTTCGACCGCCTGGATCAGCAACGAGAAGCAAAAGGGCAAAGGGAACAGGAAGTGCGGAAACAAGTATCTTGCCTGGGCATTCTCGGAAGCAGCAGAGCTGGCGCGTCGATTTGATAAGGACGCACGAGCCTATTACAACCGCAAGGCGCAGAAGACAAACAGGATGGTGGCGCATAATGCCCTTGCTCACAAACTGGCGCGAGCGGCCTATTACATCATGCGGGACGGGGTGCCGTTCGTGCCGGAGAGGTGCTTTGGATGAAGGATGGCTGGGGCGGTGAACCAGCAATAAGACTGGCAAAACCATGAAAAGTGATTGGTAATCCGCCTCACCCGCAGTATATAGCGCTATCAGCATCTTTACTGCCCGTGCCGTGAACTATTACAGGACTGGTTAATAACCATAAGAAGTGATAAACCCCTTGGGCGCGGCAAGGAGCCGAAGATTTTCTGGTCCACCGATGGTGGAAAGGGTCTTGGAGATATCCTGCAGTACCAATGACCTTAATCCTGATGGATGTCTGATGCAGTGAAGAATTGACATCGAATGAGATGAAATTGCGGCAATGGTGAAGATGATGGTAACGAAAAGGCTCGACGAGAAAAGTTCTTTTTCTCGTCACAAGATAGCTATTTTCGCTTGACAGTGCCCTTTAAATGGATGTCCTATTTTAAGCTATACTGCCCGCCAGTAATTGGAGGGCATAATGGCAGAACAGGACAGGATCACGATGAGCCAGAAGGAGTCGAATCGGTTATATGTTATCCACCAGGCAATAGGTAAAGCAATCAACCAGGAGCAGGCAGCAGCATTATTGAAATTATCAGACCGGCAGGTAAGGAGAATCGTCAGGAACGTCGAGCAGGTGGGCAACGCGGGCATTTGTCACAAATCCCGAGGGAAGAGAGCTCACAACCGCATTGCGGATAAGGTAAAGGACAAAGCAACGATTCTGTGCCGGGATAGGTATAAGGACTTCGGCCCCACCCATGCCAGTGAAAAGCTGTTGGCGGTTCACAACATCAAGGTAAGTGACGAGACGCTGCGGGGGTGGTTCCAACAAGAGCATATTCCGTACAAGAGCCGCAAAAAGAGACCGCACCGTCAGTGGCGTCAGCGCAAGGCCCATCGCGGCGAGATGGTCCAGATGGACGGATCTCATCACGACTGGTTCGAAGGGCGCGGTCCTGTGTGTGTTCTCATGGGTTACGTTGATGATGCTACGGGCCGTGTGTATGGCCGTTTTTATGAGTATGAGGGGACGCTGCCCGCCATGGACAGCTTCAAGCGGTATATCAGGCTCTACGGGCTGCCCCAGAGCGTCTATCTGGATAGGCATTCAACGTATAAGTCGCTGGCCAAGCAGACCATTGAGGAGGAACTCAACGATATCCGGCCGATGAGCCATTTCGAGAAGAGCCTGGCTGAGTTAGGTGTCGAGGTCATCCATGCCTATTCGCCCCAGGCCAAGGGTCGGATCGAGCGTCAATTTGGGACCTTTCAAGATCGTGTCGTCAAAGAGATGCGGCTAGCGGGGGTAACGAATATAGCTGAGGGCAATACGTTTTTAGATGGCTATTTGCCCGAGTACAACAGAATGTTTGCGAAAGAAGCCGCGGAAGAGGCAAACTATCACCGGCCGATCGTGAATAAGAGGGCACTTGACACGATTCTTTCGATTAAGACCGAGCGGGCATTAAGGAATGATTTTACTGTTGCCCACAACAAGATACTCTACCAGATCACGAGTAACATCCGGGCGAAGAAGGTCACGGTGGAAGAGAGAACTGACGGCAGCATGCACATCCTCCATAACGACCTTCGGATAAAGTTTAAGGAGATTCAAGTTCGACCACTGAAAGAAGAGCAACCAGTAAAGAAGCCGAGGCTCATCAGAGCGCACAAGCAGCCCGCGACACATCCGTGGAAGTCTCCAGCGAGGGCAATGGCCAAAGCTAGAATGCAGCGTCAGACAGGATCTCAAAACCGGACATTTTAGCTTTGGTAAGAACCGGACATTTTAGCTTTGGGTTGACATTCCCGAGTTTTTGATTGCAAATCCCCCCTGATTCCGTTACAATTCATACCCTATGGCCTATGATTCATTAAGAGATTTCATCGCAATTCTTGAAAAAGAGGGACAGCTTGTCCGTGTCAAGGTGGAAGTGGACGCCGAACTGGAGATCGCAGAAATCACGGACAGGGTCTCCAAACAAAAGGGGACCAACAACAGAGCGCTTCTCTTCGAGAATGTTAAAGGATCATCTTTTCCTGTCCTCACTAATGCGTTCGGTTCCATGCAGCGAATGTGCCGGGCCCTCGAGGTTTCTGACCTTGATGATATTGGTCGACAAATCAGGGAAATTCTGGACCCGACAAAGCTTTTTCCGGGACCAGGAGCGGGTTTGATGGACAAAATACAGATGCTGCCCAAACTCACAGAATTAGCCGGATTTTTCCCCAAGACGGTAAAAAAAGCCCCCTGTCAGGACGTCGTACTGACAGGTGAACAGGTCGACCTCTCCCGTATTCCTGTCCTGAAGTGCTGGCCCGCGGATGGAGGCCGCTTCATTACCCTTCCCATGGTCTGTACGGTGGACCCTGTTACTAAAATCACGAATGTTGGCATGTACCGTATGCAGGTATTCGATCATCAGACCACGGGGATGCACTGGCACAAGCACAAGGACGGCGCCCGGCATTATCAGCATTACGAATCCGCCGGAAGACGCATGGAGGTCGCCGTCGCCATAGGTGCAGACCCGTCTATCATCTATGCCTCTACGGCCCCCCTCCCGCCGGTTATCGGTGAGTTTCTCTTTGCCGGGTTTTTGAGAAAGAAGCCGCTTGAGGTAGTTCAGTGCAAGACGATCGATGTACGAGTTCCTGCCGAATCGGAATTCGTATTCGAGGGTTTCGTTGACCCGTACGAACGCAGGGTGGAAGGCCCTTTCGGAGACCATACCGGATACTATTCCGAAGCAGACGAGTATCCTGTTTTCCATATTACGGCAATTACGCACCGGAAAAATGCCATCTATCCAGCCACCCTCGTAGGTCGCCCGCCGCAAGAAGATGCATATCTCGGCAAGGCAACGGAGCGGATCTTTCTCCCGCTTCTTCAGATGGTCGCGCCCGATATCATCGACATGGACATGCCCATCGAAGGGGTATTTCACAATAACGTGATTGTGAAAATCAGAAAGAGGTTCCCGGGGCACGGCAAAAAAGTCATCAACACGATCTGGGGGACGGGGATGCTCATGCTGTCGAAGTTCGTGGTCGTTTGCGACGAGGATGTAAATATCCACGACTATTCAGAGGTGACCTGGAAGGTCATGAACCACGTGGATCCTCAGCGGGACGTGGTAATCATGGACGGGCCCCTCGATATTCTCGATCACTCTTGCCCCCAGATTGGTTTTGGCGGCAAAATGGGAATCGACGCTACCCGCAAAGGCCCGGGAGAGGGTTTCAACAGACCCTGGCCCGATGAAATTAGGATGGATCCGCAGGTACAAAGGAAAGTCGATGACCGCTGGAAGGAGTATGGGCTCTGAAACGCTGACCAAAATACAGAGGCCTGAACTTTCATAATCGTAACAACGTATGAACTCGTTTCCAACTGTATGCGAATTGCTGCTGCATGTACTCGCATAGACGAAAATATCATCGGGTACCAGAAACTATCTGAGTTCTGCAATTCGGTAACTGGAAATCCTCATAATCTATGCTTTTATTCGACATCTTCGTGATTGCATCATTGGTTATCGTGAACGGTTTTTTCGCGGCATCGGAGATTTCCCTCATTTCGCTCAGGAAAAGCCGGGTAAGACATCTCGTCAAAAGCGGCAATGCCGCGGCGAGAAGAGTGCAGCGGCTCCAAGAAGAGCCTGAACGCTTTCTTGCTACCGTTGAGATCGGGATCACTCTCGTTGGCACTCTGGCGGCTGCGCTCGGCGGGATTATCGCCGTGGTTCACCTCAAACCGATGCTACTTTCTTTCCAGGTCGGGTTCATACAGAAGGCAGCAGAACCCCTCTCCATCGCCATCGTCGTCGGCCTGATCACCTATTTCACGATAGTAATCGGAGAACTGGTTCCTAAATCGATCGGAATCAGGCATTCGGAGCGTATTGCCTTTTTCACGGCGAAGCCGATAGACTTTCTTTCGCGGACGTTGTCTCTGATACTACGGGGACTTGACCTTTCAAATAAATGCGTTATGCGGCTGTTCCAGATCGAAAAGGGACAGGAATCGAGTTTTATCTCTGAAGACGAGGTAAAATATCTTATCCGGGAAGGCCGCAAAAGCGGGATTTTCGAGCCTTCGGAAGAGGACCTTATTCACAGCGTCTTCCGATTCACTGATACCCTTGTAAAAGAAGTTATGGTACCGCGGACAGAAATCGTCGCCATGGAGAAAAGTGCGGATATCGATTCCATTCTCCGCATGATGAATGAACAGGGTTTTTCTCGATTGCCTGTATACAGTGAAACCATCGACAATATCATCGGAATCGTTTATCTTAAGGATATCCTTGCGCTTCATATGGAGAACAGACCCGTTCAACTGTCGAGTGTGCTTCGGAAGCCATATATCGTGCCGCCGAATAAAAATGTAAGCGTGCTCCTAAAGGAAATGCGTGAAAAACGCATTCACCTTGCTCTTGTCGGTGATGAATACGGTGGAACAGATGGACTTGTCACGATGGAAGACCTGATCGAGGAAATCGTGGGTGACATTCGTGACGAACAAGAAAAAGAGCTGCGTGAAATTCACGAGGTCGCCTCGAACCGCTATGTCATCGACGGAAGAACAGACATCGGGAAAGTAAACGAAAAGCTCGGGGTGAATCTTCCGGAGGATGAATTTGAGACCCTGGGAGGATTTGTTCTTGGGTTGTTCGGGCGATTACCCGCGGAAGGTGATCAGGTCAGGTATGAGAATATGCTGTTTACCGTTCTCCGGCTGAGACGAAACCGAATTTCCCGTATCCGGATATTGAAATATGCTCCTGAAAATCATGTGAGAGGTGAAGATGACAACGCCGCTAGTGCTTGAAACGCATCTGGAAGGGTTGAAACCGCCCCAACGAGGCAAAGTGCGAGATATTTATGATCTCGGCGAGGCACTGCTTATTATTGCAACGGACAGGATATCAGCCTTTGATGTCGTACTGCCGAATGCTGTACCGGAAAAAGGCAGGGTGCTGACGCAGATCTCGAAATACTGGTTTGCGCAGACAGAAACCATTGTGCCGAATCACCTGATCACAACCGAAGTAGCGCGGTATCCGGCAGAATGCCGTCGCCATGCGGCAATACTCGATGGCAGGAGCATGCTCGTGAAAAAAGCGCAGCCCCTTCCCGTTGAGTGCATCGTTCGCGGTTACCTGACTGGGTCGGGTCTCAAGGAGTATAAGGCAATGGGTTCGGTCAGCGGCATCAAACTTCCCGCCGGCCTAACGGAAGCATCCCGCCTGCCGGAGCCGGTCTTTACGCCCTCAACAAAAGCTTCGACCGGCGAACATGATGAAAATATCGATTTCAAAACAGTTGCGAGACTCGTGGGGCAGGATGTCGCCGAAAAAGTAAAAACCTATGCCCTGGCTATCTATAAGAAGGCTTGTGAAATTGCCGAGCGCAAAGGAATCATCATAGCGGACACGAAGCTTGAGTTCGGCATTCATAACGAACGGGTCATTCTGATCGATGAAGCGCTCACGCCCGATTCATCGAGGTTTTGGCCGAAAAGCGGCTATCAGGCGGGTGTTACGCAGATGAGTTTCGATAAACAATTCGTCAGAGACTACCTTCTCTCGCTTAACTGGAACCAGAAACCGCCGGCGCCAGTCCTTCCCGAAGAAGTGATCATGAAAACGAGTGACAAGTATCTTGAAGTGTTAAGGATGCTGGCTGGCTAGTGTTTGTTCTTGACACAACTTGCAGTGAATACGTATAATCCGCGTTTGAGGTTTATCACAGGAAAATATCGACCGCTGGTCCTGCCAATGAGTACACGGGACACACGGTCTAAACGTAATAAAATAAATCGGGTAAGCATATTTTCCTGTGCCTCATTTTCATTGAGACCCCTGGTATAATAATCTTTATTTTGACCTGAGTGCCAGCCCACAATATTGTCTTGTTGCTTGAAAGGGAATTTCATGGAAGATTACAACGAACTGATCCAGCAACGGTTCAAAAAAATGGCCGAGATCAGCGCGAGCGGCGTAAAGACCTATGCTGGCAAGTTCACGGTCACCGCTGCTGCGCAGGACTTGCAGGACAAATACGGTCAGACAACCAAGGAAGACCTCGAAAAAGAACGTATTGAGGTGATCGTGGCAGGAAGACTAGTCGCCATGCGCAGCTTCGGTAAGGCCTGCTTCAGCCATATCCAGGACGGGTCTGGCAGAATCCAGCTTTATTTTCAGAAGAATACACTGGGTGATGAACATTATGGGTTGTTTAAGAAACTTGATATCGGCGACTTTATAGGAGCGAAGGGGTTCCTTTTCCGGACCAAAACCAATGAACTTACGGTCGAAGTTGAAAAGTTCTCGCTTCTCTCTAAATCGCTCAGGCCGCTACCGGAAAAGTGGCACGGCCTCACAGACATAGAGCTCCGCTACCGCCAGCGGTATGTCGATCTTATCGTCAACCCGGACGTGAAAAAGGTCTTCATCATGCGTACCAGGATCATTCAGGCGATTCGCTCGTTTCTGAACTCCCGGGGATATCTCGAAGTGGAAACGCCGATGATGCAGTCGATTCCCGGAGGCGCGACGGCCAGGCCATTTAAGACATTCCACAACGCCTTGGGCATGGAGCTTTTCCTTCGTATTGCGCCGGAATTGTATCTCAAGCGTCTGCTGGTCGGCGGCTTCGAGCGGGTCTATGAAATCAACCGTAACTTCCGGAACGAAGGGATCTCGACGAGGCATAATCCGGAGTTCACCATGCTCGAATTCTACACAGCCTACGCTGACTACCAGGATCTCATCGAAATGACAGAAACGATGATCAGCACGGTTTCCCAGGACGTACTCGGCACGACTAAAGTGGAATATGAGGGGCATCAGATCAATCTTTCACCGCCCTGGAAACGTATGACCTATATGGACTCGCTGCGGGAAGCCGGGGTGCCAGCTGAGGTCTTGGGACAGAAAGACAAGGCGCGGGAGTACGCGCGCAAGCTCGGAGCAAACATGAAAGGCGGAGAGCCCATGGGCAAGGTGCTCAATGAAATATTCGAAGCCTTGGTGGAACCAAAGCTTATCCAGCCAACCTTTATCATCGATTATCCCACGGACATATCCCCGCTTTCAAAAAAACGCGATGACAACCCTGATTACGTCGAGCGATTTGAACTCTTCGTCGTTGGAAGAGAACTGGCAAACGCTTTTTCGGAATTGAACGATCCAGTAGATCAGAAAGAAAGATTCATGAAACAGGTTTCGGAACGAGAAGCCGGGGATGAGGAAGCCCATCAGATGGATGAGGACTTCATCCGAGCGCTCGAATACGGCATGCCGCCTGCAGCCGGTGAAGGCATCGGTATCGACCGTCTCGTTATGCTTATGACGGGATCGACTTCCATAAGGGATGTTATCCTATTCCCGCAGATGAAGAAGGAAAAATCGTAATACTGATTCCGGCCTTAGATTCGCATTGGTGTCGACGCTCGAGAAAAGAAAATATGCGACTCAAGGCCTAACATTAAAACTAAATTGTTCATGAAAATTCCCTACGAAATATTCATCAGCCTCCGCTATTTGAAAACAAAAAAACGGTATGGCACCATTTCTCTTAATACGTTCATCTCGATCGCCGGGGTGGTCATCGGGGTCGCCACCTCCATCATCACGCTGGCTGTGATGACTGGATTTCAGGATTATTTCCGCGACAGGATCCTCTCCGCTCTGCCTCATATTGTTGTTATGGAATTCAGCGGCAACGGCGTAAAAAATGACAAGACGCTGGAGGAAAAGATCGACAAGTTGCCGCATGTGACTGCTACGACGCCGTTTATATATGGTCAATCAATGGTTGCCACAAAGGAACGCATGCAAGGCGTAGCGGTGCGCGGCATAGACCCCGCGACGGAATCCAACGTTACTGATCTTGCCAAGAATATGACAGTCGGTACGTTGAAAGACCTTGATCAGACCGGCCAGAAGCAGCCGGGAATCATCATCGGCGAAGATCTTGCGCGCAAATTGGGCGTGTCGGTTGGTGACGCCGTCACCATGGTGAACCCCCTGGGTGAAGAGACGCCTCTCGGGATGGTCCCCAAGATGAAAAAATTCGCGATCACCGGTCTCTTTGACGCCGGCATGTACGACTACAATACAGGGTTCGTGTATATTTCACTACCGGATGCGCAGAAATATTTTGATATGCCGGGCCGAGTGAGCGGAGTTCAGGTGAGGATTGATCGGATCTATGACGCAGACAGGATTGCGTCCGCGATTCAGGCGGCCGTCGGTTATCCTTTCTACACCCGCAACTGGATGGAAATGAACAAAAACTTTTTCTCCGCGCTTCTGCTGGAAAAAATCGGGATGTCGCTTATTCTGGTAGTCATCATTGTTGTAGCATCATTCAATATCATCGGGACGCTTACCATGATCGTTATGGAAAAGAACCGGGAGATCGCGATCCTGAAGTCGATGGGTTCGTCGCCGGGGAGTATTGTGAAAATCTTCATGTTCGCCGGACTAGCAATCGGTAGCGTGGGAACGGCCATCGGCGTTGTCATCGGCTCCAGTGCTGTCATGATACTTACGAAAACGGACATTATCTCACTCCCGAAGGATGTATATCAGGTAAGTCATTTGCCGCTGACGACCTCCGGTCTCGATGTCCTATTCATCGCCCTGACAGCGCTCGGTATCAGTTTCCTTGCCACCCTCTACCCCTCTTGGCAGGCCGCGCGACAAGACCCGGTTGAGGTTCTTAGGTATGAATAACTATGCTATTTATTATTTTGCGTTTAATTTTTATCAAACAAGGAGGTATCTATGGCTCCAAAGGGCGGAAAGCTAAAACGTTTCCTGTTGGTACTGATTTTCCTAGCGCTGGTGGTCATCGTATTTGTCATCATGGGGGGCGGTAATATCTTAAAGAAAACCGCTAACTGGCTCAGTGGGGTAGGAACCAAAGCAGAAGACGTAAAGCAGACAATAGAGCATAAAGCAACGACCATTGAAAAAACTGTTGAGAAATTGAAGGAAGGCGACAAGCCGGGAGAAACAAAATAGCACAGAATTTTATTCATGTTCAGGAGCTCAGAAAAACGTTTATGAGCGGACCGGTGCAGCTGTCTGTGCTGGACGGCATCGACCTCGAAATCCGTCAAGGTGAGATGCTTGCCATTGTGGGCGCATCGGGCGTCGGGAAGAGTACTTTTCTCCATATCCTGGGTGCTCTTGATCGGCCCAGTTCCGGCAAAATCCTTTATGGAAACAGCGACGTTTTCGCGCTGGATGCGAATCAGGTAGCCAAATTCAGAAACGAGCACGTGGGATTCGTATTCCAGTTTCACCATCTCCTCCCCGAGTTTTCTGCGCTTGAAAACGTTTTAATGCCAGCTCTTATCCGCCGGATGGAACGCGACGAAGCCATGGAAAAAGCAACGGCGATTCTGAACGATGTTGGACTGAGCAGAAGGCTCCATCACCGGCCCGGAGAAATGTCCGGCGGAGAGCAGCAGCGTGTTGCCGTGGCCCGAGCGCTCATGCTCGGACCCGACGTCGTTCTGGCGGACGAACCGACGGGCAACCTCGACAGTCATACAGGAGAGGCGGTTCATGATCTTATCCTCTCCATCAACAAACAGAAAAAAATTACTTTTGTCATCGTAACTCATAACGACAAACTCGCAGTCAGGGCTGATAGGGTGCTCAGAATGACCGAGGGAAAGTTGATCCCGGCATAAATAGGGCATCATTGCCGCTACACATCCGGTCCAAGTCACGAAGGCGTTTGCGGCTTGAATGCTCGTCCTCGTTGCAAATGGAGTGAATTCTTTTTCCCTTGACTTTATAAGGTGTTAAAAAGTAATATCCACCATTTAGCGCAGTAAATCACTCAGGGGAATGACCGCATGAATCTTCTATTTTTTCAAGCAGCAACGGTCGCATATCTGCTGGCGGCAGTGGGATATGTTGTTTACATTTTCAAGCCGAGCCATAAATGGACCGGGGCGGCGGCTTTTTGGGCAACGCTCGCGGGATTTCTCTGCCATATCTGCTATTTTGCCTTTCGCTGGTCCGAGTCAGGCAGGATCCCCATAACCGGCTTCTTTGAGGCGATCAACTTTCTCGGGATGGGGATGATCTTTGTGTTCTTGGTCATGGAGTTCCGGTACAAGATTGCCGCACTCGGTTCATTCATGCTTCCAATCGTTGTCATTCTCATGATTCCCGTGTTTCTTTTGTCTGGTGATATCAAGGAATTGAATCCAATACTCAAGAGTGGCTGGCTCGGAATCCATACGAGTTTTGCCGTCCTCGGAGACGCGGCCTTCGCGTTCGCGTGCATTATCTCGGTCATGTACCTCGTCCAGGAACGCCAGCTTAAAGCCAAGCATCTGGGCGCGATCTTTCACCGTCTGCCTTCACTTGATATCATGGATACGCTTAGCTACAAGGCGCTTACGCTCGGCTGGCCGCTGTTTACCCTCGGCATGATTACCGGTTCAATCTGGGCCAACAGTGCCTGGGGCACCTACTGGAGTTGGGACCCGAAGGAGACTTGGTCATTGATCACCTGGGTGATCTATCTAGTGCTCCTCCACCTTCGCACGATCGGATGGCGGGGCAGAAAAATGGCGGTCCTCTCTATTGTCGGATTTCTTTTTGTCCTGCTTAGCTTCTTTGTCGTGAGCCGCGTCAACATCGGAAAACACACGTTTTAAGGTAATGCATACATGGGAATTATTGTAGTCGGTCTCAGTCATAAGTCAGCACCCATTGAAGTCCGGGAGAAGCTCAACTTTCCCGAGAGCACACTTCCTGACGCGCTCAGAAAGCTGATGACCTATGAAAGCATGCGCGAATGCCTCATTGTCTCAACGTGCAACCGTGTGGAGATCTACGCTTCGGTGAGCGACAGTGCCATGGGGATCGACCGGATCAAACAGTTTATTTCGGATTACCACAACCTTTCCCGGAATGTATTGGAGCAAGCGCTCTATGTGTATCCCGACGCCCAGGGAGTACGCCACACATTCCGTGTTGCCTCAAGCCTCGACTCCATGGTGCTGGGCGAGGCGCAGATACTGGGACAACTTAAGGATGCTTTCGATATTGCGCTCAAAACCAAGACCACGAGCACGATCCTCAATAAACTGATCAAAAAAGCCATTTCCGTCGCGAAAAGAGTCCGCACAGAGACAAAACTAGCAGAAGGAGCGGTTTCCATCAGTTCCGCCGCTGTTGAACTCGCAAAAAAGATATTCGGCGTACTCGAGGGGAAAAACGTCATGCTCCTTGGGGCCGGTGAGATGGCCGAACTCGCGGCCCAGCATCTCCTCGGCAACGGCGTGAAAAATATCATGGTTGCGAACCGTACCTTTGAACGCGCCGAAGAACTTGCAAAGGAATTCAACGGCGATGCTATCCGGTTTGAACATTTCCCCGATGCGCTAGTCATGGTAGATATCCTTATCTGTGCAACCGGGGCTCCCTATTATGTCGTCAGCCGCGAAATGGTCAGCCGGACACTGAAAGAACGGCGCAACAAACCAATTTTCATGATCGATATCTCGAATCCGAGAAATATTGACCCTGAGGTCGATAAGGTCGACAATGTGTACCTTTATGATATCGACGACCTGCAGAGCAAGGTAGATGTCAATGCCGAGAGCCGGTCCAAGGAGGCGGAAAAGGCGGAGGAACTCGTCACCCTTGAAGTCGAAACCTATCTTCAGTGGGAACGCGGTCTTGATGCCGTTCCGACCATTGTAGATCTTCGCGAAAAAGTGGAGGATATCAGAAAGAGGGAACTGGACAAAACCCTTAGTTCGATGAACGACCTCAATGAAGATCAAAAGCGGGCGATGGACATTATGTCTCAATCGATCGTGAACAAGCTCCTGCACGCTCCACTGGTGGTTCTGAAACAGGCCGCTGCTGCGGCGGGTGAGAGCGACAACACCATCGCAATCGCACGCCGATTGTTCAACTTGGACCGAGAGCTTATACGGCCTGTGCATGAGAGAACAATCAATCAACAAACAAAAGAAGAATCTGCACGGAGCAAGGAAAAGGAAAGTAAGTGCCGGTAAAACGTCCGGTTTGTTAAACCATGATTTTCCAGTCGATAGGGCTAGAAAACAACTTTACGGCATTTATTAAATTCCACCAGCAGACAAAAATATTAATTCAGGAGATTTTCATTGCGTAAACAGATCAGGCTCGGAACACGGGGAAGCGCGCTGGCGTTGTGGCAGGCGGAATGGGTTAAGTCGGAGCTCGAGATAAAATATCCCGGCATAACCGTGCCGCTCACCAAGATCAAAACTACAGGGGACAAGATTCTCGATGTCCCGCTTGCGCAGGTGGGCGGAAAGGGGCTCTTCGTAAAGGAGATTGAAGAGGCCATGCTGAGCAATGAAATCGACATCGCGGTTCACAGCATGAAGGATGTGCCCACTTTTTTCCCAGATGGCCTTCACCTGTCCTGTATCACCAAGCGTGAAGACGCAAGAGACGCTTTGCTGACTCGGAATAAGGTGAAATTCAAAGATCTCCCTAAAGGAGCAAACATCGGCACCAGCAGTCTCAGGCGCCAGGCGCAGCTCATGCATGCCAGGCCTGATTTTGTAATACATCAACTGCGCGGGAATGTGGACACTCGCCTGAGGAAACTCAAGGAAGGGCAGTTCGACGCGATCATTCTGGCAGCTGCCGGGATCAAACGCCTTGGGCTCGCTGAAAACGTAACGGAATACATTGATCCGGAAATCAGCCTGCCAGCAATCGGCCAGGGAGCGCTGGGGATAGAATGCCGCGTTGATGACCGTGAACTGAACGATCTCATCGCTTTTTTTAACCATACAGACACGCGGACCTGCGTGACCGGCGAACGCGCCCTTCTGCGTAGGCTTGAGGGCGGATGTCAGGTGCCGATTGCGTGCTACGGCCAGATGAAAGAAGGCAGGCTCCGTCTCATTGGATTGGTCGGAAGCGTCGATGGAAAGCGTATTATCAAGGACACCATCGAAGGTGATCCGGATAAGGCGGAGAAACTGCGGGGTTACTCTGGCGGAGAAGCTCCTATCCCGGGGCGCCGATGTGATCCTGCGGGAAGTCTACGGGCACAACACCGATTTCAGCGGTAACAATCTGCTGGAAAACTAATTATCAGTACCGGATTCTTCGAACCGCTAAGGAGCGGAGGTCGCGAAGGTAGTTCGAGTAATATCGTTTGTATCTCTTCGCGTATCTGGCATCTTCGCGGTAAATTTATTTTCAGGCAGAACTACCTATGACAACATCATCGGGAAAAGTGTATCTCATTGGCGCAGGACCGGGCGACCCCGGGCTCATCACTGTAAAAGGACTTGAATGCGTAAAGAAGGCCGAAGTGGTCATTTACGATTATCTTGCCAATGAGCGGATTCTCGATCACCGGCGTCCCGATTCAGAATTGATTTACGTAGGCAAACAGGGCGGCAGGCATACACTTCCGCAGGAGGAAATCAATGCCCTGATCGTACAGAAGGCACGGGAGGGAAAAATTGTAGCGCGCCTGAAAGGTGGCGATCCCTTCATTTTCGGGAGGGGCGGGGAGGAAGCCGAGGAACTGGTGGACAACGGCATTCCCTTTGAGATTGTTCCCGGCGTTACCGCAGCCACAGCGGTACCAACCTATGCGGGTATCCCGCTAACCCATCGCGAGCATACGGCAAGCGTTGCTTTTGTTACAGGTCACGAGGATCCCACAAAAGAAGAATCGAAGGTTCATTGGGACCGCATCGCGACTGGCATCGGCACGCTGGTGTTCTTCATGGGAATGAAGAATCTCCAGAGCATCGTCGATAACCTGACCAGGCACGGCAGGAGTCCTGAAACCCCGATTGCCCTCATTCAATGGGGAACGCGCACCGACCAGCGAGTGGTGACGGGCACGCTCCAGGACATCGTCGCAAAAGTAAAAGAGGCAAAACTTGGCCCCCCGGCAATCATTGTCGTCGGCGAGGTGGTCCGGCTAAGGGAGAAGTTGAACTGGTACGAGTCGAAGCCGCTCTTCGGCAAACGCATCATGGTTACACGTTCGCGCGGCCAGACAAGTGTGTTCGCCGAGATGCTGATCGACCGGGGCGCCACAATCATAGAACTGCCAACCATTGATGTTGTAGCACCAGCCAGCTGGGATGAACTCGATAAAGCCATTCACGATGTGGAATCCTATGACTGGCTCATCTTTACGAGTGCCAATGCTGTTAGATTTTTCATGGAGCGGCTCCGCGAACTCGGCCGCGATATCCGCATGCTCAAAGGGATAGGGATTTGCACAGTGGGCCCGAAAACAGCCGAATCCCTCGTGGCCTTCGGGCTCCGGGCGGACCTTATACCCGAGGAATTCAAAGCGGAAGGCGTGCTAACTGCGCTCGGACGCGAGAAGGTGAAGGGGAAAAAATTCCTGATCCCCCGAGCGAGGATTGCGCGTGAAATCATTCCGGACAAACTGAAGGAAATGGGAGCGGAAGTAACTGTGGCGACGGCCTATGAAAACGTAAAGCCAATGGCCGATGTGGCGCGCGCTGTAAAATTGTTTGAGGATAATAAAATTTCTGCAGTTACCTTTACAAGTTCGTCCACGGTTCACAATTTTGTTGAAATGATCGGCCAAAAAGGTTATAAAACATTATTGAGCGGCGTTGCTGTCGCCTGCATTGGTCCTGTTACAGCGAAGACCGCTGAGGAATACGGGATGAAGATCGATGTCATGCCGAAAGACTATACCATACCCGCATTCGTTGATGCGCTGGTGGATTACTATAATAATAAAAAATAAAACCGGGATGAAGCGGGAGAAAAAGGTACTGTGCATCAATTTCCTCCCGTTCATGGGCGGTAAGCAAAAGGAGAAGTTATGATTACCATCTCAGAAATTGCTGCGGACAAAATAAAGGAAATCCTCAAGGCAGAAGGAATGCCGAATCATGGACTGCGCGTGACGTCGGGCGGAGGAGGATGCTGCGGACCTTCCTATGAAATCATGATCGATGACAAAGCGGGAGACGACGATACGATCGTCGAGAAGAGCGGTGCAAAACTTTTCGTCGACGCATCGACGGCCAAGGTGCTCGACGGGGCTGAACTCGGCTTTATCAATGATGAGCGCGGTGAAGGCTTTGTTCTTGGTTTCCCGAACGGCGCTCCTGCGGGCGGTAGCTGCGGGTGTGGTGGTGGGGAAGAACCGAGCCACAACCATGGCAGTGGCTGCGGGTCCGGTGGCTGCGGCTGCAGCTAAATACAAAATCGCAGAGGGCAACAAGATAGGGGCCGGAATAAAAACCCCTTTTGCCCTAGCACTACACCCTCTGAAGAAGAAATTCAGGAGATTCAATGTTTCAGCCTCTATATAGACCGAGAAGGCTACGGGCAAATGAAAACCTGAGACGCATGGTTCGGGAAACGAAGCTTTCGCCCGATGATTTTATTTATCCGCTCTTTGTTACTTACGGCAAAGGTGTGAAAAAAGAGATCGGCTCCATGCCCGGGAACTACCAGCAGTCCATCGACAACATCGTGAAAGACTGCGAAGAGGTGAAGAACCTTGGCATTCCTGCGGTATTGCTCTTCGGCATCCCTGAGCACAAGGATGAAGTCGGCAGCGAAGCCTACTCGGATGAGGGGATTGTCCAGCATGCAATCAAGGCCATTAAGAACAAAATTCCCGACCTAGTCGTCATCACCGATGTGTGCCTGTGCGAATACACGAGCCACGGCCACTGCGGCGTGATCAAGAACGGCGTTGTTCAGAACGACCCGACGCTCGAACTTCTGGCCAGGGAAGCGGTTTCCCATGCGAAAGCCGGGGCGGATATGGTTGCACCTTCGGATATGATGGACGGTAGAGTCGGCGCCATCCGCCATGTATTGGACAGCGAGGGATTTACCGACACGCCGATCATGTCCTATGCGGCGAAGTACGCTTCGAGCTTTTACGGCCCGTTCCGGGAAGCTGCGGAATCGACGCCGCAGTTCGGCGACCGCAGGTCTTACCAGATGGACGCGCCGAACAGTCGCGAAGCACTGCGCGAGGTTGCCTTGGACATCGATGAGGGCGCGGACATCGTGATGGTGAAACCGGCGCTGTCCTATCTCGATATTATTTATCAGGTGAAACAGAATTTTAACCTGCCCGTAGCAGCCTACAACGTGAGTGGTGAGTTCTCCATAATCAAGGCCGCCGCAAAGCTCGGTTGGATAGACGGCGAGCGCGCCATGATGGAATCGCTGGTATCGATCAAACGAGCTGGTGCGGACATCATCCTTACCTATTTTGCCAAGGAAGCGGCGTCACTGCTGAATAAATAACAGGCCCCGGCTTTCTCTTCTGCGAACGTTCGAACGCTATCCTGGACCAGACTCTCGGCATTTTATACATTTCAATACTCTCAATGACATCGGGCCGGCCATTTTCGTCTTAAGTCACAGATACGCTCGCTGTTTATTCCTAAAGAACGTCATACTCCGTATACCAAATTTGTCCGGCACGCCTGAGTACGGGGAATCCTTGTGCGCAAAATACTCTTTTAAATTCGATTCCAGATAAAGGGAATTGCAGTTAACTTAACTTGAGCAATTTTGTAATCCTCATACTTTATACTCCATTAATAAGCCCATCATTACCATTTCCTCCTTTTAGTGCTATTGTAAATATAAGAGAGGATTGTTCCTGTCTCCCCCTCAACCTAGAGTCAAGAAATTTCCATGACGCGAATGGTAAACTCGACAAACGCTATCTGCAGTCTCGATTACCTAGTCGGCACTCTTGCCACGGCATACAAGGGAAACATTACATCCCTTGTGGCAAAGGATTTCTGTATGAACGAGGAGGGGGGCGAAACGACAATGCGGGGAACGGTACTCGCGATACCTGAAGGTGATTATGAGGCGTCACTGAATCAGAGCGGCGTCGAGTTTTCCCGCGTTGTTCTCAAGAACGGATCGTTCGTCTTCAAAGCAGACAGCCTACGCATTGCTAAGGCTCGAGACCTTCAGATCGATATCGTGCAGTCCGGCAGACATATTGGAACGTTCCTGCTAAAAAAGTTGAATGCAGACGGGTTGTATATTTCAGCGGTTGAGCTTTCAGAAGAACTCGCTGGAATTGACCTCACGCTACTCACATCCCCATTGCGGGACAAGGTGGGACTGCTGCGCAAGGCCGAGGATATCGTTTCGCAGGTCCACTCTACTAAGAAGGATTGGGCCGCGTTTTCGGAAAAAGTATCCGACTTTGCACTCGATTTTTACTGGAGTTCAACAGAGGCGTTTTACCGGGCCTTCGGCATACTTGCCCGCTTCACGATCCTTGCTGCGGAACATACCAATAGCGCCGATCAGAGCAAACCGATATCCAACTATTTCGATCTCTTGGACCTGCTGATCGAACACGAGTCTGACATGACTCGCTTGAGTTCCCTGACTGAACTGTGGACGATCTTGCTCACCCGGTCTTCGATCGACCTTTCGCCTCAGGTGCGCCGCGCTGCTACTTCTCTTGAGCGGGTTCGGGACAAATTCCCCAACCTCGATCTCCGGGCACTAGTACTGCAACTCATCACGTCACTCCGAAATGCCACAGCTTCCCAGATGTTCCTGTACAGTCGGGTTCTCGACCCGCTCGCTGCAATGATCCCGGCCGGGGACGCTGAAATGCTGGCCCGGTTCGGACAACCGGGTTATCGGCGGATGGCGCAGGCTCTTCACGAGGCGGAGTTGCGGGTGGAAAAAGGAGACATCGGTGGAGCAGTGGGATTGATCGCAGGCCTTGATTTCGATATCCTCGATGATCGAAGGGCTGTCGGGCTGCTGTTCGATATTGCGGAAAAGGACCTTTCGCAAGAATTAGCCGGTCCCCTGATCGAGGTCATAGCTATTTACCTGTCCACTGCATCTCACCTGTCCGGCCGTGCAGTGGAAAACATCAGTACGTTCCTGCCCGGGATCCTCGAACGTCTGATCAGTCTCGACAAGTCGGAGTTGTGTGCAGAACTGCTGCGCAGGATTAACGAGAGTGGTTCTGTGCTGAAGGATCGGATCATGCTGACGCCCGCTGTTGCCAGATCGATTCTTCATTCTGGCCGAAGCAAACTGATAGCTCAGTACCGGGACGGTCTTCGGGCGATTCTAATCCCTGCGGCCCGGGTTCGGGGTATATCTCCGGATACGTGGGCAGAATTTGTAAATCCCCTGCATCTGGAGCAATTGACCCGATTCATGAAATTACTCGGGGTTGGCGGCGCACTTCTCGAAAACGTTCTGGTTCAGGTTACGGCGAACCTTGCGGTGGGTGGGGTATTGATCCCCGATGACCGGCTGTTTCAGCGCAGGGTTTCGGCCTATCTGAACTCGCTTGCAATGGAGGGAAGCTATCTCCTGAACTTCCTGCTGCTTTCGATGTTACCCGTTTATTTCAACGATGTGGGTGCGGTGAACAGAATTAGGGACTATTCTACGGAGCTCGACGCTTGGGGCAACGACGCAGTCATTTATTTTCTACGGAAACAGGTACATGTGAACGCGAGCAGCAACAACATACGTCTGATCGAGCATGTTTTGAAGGCCTGGGTTTTGAACGATCCACGACTCGTAAAGAACGTAGTGGCAATCGATATAGCTGCCAAGGCTGATCCCTGGCTCATGGCACGGTATGCTGCGATAATAAATCCTTTTTTCAAGGCCGTGAGAGTGCTGGACGAAAAGGGACTTCATCTTGAGCGGGTGCTGCAACTTGATGACGATACAATCGATAAACGTCTTTACGATAGTGAAAATGATGACGCAGAGGCGAGAACAAAAGTAAACCTCCTGTGCAAACTTTATAAAGAGATTTCGCGAAAATATTCTCTCATGAACAGGGATGTCGCGATCTATGATGTCCATGCCGGCCTACTCGATACCGTTGCCCGGCTTAAGGAACTCAAGAGCATTATCCTGTCCCAGGAAAGGACGGAACCGCAGGAATCACTTTATTTCAAGAGACATATCGCCTTCGGAATTCCATCGGTACTCGGCACGTATCATGAACGTAAGTTCGACGCACTCTGTGAGCTAATGCGGCGCGGGGAAGAAGTCCCGGTCCTTCTGGAGATGATCATCACCGAAGTCGAAAAAAAAGGATCAACAGCAGCCAATAATGACCAGCGGAAGTGGCTCATCTCTCTTAGTGCGGCATGGCAGGCCCTCAAGCAGTACGGCATGCAGAATGTCCGGATCGACGAGTTTATTACGGTTCTCGAACAGGACCGGCTGCATCCAACACAGATTATCGACGTTTTGAAGATGTGGCAGAAGGAGCTTGCCTGGCTCGTCTCCTCTATCAGTAGGATTTTCCATGAGCCTCTTCAGGAGATTCTGGAGAAGTTTCCGCAGGAAGATCTGCCTGAACACCTCCTGGTTCTGAATCCGTCTTCACCTGGTTTCGTAGGAAAGGCGGTGGACGCGGTCCTGCGGGACATCCTGAGCAGCATTCCCGGATTTGTCGAGTCCGACCGGCTGCTTGATGGAGTCATCACAGCTTTGCGTTCGCAAACGGAACGAGTAGATGTCAGGGAGAAAAGGGGATTTGAGTTATTGCAGGTTCGAGAATTCTACGATATCCATGCTGTTCCGGCGAAGGATGCACTACGGTTGGGACCTATTCTCGGAAACAAGGCAAAAAATCTTATACTTGCGAAACAAAAGGGATTAAACGTCCCTGCCGGTGTTGTTCTGCCTGCAGGCCAGGCCGCAGTTCCAGCAGTTGACCAGGATAAACCTGACTTTCTCCCTTTTCTCCAGAAGGCGGTCAAATCTATCGAGACCAAGACAGGCAGAACATTCGGCGGAACGAGGCACCCGCTGTTCCTGTCCGTGCGTAGTGGATCCTATCCTTCCATGCCCGGCATTCTCAATTCCATTCTTTATTGCGGAATGAACGAAGAAACAGTCGATGCGTTTATCAGCGATACCGGCAATCCCGAGCTGGGGTTGGATTCCTACCGCAGATTTATTGAACATTATGGTACTTCTGTTCTGGGCCTAAGCATCGAATTCTTCGAAGATGTTTCAAAGGGGTATAGGGAAGCCCATTCCCTTGATCAAGGCGTGCCGCTGGAAGGGGCACATCTGAAATCGATTGTCAGCCTGTATAAGCATAGGCTGCACGAAAGTGGCCTTCAGGTCCCTCCGGACGTTTATGAACAGCTTCAGCGCTGCATCGGCGCCGTGTACAACTCCTGGGATAGCGAGCGTGCCCGTCGATTTCGTTCTGCGACTGGGACGTCAGAAGCCTGGGGAACGTCGGTTATGCTCATGGAGATGGTTCCGGGAAACCAGCAAGGAGGCGGCGCATCAGTCTTTTTCACACGAGACCCTAATTCGGGAGAACAAAACGTTTATGGTGAAACGCGAGAAAATGCAAGCGGTGATGACCTTGCTTCGGGAAGGACTTTTGGTAGACCCCTGTCGCGAAGGCAAGGAGAATCAATGCGGAAAAGCCTCGAAACGACTGATCTGGAACTTTATCTTCTACATCAAAAGCTCGCAAAAACAATCGAGGAAGCTTTCGGCGATCTTCCCCAGGAAGTGGAAGCGACTTACACCCGGGACAGGAATGGGACGCCCTGTCTGTTTGTACTCCAGACACGACGCATGGAGGAGCATGGAGGACTCGCCAGAACATTCGACGATATCTGCAGCATGGAGACCCGGGTAATCGGTCGGGGTATCGGCGCCAATGGAGGAGCGCTGAGCGGCGTGGCGTCATTTGATGATGTGTCTGAACGGATTGAAAGCCTGGGCAGGAAGAGCAGCATGCCCGTGATCCTCATACGAAAGACTGCGAATACTGATGATGTTTCGCTCATGCCCGCTATTAAGGGAATCATCACGGCATCAGGAGGAGTCACCTCGCATGCCGCAGTCCTTGCCCACACCTTCGGTCTGGCGGCTGTGGTAGCCTGCGCTGATCTGAAGATAGATACCGACGAACAGGGATGTGTCTCAGCCATTATCGGAACTACTCATGTCCAGGAAGGAACACTAATTAGCATTGACGGCAGGACTGGCCTCGTGTTTTCCGGCATCTGCGCTCCGGATCAATGAAAAAAGTTGACGTCGCTGTCATGGCCCGTTGTTTTGCGGGGCAGGTATATTGAGGAAACAGCTTAGTACTGCTTGGTAGCCCGGCTGGATAGTTTTGCAAGGTTATCGCAAAACATAATTCAATGTTGATATAATTTGAATAGAAAGGTAATCTCTGGTTTTCCCTTGTTGTTTCGACAAAGGATGTACCATGAGGCGCCTCTCTGGAGAAAGGGGGCACTTCATGAAAGCTATAGCCATCAATGGACTTGGTCGAATCGGGCGGCTACTCCTGCGCCTGTACATGGAAAATCCTCCCGAGCAGGCGGTTCTGGTCGCAGCTAACAGCCCGGCACCGATTGAAGATCTAGCCTACCTCATCAAATACGACTCCGTTCACGGACGGGCTCCCTTCGATGTCAAGATAGGCACCGGTTATTTGGAACTGGGCGCTCGCCGCATGCGAATTGCCGTCTCCCACGAAAAAGACCCAGAAAAAATCCCCTGGCGGAGCAAGGGCGTAGACATCGTGCTCGAGTGCAGCGGGCTGTTCCGAAAACGGGAGGATGCGGCAAGACATTTGACCGCAGGCGCATCAAAGGTTATCATCAGCGCTGATGCGAAGAACGATGACCTGACTGTGGTGATGGGTGTGAATGAAAAGTCCTATGATCCGGCCCTGCATCATGTGATTTCCAACGCATCGTGCACCACGAACTGCCTAGCACCAACAGCTAAGGTGCTAAATGACACCTTCGGGATTGATTATCTCATGGCCACGACTGTACACGCTTATACATCCAGCCAAGCGCTCATAGATCGTTCATCTCCTGGTCACAGGAGGAGAGGGCGGGCCGCGGCCGTGTCGCTCGTTCCGTCCAGTACCGGGGCGGCCAGGGCAACAGAGCGCGTGCTGCCCGAATTGAAAGGGAAAATGAATGCCATGGCGATCCGTGTTCCCGTTGCAAACGGGTCGCTTACGGACCTTACTGCCCACTTGAATACAGATGCGTCCATTGAGAGCGTGAACGCTGCGTTTAAAGCAGCTGCTGCAGGGACGATGCAGGGGATTGTGGGTTACAGCAACGACGAACTGGTTTCGGCGGATATCGTGGGGGATGAACATTCGGTTATTATTGACGGCACCTCGACACTGGTTATCATGAACAGGGTAGTAAAGGTATTGGGCTGGTATGATAATGAATACGGCTATGCGCGCCGCCTGCTCGATCTGGCTGGGTATATTGCACGATAGGGAGGGTGATGAATCTAGGCAGCCAAGTACCACGATACGAAGCATTAAGCATCATTCCACCGGGTTAATCGCAGTTCCAGCTTCCCGTTGATATTGATTTCTTTGACATTGAACCCATATCAGTGGTATTGTATCGTCGATTTTAAAAACGGCAACCGCCTCCAGGCGTCGTTTATTCAAGCAAGAGCACAGAGAAAGAAGGTACTAGTGAATTTCAGCTCGTTTAAGCTCCATCCCCAGATTGCGGCCGGTGTCAAAGCACTCGGTTATCACACCCCGACCCCTATCCAGCTCCAGGCCATCCCGCCGGTTCTCGAAGGCCATGATGTTATGGGTCTTGCGCAGACCGGGACTGGCAAGACAGCGGCATTCGTGCTGCCCATTCTTGAACGACTGCTGCCGGGACCACGAGGTAAGGTCCGGGCGCTCATCGTCGCGCCTACGCGCGAACTAGCTGAGCAGATTCATGTGGCAATTACAGGACTCGGTCATGGCACGCACCTTAGGAGTTGCACCATCTATGGCGGCGTGGGCCTGAACCCGCAGATTCAAAAACTTCGCGTCGGTGTTGATATCGTCGTGGCTTGCCCAGGCCGTTTGCTCGATCACATCAATCAGAAGACCATCGATCTTTCCTTCTTGGAAGTCCTGGTTCTGGATGAAGCGGACCGCATGTTTGATATGGGTTTTCTTCCCGATGTGCGCAGAATCATCAAGCACCTACCTGCAAAACGACAGAATCTCATGTTCTCAGCAACCATGGCCGACGACATCAGAAAACTAGCCCATGAAGTCCTGCATAAACCGGTTACCGTTCAGGTAGGCCATACTGCGCCCGCGAATACCGTATCCCATGCGCTCTATCCGGTAGAGCAGCACCTGAAGACTGGTCTTCTTATGGAAATTTTGAAACATACGGATACGGAATCGATCCTCATTTTCACGCGAACGAAACACCGGGCAAAACGCATCGGGCAGCAGCTTGAAAAGGCCGGGTACAAGGCCGCTTCGCTTCAGGGAAATTTATCGCAGAACAAACGGCAGGCGGCCCTTGACGGTTTTCGCGACGGCAGATACCATATCCTCGTGGCAACGGATATCGCGGCCCGGGGCATAGACGTCTCATCTATATCCCACGTCATCAACTATGACATTCCCGACACGACCGATGCCTACACACACCGTATCGGACGGACCGGCAGGGCTGCAAAGACTGGAGACGCCTTCACGTTCGTCACCAGGGAAGACGAGCCGCTGGTCAGGAGCATTGAGCGCATTCTCGGTGAGAAAATCGAGAGAAGAACTCTAAAGGAGTTCGATTATCGGAAACCGGCGCCTGCCCGAGACACGGAGTTCGCCCGTCTGCCGCGTGAACCACAACAACGCCGGACCCAGCCCAAAAGGGAGCACACGGGAAGTACTGTTGCAACGGCAGGAGCACGGTCCACATCGTCTCCGGCCCCGAAACAGCATCATTCAGCTCCTCGGGGCCCCTCAGCGCCTCACCATTCCCCGGGGACATGGACGTTCAAACCGCGGCGACCCAAGACGAGCGTCGGTTCATAGACGCTTTCTATCTACCTACGGTATTTGCATTTAAGTTAAAATTTCTTGCCATGGAGAGATCAGAGGGCAGAGAGAAATGCCTGAATTTCAGCCGTTTAGTCTTTTCTCAGGGTCCAAAGTGACTTCTTTGGCGCAAAGAGTTTATTTTGTTCTTATTAGTAAATGGTATCCGGCAGAGGGGCATGCTTTATGAAAGAAACTCCAGCTGACCAGGAACTTCATCATGAAATCTTCGGTTCCATCCTCGATCGGACCGAAATGACGCCCTTTCTTCTGCTGCATTCGCGGGACTACTCCACTTCTCTCAAGCGGGCGACCAGCATGATGGCCAACCGCGGGTTTGATACGATCGGCAGCGACGACTTGCGGGAGAGCGAGCGCGAAAGGGCGGCGCATTACATAAAACGCGCCTATGATTATTTTTTCCGCGAGCTTTTCCCTTTTATAACAAAACAGCTTGAAGGGCTCATTTCGCTAAAGTCTCCGAATGAGGATTGTTACCATAAATGCCTGCGCGCCGTCAAAGAAGCGGCCTCAGTGCTGCAGGACCCTTCCTTCCGGAAAATTGTAGATGAAGATCCCCGCCATCTCTTACTCCTCGCATCGTCGCGCAAGTATCCCCGTGTTTTTTCAGGATACCAGGGCAGAGACCTTGAATTACCGGAGTTGTGGCAGCAAGCGGCTTGTTGTCTTCTCAAAATGGTGCATCTGATCAAATCGATAGAAGAAGACAGCCAAGACATCAATGATTATGCCCAGCTCGGTTTTTTTCTGGAGAAACAGGGCCGGCGGCTCGATGATCTCTACTATTTCGATTGGGCTCGTCCAGAACAGATTCCTGATAATGAACCGGCTCAAAGGGCTTTTGTTAAGATTTCCACGTTTTTTAACCGCTTAAAGGAGTCCCTCACCTTTGACCATACACGGGGCTGCTTGGTCTTCAACAGCGGGGATGGCGTCGAGGTCGATATTGCTGAAATCAAGGCGCGGTTAAAGAGTCCGGAAAGCATGGTCACCAAACTAGGGAAAGATGTGGAAGGGGAAGCCTACGACATCAGAGACATTCTTGCCATCACCTTCATATTGAGGAACATGGATGATACGCTGAAACTTTTTCATGCCCTCCAGAAGCGGGGGGTGATTCTGCAGGAAAACACCGCCTCACATTCCATAACGCAGACACTTTTTGACAGCCCGGAGAACATGCGAGAAGCGGTGCGCAGTCTGGTGTCTAGTCTCGTCAAAAGCGGGGGAGGCGGCGAGATGCACAGTGAGGAAAGCCTGCTCGCCCATGCGCGGGAGTTCTATGAAGCGTTGAGCATGAACGCGGAAAAAAATGTCCACACTTCGCGGGGCCACCGGAAGTTCCAGTGTAAAATCGCTTTTTCCCTGCCGATTCACCGCTCTGTAGATACAAACGAGATCATAATTCCAGGCACACCGCTGTATACGGCAAGAGATCACATACATAAAAAAACGGAGCAGCATACGCTTGGCGTGGAACTTCGTATATCCGATGAAGAGAGCTGGAAAAATTCGGAACAAAAGGGCGACTCACATCACGACGCCTATAAATTCCGCCAGCTTGTCTCGGTGATGAACAGGGTGTTTAAGAATTTGTTCCACCTGCCGGAGGATAGATTCCCCCAGCTCCGCCAAGATCAGGCAGCATTGTTCGCATGAAAGGCCGGGTGCGCGCGGAAAAGAGGCGCAGTGTTAATGTAAATTGCCTGTTTGCTGATTGAATTAATGACCCAGTCCTGGCTAAACAAGTATGCGGTTGAAAAATTAAAAACATGCTCTTCGCTGCGACATCGAAGAGTAGAAAATTAGAAATCATATCGTTTTCCCAGTCCTTCATAATACATCTCCTTTATCCTTATGACGTGAACAACCCATAACTTTTTGATGTTGCCATTTCTGTTAAAGTACTGCCTATCCGCATAGTTAATGTTCTCCATTGTTACGATCCAATTGATTTTATGCTGGTCTTTGCGATAAGATATGTTAATGACAGTTCATGTTAATGGATTAACCAGCAATGACAACAGAAGATGTAATTGAAGGAGCATGCCATGAATATCAAACTCATTCAGCAGTTCCAGACCGTGAGACAGCTCTCCGGCGGGTTCCGTGCTTCGCGGGTGATTTTAACCGCGAACAATTATGCAATTTTTGAGCATTTGAAAACGCCGAAAACGGCTGCGGTTCTGGCAAGAACAATTAAGACCGATCCGCGCGCAACGGAAATATTGCTTGATGCAGTAACAGCACTTGGCTTTCTGAGAAAAACAGTTTCAACGTACCGCAATACGCCGCTGACAACGGCATTTCTCATAAAAGCGTCCCCTTGGTATCAAGGAGACATGCTGCGGCATTCGGATCACCTCTGGAAAAATTGGTCTGGTCTTGATGAAATCGTGAAGACTGGCATGCCGAACCGAACCGAGGGCCGTGATTATGAGGTATTCATCAGGGCTATGCATAACAATGCCGTCTTGCGAGCACCAGCGGTCATAGACGCAGTAGATCCGACAGGAGTAAAAACAGCTCTCGACCTGGGCGGCGGTCCGGGAACATATTGTGCGGAACTCGCACGCAGGGGCGTTAGGGTAACTCTGTTCGATCTTCCAGATGCCATAGCTGTTGCGCGAAAACTCGTCAAGATAAAATCTGTACGCTATATGGAGGGTGACTTTCACTCCGACAATATCGGAAGGGGATATGATCTCGTGCTTGTCAGCCAGATTCTGCACTCGCTGTCTATTCAGGAGAGCTTGGCGCTTCTGAGGAAAACCAGCGATGCTTTAAACCCTAAAGGCAAAATTGCGATCCACGAATTCCTGCTTGCAAGTAATCGGGCCCATCCAGCGCCGTCCGCACTCTTCTCCATCAATATGTTGATTAATACAGCGGAGGGAAGATGCTACTCGCCCAAGGAGATGAAGGGTTGGCTGAAAAAGACAGGATTTAGATGCATCGAAAGGAAGGTTCTTGGCGATACTGTTGTAATGGTGGGAAGAAAAGGATGATTTATTAAAAACGGTTTTTTGCAAAAGAAGACCTTGTTGAATATATATTACATCATTGCTGTCCAAGATAACCTAATTTCCTGAGACTGACCCTTGCCAATCAATGCTTTTAGACAGGTAAATCCTTTTTCTCCGATCCAGGTTCTCCATTCTGCTGTCCAATTACCGGTAACTCAACACAAGTTGTTCTGCGGACGGTACTATCGGCGGTGTTTCAAACGGATTATCCAGCCACGTCCATAAATCTCGATACGTAAAGAGATTATAGCGGAGCATGGCAACCAGATTCGACAGTGACCAGCCAAGCGTGGATCGAAACTTTAGGTATTTCAGCACCAGGATCGCGATTAATGCTGTCCAAATCTGGGTCAACAAGGCGTTCCGGCTTGTTCCCACAAACGTCTTGATCTTCAGATTCTGCTTGATCGTCTTGAAAAATACCTCAATCTGCCAACGGTCCCTGTAAATGCTCGCTATGGTCGTCGCGCCAAAGGCGAGATGATTCGTCCACAGGACGATTATTCGCTCGTTTTCTTCGTCCCAGACCTCTACCCGTCGCAAGGTATGTGGGCACTTCTTAATTGATTCGTAGCCCGTCAGCTCGATGAGTTTATCACTTATAATATTCCGGTTGCTGGGGACCTCTCGTTTTTCGACAACCCGGTAGGCGGCATTATCCTTCTCTCTCGTGACAAAGAAGATTCCGGCCTCTGTCCAGAGAGCGAACTGCTCATAGTCCACATACCCTCGGTCGATTGCCAGGATAGAACCCTTGGGAAACGCGAGCGTATGAGCGATGTTCACTTCATGCACATTCCCTTCGGTTATACTGGCGAAGACCGGAAGATATCCTTCATGGTCCAACAACAGGTGAAGCTTGACCGCACCTTTCGTCTGCCGAAACTTTGCCCAGTCAAATAATGTCACACAAAGCTCAATGGTCGTGGCATCGAGACTGAACAGCTTGTTCTTAAACCGAAACGGTTTCTTCCCTCGTGCCAGTACCCGGCATTTGGCCAAGAGCTGATAAAACACCTTCTGATATAACTGCCACGGCCGATGCTCGTTGGCATAAGCCAGGGTGGAGCGTTTGGGCGCTGCATCGATACCGAGGTGCTTAAGTTTTCCCAGGCACGTTGCCAGTCCTCCGCATATCTCCCGTAACGAGTGCGCTTGGCCTAATTGACAGAACACCATCGCAACGAACTGGCCCCAGCAGCTGAATCCTTTTACCCCTTTTTCGGCTCGCGTTTCCCTTACAGCCCTGACAAAATCCTGATGCGGAAAAATCTGTAGAATCTGTCCAAAAATACTGTTAAACTTGTTCATGGGGATGTCCTCCTCCGGCAAATAATGGTCTTCGACAAACCAAATTTACCTTAAAGAGGCTTCCCCTGCAATTACTTAAATATTATCTTGGACGGGTCTGATATTACATAGAATAAAAAGTGATACTGGTGCTTGTTCAGAACGCTGCTCGTCCCGAAGTAAACTTTCTAGCTAAACCGGGATATCTCTCATCTATTTCGGAGATGACTTCCAATGGGAATATAGCGTCTTCAAACGATCACAAAATAGTTTGGATGATGCGTTTTTATAAAAAAGTTCCAGCCAATAGTTTCTTCCTTTTATTTTAAAATCAAGTTCAATTTTGTAATAGCAATCGTTTTCTAAGGGTTCGTTCTTGAAATATGTTAGCCTTGAATATATGCAGCCCGACCGACAAACTCCGTATCAAGAAACAGCCCAACAATTAACCGCGATAGCTTCTAATTTTAGTACCAAAGTTCCACTTTACTTGGAATAATGCCCATCATTGAAGGTATAATTTAGTAAAAGAGCATGATCTTCATTGGAGGTGGGATATGGTTAAAGTAGCATTATACGTACGTCTGGAATCCAAACCGGGAAAAGAGGCTGAAGTAGAAAGTCTCATCAAGGGCAGCCTCTCGATCGTTCAGGAGGAGCCTGCAACAACAGCTTGGTTTGGTATCCGTCTGGGACCGTCGACGTTCAGTATATTCGATGCTTTCCCGGATGAGAAAGGACGGGAAGCACATCTGGCAGGACGAGTTGCAGCTGCTTTGATGGAAAAGGCTCCCGATCTGCTGGCAAAATCTCCGGTTATTGAAAAAGTAGCAGTTATTGCAGCCAAGCTTCCGGAGACGAAGATATCGAAAGAGAGAAAGGCCGCATGAGGCCTATGTTGCATGAGCCCGCAATCAGTGCAACCTTTCTGCCCCATGTAATCGTATCGGAGCAAAAGCAGTAAGGAATGCCAAAGCAGGTAAATCGTAAGTGATAACAGAAATGTAAAGCGCAGGAAGAAGTTATCCTGCGCTTATTGTGTCTCCTGCGTACTGACAGGATTTAGTGAATGGTCAAGATAGAGTGCGCAGTATTCATATTGTGATATAGTATGAGGTTAGGAATCTTGCCGCAACATAAATTTTTCAAGTATATCCCTTTTCCCCTTGATCGAATTATTTGGGTAGGATAAAGCGGCGATTGGCCCATGGACGAATGCGGATTATCAATTTATCAACTACTCCTCGTACCATCATAGGAAAAACTTCATGAGTGCATCGCATTTTTTCAAGTATATAACATTGCTCGTTATTTTATAATAAAGAGACATCTCTTTAAAAAAACTTTCCCCGTTTGCTCCTCAGGACCTGGCATGCGTGCTATACTTGTACCAACTCAATCATTGGTGATCCAAGCCCGTCCCAGCCAACATGAACGACCCGGATCTGAAAATCCGGAGTTTGTCTATCGAGAACAAAGATTGCTCTTCTGAATTATTATTCCGTTAATAAAATGCCGCGATACGCGAGGTCCGAGCGCTTCCTGCGGAGGCGGGGCCATGCCGCCCCGTGGAGAATTGAGAGGAACTTTGCTGAATATCCTGCCTAAGAGACAAAATACATTGCCGCAGGAAGCGGCGCAGCCGTCGTGCGTGGGTGTGAACATCGGCGCGATCTCGGTGAAGGCGGTAGTCTTGCGAGGGGACAATGCCTTTTCCAAGGTGGAAAACCATCACGGCCGTCCTTTGGAAGTGCTCGGAAAAATACTCGCCGGGAAGGAGTTCAACGGTGCCGAATATTTCGGGGTGTCCGGCCGTCGGGGCCACATCTCCGATGTTACAGCCATTCAGAGAGCGTTGGACGAAGTGGGGAGCGATTTTGACGCCGTCGCTTCGCTGGGAGGCGAGTCCTTCCTGGTCTATCTTCTGGCGGCTGGAAGGATATCGAATGTGCTTTCGCACAATAAATGCGCCGCAGGAAGCGGCGAGTTCTTTGTGCAGCAGATTGGACGTATGCAACTCACGAACGAAGAAGCGATCGAGCGATCGTTCATGGGGAAGGTTGTGCCGCTGGCAAGCCGGTGCTCGGTCCACTGTAAATCGGACATCACTCACAAGCTCAACCGCAAGGAAGCGAGCCCCGAAGACATCCTACACACGCTGCATGACAGTATGGCTGATAAGGTGGTCTCTCTGCTCGAAAAGGCGCAGCGACAGCTCCACCGGGCGCTTGTCATCGGAGGCGTATCTCGGAACACCGCTCTCCTGTCCGCCTTACGAGAGAAGCTTCCCTCCACACAATTCGTCGTCCTTCCCGAGAGTCTTTGCTTCGAGGCTTGGGGGTGCGCTTTGCTCACCCGGGATGACCCTCGTTACAACTTACCAGAGATATTGCCCCAGTCGGGCCCGGACAGCTTGCCCCCCCTTCATCGCCAAGCAGATCGGGTGCAGGTCATCGCGCCGCTGCCGCGGCAGGCTCCACCGGATGTCTTGCTGGTTCTCGGTCTCGATGCGGGATCAACGACTACCAAGGCGGTCCTGCTCGATCCTTTCACGAAAGGCATGGTCGCATCGCACTATACGCGTACGCGAAGCGATCCCGTGGCGGCGACGCGCGAGTGCCTCAGGGCTGTCGCGCGAGAAACCGGCAACCTCAGGGTCGGGCTAATCGGGACCACCGGCTCGGCCCGGGAACTCATCGGCGCCTACTTGGGCACCGCCCATGTGTACAACGAAATCTCGGCCCACGCGACAGGCGCGACCCATTTCGACCCTGATGTGGACACCATCTTCGAGATAGGCGGTCAGGACTCAAAGTACATCCGCCTTGGGAACGGCGTACCCGTCGATTATGCGATGAACAACGCCTGCTCTGCAGGCACTGGCTCTTTTCTGGAAGAGAGCGCTCAGGGAGACCTCGGCATCACGGTGTTGGATATCGCCGAAAGCGCACTAGCCGCAGCGTCTCCGGTGCAGTTGAAGGCAACGTGCGCCGCATTTATCAATTCCGATATCCGCATCGCATTCCAGCAGGGCCAGTCGCGCGAGGACATCGTTGCCGGGCTAGTCTACGCGATCGTCGCAAACTATCTCACCAAGGTCAAGGGGCCGCGTGCCGTGGGCAAGAAGGTGTTTCTGCAGGGCGGCGTTGCCCTGAACCGCGCCGTGGGCCATGCTTTTGCTCACAGTGTAGACCGCACGGTCGTGATCCCCCCTAACCCCGAACTTATGGGAGCCCTAGGCGTCGCGCTCCTAGCCCTAAAACGCTCCCACGGCAAGCTTGATTCCGCGACGAACCTGCTTTCCCTGGCTGCAGCGGAGATGGCCTCCCCAGGGCGTTTCATTTGTAAGGCATGCCGTATGCGTTGCAGTATAGACCGATTCGAGGTGGCTGGCCGGCGTTTCCCATTCGGAGGGCGCTGCAGCCTGTACGAAAATGTATGGAAGAAAAATTCCCGCGTTGTTGCAGCGCCGGACCTGGTCGGACAACGTGCCGAGTTGATTTTTGGAATAAACGACACCTATGCAGAGGGGCCCACAATTGATCACGGACGACCTCACATCGGAATTCCGAGAGCGCTCTTAACGCACTCGCTCTATCCGCTCTACTCGACTTTCTTCTCGAGCCTGGGACTGGATGTGGTCCTGTCCGGCCTGGACCCTCATGGCGAACTGAAGTCATATACAGGCTTTTGCTTCCCTGCGCAGACAGCGCATGGAGCGGTCATGGACCTTGTCAAGCGAGGCGTCGATTTGGTCTTCCAGCCCCATGTGAAACGTATGCCCCGACCCGGCCTGTGCAATGATTCTTACCTTTGCCCGATTACCCAGGCCACCCCCTTTTTCCTTGCCGCTACATTTTCGGATGTCCGCTTTCTTTCCCCTTTCCTGGATTTCACTCGTGGCTACGAATGCGGGCCGGATCTAGAGGCGATGGTTGCGAGGGAGTTTGGAGTCGGTCGCGAAACGGTCCGGCAAGCCTGGGAAACCGCACAGAATGCCCAGATAAGGACTGAACGCGCCATGCAAGAGTTGGGACAGCAGGCCCTCGAACGCGCCCTATCGGAAGGAAAACCAACAATCGTGCTTGCCGGCCGAAGCTACAACGCCTACGCTCCTGAGGCTTCACAATCAATCGGCAAAAAGCTCTCCAGCATGGGCGTGACGGCCATCCCGGCTGATTGCCTGGCGCCGATCGAGGACGGGCCTTTTGCCTGGCACTTCTCCAACCAGGTCTTGAACGCCATGGCCTTGGCCAAAAAACATCCCAACCTGTTCCTGGTCTGCATCAGCAATTTCAGCTGCACTGTGGACGCCTTTACCCACGCCAAGGTCGCCTCCGAGATGGGTTCCAAGCCCTACCTGATCCTAGAGATCGACGCACACACTGCCGATGCCGGGGTCCAGACCCGCCTAGAGGCGTTCCTCGACATAATTCATAACTATCAGGGCACGCCGGAACTAGCCATTCAGAGGCGACAGTTCTCCTTGTGCCGGATCGGCGCCGGCAATACAGTCATCAGTTCAAATGAGGAGACCCTATCGATACATGATCCGCGGGTAAGGTTTTATTTTCCCAATTTCTCCGAATTCCATACACAGGCAATGGCAATGGCGTTCCGTTGGATGGGCCTGCACGCCGGCGAGCTCACTCCGCTCGACCGGAACCAGCTAGAACGAGGCCTCCAACACACGTCAGGACGCGAGTGTCTTCCCCTGCCGCTCTGCATTGGGCAACTGCTCAAGATCAATGAGCAGCGTAGCCCCGGCGAGCTCGCAGGATTTTATATGCTGAAAGGCGGCGCACCCTGCGTATTGGACGCCTACCTAGATTACCTCAGGCGTTTCATCATTGATCAGCAATTGTCCGACCTCTTTCTTTTCGTCCCGACCGAAGATTACGGACAAGGCGCAATCGACAGAATGGCTCTCGCAAAACACACAGCGCTCACGCTCCTCGTTGCGGACCTGCTCGTGGAAATAGAGCATGTTCTCCGGGTTGTCGGCGACCGAGGCAGCGTGGACCGACTCAGGCAGGAGTGGCAGCAGTTTGTCGCCGCAGCAGACTCCGAGATCCGGTTCCAGACCGGTCTGGTCGGGTTCATCGAGCGGATCGCGGACCTTCCACACACACGGGACCCGCGGTCCTGTCCGCGGGTCGTTGTCATTGGTGACTTCTTCACTCGGTTCAGCCCCTTCTTCATGGACGGCGTCCGGGACCTGTATTCCGAACAAGGCATCATCCTGAAACCCGTTGATATGACCGACCTGCTGCTGTATCACACCTATTACCCGGTATCCGAAATGGCTCGCGAATGGGGCATGAAACCGGGCGGTTATGCTTTGGCCAAAGCCTGTTCGAGGGTTTTCCAAAGCGACGGCAAGCAGTATCTGAAACATTGGCTTGCCTATCAGGTAGGGAGACGGGTCGAGGAAGACTATCGGAGGCTGTTTGCGAAGACCGGCCTCCTCGTGGCTGGGCCCAATAACGCGGCAGCTCTGCTCGAGAAAGCGTCCGATCATGTGTCACCGGGAATTTACGGCGAGATTATCTCGACTGTAGGCCGGGGTTTGGAGGCTGAGGCAGAGGGCTATGACGGGATCATCTGCATAGGACCGTTTAACTGCCTTCCGTTCCGCATCTCCGAGTCGATCCTGAAACCATTCAGCATCCGGCAGGGGATGCCTATTCTTACCTATGAGAGCGACGGCTACGCGGTCTCACCGTCGGTCCTCAGGCAGGTGGACGTCCATATCCAGCAGGTTCTTGAACGAGCGTCCCGGGCCCCGCAGATGCAAAATATTCGATCGCACTGATTTACGTGAGAACTCAAATGAATTATTTTCCGTTTTTTTAGCTTTAAACTCATACAATATAACTTAGTATCTCTTGGCAAGTTTAAGCGTTGCGTGCAGTACCTCGGTCATCGCAAGGACCGTGTTCGTAGATTGGGCCTGCCATAACCATGATCAAGGGGGGCACCGAAAGGGTGAGGCTGAATGGGAGGATGGCTTGGCGAGTCTCGCGAGGCAGGCCGGATATAATGTTATGAAAAAATAGAACGCTCCGTAATCATCCTGAAAAAATCCCTGAAGTGTTCTTAACAACAGGTTACCAATGAAAGGTGAACTTGACAAAATCGAATGTTGGTTGCAAATGCCAGATAATAAGTTTAATCATGCACGGTGGGCGATCTGCTTTAAAGTAGAAGGTTTTTTGGAAACATGTTAGGAATGAATCAGAACAGGTTATATCCCGCCGAAATCTTGAAAACGCTTCATCTCTCATGCAAGCGAATCGTCATATAGAAATCCGACATACAAAGACAACTGAATTGCAAGGGGGGGCTGCATGTCCAAAATATTCGTTTCCTTAATAATGAATTATACAGCACTTTTTCCTTGCATTCTTCTCTCTTCCGTGTTAAAAATAGTTTAACACTCTGGGAAATTCCTTTTAGAGTGGGCATTTGCATCTGCCCACTCTTTTTATTTGGGGTTCAAATTGGCTGATTTAATGGAGCAGATACGGCAGCTGCTGGATCCGATTCTGGAATCCCTGGGGCTCTCTCTTTGGGACATGGAGTTTCAGAAGCATGGGCCTCAATGGCTGCTGAGAATCTATATCGACCGGGAAAATACCGGTGTCACACTAAACGACTGCGAGGCTGTGAGTAGGGACCTAGCAACGGTCCTAGATGTGGAGGATATCATTCCCCACGCCTACAATCTGGAGGTTTCGTCTCCGGGGCTTGACCGGACGTTGAGTAAACCGGAGCATTTTACCCGATTTTCAGGCAGCGCGGTCAAAATCAAGACGTATCAACAGATTAACGGCCAAAAAGTGTTCCAGGGAATACTGATGGGTTTGGAAGGCCATATGGTAAAAGTTGAAATGGCTACAGGGACGGTCATTGAAATCCCAATGAGCGCTATTGCAAAGACCTCTCTTGAGGTGAGGTTCTAAAGAAAGCGCAGTTTTAGATCCGCGGCCTTGTGGTCGCGTGCTATGCGTCCCGCAGCGCGGGACGAATACCTTTTTGTTATCCTATAAGATTTTGTTCAGGAGGAGAACCTATGAGTCAAGAATTGATTCATGTGATCGACCAGATCAGCAAGGAAAAAGGCATATCCAAGGAAATGGTGATCGAAGCCGTTGAATCGGCCTTGGTGAGCGCGGCCAAGAAGAAATATGGCGCCCAGCGCATCGCGGTGCAGATCGACCCGAAACGGGGAGACATCGTCATGTACGCGTACAAGAAAGTCGTGCAGGACGTTGCCAATTCGGACGAGGAAATAACGCTGGAAGAGGCGCAAACGCTTTATCCCGAAGCCCAGATGGAAGGCGAAGTGCCGCTTCAGGTCGAATTCGAGGGGTTCGGCAGAATCGCGGCGCAGACCGCGCGACAAGTGATAGTCCAGAAAGTGCGCGAAGCCGAGCGCGACGTCATTTTCAAGGAGTTCAACGACAAGATCGGCCAGCTTGTCAACGGCATTGTGCTCCGACATGAGAAGGGTGCGTACTACATAGACCTAGGCAAAACCGAAGCAGTGCTTCCAGCTAGGGAACAGGTTCCCCGCGAGAGCTATCGGCGCGGCGACCGCATCAGGGCGTACGTCATGGAGGTCCGGGATACTTCAAAGGGTCCTCAGGTCGTTCTTTCCCGCGCCCATCCCGAATTCGTCTCCCGTCTTTTTGAAATGGAAGTGCCTGAAATTTACGAAAACATCGTGGAAGTCAAGGGCGTTGTACGCGAAGCGGGCGACCGCACTAAGATTGCCGTGTCCTCCAAGGAGTCCCAGGTCGACCCCGTGGGCGCATGCGTGGGCATGAAAGGTTCCCGCGTTCAAGCTGTTGTCCGGGAGCTCAGGGGCGAAAAGATCGACATCATCCCTTGGTCCGAAGACCCGCGTATTTTTATCGCAAAGGCACTCAGCCCAGCGGTGGTTGAGAAAGTCGGAGTTACCGAGGAAGACCGATCCGCCTTGGCCGTGGTTGCCGATTCCCAGCTTTCTCTTGCCATCGGCAAAAAGGGACAGAATGTCAGACTGGCTGCCAAACTGACGGGCTGGAAGATAGATATCCTGAGCGAATCCGAATACGATCAGGAACGCCAGAAAGAACGAGAGCAGGAGATCGAGGCTGCGATCGTGGAAGAGACGCGCAAGATGGCTGAAGAAACAGAGGCCGCGGAAACCATGGAATCCGAGGCCGCGGCGGATGCTGCGGGGATTGCAGAAAACATCGCCAGTCTTACCGCAATTGAAGGAGTCGGTGAAAAGATAGCGGAACAGCTCAAAGAGGCTGGCTACGACACGGTAGAGAAGATCGCCGCTATGTCAGATGAGGAAATTCTCGCGGTCCCCGGCATTGGTGCAAATTCCGCTCAGAAAATTCTTCTGTCTGCAAGAGCACTTCTCAAAAAATAAAGCTGTTATCTGTTTGTCGGGGGATCATGAGGCACCAACCGGAAAGAACCTGTATCGGCTGTCGCACTACGTTGAGTAAGAACGAGGTCGTCAGGCTCGTTGCCGGGCCTGAAGGCATCCTGATTGACTATCGAGAAAAGCTTCCCGGGCGCGCGGCATACGTCTGCCCCCGGAAGGATTGCATTGAAAAGGCACTTACAAAAGATGCGCTGGCTAAGGCGCTTCGCCTTAAGGTTCGGCCCCCGGAGGTGACTTTCTTCATCTCGCAGATGGAAGCGAGTATCAGTGAAAAGATCAAATCGCTTCTGGCCATTTCGATGAAAGCAGGCAGGATTGCGACAGGATATTCAGCGGTTCATGATGCTCTGGAAAAGGATCGGGTTTTCCTCCTGTTGTACGCCACTGACGTCTCCGAAGGAACGAAGGACAAGGTCGCGGATCACGGCGTGGCATCACCCCGGCATGCAACACTTTTTACCCGGGACGAGATCGGTAAAATTCTGAACCGGGAACTCGTCGGTGTCGTCGGAATCCTCGACCAGGGGCTCTCTGATTCGTTGTGGAGTGAGATTGTGAGATTAAAGAACTTGATAAATGGCGATAAGTAGAGTAAAATGCCATATTAAATTAGAATCATTCGGGGGTAAGCGATTTTATGACGGTAATTAGAGTACATGAGCTGGCAAAAAAAATGGGGGTTGAAAGCAAGGACCTCATCTCCGTGCTTGAAAAGATGGGTATCACGGGGAAGACACCGTCCAGCGGACTCGATGACAAAGAAACGAAATCCCTGATTGAGAAGCTGAAGGCGATACGTAAGGAAAAGGAAAAAGAAAAAACCAAAAAAGAGAAAGAGACCGTTGACCCACTGATTTCCAAAGAGGAGCGTCTGAGAAAGGCCGCGGCTCTGATCGGTAAATTTTCGTCCACACTGGAAAAACCCGGCTTGAAACCGAAACCCGTGCCTGTTCCTCCATTGCCGAAACCGGTTATGCCGGCGCCGCCGGTTATTCCCCCGGTCGGGCAGGTCAAGGAGATTCAGCAGCCAGAAGAAAAAAACCATGCTCCCGCACCTCAACCCGTGCAGACGGTTCAACCAGCGCGTCCCCAGACAATGACGGCTCGTCCTTCATCGACGCATCCCGGCGCCAGCCGTACCCAGCTTGGACAGCGTCCTTTCAGTGGCCAGCCGCGTCCGGCGCGTTCCTTTGAAAAAACAACCTTTGGTTCGCCCGTTTTGGAGCCCTCACAGCTTCCCGCTTCGCTCGTTCCGCCCGCTGCCGGGAAACAGCCGCCGAAGAAAAAATGGCAGAAGAAACAGTCCGACTATGAGCTGAAACAGGAGCGGGAATTCCGGGACAAACCTTCCTTTAAAAAACTTCCTGATTTGAAGACACTGCCGAGCGGCAAGAGACCCCTCAAGAAGGACGAACGACACGGACAGCAGACAGATTTGGCAGAAATCACGAAGCCGAGAAAGAAAGTAGTCAAGATCCAGGAGGGGTGCACAATCAAGGAATTCGCCGAAGTAATGGGCCAAAAGGTGGGCGACGTTATCAAGAAACTCATGGCTGTGGGCGTCATGGCAACCCAGAACCAACCCATGGACATGGATGCGGCCCTGCTCATGGCTGAAGAATACGGTGTCAAAGCAGAAATCGCGAGCATTGAATCGGCGGAGGACATTCTCGAAGAGAAGGCCGATGCAGTCGAAACCATGGTGGCGAGACCTCCCGTGGTCACGATCATGGGTCATGTGGACCATGGTAAAACATCGCTCCTCGATTCGATCCGCGAAACGAATGTAGTTTCCAAAGAAGCCGGCGGCATCACGCAGCATATCGGCGCCTACCAGGTCAGCCTCAAAGGCAGGGATATAACATTTTTGGACACCCCTGGCCATGCGGCATTTACCGCCATGCGCGCGCGCGGCGCTCAGGTCACAGACATCGTGATCCTCGTTGTGGCCGCCGACGACGGTGTCATGCCGCAGACCCGCGAAGCGATCAGTCACGCAAAAGCGGCGGGCGTTCCGATTATTGTCGCCATCAACAAGATAGACAAGCCCGAGGCAAAACCCGATCGTGTCAAGCAGGAACTGTCCGAGTTCGAACTCATTCCGGAAGAATGGGGCGGGCAAACGATTTTCTGTGAGGTATCGGCAAAGAAAAAACTGGGGTTGGAACACCTCCTTGAAATGATACTCATCCAGGCCGACGTCCTCGAACTCAAGGCGAACCCGAACAAGATGTCGCGAGGGACGATCATCGAGGCGAAGCTCGACAAGGGCCGGGGGCCGGTTGCAACGGTGCTCGTACAGTCCGGGACGCTGAAGGGCGGAGATATCTTCGTGACCGGTATGCAATTTGGCAGGGTCCGGGCTCTGATCAATGACAAAGGAGAGCGCACCGAGCAAGCAGGCCCGTCGGTTCCAGTGGAGGTCATCGGATTCTCCGGGGTTCCGCTCGCGGGTGACCGTTTCTTGGTTCTCGAAGAAGAGCGGAAGGCCCGGCTGATCGCGGAAACCAGACAGGCAAAACAACGGACCACCGAAATGGCCAACATGAAAAAGGTTACTCTTGAAGACCTCCATTCCCAGATCCAGGAAGGAATGGTCAAGGAGCTCAACATCGTCATCAAGGCAGACGTGTCGGGTTCCGCCGGTGCGATCGTCGATTCTCTGGAAAAACTTTCCACCGCGGCTGTCAAGCTCAAGGTCATCCACAGTTCCGTCGGCGCCATCACCGAAACGGATGTGATGCTCGCCGCAGCATCGAATGCCATCATTATCGGCTTTAGTGTTCGTCCGGAACCCAAGGCCACCGATCTCGCCCAACGAGAGGGTGTTGATATCCGTCTTTACAACATCATCTACAACGCTATCGATGATATCAAGGCTGCCATGGAGGGTCTGCTCGAACCCACGCTTAAAGAACGCATTCTGGGCCGCGCAGAAGTCCGCCAGACCTTCCATGTCTCGAAGATCGGCACGATTGCCGGATCTTATGTCATTGATGGCGTTATGACGAGGCAGAACGACGGCGTGAGGGTGCTCCGTGATAACGTGCTGGTTTATGAAGGCAAACTACACTCGCTGAAACGGTTCAAGGATGATGTGCGCGAAGTCCAGTCGGGATACGAATGCGGTATCGGCGTCGAGAACTTCAATGATATCAAGGTGGGGGACGTTATTGAAGCGTTCGTGATCGACAAGGTGGCCGCAAAGCTGTAGCAGCCGGAGACATCTTCGGCTGCCGCTCAGGGGCAGCTCGAGGCCGCTCCTGAGTGGAGATACAAAAAAATCGACAGCACGAACAGATTGCTATCGAGGGTTATGTTCATCGGCGTCTGCACATTCGAAGTACATGTTCCTGAAAGCGATTCGCTCAAGACCAAGAGGCATTCGATTCGCAGTCTGAAAGACCGGATCCGGAACAAGTTCAATGTCTCAGTGGCTGAAGTTGATGACAACGACCTCTGGCAGAAAGCATGCTTGGCAGTAGCCGCAGTGAGCAACGATAAAGCCCACCTTAACAAGACACTAGATCATGTTCTGGAAATGGTTCGTGGTGTCCCCGAGCTGAGTCTTCTGGATTATCAGATAGAAATATTTTAAGGCGGAGCATAGAGCACAGCTGATGGAAAACAGGTACAAGCCGTGATTTTTGCGGTCTGTGTTCCGAGCAGCCTGCTCTTATCCTCTGAGGATTACCATGTCCAAACCAACCTATAAAAGAGCTGAACGCATCAGTGACCAGATGAAAGAGGAGATCGCCGACATCCTGATGCGCAAAATAAAGGATCCGCGCATCGGCTTCGTTACAGTGACGGATGTCGAAGTCGCCGATGACCTCCGGAACGCGAAGGTATTTGTGAGTATATACGGCGGAGACAAGGATAAGACGCTCAAGGGTCTGGAGAGCGCATCGGCATTCATCCGATCGGAACTGGGGAAACGCATGAGAATGAGATACACGCCTGAGATCCTGTTCCGCTTCGATAAAACGGTGGAGCAGGGCGCCCATATCATGGAACTCCTACGCACGCTGGAAGACGAAAAAGAAAAGAAAAAGAAGGATCACGAAGATGAGTGATCCCGAAAGCATCATAGCGGCGCTACAGAAGTGTACGACAATACTACTTTCCGTACACATCAGTCCTGATGGCGATGCTCTCGGATCACAGATTGCCCTCATGCTGGCACTGGAAAAAATGGGGAAATCTGTGACGGCGCACAATCTCGATCCTGTTCCGGAGATTTATCGATTCCTGCCCCATGCTGACCGCATCAGGATAGGTCTTCCCGTAACAGGCAGATATGATGCCGCTATCGTGCTTGATGCCGATCCGCCCCGTGCCGGACTCTTTGACTCATCACCGCCGGCAGATGTTCTTATTAATATCGACCATCATATTACAAATCCATCTCCATGGCCATACACGTGGCTTGACCCCGATGCAGCGGCCACGGGCGAGATGATCTATAATCTAATACGCCAGATTGGCGTTCCCTTTGACCGTGATATTGCGCTTTGCCTGTACACCGCGATTTTTACCGATACGGGTTCTTTCCGCTACTCCAATACGTCGCCGAAAAGCATGAAAATTTCTGCCAGTCTCCTCGAAGCCGGCGCTGACCCTTGGCTCGTAACGGAAAACGTGTACGAATCATTCGCCTTCAGGAGGTTGAAATTGCTCGGAAGTGTTCTGACCGGCATGGAGCGGAATGAGGACGGGCGCGTTGCCTGGGTTGTCGTGACCGACGAAATGTTCCTCCGGACCGGTACCTCGGCAGAAGATACCGATAATTTTGTCAATTTTGTCAGGTCCGTCAAGGGCGTCGAAGTTGCTATCCTGTTTCGTCAGATCGGGGCCGAGGAATTCAAGATCAGCCTTCGATCGAAAGGTCGTGTCGATCTTTCAGGGCTGTCCCAATGTTTCGGTGGAGGCGGACACAAGAACGCCGCGGGCGGCAAAGTACGGGGACCGCTCCGAGAGGCAATGGAAAAAGTCGTCGGCGCAGTGGAGAAAACAGTGTCGGCGCAGTTAGACACTAGGTGTTAAGTGCCACGACATCGTAGACAGAAATCATGGTCACGACATCGTGGACTCGCAACTTTGAAACTATATATCCGGCGATGCCGTGACGCAGCTGCGATGGGTCATCGCAGTCGATATTGATATTCTTCGACCTGGATCGTATCCAGGAAAACCTTGAGCTTTTGTTCTTTGACATCGATTGTAGCCACAATGTATTCGTATTGGGTCTCCGGTGGTGCAGAGAATGTTTCTCCGAAGATGTCCAAGCGGCAATCGCTCCGGATGAATCTCACAAGATGATAATATCCCTCCTCTGGCTTATCCAAAGGATGTTTCGGGGCATGCGTCTTCCCGGGATAAATCAGTTTCGCATTCATAGAGGCCAATGCCTTGAGTGGGGTTTTCCCCTTTATCTTGCTGTAGCGATACGAGCTATTATGTCTGTGCTCGAAGGCCAGCGATTCTTGCCTTAACTGCGGCATTGACGCCATCGTGACCTTGGAGAGAAACTTCTGCTGGTAATGGTCATTGAACTGTTCCACGATTCCGTTTCTCCAAGGTTCGGCAGGCGGGATAAACCAGAGCTTGACCCCATAAGCCAAGCAGAGGCGGATAAGTGGTCCCATTCCTCGTGGGTGGGTTGGACTCCCATAAAAGACCAGCTCATTGTCCACCTGAAGATTCTGAGGGATGCCCATGCGCATCCAGACCGCATAAACAGCGTCCAGAATGCTTTGTGCCGCTTTGGAGGGCATTGGCTCTATTCCGCAACGGTTGATCGCGGTATCGACCGCATTCAGGCTGTAGAATCGAATTGGCCCGGTAAGATAGCAGGGACCGACCAAATCGACTTGATGTGTCTGGTTGGGGGCAAGAGCTGGGAGCGAAGGATATTTTTTGCCCTTCGGGGTATATCTTCCGGTCCGCCTATGAGTCAATTCGCGACGACGTAAAATACGACCAATGGTACGGACAGAGGGCAGCGGCTGAACATTCATGTCCTCCATCTCCCATCGGATGGCCTGGCCGCCACAAAAGAGTCCCTTGTTGTACAAGCTCAATCGCACCAGTTCAATGATCCGTTCGATCTCAGCAGATGTGCGATGCGGGCTGACGAGGGGGCGGCGTGATAAATCTTCATACCAGGCTGAATCGTCGGGAATGTGCCGGGCCATCCATTTGTAGAGCCAGCTGCGTGATCTGCCCAGCGAGGCGCAGATGCATTCAGGATCTTCTCCGGCAAGAAACCGTTGCACAGCAGCTGCTCGTTCCTGCTGATGTTTCTTTTTCATGAACACCTCCAATGGATTTAGTGGTGTTCATGATACTGCAGTATGTGGCTACTCGATTGTCAAAGAACGTTAGTCCACGATGTCGTGGCACAAAAATGTGTCCACGATGTCGTGACCTTTAACAACTAGGAGTATAGTTTCCGATGGACGGCGTACTTAATATCAATAAGCCAACAGGCATGACATCGCACGACGTAGTGCAGCTTGCGCGCCGTGTGCTCAGGGAAAAAAAGATCGGCCACACCGGAACCCTTGATCCACTTGCAACGGGTGTGCTGGTTCTCTGTATCGGCAAAGCCACTCGGATTGCGCAATATCTTGAGGCCGGGGAAAAGGAATACCGCGCAATAATGAAACTCGGCGTTACAACGGACACGCTCGATGCTGAAGGACGGGTCCTTGAAACCAGAACATATGTGGCACCGGACCACGGAACGCTGCTCCAAGTGATACAGCAGTTCACCGGCTCAATCATGCAGAGCCCACCGGCATTTTCAGCGGTGAAGATCGAAGGCGTGCCATCGTACAAACTGGCGAGGCAAGGCAGGGCAAAACCGAACAAGCCGAGGCCGGCTACGATTTACAGCATCGATCTTACGGCATTCGAGGATCCGCTATTAAGCCTAACGGTGCGATGTGCAAAGGGTGTATATATCAGGTCCCTGTGTGCCGATATAGGTGATGCCCTGTATGCGGGCGCGCATCTGACAGGCCTGCAACGGACCAAATCAGGAAGCTTTAGTATCGACACAGCCATAACCTTAGAAACGCTGGCCGGGATGGCCGAAGCTGGCACAGCGGCTGCCGCAGTGATATCAATTGATGATGCGCTCGCTGAATTCCCGATTATTGAACTGAGTACTGCCGAAGCGGGAAAAGTGATCCATGGAAATAAGGTCGAGTACCCATCGGCCCACAGGGGGCTGATCACCAGGCGCGGTCTTGTAAGGATCCATGACAGTCTGGGCAGGCTTCTCAGCCTAGCACGACACGACGGCATCACGATAAGCCCGGAATTGGTTTTTTCTTGAGATGTCCTGAAATGCTTGAATAAAAAGCTTTACAACATGCTGTAAATATGATATTTTAATTCGCTTTAGAAATTTCACGAAAGGAGGGTACGGTTATGGATAAAGAACAGAAAACCAGTCTGATCAGCACCTATCGCAGGCATGCATCGGACACAGGTTCTCCGGAAGTGCAGATCGCTCTTTTGAGCGGACGCATCAGCCATTTGACGGAGCATCTGCAGGCGCACAAACATGACCACCATTCACGGAGAGGTCTCCTGAAAATGGTCGGCCAGCGTCGGCGTCATCTGGACTACTTGAAGAAAAACGATCTGGACCGTTACCGTCAGGTCATAGACCAGCTCGGTATACGCAAATAACATTAGAATAATGAAAAGTGAGGTTTCATGGTAACAACAGTGGAAACAGAAATAGGCGGCAGGCGTCTGATACTCGAAACAGGGCAGATGGCGAAGCAGGCAAGCGGTGCGGTAGTTGCTCGATACGGTGATACTGTGGTCCTGTCTACAGCCGTGGCTTCCAAGGTGGAGCGAGAAAACGTGGATTTTCTCCCTTTGACGGTGGACTATCAGGAGAAAGCCTATGCAGCGGGAAGAATTCCGGGCGGTTTTTTTAAACGTGAAGGCCGGCAAAGTGAGAAGGAGATACTTTCATCGCGTCTTATCGACCGTCCGATCAGACCATTGTTTCCTGATGGATACTATTACGATACGCAGATTATAGCTTCGGTGCTCTCGATTGGCGATGAAAGTTCAATGGATCTCATGGGGATGATCGCATCGTCAGCAGCTCTCGCGATATCCGAAATCCCCTTCAGGGGACCGATCGGCGCCGTGCGGGTCGGCCTTGTCGACGGCAAGTTCATTATCAATCCGGGCCAGAAAGAGTTGGAAACGACTCTTCTTAACTTGGTCGTGGCAGGCACCATGGACGCCATCATGATGGTCGAGGGCGGGGCGAACGAGTTGACGGAGGACCAGATGCTCGATGCCCTTGATACCGCCCATCGCGAAATCAAGAAGATCGTCGCATTTCAGAACGAACTCGTCTCCAAGGTCGGTAAGCCGAAACGGCCCGTTAAAACGGTGGAGATCGATAAGGACTTGGCCGAGCAGGTGGCTACATTGGCCATGGACCAGCTTCGGACCGCCATTGTCATTCCGAATAAGATGGAGCGTCAGAAGACCCTTGATGTCATGCTCGACGAAATCAAACAAAAGCTAAAAAAGGAAGATGACCCGACGAGGAGCCGCCAGATCTCAACAATCTTTTTTGATATCGAAAAAAACGAAGTGCGGAAGATCATCCTCGAAAAGAACACTCGTGCTGACGGCAGAAAACCGGACCAGATACGACCGATCAGCTCATCCGTCGGTCTTCTTCCCCGGACGCACGGATCAGCTCTTTTTACCCGCGGTGAGACCCAGGCTCTGGTAGTGACAACCTTGGGTACCTCCGAGGATGAACAACGGATCGATTCACTCGAAGGTGAATACTTCAAAACCTTCATGCTTCACTATAACTTCCCGCCCTTCAGCGTCGGCGAGACCAAGCCTCTCCGGGGGCCGGGAAGGCGGGAGGTAGGGCACGGAGCGCTTGCAGAACGTGCTCTCAAGGCAATGGTCCCTAAGAAACAGGAGTTTCCCTATACGATAAGGCTCGTGTCAGATATTCTGGAATCCAACGGATCCTCGTCGATGGCCACCGTCTGTGGCGGAACCCTGGCGCTTATGGATGCCGGCGTACCGATCAAGGCACCGGTGGCGGGTATTGCCATGGGACTCATCAAGGAAGGGGACAAGGTCGTCATCCTTTCCGACATACTAGGACTAGAAGACCATCTCGGGGACATGGATTTTAAGGTCACCGGCACGAGCAAAGGCATTACCGCGCTCCAGATGGATATGAAGATCGAAGGCATTACGATCGAAACCATGCGGACGGCTCTGCAGCAGGCGAAAGACGGGCGGTTGCATATTCTCGGGAAAATGCTTGAGACGCTTGCGACTCCCCGGAACACGCTGAATCCTTTTGCGCCTAGGATAATCACGATGCAGATAAACCCGGACAAAATCAAGGATGTCATCGGTAGCGGCGGCAAGGTCATACGGAGCATTGTTGAGCAGACAGGGGCAAAGATTGATATCGAAGACGATGGTACCATCAATATTGCGTCTTCAGACGAGGCTGCTGCCAACAAGGCAAAAGAAATCATCAGGGGCATTGTGCAGGAAGCCGTGGTGGGCAAACTCTACATGGGCAAGGTCCGCAAGATCATGGATTTCGGCGCTTTTGTCGAGATATTCCCCGGCACTGACGGCCTACTCCACATTTCGCAAATCTCCGACAAAAGGATCGAAAAGGTCACCGACGAACTGAAAGAAGGAGATGAAGTGCTCGTGAAGGTGCTTGAAATTGACCGTCAGGGAAAGATCCGTCTGTCTCGAAAAGAAGCGCTTCACGACAAAGTCAAAACGCAATAGCATAAATCACAAAGACATGATGAACACGGGAGAGGAAATAGGGGGATTTACTGCAGAGCCTATTTCCTTTTTTATTTTTTCATTGCCGGAGGGGGGGGCGTGGGTCAATACGATTTAGCCGTAATAGGATCGGATCTGGGAGGGCTTGCATCAGCAGCGTTACTGGGGATGAGAGGGAAAAAATCTTTCCTATGTACGCACCAATCGTCTCTAGCGGACGCCCTCGGGAAGGTGCAGCAGGGAGGATTTTCCTTCTCGTGCGGTCCTGCCTTATCCTATGGTTTTGAATCGGGAGGCGCATTTAACGAGCTTTTCGCTGATTTGAGCATCACCGATATGATGCCCCCTTTGGCCGATGGTTATCAAGTAGCGTTGCCCGACAGGAGAATCACGGTCTACGCTCGTCTTGATGCGACTCTGGAAGAACTGCGAAGAGAGTTCCCACGGGAGATAGATGAAATTGCGAACTTTTACCGCGACATGAAAAAAGTATCAATGGGGCTTGCCAAAAGGCGCCTTGATACTTTTATTCTCCGCTTCAGATCTGCAAGGTCATTCATCGCAAAATACCATTTCAGTAAAGAGTTCTTGGCTCTTCTGGATATTCAGGCCCTTTTTTTCTTTCAGCAGCCGCTCCTGGAATTGTCGCTTAAGGACCTGCTCTTACTTTGTACCCATAATCCCTACAGGAACGAAGATGGGTGTATGAAAATAGCCGATCGGCTGGCTGCCGTGATTCTCCGCCAGGGTGGCGCCATTCGGTATAACGCTCAGTCGACGGAAATCCTCTTCCGCAAAAATCGCGTCGTCGGACTTCATACAGCTCAGGGCGCTGTTGAAGCCTCCTCTATCCTCGTGGACAATCCGGAAAAGAGCATCCCTGTATTTTATTTAGGCATTCATGACCAGGTTGTTCCGGTGGGGATGGAGCGAGACGTTTTGTACCTTCCCGATTATTCGGAACCGCAACGCTTTCTTTCGCTCTCGCTTAGCAGCAAGGAGGATCGCACCGCAGCCCCTCAGGGGATGAGAACTCTTACGACCGCATTTCATGCGCCGAAAGGCGGTGCGGTTGCCAGTAGAAACCTCCTGATAAATAGGATGTCCGACTTGGTTCCTTTCCTGAGCGATTTTATTGTCCTGTCACACGAGTCCGGCTCTCTTTTGAGCACGGTTGTCCCCAAAGAAATTTCATTCAAACCCCTTAAAACGGGCAAGAGCGATTCCCTCCTGTTCAGAGGATCAAAAAGGAATGTGTACCAGCTTCGCGATTTGCAAGGAGCTCCTCAGCAGGTGATATCAGCAGTCCGAAAGCTGACATCGAAGCTGGCATAATCCTTCTTTGACACATCCGTGTAACAATGAAGAACGTAAAGCGCCCTGACTGGGATCTCGTTAATACGAGCTCGCTGGATGCTGCAAGGGAAAATAATCTCTTACAACCATTCTCCGCTCGGCGTGTGCTATGATCTCGTGGCAGTCCGTAGATGTCGTAGCACATCTGTGTACTGCAATTGATAGGATAGCTGGACAGGATGGCATCCGATCCGTTCCCGGTACCGACGGTAATGTTAACTTCAGCGTGAGTGCTAATCACCGTAAAGTTTGTTCTCGCGATGCCGTGGTCATCGTGGCACGTTGTACAGGATCGCTGACCAGCTTCATTTCCGCGATAGTCCCAGGTATTTTTCATGATCGTATCTTGTGACGGGAGATGGTAGGTGTAATGGTTGCAGGCGTTGCTTGTGCGCAATCGAAACAGATCGCCTTTTATGAACCGAGGAGAAAATCGAAACAGAAAAGCCGTTGCCGGGTCGGCAACGGCTGGATAGATGTTAAACTTTGGCTAATAGTACTGCTTCTTCTTCCTGAAATTCCACAGCGCCATCCTTCAGCTTCACTATTACCTTGTGCACGTCTTTGAAGCGGCCCCTGAGAATCTCCTCGGAAAGCGGGTCGGACAGGTGTTTCTGTATAGCACGGCGCATGGGTCTGGCACCATAAGTCGGCTGGAAATTTTCCCGTATAATCCATTCCTTTACTTCCATAGATACTTCAAGCTGGAGGCTTCGATCCGTGGTCATCTGCGAATTGAGTTCCGCTACGAGCATATCCACAATCTTGAAAAGGTGGTCGTTCGTAAGCGGGTGGAATACGACGACATCGTCGATCCTGTTCAGAAATTCGGGGTTGAATGCTCGTTTCAACTCCGAAATGACGTTTTCCTTCATTTTGACGTACTGAGTCTTTGTGCTGTCCTGCTGGAAACCGAGGGTGGTGTCCTTGTCGATCATCCGCGCGCCAAGGTTCGAGGTCATGATAATGACAGTGTTGCGGAAGTCCACTCTTCGACCGAAGCTGTCGGTCATATAACCGTCATCGAGCACCTGGAGGAGCATATTGAAGATATCAGGATGGGCTTTTTCAATCTCGTCAAAGAGCACAACCGCATAAGGTCTGCGTCGTATCTTTTCCGTCAACTGGCCGCCATCATCGTACCCCACATAGCCCGGAGGTGATCCTACGAGCCGTGAGGAGCTGAACTTTTCCATATATTCGGACATGTCGACTCTGATGAGCGCATCTTCACTGTCGAAGAGGAACGAGGCAAGCGAACGGGCAAGCTCCGTCTTTCCCACCCCTGTGGGACCAAGGAAAATAAAAGAGCCGATAGGCTGTTTGCGCGTTTTGAGGCCTACCCGCGAACGGCGTATCGCCCGTGATACTGCGTAAATTGCCTCATCCTGCCCCACGATTCTCTTGTGGAGCTCGTCCTCCATGCGGAGAAGGCGGGATGCCTCCTTTTCCTCGAGACGGGAGAGCGGAATACCCGTAATATGGGAAACAATGCCAGCAACGTCCTCTTCGCCGATCACGGGAACGTTCTTTTCCTGGTTATCCTTCCAGTCCCGGTGGATTCCATCTAGGGTTTCACGCAACCGGTCCTCTTCTTCATGGATGGACTCAACCTTGACGTAGTCCTTGATTCGGGAAAAAAGATTTTTTTCCTGCTCAAGCTTCTTAAGTTTCTTCTCAATAGACTTCATCTCGGCAGGGTAGGTGTAGCGAGTAAGTTTTGCCTTGGCGCCTGCTTCATCGATGACGTCGATGGCCTTATCAGGCAGGAAACGGTCGGTGATATACCGATCGGACAGACGTGCGGCGGCAGTTACAGCCTCGTCGGTAATTTTGATCTTATGGTGTGATTCGTATTTTGGCCTCAAGCCCTTGATAATGTTGATGGTTTCATCCAGACTCGGTGGCTGAACATAAATAGGCTGGAAACGGCGTTTGAGCGCTCCATCTTTTTCGATATGCTTCCTGAACTCATCAAGAGTAGTTGCGCCAATGCACTGAACCTCGCCTCGCGCCAGTGCGGGTTTAAGCATGCTTGATGCGTCGATGGAACCCTCGGCCGCACCTGCTCCGACAAGGGTGTGCAGCTCGTCAATGAATAAGATGATGTTGTCGGCCTGGACAATTTCCTTCATGACGATTTTCAGGCGCTCTTCGAACTGTCCGCGATATTTGGTGCCTGCAATAAGAGATCCGAGATCGAGCGAAACGACGCGCCGGTTCATGATGTTCTCGGGGATGTCTCCGCTGATGATCCGCTGTGCGAGTCCCTCGACGATCGCGGTTTTCCCAATGCCGGGTTCTCCGATAATGACAGGATTATTTTTGGTCCTGCGGGAGAGGATCTGAAGAACACGGTCGATTTCCTGGTCCCGGCCGATAACAGGATCGAGCTTCCCGCTTTTTGCAAGCTGGGTCAGATCCCTGCTGAATTCGTCGAGCGCAGGGGTGGGGCTTTTTTTTGCGCTCACCTGGGTAGCGGCGCGGCGCAGGTAATTAATCACTAGTTGACGTGAGCCGAGCAGGTTAACGCCGAAACTGCGCAGGATCTTGCCTCCGATGCCTTCTTCCTCGCGTATCAACCCGAGGAGGAGGTGTTCGCTTCCGATATAATTATGTCCAAGGAGTCTTGCTTCCTCAACCGCATATTCGAGGACTTTTTTTGCACGTGGCGTGAAAGGAATATCGCCGAAAGTCAGCGTGTTGCCGCTGGAAGGCAGATTCCGTTCAACCTCCATGCGGATCTGATCGACATCGATTCCCATCTTGCGGAGAACGGCGACGGGAATCCCATCTTCTTCCCGAAGCGTACCGAGCAAAATATGTTCCGTGCCCAAGTAGTCGTTCTGAAGCCGCTCCGCCTCTTCTCGGGCGTAAACAATGACCTTCCTTCCGCGTTCTGTAAACTTTTCGAACATCATATCGTGGTAACCGCCTTCAAACATTCTGGTTAAATTCGCTTACCTTTGTTTAAAATATACTCCATTCATCAAGATAAAGTCAAGAGCCCTTTTGTCCGACCCCCTACGTCAAATAAATCTTCATTGCGAGGCGGAAATAGGATGATTGGCAATAGCACCGGGAAAGATGAACAGAGCAACGGCAATTCAAAAGCGTCTGTATTTCAAAATATAATTAAATACTAAAATGGGTCTTGACTCGATTCTAGCTTTGCGTTAGACTCCTCCAGTCCGGATGTGCCGGAGCAATCATGGTTAAGAAGAGGGCCTGACTTGATCAAATTTATCGTGAGGATAACCGTCTTGACGGCATTGTTCCTTTGCTTTGCCGCCTGCGGACGCAGCACAAACAGCGCTGCGCTGGGAACACTTACCGTCAATTTACCTGGGCTGGACGGCACCTTGCCTGCCGGATCGACGAGGATTTATACGCTCCAGGGCATCGTCCAGAATCAAAGGTATACCGTGCAGACTCAGATACCGGTTGTGCTGCAGCCCGATGGATCGGAAACCCCCGATGGCACCTTGTCTGTTGTCCTGTACGAAAGCGAGGATGCGTACAAAAACAACTTGCCTCCGGAGCCAATATCTGTTGTCCCGTCAACCCGTTTCCCTTATGTGTATGAAGGGTCTTTTATAGCAAATTCGTCCGGTGAATATGTCGCAGCATTGAGCGGGACTTCGTCGACCAACCCGAACACGCAATTTTTTTACGATCTCCGGCTCATGTCTGCTGATCCGGCTTATCTGACGACATTTGTGACCCCTACAGTTCCCGCTTACAACGCTCCGATCAATACGGACATATTGGCGATTTACAACGGTGGCAATGTGACGACATCGGGGAACTTTTCGCTCAGACTCACCTCAAGTTCGACCACGACGCTGGGCTATCCTCAGCTTTTCGTATATGCGGATGACACGCTGACGCTGGACACCTTGCTGTTTTCAAGCGTCTCCGATACAATGAATTTCGATATTACCTCGTTTCTTACGCCCACCGGTACGGGAGTCACGACTTTGTTACCCGTGGATGTCATAAGCGGTGTGACGCTTACGAGTATGGGCAACGGTCCGTATATCGTGGTAAGAGGCGTCAATAGCGTGACGTTTACCCTGGATATCGGACCGTAAGTGCCAGTTTATTCTACCCTCTTGTTTACTTGTTGCGAGGAAAAAAGAGGGCTTCTCTCATCTCCAAGACTGATGCTATCAGCAGGACCTCCCGTATCACAAGGCGCCCTTATGATTCTTTCCCTTTTCTGTTGACTTTCACCTTATAAGATAGTAGTTTTCCCCTCATGATACGCAAGGCTACCTTGACTGATGTAAAGTCAATCCAATCGCTCGTCAACCAGTATGCCGATACAGGGCAGATGCTTCCTCGTACGCTGAACGAACTCTATGAGCATCTTCGGGATTTCCACGTGTACGAAGAAAATAGTGAATTAATCGGCGTGTGCGCACTCCATGTGAGTTGGGATGGCCTAGCTGAGATCCGTTCACTAGCTGTGCGGAGGGATCGGACCAGGCGCGGCATCGGATCTGGCCTCGTGCGACAGTGCCTGTCCGAAGCTGCACATATTCAAGTGGCCCGTGTGTTCGTCCTAACATACCAGGATGTTTTTTTCAGGAGGCTTGGTTTTACCGATGTGGACAAGAAGGAGTTACCTCACAAAATCTGGACCGACTGCCTCAACTGCCTCAAGTTTCCGAACTGCGACGAATCTTCGCTTATCATCAATATCACACCTGCGCCCAATAAGCCGTAGTGGCATTCAAGTTGCATACTAGAACGGCAACGGCCATTTCAGCCTATTCTGGAAGTAGTAATAGTTCATAAAAACAAAATGATATCGCTCTATATACATATCCCCTATTGTGTCGGAAAATGCCCGTACTGTGGTTTTTATTCAACACCGTACTCTTCGAGTCATGCCACCGAATTTATTGCTGCCTTGCGCAAGGAAGCCTTCGATTGCAGGAGGTCATATGGAAACAGGATTTTTGACAGCGTCTATATCGGTGGGGGGACTCCATCGGTTCTTTCCGATGGGGAGTTTGCAGAAGTTCTGAACATCGTGAAAACATTTTTTTCACTTTCAAGGGAGGTTGAGTTTACTGCAGAGGCAAACCCGAATACCGTGGTGAACCGTAACCTCTCCATGTGGAGGGAGCAGGGAGTGAACCGACTGAGCATTGGCGCCCAATCATTTTCTGATATAGTCCTGCAAAGGTTGGGCAGGCTTCATACCGCGGAACAGGCTCATCGTGCATTCCGCTTGGCGAGAAATGCGGGGTTTAAAAATATCGGCATGGATTTCATGTATGGAATCCCGGAGCAGACCAGTAATCAATGGAGGGAAACAGTAGACAAGGCCGTTGAGCTGAAACCGGAGCACCTGTCGATTTACAGTCTTTCCCTTGATGAAGGCTCCGCTTTTAGACAGGAAACCGACTCAGGAAAACGGCCGCTACCTGATGATGATATTGCGGCGGATATGTACGAATCGGCCTTGCCCGTTCTCGCCCAAGCGAGGTATGAACGCTATGAAATCTCGAATTTCTCTCTACCCGGACATGAATGCCGTCATAACATAAATTATTGGCAGCGGGGAGAGTTCCTGGGGCTCGGTCCCGGAGCATGGTCTTTTCTCGCGGGCACACGCTCTTCCAACATCGCTGACGTGAACAGGTATATGACCAACCTGGCGCAGGGTATCCCGGTGATCGCGGAATCGGAAACCTTGGACATAGAACAATCAGCGAGGGAAACGATACTGCTCAGTCTTAGAACCGCCAAAGGGCTTGATCTCTGCCAATATCGGGTTGAGTATGGATCACATTTTTTGCAACGTCTGGAAAAGGCTATGGCGCCTCTCGCTGCGGCAGGCCTTCTTCACGTGCAAGAGGGGGTGCTGAGATTGACCAATTGCGGAATTCTTCTTTCCAATGAAGCACTTTCGAGACTGTCGCCATAGATTTTTGTTTACACTCCATGCACTCCATGATATAGTAATCCGTTCAAACTGAGAATCCTGGAGGGCGTCGAAAACGTGCTTAAACAGCGTGTTGCGGTCATCGGGGCATTAATTGTGTTGTTGGTTTCTTTTGCAATCCCCGGTGTTGCGGATGAGGTAAAGGTCACCCTCATTGAAGTGCAAGGCAACAAGAGAATTGAGACGGCTACGATCCTCGCCAAGATTAAAACACGGGAGGGAGAGCTGTTTTCCCCGTCCATGATCAGGGAAGACATTAAGACGCTGTACCAGCTCGGACACTTTGAAGATGTCCAAGTAAAAACGGAAGGGTTCGAGAACGGGCTCAAGGTTATTTTTGTCGTAAAGGAAAAACCGCTGATTAGGGAGATCCTTTTTGAAGGAAACGTGGAGCTGACGACGGAAAAGCTAAAGGAGGGATTGACATTGCTCCCTCGGACCGCGTTTAACCTCCAAACGATCAACGAAAACGCCGAAAAAATCCGGCTCAAATATCAGGATGCAGGGTATTACGATGCAGTCGTCGTCCCCGTCATCACCGAGCTGAAGGGAGGCGACAGGAGTATCGTTTTCTACATCGAGGAAGGAACGAAGGTACAGCTGGAAAACATCATCTTTACTGGAAATAAGGCCCTTTCATCCAAGGAACTCAAAGGGCCCCTCAAATCGCAGGAGTACTGGTTCTTATCTTTTCTTGGCCGCAGTGGAACACTGAGAACGGAGGAGCTGCGCGAGGACACGGAAACGATCAGAAACCTGTATTACAACAAGGGATACATCCAGGTGCAGGTTGACGAACCGGTCATCACTCCCAAGCAGCACACCTTCCGCGAATGCTATTTTTGGGGTCCGCCGAAAACCTTCACTCGCAAGAATGAGCTCGTGATCCATATAAACATCAAGGAAGGCTCCCAGTTCCGTGTAGGTTCGCTCACAATCAAGGGCAATGAGCTCATCTCAACGGAGGATCTGGAGAAGGAAGTAAAGCTTAAAAAGGGAGATATTTTCAGCAGGGATGTCCTCCGGCAGGATGTAAACAGGATCATCGATCGGTATGACAGTATTGCTCGTCCCTTTGCGGACGTTGTGCCGCTTTTTAATATTGATGCAGAGAAAAAAACTGTCGCGGTCACCATTGATATTAAAGAAGGCGGTGAAATACGGATAGGCAGAATCAATATCATGGGAAACAGCAAAACGCGGGACAAAGTTATCCGCCGGGAAATGCGGCTTGATGAGGGGGATCTCTATAACAAAAAAGCGCTCAAGAGAAGCTACGAGCGGCTCACTAACCTGAACTTCTTCGAAACTGTGGACATCGTACCGGAGCGGCGGAAGCAGGAGCAGATCATGGACCTCAATGTAAAGGTGAAGGAGAAACTCACCGGCACGCTGAGTCTCGGCGGCGGATACAGCTCCGTTGATAAACTCGTGGGAATTGCAGAGATAACCCAGGGTAACCTGTTCGGGCGAGGCCAGCTGCTCAAATTTAAAACGCAGGTTGGCGGTACAGGAAGACAGTTCGTGCTCAGCTTTATGGAACCCTATATGCTGGACAAGCCGATCTGGGGCAGGATCGATCTCTATAACCAGACGCAGCAGTACGATGGCTATGATGTCAGATCCAACGGCATTGCGCTGTCGGCGGGTAAAAGCTTCGGTGAATATGTGACAACGTCACTCAAATACAGCTTCGACCAATCGCAGATCTACAGTATATCAACGACGGCTCCCTTCGCCATTGACGAGCAGATCGATACATATGGGAGTACGATCAATACGAGCGCACTGACCTGGAATATCTCAAGGGATACACGGGACTACTATTTAGATCCAAAAACTGGATCAAAAAATAGTTTTTTTGTCGAGTACGCCGGCGGTCCCCTCGGCGGCGATCCGAATTTTGTGAAGACCGCAGCTGATTCAGCCTGGTATTTCCCCCTTTTCTGGGACACGGTTATCATGGCCCGCGGCCGGTTCGGATATGTTGAATCGCTTATCGATAAGCCGGTACCCTTGTCGGACCTCTTCTATGTCGGGGGATCGACAACAGTCCGGGGGTTCCGTTATGGAAATGACGGACCATCGTCGCCGGCGTATACGCCCGTTTATCAGTTGAACCCTGACGGCAGTGGCAAGACCAATCCGGCCACCGGCCGGCCGCTTGTCATCGGCCAGACCGTTACCGGGCAAAACGCTATTGGTGCCAATAAAGAGTTGATATTCAATCTCGAGTACAGCTTCCCGATCGTTCCGGCGGCAAGGCTCAAGGGCGTCTTGTTCTACGATATTGGTAAAGGCTTTGCTGAAGGCGAAACAGTCTCGTTCAGTGCCTTGCGCCAGTCCTGGGGGATGGGATTCTGGTGGCTTTCGCCGATCGGTCCACTCAAGTTCGAATGGGGCTTCATCATTCACAAACTACCTACCGATCAGGCAAGTGAGTTCGACTTTTCCATCGGGGCTCTCTTTTGACAAAGTAATGAGCGGATCCCGGTGTGAACTGATTCCCTATTTTAGCTAAGGAGGAAGCATCATGAAAAAGACAGTGTTGCTGGTAACAACGATGGTATTATTCGCCGTGACTGCAATGGCGGCAGGGGAAAAAGTGGCGTTTGTCGATTCTCAGGCCGTCTTCGATAAAACCGCGCTGGGGAAAAAATACCAGGGGATCGTCCGGGAATACTATGAAAGCCGCAAGAAGATTCTGGACATGGATGCCGATGAAATTCAAAAGATGCAGGACGAGTATACCAAACAGAAACAAGGCAAATTACTTAACGAAAAAGCTCTAAAAGACAAGGAAGACACGCTGAGCCACAAGATCAGTGATTTTCAGAAGAAGCGGGAGGAATTCAGCGGAGAAATAAGCAAGAAAAACGAAGAACTGTCCAATGATTTCAATCAGCAGATGGTCGTCGTTCTCAAAGATATCGCCACGAAAGAAAAAGTGTCTCTTGTTTTAAACAAGACCATTAATATTCTTTCAAAGGCCGAGGTCCCGTCTATCTTGTACGCCGACGAAAGCCTTAACCTTACCGATCAGGTGATCGCGGAAATGGATAAGAAGGAAGAAACACAAAAGTAGAAAGACCTTCCGCATTACGAAGAATGGATAGTTTATGAAACTGAAAGACTTGGCTGAAAGGCTTCAAGCGGAATTAATGGGACCCGGTGACGGGGAAATCACGGGTGTTGCCGGCCTTCAGGACGCAAGTGAGGGGTTCATTACTTATATTGCCGGTGCGCATCAGCTCAAGGAACTTGAAAAATCCCATGCTGCAGCTGCATTCGTTCCCCTGGAAATATCTAAGGCGTCTTTGCCGCTGCTTCGCGTAAACAATCCGCGTCTTGCCTTTGCACGTGCCATTGAGCTGTTCTATGTCAAACCTTATCGGGCCATTGGCATCAGCAAACGGGCTTCAATCGGCCGCGATGTTGTCATCGGAGCGGACCCGTCAATCCATTCCTGCGCGGTTGCGGATGATAACGTGCGGATCGGTGATCGTGTATCGCTCTATCCCGGCGCCTATATCGGGCAGGGCTCATCCGTAGGAGATGATACTGTTATTTATTCAAATGTAAGCATCGGTGCATCAATAACCATCGGGAAAAGGGTAATCATCCATGCGGGCACGGTAATCGGAAGCGATGGTTTCGGTTTTGTTACAGATGGGGGAACGCATCACAAAATTCCCCAGGTCGGCGGCGTAATCATTGAGGACGACGTCGAGATTGGTGCAAATTGCACGATTGACCGAGCAACGCTTGGCAATACGGTCATCAAGAAAGGGACGAAACTCGATAATCAGGTGCAGGTGGCGCATAACGTAACAATCGGCGAGCACTGTCTGCTGGCGTCGCAAGTCGGCATCGCGGGCAGCAGTACACTTGGGAATTATGTGGTGTTCGGCGGGCAGGCAGGGGTATCCGACCATATAACGGTAGGCGACGGTGTGATGGCTGGCGGAAGAGCGGCGATAACGAAAGATGTGGCGCCGGGCCAAATCATCGCCGGGTTTTTTAATGCCATGCCCCTCCGCGATTGGCTGAAAGTCCAGGTCGTTTTGCCGAAGCTGCCTGAATTGAGAAAAATACTTATGAAGCTTGAAAAACAAGTTTCCGAATTGAAGGAAAGCATATCCATGAGTAAAAAGGGAGGGCAATCATGATCGGAATTCAGGAAATTATGGAAACCATTCCTCACCGGTATCCGTTTTTGCTTGTCGATAAAATTGTCGAGATGGAAATAGGAAAGAGAATCGTAGGTATCAAAAATGTAACCATGAACGAACCTTTTTTCCAGGGACATTTCCCTGGCCATCCGATTATGCCAGGAGTGCTCATCCTTGAGGCAATGGCCCAGACCGGCGGGGTGCTGGCGCTCAAGTCGGTTCCATCGGACCAGGCTAAAAACAAGGTAATATACTTCATGAGCATCGACAACGCAAAATTCCGTAAGCCGGTTTTTCCGGGAGACCAGCTGCGCTTCGAACTCGACGTAATCAGGCAACGATCCAATATCATGAGCTTAAAGGCGCAGGCCCTTGTCGACAATGCGGTTGTTGCTGAGGCGGAAATGAAAGCCATGATCGTGGACAAATAGGCATGCAGCATATTTTGGAGAACAACGTGAAGATACATCCAACGGCTATCGTGCATCCGAACGCTCGGATGGCGGAAGGAGTGGAGGTTGGCCCTTATGCGGTCATCGGCGAGCACGTCCGTATAGGTAGGGACACGAAAATCTGTTCACACGTTCTGATCGAGGGCTGGACCACAATCGGCGAGCGAAACCATATTTTCCCGTTTTCGAGTATAGGGACCGCACCCCAAGACATCGGCTATCGGAACGAAGAGACCTATCTGATCATCGGCGATGACAACGTGATTCGCGAATGCGCGACGGTTCACCGTGCGACGACTAAGGAGGATCGGAAAACGGTCATTGGCAACAAGAACTTTCTGATGGCCTATTCCCACGTAGCTCATGACTGCAGGCTTGGCAATAATATTATCATGGCGAACTCCGTGGCGCTTGGCGGACATATCGTAATCGGCGATCATGCAATTCTCGGTGGGATCGTGGCCGTGCACCAGTTCGCAAGAATCGGGCCCTACGCCATTATCGGCGGACAGTCTGCTGTTACACTGGATATTCCTCCTTACGTTAGCGCTGCGGGTAATCGCGCTCAGCTCTATGGTCTGAACCTGGTCGGGCTCAAAAGAAAAGGCTTTTCCGAGCAGGCCATTTCAACACTTAAAAAAGCGTATAAAATCATTTTTCGATCAGGACTGACCCAGGATGAAGCGATTAAGAAGACGCTGAATGACCTTGCCGCTTCACCGGAAGTGAACGTGCTCATCGAATTCATCCGTACTTCCAAACGAGGGATTACGCGGTAACGCGAAAGAGAAAGTGATATTCGGCAAGCAGATTACAATGAATCATGGATAAAATCGGATTAATTGCAGGCAACGGAAATTTCCCCATGGCCTTTGCACGCGCTGCACGGGAAAAGGGGATGCAGGTCATCGCGGTGGCACATGAAGGCGAAACACTGCCGGAGCTTGCGGAGTGCGTTGACAGTATCACTTGGATAAAAGTCGGACAACTGAGCAAACTTATCAAGACGTTCAAGGACCAGGGAGTCCAGGACGTGCTTATGGCCGGTGGAATAAAAAAAACCCGCCTCTTCAAAGGAGGAATGCCCGACTTCCGCGCTGTGGCCCTGCTCGCCAGGATGATTCACAAAAAGGATGATTCCATTCTCCGAGCCCTAGCGCAGGAGCTTGAATCGGAAGGAATCATGGTGCGCGAATCAACACTTTTCCTCGATAACATCGTTGCTACGAATGGTATTTTGACGAAAAGAAAACCGACGAAGGATGAAAAACAGGACATCGAATTCGGCTGGCAAATGGCGAAGGAGATCGGCAGGCTCGATATCGGACAGACGGTCGTGGTAAAAGACCAGGCCGTGCTTGCCGTGGAGGCCATAGAGGGAACCGACGAGGCCATACGCCGGGGCGGCACTCTATGCGGCGGAGGCGCGGTCGTGATTAAAGTCTGCAAACCCCAGCAGGACCTGCGATTTGATCTTCCCGCAATCGGCCTGCTGACGATAAAAACCATGGAACATGTCAAGGCCTCCTGTCTTGCCGTTGAAGCGGGCAAGACCATCATCATCGACCGGCAAGCAGTGATCCGTGATGCCGAGCGGGCAGGAATTGCGATCGTGGCAATGCATGATTCGAAGGAACTCGCATGAAAAAAATCAGAGTCGGTGTGGTCGGGGTGGGGTATCTTGGACGGTTCCATGCAGAAAAATACGCAGGTCTTTCCGACGTCGATCTTATAGGCGTCGTGGATTCGGATCAAGATCGGGCCGGTCAGATCGCGAAAAAATTAAATACGCGCGTCTTTGCTGATCCGATGGATTTAATCGGTTTCGTTGACGCTGTTAGCATCGTCGTCCCCACAGTCCTGCATCATCGCATCGCGAAACTGTTTATCGAAAAAGCCGTACATATCCTGATTGAGAAGCCCATGACCGCAACGCTCGAACAGGCCGATGACCTGATAGCCCTAGCAGCAAAAAAAGGAGTGATCATGCAGGTAGGGCATATCGAGCGGTTCAATCCGGCGGTGATGGTTGTCCGGTCGATGATCAAGTCTCCTCGATATATGTTTGCAGAGCGGGCGGCGCCTTTCACCATACGGTGCACTGATGTGAGTGTAGTGCTCGATCTTATGATCCACGATCTCGACGTCGTTATGGACCTGGCCGGTTCCGCGCTTAAGGAAGTGAGCGCGGCCGGTGCAGCCGTGATAACCAGCGAGATCGACATTGCAACGGCACGAATTGTCTTTGAGAATGGCTGTGTTGCCGATGTTTCTGCAAGCAGGGTGTCGGACGAGAAAAAACGCATCCTCCGAGTTTTTGACGGTGGGAACGTCTATCTCTCGGACTATCAGACCCAGCATGCGTCCGTTTCGCGAAAAAGGTTATCCCCCCTCTCAGAGTTCGCTACTCATCCCATTGCGACGGACCGACGCGATACTCTTGCTGATGAAATACGGGCTTTCGTAAAGAGCGTGCAGGACGGGACCAGACCTCTCGTATCAGGCATCGAAGGCAGACGGGCCCTCGCCTTAGCGACGACCATAGCCGTTAATATCATGGAGGGGATTACCGGTTTCGTCCCAGTCCCTTAGACAGTGTTAGAAAACCATAGGTCCCGGTTGTGGCGGGACGCATTGAATGAATAGACAGAAGGAACGGTTAATAAGATGTCATTCCTGTTCGCTCAGGCCAGAAGAGAGGAGTTTTGGTAACATGCCCTTTACGGTTCCCATGGTAGATCTCAAGATTCAGTTCAATGCAATAAAACAGGAAATAACTAACGCAGTACTTGGTGTCATGGAAAGCACCCATTTCATCCTGGGGCCCCAGGTGAAAGCGCTCGAAGAAACAGTCGCCGCCTACCATGGGGTGAAATATGCCGTGGCAGTGGCATCAGGCACAGACGCGCTGCACTTAGCGCTGCTTGCTGCAGGGATCAAACGCGGTGATGAAGTCATTACGTCTCCCTTCACGTTTATCGCCACGGCTGAAGCCATTTCCTATATCGGTGCGACTCCTGTTTTTGTCGATATTGATCCCCGGACGTTCAATATCAACGTGAATAAAGTAGAAGCGGCGATCACCGATAAAACAAAGGCCGTCATCCCGGTTCACCTCTATGGACAACCCGCAGAAATGGATGAGCTTTTGAAAATCGCAAAAAAAAGAAACTTGCACGTTGTCGAGGACTGCGCTCAATCCTTTGGCGCCGAGTATCACGGCAAAAAAGCAGGATCCCTCGGCGATCTCGGATGCTTCAGTTTTTTCCCGAGTAAGAATCTCGGCGGATACGGTGACGGCGGCATGGTGATCACCGATGACCGCAACTTGGCTGAACATCTTCAGAAACTCCGGAACCATGGTAGTCACGTACGATACTATCACGACGAGATCGGGTTCAACAGCAGGCTCGACGAAATTCAGGCAGCTGTTCTTCAAATCAAATTCAAGCATATTGATGAATACAACGAAAAACGCAGGAAAAATGCCCGGCTCTATAATGCGTGCTTTGCTGGCTCCGGCATCGGGACACCTTCTGAGTTGCAGGGCACGGACCACGTATTTAACCAGTACACCATCAAGATCAAGAACAGGGATGCGGTCAAAAAAAGGCTTGATGACGGCAAGAAAACGTCTTCCATGATCTATTACCCAGTTCCGCTTCACCTTCAGCAGGCATACAAGCATCTTGGCATGCATGCCGGCAGCATGCCCATTACGGAACAGATCTGCCAGGAGGTTATATCGCTGCCCATGTATCCCGAACTGAGTGAAGCACAGATCAGGCAGGTATCAGATGCCGTAAAACAAGCGCTTTGATGCAGATGCAAGAGGTCAGAAGTCAGTACACAGACAAAAAGATGAAAAAAATTCTGATTATCGCCGGTGAAGCATCAGGCGATCTTCACGGCGCCAACCTGGTGCGGGAGATCCGGCAGCAGAACTCTTTGATTGCTTTCTTCGGAGTCGGCAGCAAGAGAATGGAGGAAGCAGGTGTCCGTCTTCTGGCCGATGCATCGCAAATATCGGTGGTCGGCGCTACCGAGGTATTGACTCATCTTCGACCGATTTGCCGGGTGTTCAACATGCTCAAACGGTTTCTTGCAGAAGAGCGGCCGGACCTGCTTATCCTGATCGATTTCCCTGACTTCAACATCATGCTTGGCAAGAGGGCGAAGAAGATCGGTATTCCGATTTTATATTATATCAGTCCGCAGGTATGGGCCTGGCGAAAGAGTCGGATAAATAAAATTGCCGACTTGGTCAAGGCCATGATCGTCGTGTTCCCATTCGAGGTTGAGCTATATAAAAAGGCCGGCGTAGACGTCCGTTTTGTCGGGCATCCGTTGACTGATGTTGTACAATCCGGGTATAATCAGGGTGAGGCAAAAGCCCATTTCGGGTTGGACCCGGCGAAACGCACCATTGCAATGCTGCCGGGAAGCAGAAGAAAAGAAATATCGACCCTTTTACCTGGCATGCTTAGTGCCGCGGATATTCTCAACAGACGGTTTCAGGACTTGCAATATATATTGCCCGTTGCTGCGACGCTTTCGCCAGATTTTATCAGATCGTTTATCAATAAGAGCCAGGTCACGGTGACACTAACGGACGGCAGGGTCTACGATGTCCTCCGCGCTTCCGATGTGGCACTGGTGACCTCCGGAACGGCGACGCTTGAGACCGGGTTGATGGCGGTCCCCATGGTCATTGTTTACCGGATTTCTGCTCTGTCTTATTTCATCGGCAGCTTGCTTATCGATGTGGAGCATATCGGGTTGGTCAACATTGTTGCCGGGAAGCGCGTTGTGACCGAACTGGTTCAGCATGAGGCGACGCCCCGGAACATGGCAGATGCCTTGACGGTCTTGCTGACCGATAAGGATTATTATCAAAACGTCCGGACCCACCTGGGCGGCATACGAGCGCAACTGGGGGAAAAGGGTGCCAGCGCCCGTGTGGCAGGTGTGGTTCTTGAATTCATAAGAAACGGCTCGCGTTCTTCCCATGGAAATATATAAAAGACTGCTGACATATTTGAAACCATACAAGTTACGGCTTTTCTGGTCCCTTGTTTTCATGGGGATCACGAGCGGACTGATCGCTATCCAGGCTTATCTTGTGCAGCCGGTCCTGGACAGCGTGTTTTTGAAGAAAGACATCAAATTGCTGCTCCTCCTGCCACCAGCGCTAATGATCGTCGTCATTCTGAAGGGCGCCGCAGCATATGCGCGCGATTACCTTATGGGTTATATTGGCCAGCGGATCGTGAATAATATTCGCGATCAGCTGTATTGTCACCTTACCGAACTCTCTTTTTCGTTTTATGCCAGGACACCCACCGGAGTTCTGATTTCCCGAATCATCAATGACGTAAACCTGGTGCAGGGCGCACTAACCAGGGCCCCTTCGAGCCTGGTGCAGGGACTGCTTACCATGGTCGCCCTCACGGTATATGTCTTATATAAGGATTGGCGGCTCGCCCTCTTCTCCGTTGTGGTCATGCCCTTGCTAGGCGTTGCGCTGTCCAAGTTCAGTCGGCGTTACCGCCGCGCAAGCACGCAGATGCAGGAACAGTACGGCGATCTCACCATTCACCTGCACGAAACCATTGCTGGAATTCGGATCGTCAAGGCCTTCGGCATGGAAGCCTACGAAAACAGGCGGTTTGCTGAACGCAACAAGGGTCTTTTCAACTCCCTCATGCGCCAGATCAAAGTCAGCGCGATCGCCCACCCAATCATGGAAACCATCAGCACCTTCGGTATCGCGGTTGTAATTCTCATCGGCGGCTACTGGATCATCGGCGGCAGGATGACAGTCGGGGAATTTTTCTCCTTTATGGCTGCCCTGTATTTTTTGTATCGTCCGCTCAAGGAGTTGAATGGCGTAAACAACATGGTTCAGGACGGGGTAGCAGCGGCGAAGCGTATTTTCGAGGTGCTCGATACAGAGCCGGAGATCAAAAACCGTCCCGGAGCCGTACAAATACATCAAGACCTCAGAGCCATAGAATTCCACAACGTTTCATTTCGATATGAAGACGCGATGGTCCTGAAGGATATTTCGCTCTCTGTTCGTGCGGGAGAAACTGTCGCGATCGTGGGCACGAGCGGTGGAGGAAAAACCACGCTGGTCAACCTCATTCCCCGTTTTTTTGATGTCTCAGCGGGTGCCATTCTCATTGATGGACAGGATATCCGCGACGCGACCCAAGAATCCCTCCGAGTTTTGATCGCCATTGTTACGCAGCAAACCATTCTGTTCAACGACACTGTCAGGAATAACATCGCTTACGGGAATATGGCAAAATCCTTTGAGGATGTTATGAGTGCTGCAAAATCAGCATACGCCGATGATTTTATCGAAAAGCTTCCGCACGGGTATGATACGATCATCGGCGAAGCAGGTGTCAAACTCTCCGGAGGCCAGCGGCAGCGAATTGCCATTGCGCGGGCGCTTCTGAAGGACGCCCCCGTGCTCATCCTTGATGAGGCAACGTCATCGCTCGACACACAGTCTGAACGGGAGGTGCAGAATGCTCTCGACAGGCTCATGGTCGGCAGAACAAGTTTTGTCATCGCCCACCGACTCTCTACGATCATGAACGCCGACAGGATCATTGTCCTGAAAGAAGGACAGATCGTGGAGCAGGGAAGACATGATGAACTTCTGTCACGAGGAGGAGAGTATAAAAACCTCTACGAGCAGCAGTTTCGCGACGAAACACACGCGAGGTCGATGTGAAGTTCAGGGAACGCATATTATCCCTCCTCGGCTGGGAGTTGCTTTCGGTCTGGAGCAAGACGGTCCGCATTCACCTTGAAAACAAGGCGATCCCGGAGGGACTTGCCGCAGAAGGGAAAAACATTATTTACGCTTTCTGGCATGGGAGGCAGTTTCTGTTGTTCCATAACTATAGACATTCAGGAATCGTCATTCCCGCTAGCGAAAGCCGGGACGGTGAAATCCAGGCGGGGATTCTGCATCGGTTTGGTTTTGAGGTTGTGCGCGGTTCAAGTAAACGAAAAGGTGACCGTGCCCTCCTTGGTCTCGTCGACGGTTTAAGAAGAGGCAAAAGTATCGCGCTTGCTGTGGACGGTCCTCGCGGTCCTCTCTATGAGGTGAAGCAGGGCGTGACCTATCTGGCCGGAAAACTCAAGAAACCTATCGTGCCGGTAATTACCGGTGCGAAGCGCTACTGGATCCTGAAAAAAATCTGGGACAAATATCTGCTTCCTGTCCCGTTTACCGAAGGGATCATCATGTATGGTGATCCAATTATTGTCGAAGGGATATCCACGGAAGAGCTCGAAATCAAACGCAGGGAATTGGAATTGGCCTTGAACCATCTCATGGCCCGCGCAGACAGGTATTTTAAAAAACAGACTCATGAAACCTGAAAAGGTGAGACGCAGATGTTAATAGCTAAATGAAGACAATACAGCCTTCTCTGCATTTATGTCTGCGGTTATCCTTTTATCTGTCCACACCGATCAGTATGAGTTATGCGCCTTTATCTGGGGCTAGTGTTTGACCGCCAGAAATGTTGAATTTTTCTTTTGAAGCGGGAAGGTGATATATGTATGTCATCTATAATCTGTTTTTGATCGTGGCCACAATCGTGCTTTCACCGGTGATCCTGTTCAAATTGATTACCGTTCCCAAGTACCGAGGAGGCTTGACGCAAAAACTCGGACGGCTTAGAAAAAGCGTCATGAGAATCATCAAGGGGGCCCGGCCGATATGGGTCCACGCCGTATCAGTCGGCGAAGTAATGGCTGCACACCCCCTAGTCCGGGAGCTCAAAAAAAAATATCCCAACCGCAAGCTGATCCTATCGACGGTGACTGTCACGGGCCATTATACTGCTCGGCGCCGCGTGCCTGAGGCTGACGCCGTTTTTTATTTCCCTTTCGATTATCCCTGTATCGTGCGGCGCGTTATTCGCAACATCAACCCCGCGGTTGTGCTGGTCGCGGAAACGGAACTGTGGCCTAACTTCTTCCGTGAACTCAAGCGTGCCGGGATCCCTTCCGCGCTCATCAACGGCAGGATCTCATCGAAGTCTTTCGGGAATTACCATAAATTCAAAACATTTTTTAGCCAGGTCTTTGACCAGGTAACTCTGTTCTGCATGCAATCAGATGAAGACGCTCTCAGAATCAAGGACATCGGAGCGGATCCCGAAAAGGTCATAGTGACCGGGAACCTAAAATTTGATCAGAAAATTTCTCTATCCCGATTAAACCCGGTCAACATCCAGACCGGGAAAAAAGTCATCACAGCGGGGAGCACCCACCGCGGCGAAGAAACGGCGCTTCTCGATATCTTCACCCGCTTGCGGGTGAAATATCCGATGCTTACGCTGATTATCGCCCCCCGCCATCCAGAACGTTTCGACGAAGTAGAGGGGATCATCAATAGCGCTGGCTACGAATGCCAGCGCCGGACCAATCTAAAAGGGCCAGTAAGGGATGTTCTTCTCCTGGATACTATCGGTGAATTAAGGACCTTTTATGCCATTTGTGACATTGCTTTTGTCGGCGGGAGTCTTGTCAAGGTTGGAGGACACAATCTTCTCGAACCGGCCGCGATGAAAAAACCCGTTATTTTTAGCCGTTTCATGTTCAACTTCAAAGAAATATCGGAGGCGCTACTGTCCTCGGGCGGCGGTATTATGGTAAAAGATAAAAATGAGCTCTATGAACAACTCGACAGTCTGCTTGCCGATCCGGAACGCGCCAGGAACATCGGTGAGCGGGCGTTTCGCGTTATTGAAGCCAATTCCGGCGCCGCAAAAAAGACGCTTGATGCCATCGGCAGGTTGATCGTTGCTCAATAAATCCTCTGTCGTAGATGTGATGTACGGGAGAAAGAAGTCGCTTCTGCTCGGCGTAGTCTTGTATTTACTCTCCCTAGTGTACCGGGCCAGCGTCAGGTTGCGTAAGATTCTTTACCAGTATGGAATTTTAATTAGCAGATCACTGCCGTGCAAGGTCGTTTCCATAGGCAATATTACCCTCGGAGGAACTGGCAAGACCCCTCTCGTTGTTTCCCTTGCAGGTTTTCTGTTGGAAAAGGGGATGCACCCAGCAGTTGTCAGTCGCGGTTATGGAAGAAAAGATGAATCACAAACGCTGATAGTGTCGGACGAGCGAACCGTTCTCACCGACACCGCAACAGGCGGCGACGAGCCGGTCCTGATCGGTTCCAAGCTTCCCGGCGTTCCCGTTGTAGTCGGTTGCAATCGCATTGCCGCAGCGCAACGCACGATACAGCGCTTCAACGCTGGTGTGATAATCCTTGATGACGGTTTTCAGCATTTCAGGTTAAAGCGGGACCTCGATATTGCGCTGGTGGATGCCGCTGACCCCTTCGGGAATGGAAAAATCTTTCCCGCAGGAATTCTCAGGGAGCCGATCGAAGCCCTCCGTCGTGCACAAGCGGTCATTATTACCAGAAGTGATGCCGTAGCATCAATCGAGGCGCTCAAGTCTAGGATAAGACGGTTAACTTCAGCCCGGATCTTTACTTCCTTTCAGCGTCCGCTTGACCTGGTTGATAATCGCACCGGTGAATTCAAACCGCTGTCAGTGCTGCGCGGAACAAAGGTTCTGGCATTTTCGGGCATAGCTCATCCAGAATCCTTTACGTCGTTACTGAAAGCACTCGGCGCTGTCGTATCGGAAGAACGCATCTACCCTGATCATTATGAGTTCAAAAAGGCGGATCTGGCAGAGGTATTAAAAAAGGCGGCCGATGACCGAGTAAACATGATTGTTACCACGGAAAAAGACTCTGTTCGGCTTCGAACGCTCAAACCAGACGGCATTTGGGCGCTCCGCATTGAATTCGTGATAACTGAGCGAGAAGAATGGGAAACATTTATTCTGAACAACTTATGAACAGAGCGGTATTTCTCGATCGAGACGGTACGGTCAATGTAGAAGTGGGGTACCTAAACGACCTGGACCAGCTCAGGTTGATTTCCGGCGCCGGCGCGGCCATCAGGCGTCTGAACGAGAAAGGTCTCAAAGTTGTTCTCGTCACGAATCAATCGGGGGTGGCGCGCGGGTATTTCTCCGAATCCTTTGTCCAAGAAACCCATGTTCTGCTCAAACAATTGCTTCTGAAGGAAGGCGCGAGCATAGACGGCATCTACTATTGTCCACACCATCCGAAAGCAGGCAATTCGCACTTCACGACAGCATGCGATTGTCGTAAGCCCGGAACCGGCATGATTGACCGTGCAGCGAGGGACTTAAGCATTGATGTGAAACGATCATTTGTCGTGGGAGACAAGTGGAGCGATGTGGAACTCGGGCAGCGGGCAGGGGCGAGGTCTATCCTTGTAAACTCGGGCTTTGCGCCAAACGACGCGGGAAATGTACGGCCTGCTTATCTGAATAAGCCTGATTTCATTGCCCACACCATCACCGAAGCAGTTGAATGGATCCTCCTGCAGACGTCGCAGGAAGAGCGATGATATTGAAGGCTGATAAAATACTTGTTCTGCGCTATCGCTTTATCGGTGATACGGTCCTTACTGTGCCGTTTCTCAGAAACCTCCGCGTAGCTTTTCCCTTGGCCCGCATCGACTTGATGCTCGAACCATTCTCCGGACAGGTCCTCGAGGGCTGTCCCTATGTGGACCGGATCATACCGTTCGAAATAAAAACTATCCACCGCTATAGCAATCAATCGGAACAAAATAAACTTGCCAGCTATATGCAATACCGGCGGAAGATAAAAGAGGTGCGGTATGATGCCGCCTTTGTTCTGAAACGGTCCGTATCAAGCGCTCTGCTTGTCTGGGCAGCTGGAATCCCGCGCCGCATCGGGTTCGCCACTGAAGGACGACGGCTTTTTCTTACTGATTCTGTGACTTACAGAAATGACCAACACGAAGTCAATAACTTTCTTGACTGCCTGCGGAGTCTCGAAATCCCGGTTCGGACCCAACACCTTGAACTCTGGCCATCTCCGGAAGGAGAGGCCAAGACCCACTCCCTTTTCATTGGAAAAGGCTGGAAACCGTCTGATCTCAAAATCGTCATCCACGCGGCAGCAAGTCTTCCCGCTAAGCAGTGGCCGCTAGACCGTTTCAGCGCGGTTATGCGAGTGTTGCAGCGGCAATACGGGGCGCACTTCATATACACCGGCGCAAGGGAAGATGCGGCGCTGTACGACGAGATCGAAAAACAGGGTCCTTTTGACGGCTTGAATCTGTGCGGGGTAACTAGCCTGCGTGAGAATATATCGATTTATCGTGGATCGAACCTCTTTTTCGGTGTTGATTCCGGCCCCATGCACATGGCCGCTGCAGTCGGTGTGCCGGCAGTAGCCCTTTTCGGTCCTACTGATGAACGGAAATGGGGGCCTTGGGGAGAGGGACACCAAGTCATCACCAGACGGCTGTCGTGCTATCCCTGCAAACCGCACAAGTGCGCAAACAATGAGTGCATGAAACGGATTAGCGTCGATGAGGCGCTTGAAGTATTGGAACAAAAAATTAAGACTCTGTCACTGAAAGTTTCACTATAATAACATGTCTCCCAAATTATCAATCGCGATTATCGCCTATAATGAAGAACCAAACATACGGCGCACCCTGGAGAGCGTTAGGTGGGCCGATGAAATCGTTGTCGTCGACTCTGGCAGCACAGATAAAACTGTCGAGATATGCCAGGAGTATACGGATAAAGTCGTTTATCAGGAATGGCTCGGCTTCAGTAGCCAGAAGAACTTTGCTATCGACAATACGACAGGAGAATGGGTTTTGAGCCTTGATGCAGATGAACCGGTCGAGCCGGAACTTGGCGATGAGATCCGCAGGATTGTTGCATCGCCTGACGCTTTCGATGGATACCGCATTCCAAGGAAAACCTATTTTCTAGATAAACAGATCCGTCACGGTGGCTGGTACCCGGATTATAACCTCCGTCTTTTCCGGAAGGGTAAAGGACGATTCGAGAACCGAGCAGTGCATGAGGCGATTAAGGTGGAGGGCCGAATCGGGACAACAGAACACGCTCTTTTGCATTATGCTTATCCTGATCTTACTTCATATATGACGTCGATCAACAAATATTCTTCACTGGCGGTCGATGTCCTAGCAGAAAAAGGAATCAGCCGATTTAAAACGGGATGGGTAAATATTATTCTCCGGCCGCCTGCTACATTTATGCACAAATATTTTTTGCGACTCGGTTTTCTCGACGGTAAGGCCGGGCTGGTATTAAACTTATTTCATTCCTATTACGTGTTCGCAAAATACGCAAAGGCTTGGGAGTATCTTGAAAAAAACAGTGGGCATGGGGCATAAGGTAGAGAGCGCTAGTGCATAGAGCATGAGGGACAACGCGATAGAGTTACTGCTCTATGCTCCCGCGTTCTGCAAATATTATGAAAATTCTTTTTGTGAACAATTTCAGAGGCCGCGGAGGAGGGGAGGAGTTTTTACGCGACCTATTGCCAGGTTTGATCGAAAAAGGCGATACTATCGGACTTGTTTGCCGGCCCGAAACTCCTTTAGTGCACATGTTCGAAAACAGCGCGATCAATCTCTATCCGATCCATAGGAACGGTTTGAACGCTCTGACGTCTGTCGTAAAAACAGCGAAAGCGATCCGCGATGGCCAGTTTGAGATAATCGCGATTCAACGGGGCCACGATATCATCCAGGCGTGGATTGGTACTCTTCTCTCCGGTAGAAAGCCTAAACTTATCTACACAGTTCAGGTACCTGAGTTCATACGGTCTCGATTTATTCTCAAACGTATGAAAAGTATTGTCACGATTTCCCGCTACATCAGGGATAAGATAGTAACTTTTTTACCTGAAATTGCTTCAAGAGTAAAAATTATCTATTACGGGATAGATCTGTCGCAATTTAACCCTGCAACTGTTCAGCGCGGTATATTTCGGAACCGTTTCAGCCTGCCGTCTTCGACACCCGTTATTGGAACCGTAGGAGACCTCTGGAAAAATCAGATTGAGTTTCTTGATACATTCTTTCATATAAAAAAGGAAATTCCCCACGTACGTTTCGCTCTTGTAGCTTCTGAGTCGGGTTCAATTCCAGTTGATGACTTCAAGAAGCGAGCTGCGGAACTCGGGCTTACCGATTCACTTCTTTGGACCGGAAGGCTGTCAAAGGAAGAGATGAGCGCCTTTTATGCCGATATTAGCCTTGCGATCAGTACTCACCGCAATGAAGGCTTTGGCATCTGGGTTCTTGAGGCACTGGCCATGGGAGCACCAGTTGTCTCCGTTAATGAAGGAGGGATACGTGACTCCCTCGAAGGATGTCCTGCTGGCGTGCTTGTGGATGGCGGCCCGAGTGCAATGGCGGCCGAAATTCTTCGAATACTGCGTGATGATGCACTGAGACGAAAAATGTCCGAAGCCGGACCTCGTTGGGTTGCTGAACGATTCAAAAAAGAGCGGATGGTTGGGGACTACACGAGTTTTTTTGAATCGCTTCAGGGCATACCGTAAACGATGCAAGGACCAGCGTATTATCCGGTGCTTAAGATCAACATACTGAAAGATCTGATAAAGTAAATAGTTAAACACTTACAAATTAAAATGGGGATTCATAAATGATGAAACCGATGAGAGTTATGAGAAGAAAACTGCGCACTATGCCAGATTCTTCGAATCATTTCTAGGGCTATCACTGGCAATTCTGCGCATCATAATGCGTCATGCAATATAAATTGCGATGCCATCTCAAGGAGCTATATTTCCTATTTATCGGAGACTGATCACTTCGAATTTGTTGACATTCATGCAGTTATACGAAGTCCGAAGAGGTAAAAATAATTGTTGTTATAAAAAAGTGTGTATGATATCGTAGCTGAGCTACAGTGCCGGTAACACTTAGTAATTCTTATGGAAATACTTGAACATACTTCTCATCATATCTAAAAACGACCGTTATGGCGCTCAGAGAGTGTTTCTCGACCAAGTAGCGGCACTGCACAAGCTGGGACATCATCTCATAGTCGTCGGGCGCGGAACACTGGGATATGTCTCTGAGGCGGTCAATGCTATCGGGGTGGAATATCACGGCATCCGCTTAAAAGGTATTCATGATATTTTATTCTTGATTCGACTCGTGAAAAAAAATAGTATTGACGTAATTCATACCTATTTGGACCGAGCCGATTATTTCGGCATTATCGTTTCATGGCTGACACGAAAGCCGGTTGTAAGCACCATGAACGTACGTCGCTATCATCTCGGTTATAAATTGACTGATAAGGTTGTTGTTGTATCGAATAAACAAAGGGACCTTCTCATTGCGAAGGGTGTATCGCCGGACAAAATTCATTTAATAAGGCCGGGACTGGACGTCGAATATTTTACGAGCCCAAACTTAGAAAAACGTGAATTATGGAAACAGCGTTTGAGCATTCATCAGTATACCATCGTTTTTTGCCACATCTCCAGCATCATACCGCAAAAAAGCCATGAAGTCTCTATCGATCTTACTGCGAAGTGCAAACTAAGGGGTGAGAATCCGCTGCTGATCATTTGCGGTGATCCGTTGAGCGGACTGTATTATGAAGGTCTAAAGAAAAAAATTAGCGATTCTGGGCTTGGTGGGAATGTTTATTTTACTGGCTGGACAGCAGATCTTCCCGAGATACTTTCCCTGACTCATTTTACGATCCTTCCTTCCTACCACGAAGCATTTGGCATGGTTTTGTTGGAAGGCATGGCTGCAGGCAATCCCATTGTTGCACGAGAGGGAGAAGGCGGAACGGAATTAATAGAGGAGTTTGGCGTGGGTGTAATCTATGACCCAGCACACGGCGTAGATGATCTCGCATTCGAAATTCTCAACCTATGGAGAAACCAGAAACAGTATAATAACTTATCATCTAAGTGCAAAGACCTCGTAAGGAAATGTTTTTCCTTGGAGAGTTTCGGTAACAGGCTGATGAAACTGTACGGGGCTCTCGCTTCATAACGAGATTTGTGGCTGTATGACGGAAAATAATATTAAGCTATCGATAATAATCATTAACTGGAATACGAAACAGCTTTTGCTAGATTGCGTGGCATCAATCTACAGCACAGTCGGAGATGCTCCCTTTGAACTATTTGTGGTTGATAATGCGAGTACCGATGATAGCGTTGAAGCTGTTTCTCAAGCCTACCCGTACGCAACGGTGATCGTCAATACCTCGAATCTGGGATTCGCCCGAGCTAATAACGTCGCGATCAGGAGGATGCGGGGGGAATATGCCGTCCTTTTGAACAGCGATACGGTGCTCAAGAAAACGGCGATAGATTCCTTGATCGAATTCATGGAGCAACATCCAGAGGCGGGGATGTGCGGACCGCAACTTCTTAACTCCGACGGAACGAACCAGAACTCCTTTGGGGCATTCCCACTGTTATTGACGGAATTTATAAGTAAAAGTCTCGTCCGATTCGTTTCACCGAAGACCTTTGAAAAAGTAGTACGAAGATATCCGCCTAATTTTAATGAACCAACTCCCGTAGATTTTATCGTGGGAGCATGCATGGTGGTACGCAAAAGGGCTATCGATGCGGTCGGAATGCTTGATGAAGATTACTTTTTTCTCTACGAGGAAACCGATTGGTGCTATAGAATGCATCGTGCCGGATGGTTGGTCTATCATGTGCCAGACGTAAAGATATATCATCTCGGCAGCCAGAGCATGAAGGAAGTAAATCTGCGCTCTCGTGTCGAGTCATGGCAATCGCGATATATGTTCTTTAAAAAAAATCTACAGCTGTCTTCTGCTGCATGGATCGGATTGCTGGCTTTGGGATTTATGCAGAACGCATATCAGTTTTTACTGTATAGCTTGCTAAACCTAATAACCTTGTTTTCGATTAAACGACTGCGAAGGCGGTGGGTAATGTTCGCCTACCTCCTGCTGTGGCATGTCCGGCGAAGGCCGGTTTCTATGGGGATCCCGAGATAAAATAATATATTTTATCAACATGAGAAGCGACTGAAATGTTCTGGACATGCATTCGTTGACAATGAATCGTAGTGATTTATTTTGGGAGCAAAATTGTATGATTGCAACATGTCCACGATGTAAAGATGCGTCACAGCTTAAATTTCGAGTTGGAGATATTAACCACCGGATTACAAAAAATAAATTCGATTACTATATATGCCGTCAATGCGACCTTCTTTTTCTATGGCCAATCCCTGTTAACTTAAGCGAATATTATTCGAAGCAATATTATGCTATTCCTAATAGCATTGGCCAATTAGAAACTAGAGCCGAAGAGGAACGGTATAAAATTGACATTGTTCGTCGATTTACGTCTTCGGGAAGGCTTCTTGAGATCGGATCTGCATTTGGCAGCTTTTTACTGTTAGCTAAAAAGGCCGGTTTTTCAGTCGAAGCTATAGAAATGGATGCACGATGTTGCACGTTTTTAAAAGATGTTGTCGGGATAAAAGCATATAATTGTCATGATCCCTCCATTGCCTTGAAAGATGCAGGAAATTATAATGTTATTACGCTGTGGCACGTTATTGAGCATATGCCAGACCCATGGACTACACTCGATATGATTGCTAAATCATTGCTACCTGGCGGTATCCTGGTCATTGCTACACCTAATCCCAACGCTTTTCAATTTAAGATCCTCCGTCGTTTTTGGCCGCATGTAGATGCGCCGCGGCATCTGGAACTTATACCACTGCCGCTCATAGAAGATCACTTAAAGCCAATTGGTTTAGAGAGAATGTGGGTTACTTCAACCGACAAAGGTGCCCTCATATGGAATGCCTTCGGGTGGGAAATGTTTTTTGGAAATATAACGAATCTTCGCTTTGTGAAGCGAAGATTGCGCAAGATCGGGCGACTTATAAGCAGGTTATTAAGTCCACTTGACAGGCTACCAAACCGTGGGAGCGCTTATACAGCGGTTTTTCGAAAGAGATAATGAATTATGAAATTTACCGTACTTCTCCCGACTCGAAATCGTCTGGAACTTCTCAAATATGCCGTTGAGTCCGTTCGAAGACAAGATTATTCCGATTGGGAAATAATAATATCAGATAACTTTTCCGCGCAAGACATCACGGGATACATTCAATCGTTGGATGATCCACGTATTAAATATTTCAGAACTGATAGCTTTGTTCCCGTAACCGACAATTGGAATAATGCTCTGGATAAGAGTTCCGGAGATTATGTCACCATGCTCGGCGACGATGATTGTTTGATGAAGGGGTACTTTAATACCGTTAGAAAACTGGTCCAACAATACGATAATCCGGACTTTATTTATCACAGCGCATTTCTTTATTCTTACCCTAAAGTTATGCCGAACTTTCCAGAAGGTTTTTTGGAGCCATATGGATATGCCGTTTTTTTGAGAACGGCAGAGGAAGCGTTTTTGCTTGAACAAAAAGAAGCGCAACGACTCGTCAAGCAATCTTTGAATTTCAGAGTTGTGTTTGGATATAATATGCAGTTTGCCATTATGAGCAGTAACTTCATTGCTTCCCTCCTGGATAAAGGAAAATTCTTCCAGTCGCCATATCCAGATTATTATGCAATGAATGTTATGTTTCTAAAAGCAAAGCGTATTCTGATCTTCGCGAAGCCTATGGTAACTATCGGAATCAGTCCAAAATCGTTCGGGTTTCATTACTTCAATGATTCGGAACAAAGTGGGTCTAATTTTTTGAAAAATATACCTAATTCAAATCTCGTCAGTAGTTTAAAGAAAGTTATTTTGCCAGGCGCGGCTTATAATGCTTCATGGCTATTTGCTCTGGAAACGGTTAAGAATAACTATGGGAATGAATTTGATTTGCACGTCAATTATTGTCGTTACCGATTTCTTCAAACAATGCATGTTATGGAAAAAATCGGCGGTGATAACGAACAAACGACACCCGAATTGACAACCTTATGGAGCTGTTTAAGTATTTGTGAAAAGTTGTGTTATGGGTATTTTCTTAAAATAGTTTCGTCTCTCCCCCAAAGGGCTCGAAAAAAAGTCCTTAAAAGAATTGGTGCTGCAGTAGGAACTCATCCTCATTATAAAGCAAAACGGATGAATGGTTCATTTCAGAATATACTTGATGTTTATGAACAAATCGATCTGTCCAATTCTCAAAATAAATATGATTTAAGATTGAGAGTCAGTTATTCAAACTTTATCAAAAGAAGTCTCGTTAAAATACTTGAATCTCTTATGCTGAATATATATTATAAAATCAATGCGAAACGTTAGGTTGCTAAGATTTATTTATTATCTATTACTAAAAACATCCAGCTATAAGCGTACTTGTTATTAGCATGTTTCATGCTATCAAACGAGATTATTTATAATATATAATCGACAATCCATGGATCACAAAGTTAGCATCTGCATGCCGAACTATAATTTTGCACAGTACTTACCCGAGGCGATTGAATCGGTACTGCGACAGAGCTACTCCGATTTTGAGTTCGTTATCATCGATAACTGCTCAACCGATAATTCAGTCGAGGTTATTCAACGCTATGCTGGAAAAGATGCGAGAATCAAACTAAACGTAAATAAGCAAAATATAGGTTTAGTCAATAATCTAAACTTATGCCTGCAAAAAGCACGTGGAGATTATATCAAGTTTTTGTTCAGTGACGACCTGCTCGCCTCAGAAAATGCATTGGAACAAATGGTTACGGTGTTGGATGCGCACGAAGGAATATCGCTCGTAGCTTCGGCGAGGAATGTCATTGATTATCAATCGTCGATCCTCAAAATCTGGTCGGAATACAAAGGTAAGATTGGATACTCCGGGACCAAAATTATCCAAGATTGTCTCCTTGAACAAAAAAATAAGATCGGTGAACCCTCCGTGGTCATGTTCAGAAAAAAACACGTGGGGACCGGTTTCGATGCGAGATACCGTCAGGCTGTTGATCTTGCTCTGTGGTTTCATATACTTGAACAAGGTGATTTTGCCTATCTGGAAGAACCCTTATGTTCGTTCCGAATGCATCCTGGTCAACAAACAAAAATTAATGCAGAGCGTAATGATCTATGTGACGAACCCTTTCAACTGATTGAAGATTATGCAGGTAAGCCATATATCCATCTATCTCGGATAAAGCGAGAATACATGAAATATGTGCCTGTCTATGCTGTTTGGAAATTGCACAAAAAAAGAAAAATTACTTTTTCAACGGCAATAGACAAAATTAAACAACATTATAACCTTAATAAATTTTACTTGCTCCTTCCATTTTACAAAATGTATAAATTCCTTAGAAGTATGAATAAATCATGAATGTCATTTGATTGAATTAAAAGAAGCAACATAAAAACCTGATCGAAGAGCAGGGGATCCTCCTCTGTTAGCTGCCGACAGCTCAAAACTGAAACAAACGCTGAAATGGAATCCGAAACAAGACGATTTGAGCCATATAATCCGGACAACATGAAACTGGGAAAAGATTCGCGAATAACGTTCGTAAAAAGCAAGAGAAGGTGTACACTTATTCATCTCTTAGATATTCACCATACGGAGGAATAAATTTGAAACGAGCACTTATTACTGGCATAACAGGCCAGGACGGATCCTATCTGGCAGAACTTCTTCTGTCGAAAGGATACGAGGTTCACGGTCTCATTCGCCGCGCAAGCACCTTTAACACGGGGAGAATCGATCATATTTATTCCGACCCCCATCTCACCGGCACGAAACTGTTTTTACATTACGGTGATCTGTCTGATGGCGGCCAGTTGACGCACATTATTTATAATATCAAACCCGATGAAGTCTATAACCTTGCTGCACAGAGTCATGTGCGGGTTAGTTTCGACATGCCGGAATACACCGGCGACATTGTGGGGCTCGGAACCACGCGTCTTCTTGAGAGCATCCTTAAGAGCGGCATTACAACGAAGTATTACCAGGCATCTTCATCCGAAATGTTCGGCGCTGCGAAACCGCCTCAAAACGAAAATACTACCTTTTATCCTCGCAGCCCCTACGCAGCGGCAAAAGTATACGCCTACTGGATTACGATAAACTACCGTGAAGGCCACAACCTCTTCGCTTGTAACGGGATTCTCTTCAATCATGAGTCCCCCCGTCGCGGCGAAACCTTTGTGACCAGAAAGATCACGCGGGCAGTGGCTTCCATACTAGGACGGAAACAGGACAGGTTATATCTCGGCAATCTAGATGCAAAACGGGACTGGGGTTTTGCTCCGGAATATGTCGAGTGCCAATGGTTGATGTTACAGCAAGACCGTGCCGAAGACTATGTTATTGGAACCGGCGAGAGTCACTCGGTACGAGAATTCGTTGAATTCGCCTTAAACTATGCCGGTGTCGAAATAGAATGGAAGGGAAAAGGAATCGAAGAAAAAGGGATCGTCCGTTCTGTGAAGTCATCCCTGGCATCCTCGGTGAAGGCCGGGGATACCCTTATTGAAATAGATCCCCGGTATTTCCGTCCCACAGAAGTGGATTTCCTTCTTGCCGATGCATACAAAGCGCAGAAGAATCTGGGCTGGGCACCTAAAATCACCTTTCATGAGCTGGTTAAAATCATGGTCGACGGAGATATGGAGATGCATAATCTAACGCCACCAGGCGAAGGAGTGAAAATATTGTTGAGTAAGGACATTCACTGGACGAATAATAAGCAAGTATGCGCTCTGAAATGAATAGGACGCTTACAATGCGTTGTCTTGCGATTCTACATTTCTCTATCTTGACGGAAATTATTTCAAACTCGTTATCAGGCGAGGAGGTCTTTTTATGAGCGAAACAACTGATTCTGTTTTCGCTGTGATCATGGCGGGAGGATCGGGAACTCGTTTCTGGCCGTTGTCCCGGGAAAAAATGCCAAAACAGCTGCTGAAAATAGGCGGTGAGGAAACCCTCATACAGAAGACAGTGAGCCGTATCCTTCCGATTATCCGCAAGGAAAATGTTTTTATTGTGACCAACCATTCACTTGTTGATGAAATCATCTTCCAGCTTTCCTCGAAATTCGACATGCCGTGGGAAGAAAACCTCGTACTCGAGCCTGAAGCGAAAAACACCGCCCCAGCGTTGGGACTTGCTGCCCTCCACCTCGAACGACTGGACAAAGAAAGCGTGATGTTCGTTTTGGCGGCCGATCATGTGATCCGCAAAGAAGAAGAGTTTCTCGCGCTGCTCGCCAAGGCGACTGTCGCAGCTCGACTTGGGTATCTCGTTACGCTCGGCATTAAACCGGTTCGGCCCGAAACCGGCTATGGATATATCAAGGCAGGTTCACCCTGTCAGGAAAAAGGGATCCAAGAGATAAATAAAGTAAAAGCTTTTGTCGAAAAACCGGATAGCGAAACAGCAAAGGGATACCTTAGGGAGAACGGCTATTACTGGAACAGCGGGATATTTATCTGGAAAACGAGAACTTTGCTCCAAGAAATCGAAAAGCATGCTCCATCGCTTTATGCGGGATTGCTGGAGATCCGGGAAAGCATTGGCACTGAAAAGGAAGCCGAAGTGATTAAGCGGGTTTTTAAGAATTTAGAGTCTGTTTCCATCGACTACGCTGTCATGGAGAAAACGGACAAAGCCGCGGTTATTCCTGCTGATATCGGATGGTCCGATGTCGGCAGTTGGGCCGCGCTCGATGATGTGTCTGAGCACAGCGCATCAGGGAATGTTGTCTTCGGTAACGTTATTGACCTGGAAAGTAGGGACTCAATTATTTTCGCGGAAAAGCGGTTAGTTGCAACCATAGGACTCACGGACACCGTAGTTGTAGATACACCGGACGCGACGCTCGTATGTCGGAAAGACAAGACCCAAGATGTCAGAAAAATTGTTGAAGAACTCAAAAAACGCAAATCCGGTGAACATTTGGTTCACCGCACGGTCAACAGGCCATGGGGGTCTTATACCATATTGGAGGAGGGTGAGCGTTACAAAATCAAGCGTCTCGCCATTTATCCGGGAGCAAAACTATCGCACCAACTGCATCATCACCGCAGCGAGCATTGGGTCGTCGTTGCGGGGACCGCACGGGTCACAAATGGCGACAGGATATACGATGTCCATCCCAATGAAAGCACCTATATCCCCATATCGACAAAACACCGTCTTGAAAACCCCGGCAGGGTGCCTCTACAGATTATTGAAGTTCAAAACGGCGAGTATCTTGAAGAGGACGATATCGTGCGTTTCGATGATGACTACAACCGTCATGCCAAGGAACGCCCGTTTTTGCCGGCATCAGTGAATAATAAATAAACATCTCGACGATGAGATTCACCAACGACAATGATAAACCCCGATATTTTCAGAGAATACGACATTCGCGGCATCGCAGAGCGTGATCTGACATCGCCGGTTGTAGAGGCGTTAGGACATGCATTTGCCGCGTACATGAAATCCAAGGGGGTTGATACTGTTACCGTTGGTTACGACGCTCGTAAGAGTTCCGAACGCATCTGCAACGATATAGTACGGGGACTCACGGGGGAGGGATTAAATGCTCAGATCTTAGGTCTTTGTCCAACGCCGGTATTATATTTTTCTCTTTTTCATCTGAGGCCCGGAGCTGGCGTGATGATCACGGGAAGTCACAACCCCGCCGAGTTCAACGGTTTCAAGCTCTGCATCGGCAAGGATACGATTTACGGTGAGGAAATTCAAAATCTGAAAAGGATGATGACCGCCGGATCGTCGGGCGTAGGGCAGGGTATGATAACACAAAATCCCATTCTTCCTGATTACATTAGCTACCTGCAAAAGCAGTTCTCCACTGTGAGCAGCATCCCCTTAAAAGTTGTTCTTGATGCAGGAAACGGTACTGCCGGACTTGCTGCCCCCGATATTATTCGCGCAATGGACTGCGAAGTAATAGAACTTTATTCCCAGCCGGACGGCAGGTTTCCTAATCATCATCCTGACCCTACGATTCCCGGCAATCTTACCGCCCTGATCGAGGCCGTCCGAAGCAAAAAAGCTGATGTTGGCATAGCCTTTGACGGAGATGCAGACAGGATCGGTGTTGTCGACGAAAATGGTTCAATTCTCTGGGGTGATCAGCTCATGGTTATATTTTCCCGCGACATCCTCAGAAATCAGCCCGGGGCGACTTTCGTATCGGAGGTCAAATGCTCTCAAACCATGTATGACGACATCCGCAGCCGCGGGGGCAAGGCGATCATGTGGAAAGCCGGCCATTCTCTGATCAAGGCGAAAATGAAGGAACTCGGCGCCGCCATGGGGGGAGAGATGAGCGGCCACCTCTTCTTCGCTGACCGCTACTTCGGCTATGATGATGCGATCTATGCCGCATGCCGGCTTGTGGAAATACTCAAGAAGATGAAATCGAGCAACGGCGTAAAGGCCGATCTGAGCATGTTGCTTTCCGATCTCCCGAAAACATTCAATACCCCCGAAATCCGTTTTGATTGCCCTGATGCGATCAAGTTTAAGGTTATCGAGAAGGCACGGGAGATTTTTTCAAGTGGCGATGGCCTGCCTCTGCGGCCGAAGGAGATCATCACCGTCGACGGTGTACGGGCGATATTCGCCAGCGGGTGGGGACTTATTCGCGCGTCAAACACCCAGCCTGTTCTCGTTATGCGTTTCGAAGCTAAAGATGCAGACTCGCTTGCGGATATACGGAACATGATGGAAGATAAATTAAAAGTGATAATTGCCGGTCTGGTATGATTGTTTATGATTGCGAGGACGATTATATGGATGCAAAGGTGATCGCCGGTTTCACGCTCAGCATCGTGATCCCCTGCTACAATGAAAGTAAAACACTAGAACAGATAATAAGCGCTGTAAGTTCCTCACCGGTTGAGCGAAAAGAAATCATCGTAGTGGACGATTTCTCAACAGACGGAACACGGGATATCCTGAAACAGATAATATCACCGCTCGTTTCAAAGGTGATATATCATGCTCAGAATCAGGGAAAGGGGGCCGCGCTCAGGTCCGGTATTGCGGCAGCAACCGGTGACTTTGTCATTATCCAGGATGCAGACCTCGAATACGATCCCCAGGAATACCCGTTGCTGCTGGAGCCGCTGTTGCAGGGAAAGGCGGATGTGGTATACGGTTCACGTTTCATGGGTGGAAAACCGCACCGTGTCGTATATTACTGGCATTCGCTGGGAAACTGGGTGCTCACTACCCTGTCTAACATGCTTACGAATATTAACCTCACCGATATGGAAACCTGCTACAAAGCTTTTCGTCGTGAAGTAATCCAATCAATTAAAATTGAAGAGAATCGTTTCGGATTTGAGCCCGAGATAACGGCAAAAGTTGCAAGAAAGCGCTGCCGTATCTATGAAGTAGGTATATCCTACTATGGGAGAACTTACTCCGAAGGGAAAAAAATCGGGTGGCGAGACGGATTCAGGGCGATCTATTGCATTCTCAAGTACAACCTGTCACGATAACGGCCTACCATAACGGCTGGGGGTCTGCGACATGGATATAGGTGGGCTTGACAAAAAGGGCAAAAAGCCCTATAATCTGGTAGCTTAATTAACTACCAGATTATAGGAGGGCATATGCCGGAATCTTTGTCAGAGTTGGAGCGGAGACGAGACGGTCTTTATGAGAGAGTGAAAGCACTTGGTGATTTCAGACGGGGCAGCATCTCGGTCAATTACCGCAAATGCGGCAAGCCGAATTGCATATGCGCACAGGAGGGACATCCAGGCCACGGACCACGATATTTGTGGTCAACTACGATCAAGGGTAAGAGTTACACAAGAAACATCCCTCTTGGAGCCGAGATGAAAAAGTATGAAGAAGAGCTCGCGCGATATCAAACGTATGTGAAACTGTGCGATGAGATTCTTGAGGTGAGCGAGCAGATTTGCGATATGCGGCCTGTCGTTCCGCTTCGGGACGATACAGAACTGGTGGAACTCAAAAAAAAATTGCGGAAGAAGTTCAAAGGGAAGTACAAAACGAAATAGATCGTTTTGTTTCTCAATATTGGTGCGAGCGGGCCGACACCGGTGGTTTCGACCTGGAGTCCTTCGAGCTGAGCGTTCGCTCTGCGATGCATGGGATTGGCGGAAAGATGCTGGAGATGCTGATCAATGCCGATGGAGGCGGTTATCGCGGTAAGATTGTCCTATGTGAAAAAGGACATGTTTGCGAGTTCGAAGGGTACCGGACCAAAACCCTGTTGACCGTTCTTGCCCCCGTGCTCGTGAATCGCGCCTACTATTCCGATAAAGAGTGCAATACCGGCTTTTGCCCGAAGGATCAGGCTCTCGATATCGAAGGGACATCGTATACGCCCGGAGTGCGCCGGATGATGAGCAAGGTAGGCTCCTACCGCCCGTTCGATCCCGGTCATGAAGATCTATATGAACTGGCTGGAATCCGAGTGACCGCCAAGGACGTCGAACGAGTTTCCGAGCGGGTAGGACAACAGGTGGAGGAGTATCACGCCGCGCAAGGCGAATCCACCCTGTCTGACAATGTTGTCCCGATAAAGCCGGTTCCCCGGCTGTATGTCTGCATGGATGGAACCGGAGTGCCTGTGGTCAAAAAAGAAACCGCGGGCAGGCAGGGCAAGGGTGAAGACGGGCAGGCAAAAACACGAGAGGTCAAACTGGGGTGCGTTTTCACCCAGACGGCTGTGGACAAAGAGGGACGTCCGATCCGGGATGAAGCTTCCACCAGTTATACCGGAGCGATTGAGACGGCAGAAATTTTTGGATGGAGACTTTATAAAGAGGCAAAACGGCGCGGTTTAGACCGAGCCAGGGAAGTTGTAGTACTCGGAGACGGTGCGCCTTGGATATGGAACATCGCGGACGAGCATTTTCTCGGAGCTCGGCAAATCGTCGATCTGTACCATGCCCGCGAGCATTATGGGAATGTCGCCAAAAATTGCTTTGGACCACAAAAAGACAAGATGTACCAATGGATGGAAAAACGCCGCGTTGAGCTGGATGAGGGGAAGGTGGAAGACGTTATCATCGCCATCAAACAACTCTCGACCCTGTCTAGCTCTCACAAAGACATTTGCTCTCGAGAGATGGGGTATTTTGAAAAAAACAAAGAACGCATGCAGTACGCTGAATTCAGAAGGCTAGGTTTTTTTGTCGGATCCGGTGTGCTTGAGGCTGGATGCCGTTCGGTAATAGGACAGCGGTTGAAGCAATCAGGAATGCATTGGACGGTCGAAGGAGCAAATAAGATAATTGCCCTTCGATGCAGCATAATGAGCAACCGGTGGGAGGATTTTTGGGAACAGCGTGCGTGCGCTTGACGGATTTACCGATAAATTTGTCGCACACCCAACGGCTGGTGTTTTGTTGACAACCCGCGGTATATAGTATAAAATTTCGAAATAATCGCCGCAAGCAGAAGCCCTAAGGAATTCCCGCACGGTCGATACCTTTTCAGGAGGTACAATGCAAGGTTTGTTGACGATTGCTTCCCTGTTTTTTTTTCTGGTCACATCATCTTTTGCTGCTGATAAACCCGCAAAAGAGACGCGCGATCTGTCTCAATACATCGCTATTTTCGACCTCGATGTGGTGGGAAAGGTGGACAAGGATATCTCTCGACCCCTTTCGGACAGCGTAAGGTATGAAATTGTCAATTCGGGTAAATATAAAGTCATGGACCGCGGAAACATGGACAAGATCCTTAAAGAACAGGCATTTGAGATGACCGGTACCGTTGCGAAAGAGCGCATGGTTGAAGCCGGCCAGATTCTGGGCGTGGGCAAAATCATTATAGGCTCAATCGGCATCGTGGGCAGGACATACATGCTGTCGCTTTCACTCGTGAATATTGAATCGGGAGAGACAGAGCGGGTGGAGGAGGATACCTGCAAATGCGAAATCGATGAATTAATCGAATCGACAAAACGGGTTGCGAACAAGCTTATCACTGGCGGACAGGCTCTTGCATTCGTACCGATACCCGAACCAGCGCTGGCTTCCCAGCGGGTTGAGCACATCCCCCCGTCACCAGTGCTTCCGGCGCCCGTTCCATCGGGCGTCACGTATCGGGATCCGGTAACAGGCATTGAATTTATATTGGTCAAGGGTGGCTGTTTTCAGATGGGAGATGTTTTCAACGACGGCGACCGGGAAGAACGTCCGGTACACGAAGTATGCGTAGACGATTTTTACATGGGAAGATTTGAAGTGACACAGGGACAATGGAAAATAATCAAGGACAGAAATCCCTCAAAGAATAAGGGGGGAGATTTGTACCCTGTTGAGGATGTGAGTTGGAATGATGTTGGGGATTTCCTTAAAGAGCTCAATGAAAAAACCGGCAGATTTTTCCGTCTTCCCACCGAGGCAGAGTGGGAATATGCTGCCAGGGAAGGCGGCAGGAAGGAAAAATGGTCCGGTACAAACAACGAATCGGATATTATCGCTTATGCGTGGTACGACGAAAATTCCCAACGCAATACCCACCCGGTCGGTCAGAAGAAGCCCAATGCACTCGGCATTTACGATATGACGGGAAATGTCTCGGAGTGGGTCGAGGACTGGTATAACAGAAGTTATTATGAAGAAAGCTCGAGGACCGATCCAAACGGTCCGAGTCGCGGTGGTGATCGAGTATTTCGCGGCGGCTCTTACAAGGACAAAGCAAAAGATATCCGAACGGTAAAACGCGAAAAGAAGTCGAACCGCAGGAGCGACTCAACCATAGGATTCCGCCTCGTGCTCTCGGCGCGGTAGCCCTGCTCTCTAATCTCGCGCGTCACGAGGAATGATTAATGTTCTGTCCCCATTGTGGAAAAGAAGTAGCTGACGACCAGGCATACTGCCAGCACTGCGGTGCTCTACTTTTCGAACCGGCGGCTCCCATTTCCGGAGGAAGAAGCGGAACCGCCTGGGAGGATCGTGAGAACACTGGTTTTCTGACAGGGCTATTCAGGACCCTGAAAGAAACAATCTTTGCTCCTTCACAATTTTTTAAAAAGATGGCGGTTACCGGCGGCCTGACTGATCCTCTGCTGTATGCCATGATTGTCGGCATGACGGGTTTGACATTTTTTTATTTCTGGGACATTCTCCTCCACACAGCTCTTCGGAACTTAATGACCGCTGAACTTCTGTCTGCTACAGATCGAAGCCTTGTCAACAGCATGGGTACGGCCGTTAGAGCGGTCTTGATGCCTTTTGTGCTTATTTTCTGGTTGTTTATTGTGTCGGGAATGCTACACCTGTTTTTGCTCATGGTTCGAGGAGCGCGATCTGGCTTCGAAGCAACCTTTCGTGTGGTCTGTTACGGCGTCTCACCATTCGTGTTCCTGATTATCCCCGTCTGCGGAATGCCGGTTACCACAGTATGGATGATGACACTCGCTATCATCGGTCTCAAAGAGGCCCATGAAATATCGGGCGGGAAGGCGGCCTTTGCCGTTTTCTTTCCCTTTCTCTTCTGTTGTGGGCTCCTCATCCTGACTATTGCGGTATTTATGAGCACCATAGTCACCTCCATTGGCTGGATATTGAATATGTCTCCTTGAGGGTCGACAATTGCTATGCACGTCAAATTAATAAAACGGAAGAAGGGTGAGGTTGAATACGGGATCATCTATGGAGGAGTCTCCCTTGTCGCACTCTTTATCGCACGTACGATGCCGGTGCTTTCTTTTGCACCATCATGTGTTTTCAGGGCACTCACCGGAATTCCCTGTCCGACCTGTGGTTCAACGCATTCCGTTGTTCATCTCGCCCAAGGGGAAGTTTCCGCGGCATTTATGATGAATCCCCTGACTACCGTATGTCTCACTGCCGCTGTCCTCGTATTTTTTTACAGCCTCGTTACCCTGTCCTTCGACCTCCCGAAGATCAACATAATGCTTTCGTCAAAAGAGGAGACAACACTGAGAGTCTGTGTAATCATCCTTATTCTCGTCCAATGGGTCTATCTTATTACTGCACTTTAGGCTCTGCGATAAAAAATTGGTATGAGGAAGATTACCAAAGGAAATGTCTGCAGCAAGTGCCCTAATGGGAAAAGGCTTTCGACCGCAAAAGACAATAAACTGTATACGCTGCTATCGGCAATCACCAACCACGAGATTGAGAATTGCGTCACCCTGTAAAGATTCAACTCCAGAACAGCTCTCCCAAGGGATATTACCTAGGGAGTTCGATTGCTTGGCAAACTGACATGTATGCTTTCTGAATAATATGCCTTCCCCGAGTAGCTTCTCAGAATAACCGTTAGTTACTCGGGAAATAATATTTTATTTTTATCTGTCTTGTCCAACTAGCCATGGTGAGTCTTTAACCAGGCCCTGTAGTCTTTGACAACTGTGAAATATGACAAATAGTAAAACCTCCGAATAAGTTGGTGCTTCAACACAACTTTTAGCTTATTTTCAGTAGGGGAGACAAACTGATTCACGAACACCTTAAAACGTTTAAAAGATTCGAACGTAGATTTTTGATAGCACGTGTTAGAAATAAAGGAGGCTTCTATGAGAAGGAATAGTATAATTGCGTTGATAAGGACTACCGTTCTTTTGGTCCTTATCACATATTTGACAGGATGCCATGGAGGAGGCGGGGGAAGCGCAGTAGGCGTAGGAGGATCATTTCCAGCAATAGTGACTTCGTTGACATTTACGACCAATATTAATAATCCGGAGAACATTGCCATAGACTCCTTGGGTAATGCATGGGTAACAAATTTTAGTAGTAACACAGTATCTGAGTTAAGTGTGACCACCGGCACAGTGTTTACTTACCCGACTGGCACGAATCCGGTCGGCATTGCCATAGACTCCTCAGGCAATGTATGGGTAACAAATTACGGCAGCAACATTGTTTCAGTGTTAAGTTCCATAACGGGATCGCTGCTTAACACCTACCCGACCGGCACGAATCCGTCCGGCATTGCCATAGATTCCTCAGAAAATGTATGGATAACCAATTATGGCAGCAATACTGTTTCAGAGTTGAGTTTCGCTACTGGCACAGTGCTTAACACCTCGTACCCGACCGGTACCGGGCCATACAACCTTACGATAGATGCCTCGAACAATGTATGGGTAGCAAATTTGGGAGATAACAATACTCCTGGCAATACAATTACAGAAATAAGCTCCGGTGTCGTAGTAACCACTATTACGGTTGGCTCGGGACCAATAAGTATTCATGTAGACCCACCGGGTAATCTGTGGGTGTCAAACAGTGGCGACAGCACGATTACAGAATTAAGCTCCAGTGGGGAAACTCTTGGCACTTTCCCCGTTTACAGTAACCCATTTGGCGTGGCGATAAATGAATACGGCGACGTGTGGGTAGCAATTTATGGTACAACCGAGTTCCCTGGTAACACCGTTTTAGTTTTGAATTCCAGTGGGGCGCCGGTCTATACTTATAGTGCTGGATTTTATCCGTCTGGCATCGAGATAGACAACGCGGGTAACGTCTGGATAGCAAATTATGGTTCTAACACCGTTACTGTATTGCAAGGTGCATCAACAACACCAGGGTTTCATCCATATGTAGGTCCCGTTTGGCCATAATAATGTTTTCCATTGTTTTAGGATTACTCGCCCAAGTGCTCAAGGACTTCTGGGGTATTAGTGTATTTCTTTTTATACTGAAATGTCGTTTGTGTCGTAATTCCTAGCACTTCTCGAAATAGCTAACCGTCCTGACTCTCGACAACTAATTTTTGTTGCAGAAGGCTTACGATGAGTAACTAGTCAATGCTTTTTTTATATTTTATCACAAGAACGTTTCTGCTTCAGTCCCCCCTTTATCATTTTTGGTGTTTCAGAGATAAAACATAACATCCCAGAACTACCAATACAATAATTCCTCCTATCCCAAAGGCCGGGACTGGCTCAGCCGACAATAATGCCTTGCCGACGGCAGTTATTGATTGCAAATTGGCCTCTTTAGGGTTTCAACTATTTTTGTCAATTGTCATTAACAGATGTCCAATTATTCACTTATCAATAAAGCAGCATTTAGCTGGTTGTTTCCAACTGGGTGACTATATTCCCACGTTAATAAATGTGGGGTATATGGTCCAGATTATAATATTATTTACATTTTGAGATTAGTGTGTTAAAATAATAATCTTTTAAGAATACAACGAAATATCCTATATATTCTAAAACGTTAGGGGAGCCAACGTGAACCAGGTGGTAATCGGTGTCGACCTCGGCGGAACCAACATGAGGACCGCGCTCCTGAGCCCAGACGGCTTGATCTTGGACAGACATAAGGTGTCCACGCATGCTGCTGAGGGATGGAAACAAGTAGTTGCCCGGCTTGTTGAAAACATAGTCCGATATCAGAAAATTGCTATCGGAAAGGGCCTGACCGTTGCTGCAGCCGGTGTAGGCGCGCCCGGGGTCATACAGATGGACAGCGGAATCGTGGTTAAGTCTCCCAATTTCCCGGACTGGAACAATCTTCCCCTGAAAGAAGTACTCGAAAAAGCGCTCAATGTGCCGGTTTTTATCGAAAATGATGCTAATGCTGCTGCTCTCGGCGAACGGTGGCTTGGCGCTGGTCGCGACATAAACAGTATGATCCTGTTGACACTCGGTACAGGCGTTGGCGGAGGGATCGTTCTGAACAAGCAGATTTGGCAGGGCGCCGACGGGATGGCCGGTGAAATCGGACACATGACGCTGATTCCCGACGGGAGACTATGCGGCTGCGGAAATACCGGTTGTCTTGAAATGTATGCATCGGCACGCGGCATTGTGCAGAGTTACCGGGAAGCCGTCAATTCGTCAGGAATCGCCATGGTCGCGGAACTCTCCTCCGAACAAATCTATCAGGCCGCACGGGACGGAGAAACAGTCGCCTGTAAGGTGATGAAGGATATGGGACGTATGCTGGGCATCGGCATCGCGAACCTGATCAATATTTTTAATCCGCAGATGATCGTGCTCGGCGGAGGGGTCAAGGATGCTTGGCAGCTTTTTATCAACGCCACTCAGGAAGAAGTCATGAGGCGAGCGTTCAAAGTCCCTGCCGAACGTACGAAGATTGTCCCATCTCTACTCGGAGACGATGCAGGGATGGTCGGTGCCGCTGCGGTTGCACTGCAAAAAATAATCGCATAAATAACTGACGAACGGAATTCCGGGAAATAAATAATAAAATTCATCCCAATGAACTGAACAGATAGACCGGCAGTGATCGAATGTAGTTGTTCATGATAGGGCTTCAATAAATTATGGATAGTACGAATATTAGGAATTTTTGCATCATTGCGCATATCGACCACGGTAAATCAACCCTTGCGGACAGGATTCTCGAGTATACCGGCGCGCTTTCAGACCGGGAAATGGCGGCAGCTGGCAGTGACCAGGTGCTTGATGATATGGACCTTGAACGCGAGCGTGGCATCACCATTAAAGCCCATGCGGTCCATCTCCGATATAAGGCCAGTGATGGCCAGGATTACATCCTGAATCTGATTGACACTCCCGGGCATGTGGATTTTACTTATGAGGTTTCCCGCAGCATGGCAGCCTGTGAAGGTGCGCTTCTCGTGGTGGATGCGTCGCAGGGAGTAGAAGCGCAAACACTCGCCAATGCCTATCTTGCCATCGATCATAATCTAGAAATGATCCCAGTCATCAATAAAATCGACCTGCCGAGCGCTAATATCGATGAGGCAAAACACCAGATAGAAGATATCGTCGGGCTTGACGCATCAGGTGCCATCCCTGCAAGCGCCAAGATGGGGATCGGTACAAAAGAAATCCTTGAATCGGTAGTAAAGAACGTACCAGCTCCATCAGGCAATCCAGATGCGCCGCTTAGGGCGCTCCTGTTCGATTCCTGGTACGATATTTACCAGGGAGTCGTCATCCTGGTTCGTGTAGTCGATGGGGTTGTGAAGCCCAAGATGAAGATCAAGCTCTATTCGAATTCTGCCGTGCACGAAGTTCAGTCGGTCGGGGTCTTCACGCCCAAAATGCAGCCAACAACAGAACTTTCCCAAGGTGATGTAGGATGCATTATCGCCGGTATCAAGCGGGTCTCAGACGCGAAGATCGGCGATACGGTCATGGATGCTGACCGGCCCGCCGATGCGCCGCTTCCGGGTTATAAAGACGTGAAGCCCATGGTCTTTGCCGGCATTTATCCCGTAAACAGTGACGACTACGCCGACCTGCGCGACGCCCTAGAAAAATTGAGACTGAATGATTCGTCATTCAGCTACGAGCCGGAAACGTCGCTTGCCCTGGGCTTCGGTTTCCGCTGCGGTTTCCTCGGCCTTTTACACATGGACATCGTCAAGGAACGACTTGAGCGTGAATTCAAACTCGATCTGATCCCTACTGCGCCGACAGTTGTTTACCGCGTAACGAAGAACAACGGTGACATCATGATGGTAGACAATCCGGCAAAGCTCCCCGCCCTTCAGGACATTCAGCGAATCGAGGAGCCCATGATCGTAGCGTCAATTATCACGCCCGAGCAATATGTGGGCGCTCTTATCGCCTTGTGTCAGGAACGCCGGGGCATTCAGCGAGAGATTACATATATCACGAAGGACCGCGTACTCATCAGCTATGACCTACCGCTAAACGAGATCGTTATGGATTTCTACGACAAGCTGAAATCACTGACCAAGGGCTATGCGTCGCTCGACTACGATCTCTCGGGCTACGTGGAATCCGACCTCGTAAAGCTCGACATGCTGTTAAACGGTGAACCGGTGGACGCACTTTCACTCATTACCCACCGGGATAAATCCGCAATACGCGGCAGGCAGCTAGCGGAAAAGCTTAAGGAAGTGATCCCGAGGCAAATGTACGAGGTGATCATTCAGGCGGCGATCGGCGCAAAAATCATCGCCCGCGAAACAGTAAGGCAGCTCCGCAAAGATGTAACGGCCAAATGCTACGGCGGAGACATCACACGAAAACGAAAACTGCTGGAAAAGCAGAAGGAAGGCAAGAAGCGCATGAAACAGGTAGGAAGTGTGGAACTACCCCAGGAAGCCTTCCTTGCCGTCCTTAAAGTGGGGGAATGACGTTCGTGTGAATTCAAACTGAACGTTACGGTGTCAATTTGATTGAAATTGTGATGCTTCCTCAATGGCGTGTTAGATTCGCTTTGAGAATGTATGCTGCATCCTTAGGAATGCGAGTTGAGACGAAGGTTAGGAGGAATAATGCCAGAGCTTCATCCGGAGATGCACAAAAAAAAGTCTTTTTACAAAGAATGGATCGAGCCTTTTCTCATCGCGGCTGTTGTAGCCCTTTTTATCAGACAGTTCGCCGTAGAAGCGTTCAAAATACCTTCAGGATCGATGATCCCTACGCTGCTGATCGGCGACCATTTACTGGTAAATAAATTCATTTACGGCCCGCGGATACCCTTTACCGACACCAGGTTTTTTACCTGGGAGCAACCGAAGAGGGGAGATATTATCGTCTTTAAATATCCCGAAAACGAATCAAAGGATTTTATAAAGCGCGTAATCGGACTGCCTGGTGACAAGATAGAAATCAAGGATGGCGTTCTTTTTATCAATGACCAGCCAGTCCACGTCAAGGAACTGGGCATTTACGACAGTGGCGATCAGGGAGCGCGTCCACCCTACTATCAAAAGCCAAGACTGCTGCAGGAGCAACTGGGCGCTGTCAGCCATCAGATTCTATACCTTCGCGACCAGACCGGATATAATTTCGGGCCAATTCTGGTTCCGAAGGATTCCATATTCGCGATGGGTGACAATAGAGACAACAGTCAGGACAGCCGGGTATGGGGCTTTGTCAAGGAGAACAAAATCCTCGGGAGGGCATTGATAATTTACTGGTCCTGGGACGGAACTGACCGTTGGGTGCGTTGGGAGCGGATCGGGTCTCTCATTAAATAGGTTCGAGGAGGGTTGCATGGAAATTCTTCGGAGCGAAAAAGGACGGAGCACAATCAAGGCCTGTCTCTGGCTACTGCTCCTGTCACTCATTGTATATATAGGATTCAAACTGCTGCCTATGTACATCGATTTTGAACGCATGAAAGATGAAATGGCCATAAAAGCCAGTTTGGCAAAGGTTCTGAAAGATGATGAAATACGGTCAGCCCTTGCTGTCAAAGCAAAGGAGCTGGATCTTCCCCTGGATGCCGGAGATTTCATTATCCTGCGTGACGAAGAACATCACCGTATGACGATAAAAGCTGGTTGGGATGTTGAGATCCATTTTCCTTTTGATATTTATGTCAGAAATTTTCATTTTGAACCGGTAGCAAGTGAGGATACGACTCGCGTTCGAATGTAGTAGCCGTATAATTGACAAGACGAGTGCGACAGGTTAAACTTGAGCATTGAGATGAGGGTGGTGAAACAGTGATTCGTAGCATGACAGGTTACGGGCGGAAGGAAGTGGGAGATTCGGAAAACCGCCTTGTTATAGAGGTACGCTCACTGAACAACCGGTATCTTGACATCCAGCTCAAGTCACCGCGTTCACTTGCCATATTGGAGGCCCGCATACGGAAGTATGTACAGGACCGTTTTTCCCGCGGCAGGTTTGATATCTTCATCTCGCGGAGCGGTGATCAGGAGAGGCCTGCCAAACTTGCGGTAAACGAATCACTTGCAGGACAGTACATAGCAGTCCTCAGAGACCTTAAAACAAGTTACGGATTGACCGGAGACGTCGACCTTTCGCTGGTATCGGGGTTCCCGGATATCATCACCGTGGACGAAACTCGCGAAGACCCAGAGACGATATGGCAGGCTCTCTTAGGTGGACTCAAAGAGGCTCTCGACGAACTAGCGAGCATGCGTGCTGAAGAGGGCGCTGCTCTGATGCGGGACCTGTCCTCAAGGTTGGCCTCAATCGAAGTGCTAATCGGAAGGATCCAGGCCAAAGCTCCGGCCACCGTCGAAATCGCACGCAAGAGAATGTCAGACACACTGGGCAGGCTTCTGAGTGAACAGCCCGATCCAGTGAGAATTGCCCAGGAAATAGCAATTCTCGCAGAGCGTACAGACATAACCGAGGAACTGACGCGGCTCGGAAGTCACGTAAGTCAATTTCGGGCCATGTTGGCCGACGCACCGCCAGAAGGCGTCGGCAGAAAGCTTGACTTCCTCATCCAGGAAATCGGGAGGGAAGTGAATACGATCGCATCAAAAGCCATGGACGCGGAAATTTCTCTTGACGCCGTGCACATCAAAGCCGAACTTGAGAAAATCCGTGAACAAGTCCAGAATATCGAGTGAGCCATGCTGAACAACCTGGTCAATATCGGATACGGAAACATGGTAATGGCTTCAAAAGTCGTGGCAGTACTCTCGCCCGATTCTGCGCCTATGCGCCGACTCAAGGATGAGGCAAAAGAGCAAAAAATGCTAATCGACGCCACACAGGGTAGAAAGACACGCGCCATCATCATCACTGACAGCGACCATGTCATCCTCTCCGCAGTCCAGGTGGAAACACTGATGCAACGATTCACGGAGCGAGGTGAAGAGTGAAGAGGAAACAGGGGCTGCTGTTCGTGGTATCAGCGCCCTCCGGCGCTGGAAAAACTACCCTGTGCAGGGCGATAACCGATGCGCTGGAGAACCTTACACATTCTATTTCTTATGCTACACGCAAACCCAGACCCGGTGAGATCGATGGAAGGGATTACTATTTCGTAAGTGCGGAGCGGTTTCAGGCGATGATCGATGCGGGAGATTTCGCCGAATGGGCAGAAGTACATTCTCATCTATATGGCACGTCGCGGCGCGTGCTTGACGACATGATCAGTAAAGGCGTCGATGTGATCCTCGACATTGATACGCAGGGTGCCAAGCAGATCAAGTCGAAATTCGACTCAGCGGTGTTCATCTTCATAATGCCGCCTTCGCTCGAGATTCTTGAGGAGCGGCTGCGGAACCGCAAATCCGACAACGATGAGGAAATCAATAAGCGGATGCGCAGGTCGCGAGAGGAGATCAAGGATTTTAACATGTATGACTACATCGTCGTTAACCGCGATTTCGACAGGGCACTCACCGAGATCAGGTCGATAGTCACCGCGGAACGATGCAAGACAAGATTTGCAGATACCGCTTGGATAGAAGGTTTACTCTAATAACTTGGCAGATAAAAGGCACAGGAGGGACACAATGTTAAAAGCAGCTCAAGATCTGATTTCGCTTCCTATTGAAATGAACGACAAGATTGCCGACACGAAGTTCCGGTTGGTGCACATCGCTTCTCAACGAGTTCGGCAGCTGTCAGCGGGCGCATCGCCGGTTGTGAGATCGCAGTCCATAAAGGACTCCACGATCGCTCTCGAAGAGGCGGTTGCTCACAGTTTCAAAATTGTTGTCGGAGAAGAAGCGAAAAAAGCGAAAGAGGAGTTCCGCAAACAGGAAGAGCGGGCAAAACTCGAAGAACAGCTTTCTGCGAAGGAAGAGGAGATTCGCAAGGAGCTGAGCGCCTATCTGTCCGAATCACGAGAGGAAGAAGGTGCCGAGGAAACGGTAAGTGAAGAAGCGGGCGAAGAGAATGTTGAAACCAGTGCAGAAGATGCTGAGCAGGAAGAGGCCGAAGAAACCGAGGAATAACCATCGCGGAGCGGCATGACGTGTTGGCAGGCAAACGAATCTTACTGGGAGTGAGCGGCAGTATCGCCGCATATAAGGCCGTTGATCTTCTGCGCAGACTTAGGGAACAGGGCGCCGAGGTCAGGGTGTCGATGACGAAACATGCAACGCATTTTGTTTCTCGTCTGACTTTCGCGACCTTGAGCGGCCTGCCGGTGCTGATCGATGAATTTGCCGACGGAGAACAGATCCCAATCGGACACATCGATATCACTGATAGACTCGACGCGGCGCTTATTGCACCTGCCACAGCAAATATCATCGGCAAGATTGCCTCCGGCATCGCCGATGATGCGCTGACATCGGCGCTAGTTGCATTGGAATGTCCCCTGGTAATCGCTCCTGCCATGAATAACAGGATGTACAACAACCCGATCGTACAAAGAAATATCGCGTCTCTGAAGGAAATAGGAGTACGATTCATAGAACCTGAAGAAGGCAACCTTGCCTGCGGTACGACCGGCCAGGGACGTCTGGCCGAAACGGAACGTATTATCGGGGAATTCTCTTCCCTATTTCTTCCGCAGGATCTGGCGGGACGTACCGTCTTGGTGACTGCCGGACCGACGCGCGAGGCTATTGACGCTGTCCGATTTATAAGCAATCCCTCAACAGGGAAAATGGGTTATGCCATTGCCGCTGCCGCGAGAGATCGGGGGGCCGATGTCATTCTCGTTTCAGGGCCGAGCCAGATTGATCCGCCTGTCGGTGTGAAATTCATTCCCGTTGTAAGCGCCATGGAAATGCATGCTGCTGTTTTCAATCAGTTCCCGCAATGCGACATTGTCATCATGGCTGCTGCGGTCTCCGATTTCAAACCCTCACAGGTATCAGACCGTAAAATAAAAAAAGACGAAGCGCCCGATCTTTTGAAACTCGAACGTACGCGCGATATTTTAAAAGAGCTCGGCAATTTGGCAATTAAGCCCATCCTCGTCGGGTTTGCCGCGGAAACGGACGATCTTGAGCGGAACGCATTGCGGAAAATAAAGGACAAGAACCTCGATATGGTAGTGGTGAATGACTTGCTTCGAAGCGGATCAGGCTTTGCTGTCGATACCAATGCAGTAACAATCATTGACCGAACCGGAAAACGACAGGAACTTCCGACCATGACGAAGACCGATGCCGCAAGAATTATCGTAAACTCAATCGTGAAGTTCGCGAAGGAAATAAAACCACCACACCGTTCTGCCTGATTCTCTTACGCTCCTCAACGGGTCATTGTTTCTTGACAAAGCATTTTGGTCAACCTATAATGTTTACGAGTTTTTCGCGGCGAATACCGGTATAATCATCATGACAAATTTTGAACTTCTCCAGAAAACAGTGCTTTTCAAGGGCAGTAATAGCGAGGAACTGGAAATGGCCCTTGAATTGTTTCAGGAACGCAAAATCAAGCCCAATGCGACCATTTTCACTGAGAACATGCCCGCAGAGGCGCTCTATATCGTTAAGAGCGGGTCGGTGAGGATCACGATGATGGCTCGTGAGGGAGAAGAAATAAGTCTCCTCCTTCTTGGCCCTGGAGAATTTTTCGGCGAGCTTGCTCTTGTTCAAGACAGTGTTCGACTGGTGAGTGCGCGCGCCGAGTCATCTGTGGAAATTCTGCTGATTACCAGAAAAGATTTTCATGCTCTACTCGAACTGGCCCCTCGTACCGCTTCCCGAGTTCTCATGGTTATCACGAAGCTTCTCGCCATGCGTGTAAAGGCCTACAGCGACCGGCTCAAGGACCTTCTCCTGTTATGATCCTTGCCGGAATCGATATCGGCACAAATTCACTCCGCCTCCTCATCGCACAAATCGACCGCGGCATTTTTCGTGAAATATACTCCGACCGGAAAACCACCCGTCTGGGTCAGGGTCTAGACGGCACTGGAGCGCTCGATCGAGAAGCCGAAGATCGGTCCCTCCATGCGCTCGGGGATTTTGCAGAAAAGCTTCGACAACATGACGTACAGCATATAGCAGCAATCGGTACGAGCGCTCTCCGGAATGCTTCAAACGCTGGGGACTTTATTGAGGAAGTAAAAAATAAAACCGGACTTGTCATCGTTGTCGTCTCAGGCGAAGAAGAAGCCCGGCTTACCTTGATAGGAGTCACCCGGTCACTTGAGGGGATTGTAAGGAACGGAAGGAATAAAATCGAGAAGGCGATCATTATTGATATTGGCGGAGGCAGCACCGAGATCATTATCACCACTCACGGGCGAGATACTACAGCTGCCAGCCTTCCTCTTGGAGCGGTTTACCTGAGCGAGCGGTTTATACGGCATGATCCACCGGACGGGAACGAACTCGAATTGATGAGGGCCACGATCATACATGAACTTGATAAAATGACAAGCGGACCTCGACAAACATCGGGAAGCGTTTTTGCGGGCACTGCCGGGACAATTACCACCCTTGCTGCCATGGTGCAGGGCCTCGAAACGTATGATCCTGGAAGGATCAACGGCACTGTTCTGGACAGGGAATCGATTGATAATATTATCGATACCCTCGTCCACATGACGCTAGATGAGCGCAGCTCAATCCGCGGATTGGAAGCAGGACGGGAAGATATCATTCTTGCAGGTGCTATCGTGACAAAGGAAATCATGAAATATTTCGGCTATTCGTCTCTGATTGTAACCGATTGGGGCCTGCGGGAGGGCATTGTGCTGGACCTCTACGAAAAATTGGTGTAAAACCAGTCTCGTTGAAATGGCGTCCATCCCGAAGTCGGGCTTCCGGTCCTGATGCATTCGAACTGGTGCACCGTCAGCTAAATAATAGGACTGACAAACATGAATAAACGACCGGCTTGTTGAAACTTGAATAACAATCTTTATTTGTGACAGTGAGCGCAATTCTTCTGATACTATACATTTTAAAGGTGTTTTGCCTGTTATGACACTGACGCAAAAAAACCTTTGTTTATCTTGCTCATTTCATCTTGTCGGACCCGTGGGTATCTTTAAAATCTGATAATGGTAACCAGTGTATTTCAGCCCTATTCCATTCACGTGTTTCTCGTGGTCGAAAACTACTAGTGGTGCATTTTTAGGCATGAATGGAAAATCTCCTCATCCGGTCTTTTGGACGAGGGCGCTGGCTGGCATCAAAAAACAGGCGGAAGTTTATGGACATAATTAGAAACGTTTACAATCTTCTTACCCCTTTTTCTGTGCCTTTGGCCAGCGTAGTGCGTTTCGAAACGTGGGAGCAAAACCTTGCCCGTTTTTAATCATCTATTTCTTTTTTACACGATATTTTGCCGATTTATGCGATAATTTTGATATAATCTAAATACATTAAACATTCGGAGGGGGGTACTATGCTTTCTGAGAGAGCTCTTCTGACCATTCGAAGCAAATCGCAGGTTATGAGTAAACCCGTCAGGCTAGTTCTGTTTACGTCCGATACCGGGTGCGAAGCCTGCCCGGACATGCTGGAACTTGTTCGCGCCATAAAAGGCAAATTCGACAAGATTGCCCTGGAAACCTATGATGTAGTCATGGATCGGGACAAAGCTGAGCTATACGGAGTCAAGCTTGTTCCTGCACTGGTTGTACAGGGAAGCGACGGTAAGGTGGTCAAATTTTATGGAATGATCGAGGATGTCTTCCTAGAAATTCTGCTGTCAACGATCAGTGCGGTTTCTCATGGTAAAATGTGGTTTCCCCGTGATGTCGAGCGAGCGCTCGCTCACCTTACCAATGACGTTTCGGTCCGCGTCTTCGTGGACAGCGACTGCGCTCAGTGCAGGCCCGTTGCCGAGACTGCAATCGGCCTGGGGCTCGAAAGCAAATTAGTATCAACCAGCATATTCGTGGCAAGCGATTTTCCTGAGCTGATCAAGCGGTATCATATCACTGAGATTCCTAAGACCATTTTCGGAGAGAACCTGCACCTCGATGGGCATGTAACGGAGAGCGTATTTCTCGAGATGATTTTCCAGGCGGAAGGCTTGAAGATTGGAACTGATAAAAAGTGCTTGGTTTGCGGTGTTTCATCGCCTGATACCATTTGCGTAAATTGTAAAGCTAAAATTCAGGCGGAGGCAGTGAACCACAAGCTTAAGGGGGAAAGGCTCAAACAGCACGATAGAATGTAGCACAGTTCTTATGGGAAGGAATATCAGCTGCACGCGCGGGGGCGAACCACCAGGGAGGCTATCCTTGAAAACGGCAATGTTCCAGGAGCCGAGGGAAGGAGAGAAGGTTCAGTGCGGGTTGTGCAGCCACCGCTGTCTTATCGTGGCGGGAAAACGCGGAATCTGCGGTGTGCGCGAAAACAAGAAGGGAATCCTTTATAGCCTCGTTTATGACAAGGTAATCGCCCGCAACATCGATCCCATAGAAAAAAAACCGCTCTTTCACTTTCTACCCGGGAGCGACTCTTATTCCATCGCGACTCCCGGATGCAACTTCCGCTGCAAGCATTGCCAGAATGCCGATATTTCTCAGCTTCCTCATGATCGGGGAGGTTTAATCCTGGGAGAAGAGGTCACGCCCGCTACTATCGTCGATGCAGCCCGTCATAATCGCTGTGCCAGCATTTCCTATACCTACACAGAACCGACTATCTACTTCGAACTTGCCTACGATACAGCCCGCCTTGCAGCTGAGGCTGGGCTCAAAAACGTTTTCGTAACGAACGGCTACATCACGTCTGAAGCGCTTCAGGTAATCAAACCCTATCTTCATGCGGCAAATATTGACTTGAAAGGATTTCGGGATGACTTTTATCGCCAGGTCTGCGGCGCGAAGCTCCAACCCGTACTCGATGCGATCAGACACTATAAAGAAGCTGGCATCTGGATCGAGATAACCACTCTTGTTATCCCCGGACACAACGATTCCAACGAGGATCTAACCGGCATAGCGCGATTCATAAAATCAGTGGGTGAAGACATTCCCTGGCACGTGTCTCGTTTTCATCCCACCTATAAATTGACGGACCAGTCTGTTACGCCAAATGCTACGCTCCGGCGTGCCCGACAAATCGGTCTCGACGCTGGTCTCAGGTATGTATACGAGGGGAATATCCCCGGAGAAGGGGAAGATACGCTTTGCTGGAGCTGCAAGCAGACCCTAATAGAGCGGATCGGATTCACAGTAGAGACTAATAACATCGTATCGGGAAAGTGTAATTATTGCGGAGCGGCGGTCGATGGAGTTTGGAATTGATTGAGACCGGAGCTAATGGCTCAGAGACCATCAATCGATTCGAAACCTTCGAACATGAAGCTGATATCGGCATACGGGGCTTTGGTAAAACAATGGGTGAAGCCTTTGGAAATACGGCATTGGCACTGTATTCCGTAATGGTGAACATAAACGAAGTTAAACAGCGGGAAAATAAAACGCTTGTCGCTTCAGCGCCCGATATCGAACTTCTGCTTGTGGAATGGCTAAATTCACTGCTCTCCTTGTCGGACATTGAGCGGATAGTCTTCTCAAAATTTGAAGTTGCGATCGAAGGTTTGTCTCTAAGAGGGACGGCATGGGGAGAATCTTTAGACCGCGTCCGGCATGAACCGAAAGTGGAAGTTAAGGGTGCAACATACCATATGCTGAGCGTGAAAAAAGAATCGGACATGTACGTAGCCCAGTGCGTTGTGGACGTGTGAAAAAGACGGGAGACCGTAGATTGCAAGTAGCTCGGGAGGAGACATAAATTAGCAGGATGAATAAAACTAATAACACCCAGTGTTATCTGTTCTCTGTCTTCTTCTCGCTACCTCATGTCTATCGAAAACAATCATGGACCCCAAATCATTCCATAAGATCAACGATTATCTCTGGGAAATCCCGCGTCAGGGAGATATGCGCGTGCCTGGGAGGATTTTTGCGAGCGAAAAGCTTATACTGGAAATGGACGAAAAAGTACGCGAGCAGGTAACAAACGTATCCCTACTGCCCGGCATCCAGACCGCTTCGATGGCCATGCCTGACGCGCATTGGGGTTATGGATTCCCGATCGGCGGAGTAGCCGCATTCGATCCTGATGAAGGCGGCATCATTTCAATGGGCGGTGTTGGATTCGATATATCCTGCGGCGTGCGAACTATAAAAACTGGAATGACCCTCGACGAAATTATGCCGAGGCTCGAAACCCTAGTAGACCATCTGTTCAACCGTGTGCCTGCCGGTGTTGGGTCGGAGGGGCTTATTAAACTATCATCCGGACAGATCGATGACATGCTTATGGGCGGGGCTGTCTGGGCCATCAAACAGGGGTATGGCGAAAAACGGGATCTTGAATATATCGAGGAACATGGCAAAGTGGAAGGGGCCGAACCTGATCACGTTTCTGAAACGGCAAAAAAACGCCAGTACCGTGAAATGGGGACACTTGGCTCCGGAAACCATTATCTGGAACTGCAGGTTGTATCTGATATCTACGATGAGCAGGCTGCTTTGGCAATGGGACTCAGAAGGAAAGACGTCGTTATCACGATCCACTGTGGCTCCCGGGGTTTGGGACACCAGATCGGAACCGATTATCTTAAAAGCCTCGCCAATGCGGTAACGCGATTCAAGCTTCCAATCAGAGACCGGGAGCTTGCCTCGGCGCCAATCAATTCTCCGGAAGGACAAAATTATTTTGGAGCCATGAGCGCGGGCATTAACTGCGCCCTTGCGAACCGGCAGATCATCACCCATCTTGTGCGCGAGATCTTCACCGAGGTATTTCCTGAAAGCCGCATCAGCATGCTCTATGATATCAGCCATAATACCTGCAAAGTGGAAACGCATATCATAGACGGTAAAAAGAAAAAACTTTATATACACCGCAAAGGCGCGACCCGCGCTTTTGGTCCGGGGCAGATCGACCTGCCGCAGGAATACCGGCATATTGGGCAGCCTGTTCTTATTGGCGGAACCATGGGCACTTCTTCCTATATTCTGGCGGGAACAGAAGAGGGGATGATAAGAACCTTCGGTTCAGCCTGCCACGGTGCTGGCAGAGCAATGTCGCGCACGCAGGCAAAGCACAAGTGGCAGGGCAGGGAGGTAATCAGGATGCTTGAAGCGGAGGGTGTGATGGTGCGCGGTCATTCCTATCAAGGCATTGCCGAAGAAGCGCCGGAGTCCTATAAAGACGTAGACGAAGTAGTTGAGGCAGCGCATCAGGCAGGGCTTGCGCGCAAGGTCGTAAGGGTAAAGCCGATTGCATGCGTAAAAGGTTGATGCTGCTCCTCTCTGTTCATCATTTTATCGTCGACGGCTTTCTCGGATCGCCTTTCATGGGATTGAAGAGAATGATATACTTAGGATTTACATACAAGCGAGGAAACGCTTTTGTGTCCCACTCTTGCCAACCCTTGATTTTACCCGTTGGGTCAACATAGGCCACGTCGTCAAGTACGATAAACTCCGAGTCAGCGAATTGCTTTGCGAATTCCTTTTCATCGAGAATTGAACTCCCGATGCACTGGTAAGTGGCTTCGCCGGTTTGGATTTCAAGCCGATACCAGTGACGCGCCTGTTTTACATCTTCGCAATGGCCCACGGTCGCGCTGAGAGTACACAAATACAGGGTGAGGATAATGCAAACGGCAGCGAATCGCTTCATAGCTCCTCCAGGATGCACAATTTCTCTTCGATGGGATTAACAGCACGGTGACAGTTGCTGATAAATCGTCTTTGCCACATACCGAACCAGCTCTCTCCGAATCAATATGTATCGTATTTCAAAACTGAATGCAAGTCTAATTTTAACCGTCTACTTGCTTGTAGCTGGAATATTCCTAAAAGAGAGCGGTATTCCCCATCTCTGGTAGCAGATGGGCACTTTATTTCTCGCGGCATAGCAGTGTTTTTGATGATTTTCCACATGTTTAGAACGCGTCCGGGATAGAACAACTCTGTAACTGCAGAATGACCGCTGAACATAATTGTGCTATATTTTTAACAGTGTATTTTGAACTCGGTAAATAGCGTTAATTATCATATCCCGTCGATCAAACGAAAGAAATAATAAATATAGAAATAATACTAAAGGAGGATGTTCATGGAAAAATGGCAATGCATGATCTGCAACTGGATCTATGATCCGACTGTAGGGGATCCCGATGGAGGCGTTGCACCTGGAACTCCTTTTGAGCAAATTCCCGATACCTGGGTCTGTCCGGTATGTGGCGCAACTAAGGACTCCTTCGCAAAGATATGATTTTAACGGGTTTCGCAAATCATTGTTAACAATCAGGCACATGAAAGATACTTCGCCAAGCAAGATCTATCACGGAGAGCAAGGATGAGAAAACTGGTCGTCAACGAAGAACTTTGCATCGGGTGTGGGCACTGCACGGAAATTTGTCCCCGGGTCTTCGAGCTTATTGATGACAAATCTAACGTTACTGGGCCCGATCAATGCGGGACCTGTAATTGCGAGGAAGCAATCGATACATGCCCTGTGCAGGCAATCAGCTGGAGTTCGTAACGATTACAACAGATGAGCGGTATTTCGCGATCAGGACGAGGAAGCAACATAAACATGCGACTTCTGGTACGAACAGTCTTCTTCTTAATTATGTACCTTATAACTGGCAATTAACATGAGGTGATGATGCGATCTTTCAGGGATATCAAGCACGATTATCGGTTTACGGAAGAGGATGAAAAAAGGCTTGCGGAACTGCGGCCGCTCATGGAAGAACATGCCGATGAAATCATGGGCACACTCAGCCTTTGGATTATGGGGACGAAAGGAGCTTCCCAGTTTTTCACTGAGGAATCTAGAAAGAAACACGTGTTCGGAGCCCAGCGCGAATGGTTTCTCGAACTGTTTTCAGGCAAGTATGACAGCCGATATTACGAAAAACTGATCCTGATCGGAGCGGCCCACGTAAAGCATAAGGTGGACACCCACTATATGAACCGTGCGGTAAACCTGGTAAAGAACGCCTGTATCGGAATTTTCCAGAAACTTGAGGAAGATAAAGTTGACGCTACCAATAAGATTATATCCGTAGGCAAGATCCTCGATATTAGCCTGGATGTGATTACGAGTTCCTATATTGAAGCTGAAATCAGCGCCTACTCGCCGGTCTACCGGGTCAAGAGTGCTCTCATTACTTTTTCCGAAATGTTCTCCCAAACGACCAATCTCGTCCTGGTGCTTGCGCTAATGGGCCTCACCGTCGGCGTTATCTGGCTTTTTGTTCAGGATGTGATGCATCTGTTAAGCGGCGACGTAGTTGGAGGTATCATATCAGCTTTGGGGTCTATGCTGCTGCTCTGGCTCATGATAGAGCTCATGAATACTGAAATCTCCCATCTTAAAGGAGGGAAGTTCCATATCAGCGTTTTCGTGGGTGTGTCGCTCGTGACCATGATCAGGGAAACAATGATCGCCACGCTCAAGCACGAGAAACCCGAGTCTATTTACTATCTCATTGCCGCTATCCTCGTGGTCGGCTTTGTCTACTGGATCGTGACAAAGGCTGAGGATCGCGATTCCTGAGAGGGATGACTTAGCACTATGATTTGCGTCATACCGGATCGATTCAGATGATGTTACGATTATCACTGCAGGGGAGGACATATGGATACGAAAGATGATTTCAATTGCTCGCTGTCTGGAAATGATATCAGGGCTGCCCTGCTGGAAATGAAATCCTATGTGGATGTGACCGAAGAGGACCTGAAAAAAATCTACGAAATCGCCCTCCGTCATGCGAAGGAGCGGATAAGCATGCGGATTGCCGTGCGGGATGTGATGACGACAAAGGTCGTTACCGTCAAACGGAATGCCGACCTGCATGAAGCTGCACGTCTTCTTTCGGAAAACAAGATCAGCGGCATGCCTGTCGTGGATGATGCAAACAGAGTGATCGGGGTTATCAGCGAGGCGGACATCCTCGTTTTGGCCGGCATGCACAAAGAGCATTCATTCAGGGACATTCTGCGGAACATCCTGGGAGAGCCGGTGCCGGCGCGAAAAAGCGGAGACAAAGTTAAGGATGTTATGAGCTTTCCTCCAGTGACGAGCAAGGCCAACGACGATGTAAGGGAAGTAGCAGCAATTTTTGATGAAAGACGAATCAAGCGGCTTCCCGTTGTCGACGATGACGGAATACTGCTCGGCATCATCTCTCGCGCTGATATCGTCAGGGCTATTGGGAAGAAATAATCTGAGTTGCAAAGGTTAAGAAAACAACCGGTATGCATGGTTAGATCTAGAAAACAATAATCTGCATCACGGTATAAAACCTAAATTATAGCTTTAATAATTGTTCATAGTATATTGATAATGCAAATTATAATAATCTAATGTAATGCTTTAACACTATTATTTCCCTTGTAAGTGGGCAGGAAAATTCGATTGATCCTGATTCTCTCTCCGGAGTGGTGGGCGAGGTGAAGCATGAATCTTGAAGAGTATTTCTCTAAAATGAAAGGTGGCGCTAAAATTCCGCCGTCGGGGTCGCTCCAGGAGATTCTATGGTCATGGAGTGGCGCTGCAATCGGCATCGGTGTGTGTGCCTATCTTTCATCGCGATATTTCGAGCCCCGGGACCTGTCCCTGCTCATCGGTTCATTTGGTGCTTCGGCGGTCCTGGTCTATGCTGCGATTAAAAGCCCGCTTGCCCAGCCAAGAAACCTCGTGGGAGGCCATGTACTATCCGGCATTGCCGGCGTTGTCTGTTTTAAGCTGTTCGGGGATACGATCTGGCTAGCTGCTGCAATGTCAGTGTCGCTTGCCATTGTAGTCATGCTGGTAACAAGAACCTTACATCCACCCGGAGGAGCGACTGCGTTGATTGCTGTTATCGGCGGGGCTAAGGTCCGCAGCCTCGGGTTCCTTTATGCCTTCCTACCCGCGGGAGCCGGAGCAATGATTCTGTTGATAGTAGCTCTAATTGTGAACAATTTTTCAAAAAACAGAAGATATCCGGAATACTGGTTCTGATGCGGCCCCAATCACAAACCGTGATATACCTCAAGGAAAGCCCTCATTTATTTGCATATGAGGGCTTTCCTTTAATAACCGCGGAAAAGCAGATTCAGCATGATTACTAAGCAGAAACTCGCTGCTCCGGTATGATGTGACCTAATCATAAAAAAATGCTTACATTAATGCGGCAATCGTATGTTTCTGGAGCCGCTTTTCGACCTCCTTCCTGATGTCAACCCATACCGGATGGACGGAGCAAGTAGTGCTCAACCTGCACTTCTTGCTTTCGATGACGCAGAGGTTGATGGTGGCTGCCCCCTGGATCGACATCATAATATCTAGGAGGCTGATCTCGGAAGGTTTCTTTGCAAGTCTAAAGCCGCCCTTTACTCCCCGCGTAGAAATGAGGATGTTGTTTTTCGTCAGGCGCTGGAGAATTTTTGCGAGAAAACTTTTCGGGATATGCATTGCATGCGCCACTTCTGTAACGTTCGCAATGCGGTCTCTCTCCCCCGCAAGGTACAGGACCGTGCGAACGGCATAATCAGTTTCTCGGGTAATTAGCATAATTATTTCATGGCCTCGTAAATTTTTCCTACAATTTTTGCCGAAGGCTTCAGCGTCTTATCACCTTCCTTTCTCCACTGTGCAGGGCACACTTCCGCAGGCGAAGCCGCCAAATGAATATTAGCCCTGATTTTACGAAAGAGCTCTTCGACATTTCTCCCTAAATTGTAGAAATTGACCTCTGCGTTCAGGAGTTTACCTTCAGGACTAATGATGAATGCGCCTCGAAGAGCAAGACCAGTGCTTTCGTCATAGACCCCAAATTGACGTGAGAGCTTTCCGGTCGGATCTGAACCCATGGGATATGTGGCTTTATCGAGCATTTTTTCATTCTGGTGCCAGGCGAGATGGACGAACTTAGTGTCCGTGCTGACAGTAATGACCTCAGCGCCCATTTTCTTGAATTCGTCATATTGCTCTGCTAGAGCAGCAAACTCCGTTGCACAGACAAAAGTGAAGTCAGCGGGGTAGAAGAAAAGCACCGTCCACTTCTTGGCTGCTCTCTGAGCCGCAAGACTGATTTCGCCGAAATCGCTTTTTGTTGGATCGAAAATCTCGAGCTTGAAATCAGGAACCTGCTGGCCGACCTGCATTGCGCAACAATCGTTCGACATGATGCACCTCCCTGACTGACTTAGGATTATTGAGACTTCATATAACAGACGAGATTCCGACTTCCAATATTATCTTATTTGCCGGTGACTCAAGCTTGCCGTAATATGAACTGTTTGAGTTGATGCCGCGTAAATAAATAAGAATACTGCATTACTAAATTATTATAGCATAACCGGCAATGCTGAGTCGCTAAGCTAATGACATCGGCGACGACTTCAGGTACTATAAAACAAATGAACGCAGTGGAATCTCAAATACAGGGAAGGTTCTTTCCGGGAACGGTAAAAGGTTTTTTCCGGTCACGGCCGAACCGTTTCATTGTCGATTGCTTAATAGGCAAGAAACCCGTACGGGCCTATCTGCCGAATCCTGGGAGGCTCTGGGAATTGTTTTTCCCGGGAAGCATCCTGTATCTCATTAAGCACGATGCCGGTTACCAAGGCAGTACGGACTACACCGTAGTAGCCGTAGAACGTGACGGGATCCCGATCATGCTGCACACTCATGTAAATAACCTTGTTGCCGCGCAATTAATAGAGGAAAACCGGATCCCCGGCCTGGAGGGCGCAAAAATTGTGCGACCCGAATTTACGATCGGAACCAGCAGATTCGACTTTCTGCTTAAAAAAGAAGATAGCCTGGTCGTCGTGGAAGTTAAATCGTGCACACTTCTGGGGAACTCCATTGCCATGTTTCCAGATGCTATAACTAGGCGGGGGATGAAAACCGCTGTCATTTTCCTCATTCACTGGCCGAAGGCGCGCTGGTTCATGCCGGAGTATCACACAGACCTTGAATTTTCACGGACGCTTTTGTCTGTGAAAAACAGCGTCATGATACGGGCTGTGTCTGTTGAATGGGAAAAAGGGCTCTTGCGCGGTAATACACGGGAGCTGTCCATCCCGTGGCGCCTGATTGCTCGGGAGGCGCATGACAGCGGCAGTTATCTAATAATTCTCCGGCTGAAGAACGCCCGCAGATGTTTGATCGGCGGGCTCGGGGAAGTCAGGTTCAAGAAGGGGTATTACCTTTACGTTGGTTCGTCTAGGACGAATCTTGCACAACGCATTGCGAGGCATAGGAGACTCATCAAGCGGCATCACTGGCATATCGATTACCTGAGATCAGCCGCGGAATTTTACGCGGCCCTGCCGGTCCGTGCAAGCGTAAACCTTGAGTGCGATATCGCCCGGGCTCTGAACAGGATTGCTGATTGGAATGTGAAAGGATTCGGTTCGTCGGATTGCGTCTGCGAAAGTCATCTTGTCGGCATGGCTGAGGATCCTTTGCATGCGCGACATTTTATAGATCTTCTGCAATACTTCAGGATCGATAGGTTGGAAAAATATCTGTAATCAACGCAGAGCGGGAAACAACGCACTAAACCTAAACTATTCATGTGCGAAGGAATGCATTTCAGCCTGAATGAGAATCGAATGATTTACCCTATGTCCTTCACGATTTCGCAGCGTATATGTTCATGTCAATTTGAGAAGAATCTCATCTCCAATTGCTTTAAAGCGATGTTCACACTATTTGCAGCGAAGCAAACCGTCATCTCCATTACGCCTTCTTTTCGTAGCTTTTTTTGAACCGCAGGAATGTGGGCAGATCCATCCAGAAGCGCTTCCAGCTGTCGGGAGACTTCCAGATCATCAATGTATACTTGAGTAAGATCTGCGGCCGCGTAAAGTAGCGGCGGTAGAATTCCCGGTACCGGTCTTCGAGCCGGTCCCTCGTAAAACCTTTCGGTATAAACATGAAGTTCAATGCGTTCATTTGGCACCAGTCTTCATCGAACGTCCCGTGATCCCGAATATCGCCGTAGATTGGTGCGCCAGGGAAAGGCGTTAGTTTGGCTAGGTTGAATTCATCGAGTGGGAGACTGAATACATATTCCATGCTTTTGTCAATGCTCTCTTCCGTTTCTCCGGGAAGCCCCATCATGAAGAGCCCCTTTGCCCGGATGCCGGCTTTCTTGATGAGATGGACCATATCGCGGATGTTTTCGAGAGGGTTGTCCATTTTTGCGCTTGGTAAATAGGAACGGTGTCTCTTCAGCAAGTCGGGATCTCCAGTCTCGATGCCGAGGCTGATCATCCAGCAACCCGCCTTTTTCATCATCTTCAACATCTCGAAATCGAGCTGCTCCGTCCGGGCCGCGCAATTGAAAGTCATCCTGAGACCCGACTTAATTTTGAGCTCGCAAAACATCATGACCCGGTCGCGTCTGAGCGTGAATGTATCATCATAAATGTTGACATGCTTAATATTGAAACGTTGATGGAGATAGGTAAGCATTTCCATCATGTATTCCGGTGAATTGTAACGATAGGTTCTTCGGAACACAGAGCGGTCGCAGTAGGAACAGGTGTAGGGGCAGCCGCGACTCGTGATCACCGTGGTATTCGGAGCTTTGGGATAGCTGAAGATCGGAAGTTTATAGCTCTGGGGAAAACCTTCCAGCTTTTCATATGACGGGAAGGGAAGAGCGTCCAGATCGAGCAATTTTTTCCGGAACCCCGTGAAAAAAATTTCCTCCTTCTTTCGGAAAACTAGACCTTCGATGTTTTCCAGATCTTTTCCATTAGCTTCCATGAGTTCGAGCAGTGTCTGCTCGCCTTCACCCACCACCCCGTAGTCAATAACCGGGAAATCGCGCAGAAGCCTTTCGCGCAGTCCAGACAGGTGAACGCCACCGAAGACTATCCTGATCGCGGGCTGAATTTCCCTGATGCGATTCGAAAGGCGGATTCCGTCCAGAAAGCTCGACGTCGTCAGTAGAGAACCCGACAAAATGAGGCCGTTCTTCTTTAATATACTTGAAGATGCGGTCGTCCTGCCCGGGGAAGGCGTAGCAGTCATGGATGTCGGCCTGGTGACCGTGTTTTTCCATCCATGCGGCCAGTGAGAGAAGGCCCATAGGCGCCATTATATTCACAATGTGCGATATATCCTGTTCGCCGAAAGTCCAGTTTTCACCTAAAGGGTGAACGAGCAATATCTTTTTTTTCTCAGTCATGCCATAATCCTTTGGGTAGTAATTCAACTTCAGGTGGGCTGCTTTAAGAATGCATTTTACCTTTTACCGCGACTTTTGTCTTCAACAGATTTAAAGATCATGTCCAGCACTGTCCTTTGCTGGGCTTCGTATTTATTCAGAACGGCTAGGCAAATCCCCAAGGGAAAGCACGCGTGTAGATAATCCGCATCATGACTAGATAAGATGACGATCCGGTTCTTGCTCAAGCCTTTGGACAGTGCGTAGGAAAGGACTTTGGTTCCATCTAGGCCAGGCATTTCCAGATCGACCACCAAAAGATCGAGGTCCTGTGAAATGGAGGCAAGGCATTTTATGGGATCATTGCAGGTCAGGATATGGAGCCCGGTATAGTTTTCTTCAACGTAATTCTCAAGCAGTTTGAGAAACGCCGCGTCATCATCAATTAAAAGAATTTTACCCATTATATTGCCTCTTCATCATAAACATAGACGTCGGGATTATAACAAAGACGGGATTAAAATAAAACCGTTTAGTATAAATCTTATAAGCAGGTAGTTGATAACGTTCAGGACATCGTTCACAAGAAAAATGCTAAAAACACCGTTCACGAGCATCTTATTTAACTGCTTGAACGATTACTACTGGGATTATTTTTGGCTGTATTTATAAGGTTTTTAAGAGTTATTACCACAGCCTTTAACACCTTCAAGTGCTTGATTGTAAACGATGTCCTAACCGCTAAGTTACTGAACGATGTCCTGAACGTTGTCAGGTAGTACAAATGGAAATCGACATTATTCTATTGACCGGCGGCAATAAAGGAGAATAGATATCAGAACAAGAGAATAATAAGTCGCATTATATCCAGCAGTAATCTTAAGCTTGATAATTCTATTATCTAATTCTATAAAGGAGGCTCCTATAATAAAAAAGTTGCATCATTTTGTAGTTCATCATAGCAATATTGGTTATTTCGCCGGGAATGGTCATGGCTGCCAATAAAAGTAAAATTTACTATGTCTGCATTACCGTTTCCCAAGTGCCGGGCAAATGCAGCAACGAACTCACTGCGATGCATCTGGTCGCCATTGAAAAAAAAAGACAATGCTTTTTTCTGCTGCTGTGGAGCGGACTGTACGTGTGAACGGGGCACGGATGATCTGATTCCGACAAGCCTGGCATGTGCAGCTGCGGTAAGGAATAGAATAAAATCATTTAACGATATTTCGCGTAAAGAAAAACCTCCGCCTGAAAAGGCAGAGGTTTTTTTATCAGCCGGAGTTGTTATTCGGTTGAAATAGCAATGTAGTGGGCATTAATCCACCGGCGTGACAACAGCCATGACCACGAGCTTGTCGCCCTTGTCCGCGGCAAAACCGTGGGGGATATTCGGATCGCAAAGGATGCACGTCTTTTCATCCGCCTCAATTTTTTCATCACCAACCGTAAATGTTCCTTTACCCTGCACACAGTACATCATGAGCCTGAGCGGCGCTTTATGAGGGTCCAGTTTTTGGCCGACTTCGAGACACATGAGTGCGATCCGCATCTCAGGCTTGTCCGAAAGCATTTCGCGCGTAATTCTTTCAGAGCTAAATTTAATGAGTTTCTTGAGATCGAGTATTTCCATGGTTGCCTCCTGGCGCCGGGTTCCTTGCCGGCTGTAAATTTAGTATATAATACCACTAATATCGCAAGCCACCTATGACCTGCGTCATACGTAGCAGGCATCCATGAAAAAAACGGTACTGATCCTGAGTATGTTTTTGAAAGATGTCCTGGCACGCTTCGGTGGGCCCAGGGTGAGCAGAACGTCTTTTATAATTATTGATCCTTGATCCGTTCTTGGTGCGCGAGCTGCAGAGTCAATCGAAATTGTCTAACCGATCCTATTACTATTTTAGCGCTCCGGAGGGTTTGGCCGAAGACGACATCGGGATTCTCATTTGGGGAGACCTCAGTGGCCTGGTTGTTATGGCATGCTTGAGGACAGCTCTGGGGATTTTCTGGAAGGCTTTCACCACCAGCGCCATAAGGCGATGATGAAGGTGATCACGAATACGAGGATGAGGTTCATATAGGCAAAAAGAGTAGAACAGTCGTTCATGGAATGGCTGCACGACAGTCTGTCCTGTGGCAAGCAGATGTCCCTCCTGGGGCATTGCGAGAATTTTATCTTCGCCATGGGGAGCATTCTTGAGCATTTCCGTAAGATCGTTGCCAGCTGTATGTTTCATGACATGCGATCCATTCTTCCAGAGCTTGCTTTTAGTAACATCATAGATGATGCCTTTATAAACGATGTGCGCCGGCCGGCCTTCCTTCCCGTCGAAATTGCTCAATTCGTCTAGCGTGCAGGGTCCTGATTCGGGAGAAGAAGCCCGAACCCTCTGACGCCTGAGACGCGGACCGATATAGATGGTTACAACGACAGCACTTGAGAGCATGATCAGGAACAGAAATATTTTTATGCTGAGGAGAACTCCGAACCGGGTTGTATAAAACATCGACCACGACGGGATTCGCGTGATGGTCAGAAATACACCCGTTATGAGGAGAACAAGGATGGAAAACCACCCGAGCCGCAACTCGCCTTTTGGAAGCCCCTTTGAGGCATATGCCGGTTTCAGGAGGAGATGGACATACAGGATGGTGCCGAACCAGGCAATGGCCGAAAGCATGTGGAGGTAACCTATGACAAGACGCACAACATGTTGGGTGAAAGAAAGAGATCGATACCTGCCTTGCTTTTTTAAATCGTCGAGAAAAAGCCTGCCTTGTACCGTCAGTTGCCCACCACCGATCTGATCCACATGGCAATGTCCGCATGTGAATCCGGTCTCGCGTGCGTACTCTGGCGTGGCTGGGGCTAATGTAGGAAAAAACAGGGGCAGAGCGCACGACACGATAATGATCAGGGATAGTACGGCGACAAATCTGTTTGTTTTTTTCATAGAAATTCAACGATAAACAAAATCCTTCTGCATGTTAACCATCTCTCACGACGATAGCATAGTCAACAAGGGACCGGATCGGCTGCGGTATCTCTTCCGGTCTGGTATCACCGGGTCGAGGCGAGTGAGACCCATTTTCCATCAGGATAACGCTCGACAATAGTCAATCCGGCCTCGGTCATTGCTTCGATGACTTCTTCAACCTGTTCTCCGAGAATTCCCGAGAGGACGGCGATGCCTCCCGGTTTCAGGTGTGCCGCAATTGCTGGAGCAATCAGTACTAAAACCCCCGAAATGATGTTCGCTGTTATGAAATCATAGGTTTCGTTCAGATTTGAAATGCTACCTTCCCGGATTTCAATTGCCGGCGTGCGATTAAGACCGATATTAGACCGCGCAGCATTCACAGCAAGAATATCCGTGTCCACCCCGACCACTCTGCGATAGCCAAGTTTGGCTGCGGCAATGGCTAGAATTCCAGTGCCTGTGCCGACATCGAGAAAACTCGTACGACCTCCATGGGCGACATATTTTTCCAAGAGTGCCAAGCAGGACCTCGTGGTTTCGTGATGTCCGGTGCCGAAGGCCATGGCAGGGTCGATGATGAGATTGATGCGGCCGATGCGTTCAGACTCCCAGGGTGGAAGGATAGTGAACAGGGTTCCTACGTCGATGGCGTGAAATCCTTTTTTCCACGATTCATTCCAATCCTGATCGGGGATAAGCGTGTGGTGAAAAGTTAGTTGCCCGTTTTGTCCGGATTTCTCAAGTATCGACTTCAAGATTGAAAGATCTTCTGTGAGCGCCAAGATATCAATGGTATCGGGAAAATATGCGACAATGGATTCGCTTTGTTCGATCACACCGAGGCAACCTTCATTCGTCAGCCTCCGGATCAACGTATCTCTATAGGGTTCTGTGATATTTATGATGAATTCGAAATAGTTCATTCAGGCCAACTTGATTAGCAGACTGTATCATTGTAACAGGCAGCACGAGCTTCTGTCAAATTCCGCATTGGCCTTCATTTTTGATTGATGAAAGGAAATTCGTGCTATAAAAGAGGTTATTAAGATATTATATAAAAAACTACGCGGCAAGCAACGGAAATATTGACTTTCCTAGAGGTGATAGTTCAAGAACTCATTGCCATTGTCAGAGTCAAAGCCTAAGATCGGGAACGGCAGGGAGCGTTCGATATCCTTGATCTGGTCGATAACGCCCTGATAGCTTTTGCCCCACACGGCATGCTGTTCGGTCCAGCCGGTGGCGATGTCCACGCAGTCTAACGTGTTGGCATACAGGCCTTCTGTGGTGCTTCCCAATGGGCAACGGTGTCCGCCTCCAGAAATCCGGGGCGAAATTCGTTCCACTGGTTGGTCTTGATGGGGATATTATTTCTTATGAGCGTCCCTGGTTTCGTTGTGGCCCTTCCGTGCTGCGCATATCTGGCACGGACCGGTTTTAATATCCGATCGATCGTCGGAGGTGATATCCGGAGCAATGCCCCGGCCACCTCCTGGGAGATCGGCCCACAGGTCTCGATATACCCCCGCAGCCAAAGAGGGATGATTGCCTTCAGCCGCTTGGAGCAAGGAAGGTTCGCCACCCTCCAGATGAGCTGAAGCGGCTTACGGAGCAGCTCGGCGTCATACACCTGTTTTCTGCCGCGCTTGCCTGGTGGTTTTTGCGTAAACCGCCGAAATGTCTGTAAGAGTCGCAGCGCATGCTTGCGGTGATAATGGCAGGCAGCGCAGAACTCGTTCAGCATCGCAGTCTTTATTTTGCGGGAGGAAACCCGGTATCGTTTGACGATCGCCTCAAGGTACTCCTTCTTTGATCGTGGACTCATCAGAACTAGACCTCCTTTTGGGGGTAATGCACCTGCAAATGATCTACGTATCATAAACTACATAAAAGCAGTGGTAACAGAGTCTAATTGCCATGAGATCCTTAAAAAGCTCAGTTCGATTACGACTAGAAGCGCTTTTAATGTAAAGACATAGGACATCCATTTAAAGGGCACTGTCAAGTGAAAACAGCTATCTTGTGACGAGAAAAGGAACTTTTCTCGTCGAGCCTTTTCGTTACCATCATCCTCACCATTGCCGCAATTTCATCTCATTCGATGTCAATTCTTCACTGCATCAGACATCCATCAGGATTAAGGTCATTGGTACAGCAGGATATCTCCAAGACCCTTTCCACCATCGGTGGACCAGAAAATCTTCGGCTCCTTGCCGCGCCCAAGTGGTTTTTCATTTCTTATGGTTATAAACCAGTCCTGTAATAGTTCACGGCACGGGCAGTAAAGATGCTGATAGCGCTATCCACTACGGGTGAGGCGGATTACCAATCATTTCTCATGGTTTTGCCAGTCTTATTGCTGGTTCACCGCCCCAGCCATCCTTCATCCAAAGCACTTCTCCGGCACGAACGGCACCCCGTCCCGCATGATGTAATAGGCCGCTCGCGCCAGTTTGTGAGCAAGGGCATTATGCGCCACCATCCTGTTTGTCTTCTGCGCCTTGCGGTTGTAATAGGCTCGTGCGTCCTTATCAAATCGACGCGCCAGCTCTGCTGCTTCCGAGAATGCCCAGGCAAGATACTTGTTTCCGCACTTCCTGTTCCCTTTGCCCTTTTGCTTCTCGTTGCTGATCCAGGCGGTCGAAACCTTTCTACAGTACGATACGAAATTTCCAACATCGGCAAACCGATTGATTGGGCCAGCCTCCAGCATAATCGTCAGGCCCAGGATCTTGCCAATACCGGGTTCCGTCAGAAGCTTGTTGTACGGATCCCGCAGCTCTATCCGCTCTTCCACAACGGATTCGAGTGACTTGATCTGTAAGGTGAAAAAATCTATGCTCTCCTTGCTGACCTTTCCTGCCAGCGCAAGATCTTCATTGCCGGCAAGATAGGGAGTTACATGGTCGATGGTTAATGCCTTGACGGCGTTCGCTTTCAGGCTGATCCCATTGTTACGGCTAAGGATGTTCTGAAGACTTAAAATCAGCGATGTCCGCAGTCGTACTAAATGACTTCGCTTCCTGAGTAAATCTCGAATCGGACGATCTTCTTTCGGATAGATATATCCCTCCGGAAGAATACCAAGCCTCAGCATCTCAGCCAGCCAGAAGGCATCGTGTTGATCGTCCGCATACTTGAGCCCAGAGTATTTCTGGATCTTCGTGGTGTTTGCTAGATGCACCTGGTAGCCTTCTTCCGTCAGAAGATCGACGAGCCAATACCCGTTGCCTCATAATTAAATGTTACCGGAAGGGATGCAGAAATATGTGTGTTGGTTTCAGGGTTTGAAGATGCGTTTCAGCTTCTCCTCCAGGGTTTTTCTTAGCTCAAAAGGGTTCAAGGTTCCTTGCAGTTTCCGGAGAGACTGCTTAGTTTCTTCAGAGATGTCCGGAGACTCGAGAACCCGCTGGTAGGGTGTTTTGGGTTTATCATAGCGTTTTACGGTCTTTGACGCAATTCGTTTTTTTTCAATCAGCTTCACCGAGGGACAGAAGAAGTTCAGAAACAAACGCCACTCGGAGGTATAGAGTTCGTTCATGAGAGGGACAGTTTCAGGACGATCCAAACGATCATAACCGAGCCATTGTCTAACGTGGGTCCAGTTCTTCTGCTCCACGTGGGCATTATCGTCTTTTTTGTAGGCCCTGCTCCGCGTAAACTGGATCGGCCGCTTTCTATCCTCCGTCAGATACCTGAGGAGGTGATAGTTCAAGAACTCACTGCCATTGTCAGAGTCAAAGCCTAAGATCGGGAACGGCAGGGAGCGTTCGATATCCTTGATCTGGTCGATAACGCCCTGATAGCTTTTGCCCCACACGGCACGCTGTTCGGTCCAGCCGGTGGCGATGTCCACGCAGTCTAACGTGTTGGCATACAGGCCTTCTGTGGTGCTTCCGCAATGGGCAACGGTGTCCGCCTCCAGGAATCCGGGGCGAAATTCGTTCCACTGATTGGTCTTGATGGGGATATGATTTCTTATGAGCGTCCCCGGTTTCGTTGTGGCCCTTCCGTGCTGCGCATATCTGGCACGGACCGGTTTTAATATCCGATCGATCGTCGGAGGTGATATCCGGAGCAATGCCCCGGCCACCTCCTGGGAGATAGGCCCATAGGTTTCGATATACCCCCGCAGCCAGAGAGGGATGATTGCCTTCAGCCGCTTGGAGCAAGGAAGGTTAGCCGCCTTCCAGATGCGCTGAAGCGGCTTACGGAGCAGCTCGGCGTCATATACCTGTTTTCTGCCGCGCTTGCCTGGTGGTTTTTGCGTAAACCGCCGAAATGTCCGTAAAAGTCGCAGCGCATGCTTGCGGTGATAATGGCAGGCAGCGCAGAACTCGTTCAGCATCGCAGTCTTTATTTTGCGGGAGGAAACCCGGTATCGTTTGACGATCGCCTCCAGGTACTCCCTTTTGGATCGTGGACTCATCGGAACTAGCCCTCCTTTTGGGGGTATAGTTCCGGTAACATGAATTATGAGTCAACGATATAATTCAGGATTCGCTTGGGTAACATTAATTGTGAGTCAATTCGCAATACCAGTTATACGTCGATTCCACGACGATGCCTGCTATACTGTCTTTGTATGGTGCAAGGGCGCTCAGGATGACTTCATGATCGTTCGATAGCTTCTTCTTGAATACTCGTTTGCCATCCTCATCGACAATGCCAAGATAGGTGTTGCTTGAATGCAGATCACAGCCAGCGTATAATCTCATACAGCACCTCCAAGGTTAAGATTGGACTCTTTTCCTATGAGCATAACAGAATCTTACGGTTCTGCTATGCTCGGAGGTGCCCTTTATATGATTATCATTTCTACTTTGGCACAACAGCTCCGCTTATTGCTCTTGACGAAGATGCCGGGTTGGTTGTATCCTTAAATCTTCTCTCCCAGCTCTGGGTCATACTTCGCACTTACGTGCTTAAGAAGTTGCGCGGTCTCGAGGAGGGTCGGTTGGATGACTGGTGCGGACAGATCGTGAGATCGCATTATGCTTTCTTGCAGTCGCTGCCTTGCGATGTCTGTCTCATCACGGACTTTGAGTTTATCAAGCGGGACAAAAGCGGGGGCATTGTCAGTCATAGTTCAACCATATTCGATCTCCGGCTTCCTGCTCCGAAAGAATCCTGGACATGGAACATCGCACCAATGGGGGAATATCGCGGTATCTGTCAAAAGATTTGGATGTCGGCGCGTGGCTGGTGCGATAACTGACCGCAGCATGAGCTGCAGAGAGTATCCCGGCGCGGAAGAGGGGATCCGTTACAGGGAAATCCGGTCAACTAGTATGTTTCTTTCTGTCTCTACTGAAAATCAACTAGAAATCGTCGAATCACTGGCCAGAGAGATCTGGACTGAACATTACGTTCCCATTATCGGCGAAGAACAGGTAGCTTACATGCTCAGCCGGTTCCAGTCCAAAGAGGCCATCGCGGAGCAGATTGCGTCTGGGATGTTCTATTATTTGATGCGGGAAAATAATAAATTTATCGGCTATATCGCTGTCCAGCAGAAAGGACAAGAATTATTCTTAAGCAAAATCTACGTAAAATTATCCAAGCGAGGGAGAGGTTACGGGAGAAAAGCTATTCATTTCGCAGAAACGCTTGCGAAAGAAAGATCTTTAACCAAGATTGTCCTCACGGTAAATAAAAATAATGTTAATTCCATCAAGGCCTATGAAAAGATGGGCTTCAAAAACTCGGGATCCATTATACAGGATATCGGAAGCGATTTTGTCATGGACGATTTTACCATGGACAAATCGATTGGCTGAGCGAATTAAGAATTAGTACAGTTGCTGAAAAGTCTGGTCCAGTTTGTTCATGTCCGCCAATCGGGACGTCTGCGGCAGGTTCGCTGCCGGCTTGTAGCAATGAGGTGCCTTATGGAATTCGATCTGCCCCATAAAGAAATTCTGAACTGTATGAGCGAAGCGGTGTATGTTATTGACAGGGATATGAATATACGGTATTCAAATCCAGCTGCTGAGGATCTGACTGGTTATGCCGCTTCAGAAGCACTCGGGAAAAAATGTCACCATATATTCTGCGAAATGTCGGACCGCTGCGTGGATTTATGTCCTCCCAAAACTGTAATGAGGGAAACAGCCCCCATCCTTCACCGGGAGGCAGAAACCAAAACAAAAAGCGGCGAGGTGAAGCAGACCCAGATTTCCTTCTCACCCTTTTATCAGGGCGCTGAGTGTGTCGGCGCTGTCATTGTCATTAAAGATATTACTGAAACAAAAAAAGCGGAAGAACATATCAAACAACAGAATGCTTTCCTGAGACTGGTCATCGACTCCCTCCCTCATCCATTTTATGTTCTCGATGCGAACAATCATGGCATCAAAATCGCCAATCGGGCGTCGGCGCAGCAAGGACTACCGGATCATACGACCTGTTATGCCCATACTCACAATAAGGCGGAGCCATGCCATGAAAGAGATCATCCCTGCCCGCTTGCGGAGGTCAAGAATACCCACAAACCTGTTGTGCTGGAACATATCCATTATGACACTCAGGGCCAGCCTCGTTTCTATGAGATTCATGGCTATCCGATTCTTGACGAAAAGGAAAATGTCCGCCAAATGATAGAGTATACCCTGGACATTACGGACCGTAAGGTCGCGGAAGAGGAACTGCAGCTTCACGGAAAGATAGCCGCGAATATGGCAGAAGGGGTATTTCTTATCCGGGCTAATGACGGTGTGATTGTCTATGCAAATCCCAAAGTAGATGAAATGTTTGGATATGCACGGGGAGAACTTATTGGAGAAAACATTTTTAGAGTCGATGCCCCGGCAGAGAAAAGTCCGAAAGAAATAGCATCCGAAAAGAACATCATGCTAAAACAAAGAGGGATGTGGAGTGGAGAAGTCCTCAACGTCAGGAAAGACGGCACCCTTTTTTGGTGCTATGACATTGTCTCCACCTTCGAACACCACGCACATGGGACTTTGTGGATCTCAATTCGTCAGGATATCACGGAGCGTAAAAAAGTAGAAGAGGAACGTTTGAAGAGCCACATGCTCGAGTCGATCGGATTCCTTGCAGGCGGAATTGCCCACGATTTCAATAACCTGCTCACCATTATCCTGAGCAATATTGATATCGCAAAAGCCTCTTTGCCGCCAGATGATAAAGCGGTCAGCCGACTGGCCCAAGCGGAGGAAATCTGCGGCATGGCCGGAGCGCTGAGCAGAAAGCTGTTGACATTTGCTACCGGCGGAGATCCCATAAAAAAAGTCATGCCCTTGTCGGGATTGCTCAAGGGTATGGTTGCCGCCTTGCTTAAGGATTCGAATATCGATCTTCAATTTCATCTGCCGGACGAGCTTTATCTGGCAGCCATTGATGAAGGGCAATTGAAGCAGGTTATCAACAATCTGGTAATCAACGCAAAAGAGGCCATGCCGCGTGGAGGCATTCTCACGATTAGCGGAGAAAACCTGCATGTTTCAACGCAGGATAGTTTGCCTATGAATGCGGGAAAATACCTGAAAATATCGATACGGGATACAGGAGCTGGAATCCCCGCAGAAAATCTGGCAAAAGTGTTCGACCCCTATTATTCCACTAAGGATACCTATAGCCAGAAAGGCCTAGGACTCGGTCTTGCTGTCTGCTACTCGATTATGAAAAGGCATGACGGCTTGATTACCATCGAATCAGATATTAGCAAAGGGACGGTGTTCCACTTGTTTTTCCCGGCAGTTGAAGGCTACTTGTGAGGGAAGCGCGATAGAATCCGGTATAACTGGCTGATTCAAGAGCCGCCCTTAATATCAGGCGGGTCAAGAAAATCAGGTATCCCCATTTTTTCCCTTGACAAGTCCGTAAGTTACGTGGTATTTTACGAACTCTTAATGAATGAACGTTTGAATAGGTCAAGGAGGTTTTACATGTATGCAGTAATCGCTACCGGAGGTAAACAGTACAAAGTCGCCCCCGGAGATGTTGTCAGGGTGGAAAGTCTTGATGCTAAGAAGGGCGATACTATCGAATTGAAGGACGTCTTCATGATTGCCGACGGCGACAAGATATCCGTGGGCAAGCCTGTGCTCGCTTCCGCCAAGGTCACCGCCGAGGTATTGGGAGACGGCAGGGGGGAGAAGCTCCTTATTTTCAAGCACCGGAGACGGAAGGGCTATCGCAACACTAATGGCCACCGTCAGAATTACACATCAATCAAGGTAAAAGAAATCATCGCGTAAGCGTAAAACGAATTCGGAGGCTGAGTCATGGCTCATAAAAAAGGCGTCGGCAGTTCAAGAAACGGCAGAGACAGCAATCCGCAGTATCTCGGTGTAAAACGGTATGACGGCGAGAAGGTGAACGCGGGAACGATCATTATTCGTCAGCGAGGAACCAAAGTGCATCCCGGAACCAATGTGGGGAAGGGAAGCGATGATACGCTCTTTGCTAAGATCAATGGTGTGGTAAAATTCGAGCGCAAGGATAAAACTCGCAAACAGGTAAGCGTATACGCGGCATCGTAGCGGATCGCGGATATGATTCACCACCGAAGGTGGCATGGAAATCTATGCCGCCTTTTTTATGGTTTATACCCTCCTCTGATAACACTTTTTGATGAACATTTGTTAACCCGAATGGCTGCTGCTCCTGTCGCAGCCGGAGCTCCTGATTGGGCCGCTTGACTATTGATGTGGTTTCACCTAAACTAAGAATAATAGTTTAACGGTCAGGAAAGCAGTCTTGTCTTACTTCAGACAATAAAAAATCATAATTTACGAGGAGAGGCATATGCCGAAGCTTCCGAATCAATATGCAGGAATACAAAAAAAATATGCAAAATTCATGAAGGCTGTGGAAAATCTTGGCAAGGAAGCAAAGGCGGCAGGACCGTTGAACAAAAAAATTGCGCATCTAATCCAGTTGGCTGCGGCGGCGACAGTACGGTCCGAGGGTTCGGTCCATTCCCACGCGCGGCGTGCCCTGGCTGCGGGAGCGAAGCCTGAAGAAATACGTCATGCTGTTATCTTGCTCACGAACACGATCGGATTCCCCAATGTCTCGGCTGCGCTCTCATGGGTCGATGATGTGCTTGAACAGAAAAGACTTGTTTAATCATTAACGCAAAAAAACCGGCATAAAAGCGTCGTACAAAACACCGAGACTTAGCCAGAAATTCAACTATGAGGAGTGTAGCAATGGCAAATACCAAAGTAACGATCAAGAGAGAAGAGTGCATCAGCTGTGAATCATGCTGGACTGTTTGCCCTGAATTTTTCGAGCAAAACGCAACAGACAGCTGGAGCCAGGTAACGGCAAAGTACCAAATCGGAGGTAACCAGGCGGAAGGGAACGCACCGGCGGAGTTTTTGGACAAAGTAAAAGAGGCTGCCGATTCCTGCCCGGTCCAGATCATACAAGTAGGATAGGAATCAAACATCATCAAGCTTAGGCGCAGGGTTGATTCAAAAGAGATATTTCAGTGTAAGTCTCTTAACTTTGCGCCTGTTCTGTTTTATGCAGGAGTTGAGATATATTATTATATGCCTGTCAAGATCGACGTATCCCTATCCGAGACCTGCGGGTCCTACTACGAACTCAGAGGCAATATCAAGAGTGTGCTGTGCTTGCTGACACTCCGGTCGAGACAAACTACCATACGATCTACTATGATGATGCTGTCAGCCTGTCGATGAAAGGATCCTCTCGATCTGGATTAACGGGAAGGACGCATTTGAAGGCGAAATTCCCCAAGCATTATCTGCAGAACCTACCTGGACGAGTCTGAGATGCTCAGGAACGTGCCCTCAGTGGAGATGCTGAAACAGGCGATTGAAAGCAGTTCGGCAGGATGGTCATATGCCCGCACAACTCGTATTCATAGGTGATTCTCTTACGCAGTGGTTCGACTGGCAGGGGAGATTTCCTGATTATGAGGTAGTCAATCTCGGTATTTCTGGTGAAACCGTCGAAGGACTACTTGCCCGCCGAGAGAGCATCCGTTCTCAAATTGATGATCCCGAGTATGTTTTCCTCATGACTGGAATCAACAATATTGCGAATGAGCAGTACGGGATAACAGAACACTATCGCGAAGTGGTTCGCAATCTGACTACCCGGTATAAACGATCGAAAGTTGTCGTTCAAAGCATCCTGCCCGTTGACCTGCCATGGATAAGCAACAACATCATCAATGACACCAATCGCGATCTTAAAAAGATCGCCCTCGAATTCGCTGCTGAATATCTCGATATCTATAGCACATTTGTCGATTCAAAAGGGAATTCGAAAAAGGGGTATCTTTCCGATGACGGTGTGCACCTGGCGCGCACGGGGTATGAGGCGTGGGCAAATGAGGTGGAAAAATTGTTGAAGAAGTAATCAAGATATGCTTTGTCCCCTTCATGTTGATGCGGGGGAATTAAGAAGAGCCAGTCGGGCAGAGTTGCGTGAAAATCGGCTCAATGTAACCCGTAACACGTTTCGAAACTATGAAGGATCATCAATGGGAAAAGGCCGCTTGGAAGCGTTCAGCGATGGCGTACTCGCCATCATTATCACCATTATGGTGCTGGAAATGAAGGTCCCGCACAACACCGACCTTGTCGCGTTGCGTCCGCTCTTGTCCGTATTCCTGAGTTATGTGTTGAGCTTCGTATACCTCGGCATATACTGGAACAACCACCATCATATGCTGCATGTCACCAAAGAGTAAATGGTGCCGGTCTTGTGGGCCAACCTGAACTGCTGTTCTGGCTGTCGATCGTCCCTTTCGTTACTGGTTGGATGTGGGAAAACCACTTTGCGTCGGCGCCGACCGCTCTCTATGGCATGGTGCTCTTAATGGCAGCCATTGCGTACTGGATATTGCAGCGGACGATCATAGCCACTCAGGGAAAGGACTCACTTCTCGCAGTGGCTGTCGGACGCGACATCAAGGGCAAGCTGTCACCCTTGCTCTATCTAATAGCAATCCCCCTAGCCTTCGTTTTTCAATGGCTCGCAGGTGCGCTGTATGTACTGGTTTGCACTGATCTGGCTTATCCCGGACCGTCGTATTGAGCGGACCCTTACGGAACGGAAGGAGTGACCTTACTGGCCGTGGGGGATAACTCGATGAACCGGCATAAAAACATAAAGCATGGATCTTTTAATTATCTATGCCCAGCAATATCGTGCGTCGATATCCGGTACAACAAACCAATCCAGATCACATCGCCCTCTGTCGAAATGCCAGTTTGCTTTGTTCCGTCGGAATGCGCTCACTCGTGAAAACGTTGGCCATTTCTGAACTTTGAACCAATGCCCGCGCATTCCCCCTCCTGGGCGCGAAGCGCCAGGAGGGGGTCAACCAGGCAGGTTTAGTTTTTTACGAGGTTTTTCATTAGTGCCTTGCTGTTCGACATATCTTTGTATGGTTTCAAGAGTAACATTTCCGACATTTCCGACACTTCCGACATAGCACGCTGTGTGCCAGAATACCGGTTTCCGGTAAAACTTCTTAATATGCTTGGAAAACTCACGTCGGAGTCTCTTGAAACTTGCGGATTTAAGGTTGTTAACCAATGTGGATATGTTTAAAGCAGGGTGGATGTCTACGAGCAGATGTACATGGTCTTCCTCCCCGCCAAACTCGATAAGGCTGCATCTCCTGTCCTGAAGGATGCCGGCAAACGTTTTTTCAGCAAATTTCAGCATTTTACCGGCAAATACCTTTCTCCGGTATTTGGTCACAAGAATAACATGCAGCCTAAGAAGTGGCGGGTAGTTCATTTATAACAATAGAACTTGCCTTTAAATTCAGTCTCTTTCCGCCACAATGTCCTTGACAATATAGGCAGTCGAAGTTATTATAACCAGACTCAACGTCCTATCTCCCATCATAACAATAAGAAGGGTACACCCATGAAAAGACAGCTTTTTCCCCCGTTATTTGTCTTATTGTTCTTTACTGGTTGCGTATCACAATCAACCTATGACTTAAAGTCAAAAGAGGCTGCCTCGTTATCAGCGAAAACAGAAGACCTTCAGGCGCAGGTGAAGAGCCTATCCGCGGAACTTGACGACCTGAAAAAGGACCGGGAAACACTCCAGAAGGACAAAGAGGCCCTTCAGAGAAATATAGATACCCTCGAACAGGAGAAGACGGCTCTCCAAAAAGAGCAGGAAGCGGTTATAAGGGACAAAGCGGCACTTGCAGAAAAAATTTCCGAGTTGTCGGAAAAAGCCGAGAAGGCTGAGCAACTCGAGAAGGCTACCCAGACCTACCAGGACTTGACCCAGAAACTCGAAAAGGAGATTCATGAAGGGCAGGTTCAGATCACGGAGATGAAAAACCGTCTGACCATGACCATGGTGGACAAAATTATATTCCCTTCAGGAAGCGCTGTGATCGGCAAAGATGGGAAAAAGGTCCTGGACAAGGTCGTTAGCATCCTGAAGGACGTTAAAGACAAACGCATTCAGATTGAAGGCCATACCGATAACATGAAAATCGTAAGCACACTGAAGGCTACGTTTCCGACTAACTGGGAGCTTTCAACTGCAAGAGCTACCGAAGTGGTCCGCTATCTCCAAGAACACGGCGGCATTGATCCACAGCTGCTTTCAGCCACTGGCTACGGTGAATACCAGCCCGTTGTTCCAAACGATACCGACGAGGGAAGGCATAAGAACCGCCGTATAGAGATCGTGCTCCTTCCGCTTTTAAAATAGGGGTTATCAGTGTTCACTGGCATCGTGGAAGAAATGGGCAATGTCAAGGCGCTGCCGCGTGATGCAGGCGCCGCTCGCATTACCATATCGGCGTCCGCAGTGCTTGACAATACGGCCCTTGGAGATAGCATCAGCGTGAACGGCGTCTGCCTTACCGTCGTGCATATCGGCAAGAATGAGTTTTCCGCTGATGTTGCCGTTGAAACACTTAAAGTTACCAATCTCGGAGACCTGAAAATCGGCACGAAGGTGAACCTGGAGCGGGCGCTCCGACTCTCCGCGCGCATCGGCGGCCACTTGGTGAGCGGACACGTAGATGCTGTGGGACGTATCAGGGAAAAACGGGAAGAGGGGAACGGCTGGAGAATTTTCATCGACGCGCCGGAAACGCTCCTCAAGTATGTCATCAAAAAAGGCTCCATTGCAATAGACGGCATCAGTCTTACCGTTGCGGATGTGGACAAAACCGGCTTTTCCATAGCAATGATCCCTCATACGGCCAAGCTAACAACGCTGGGGTTCAAATCAACTGGTGACAGCGTGAACCTGGAGGGCGACCTCATCGGCAAGTATGTCGAACGCCTTTTGTCCGGAAGGATGGAGAGCGGAGTTAATCTGGAGTTACTTAAAAAAACCGGATTTGCCTAGGAAGTGGGAAGGTTGCCAGAGGCTGGAGTTCGGAAACGTTTTCTCCTGTTCCAGTTCATTGCCGCTTGACCCTGAATAATTGAGGTGATTTTATGAAATTCAACATGATTGAAGAAGCCATAGAGGATATCAAGCACGGGAAGATGGTCATTCTTGTGGATGATGAGGATCGCGAGAACGAAGGCGACCTTACCATGGCCGCTGAAGCCGTAACTCCTGAAGCCATAAATTTTATGGCAAAGTTCGGCAGGGGTCTTATATGCCTCTCCATGACACCAGATAGAGTTGAGCATCTGCAGCTGCCCATGATGACAACGGATAATACGTCTGCCTTCGGCACGGCGTTCACCATATCCATCGAAGCAAAAAAAGGTGTAACAACAGGCATCTCCGCTGCCGACCGGGCGACGACAATCAAGACAGCGATCAGCCCGAAGTCCGGACCCGAGGATCTGGCGCGGCCCGGGCACGTATTCCCGCTCCGTGCGAGAGCGGGTGGCGTCCTCCAACGTGCGGGCCAGACCGAGGGTTCTGTCGACCTTGCGCGGCTTGCCGGTATGGTCCCTGCAGGCGTTATCTGCGAGATTATGAACGATGACGGAACCATGGCGCGTGTTCCCCAGCTCATAGAGTTCGCCAAAATGCACAAGATGAAGATTGTCACGATCAAGGACCTCATCGCCTACCGGGTAACGAAGGAATCCCTTGTTCGCCGGGTTGCAGTGACGAAACTCCCAACGTCCTACGGCAATGAATTCACTGCAATTCTCTATGCAAACGACATTGACCGTCTGAACCATATCGCCCTGGTCAAGGGAGACATCAGGCCCGATGACGAAGTAATGGTTCGTGTACATTCTGAGTGCCTGACCGGCGACGTATTCGGTTCTATGCGTTGCGACTGTGGAGAACAACTCCATAACGCCATGCAGATGATCGACAAGGAAGGTAAGGGCGTAATCCTGTATATGCGCCAGGAAGGGCGCGGGATCGGACTTGAAGGCAAGCTGAAGGCCTACGAACTACAGGATAAAGGCAAGGATACGGTCGAGGCGAACCTTGCGCTGGGGTTCAAGGCCGATCTTCGGGACTACGGCGTCGGAGCTCAAATTATCCGAGACCTCGGTATCCGCAAAATCAAACTGCTAACAAACAATCCGAAAAAGATTGTCGGGCTTGAAGGCTATGGGCTCACTGTTGTTGCCCGGGTGCCGATAGAAATGCATCCTCACTCAAAAAATATCCATTACTTAAAGGTGAAGAAAAACAAGCTCGGGCATATGCTCGAAAAAGTCTAATAAAGTTCAAATTTCAAACCTCGGAGGGAATCGATGGCGAAAATCATCCAGGGAGACCTGAACGGAAAAGGTTTGAGGGTCGGAATTGTAGCGGCGCGGTTCAACGACTTTATCACTGGCAGGTTGCTGGAAGGCGCTCTTGACGGATTGCAACGCCATGGTGTGACTGAAAATGATATTGAAATCGTAAAAGTCCCTGGTTCCTACGAGATTCCCCTGGTGGCGAAAATAATGGCACAGTCAAAGAAGTACCATGCAGTTATCTGTCTCGGCGCGGTGATTCGCGGGGCCACTCCTCATTTTGAATATGTGAGCGCTGAAGTGAGTAAAGGCGTTGCAACGGTATCCATGGATATGGGTGTACCAGTCATTTTCGGAGTACTCACCACCGATACCATCGAGCAGGCAATCGAGCGCGCGGGAACGAAGGGCGGCAATAAAGGCTGGGATGCAGCAATGTCCGCGATCGAAATGGCGAATGTTGTGAAACAGCTGACATAAGGTCGGATGCGTTCGTAAAGACAGCGGTCGAACGAGAGGGTATGAAAAGACGCAAGGCCAGGGAGCACGCGCTCCAGATACTGTTTCAGCTCGATATCAGAAAAGAAAAGCCTTCGGCGGTCATTCTGAAGCGTTTCTGGACGGAATATAATCCGGACGACGAGGTCAGGGATTTCGCTGAAGAAATCGTCAAGGGAACTTACAAGCATCTTCCCAAGATCAACGACCTGATTCATCAATGTGCGAAAAATTGGAGCCTCGATCGTATGGCCGTGGTAGACCGCAATGTACTCAGGATGGCCATCTACGAAATCCTCTACCGCATTGACATACCCACCAGTGTAACAATCAATGAGGCCATCGAAATCGCAAAAAAATTCGGAACTGACGAATCTGGAGCTTTTGTGAACGGGATACTGGATCGAGTGGCGCGATTGATGGGAAAACTGGAAGAAAGCAAAATTGAGGACTAGCGAGGAGATGGCCGGTTTAGCGGTGAAAGTCATATTTCAGGACATTAAGACGGTCGAGAGCGATGCCGTCGTCGTCGGTTTTTATGAAGATGTGAGACCGCTTAAGAACCTTGCTGGAAGCCTCGACTGGCTGTTGTGCGGCTCCCTGTCGCGCCTCATAATTGAGAAAAGGCTGCACGGCGCACTGGGCGAAATGGCGCTGCTTACCAGTCGCGGCAAGATCCCCGCGGGAAAGATATTCTTAGTAGGCCTCGGCCCGCGATCGGAGTTTTCCTGCGCAGCGCTTAAGAGTGCGGCTAAAATCACTGCAGCAAGCATAATCGCCGCCGGAGATGTCGTTGCCGCGATGGAGTACTTTCCCCCAGCAGACGCCGATTACGAAACAGGTGTTCGCGCTTTGCAGGAAGGCCTGAGAGAAGGGGCGGGAGAGCGTAATCTGTCAATCTCTCTTGTGGCATTGAACAAGGATGCGTACGATCAAATTTCACGGCAATTATGAATTGCTTTAGACCTCATGATTCTATCCGTAAATATGTATTAATGGTATTTTCCGTGACAAAGCATGGTGGCTTCTTTCTCTTTTAATATGAATTTACCTTCTCGAAAATGAAAGGTCGCTCAAAAAATAGCCCTAAAGCTACAGATTATTCTGCACGCGAAATCTAATTGATCAACAGGAGACAAGAATGATCCCTCGCTACAGCAGGCCCGAAATGGCGGGCCTCTGGGAATCGGAAAACAGATACCGTGCCTGGCTCGAAGTGGAAATTCTCGCATGTGAAGCGAACGCGAAGCTCGGGTTAATCACGGCCAAGGCGCTTGCAAACATTAAAAAAAAGGCGACCTTCAGCGTCAAGCGCATCGATGCTCTCGAAAAGATTGTGAAGCATGATGTCATCGCCTTTCTGACCGCCGTCGGAGAGCATGTAGGGTCTGATTCCCGTTACATCCATCTGGGGCTCACCTCCTCTGATGTGCTTGATACCTCTCTCGCCTCGCTTATGCGCAAGGCATCGGACATTATCATCAAGGACATTCGCACGGTGATGTCAACGCTGAAGAAGAAGGCCAGACAGCACAAAAACACAGTCATGATCGGCCGTTCCCACGGGGTGCATGCAGAACCAATAACCTTCGGGCTCAAAATGGCTATGTGGTACGACGAAATGGGCCGTGCTCTAGACCGCATGATGCATGCACGGGATGTTATCAGCGTGGGCAAGGTCTCTGGCGCGGTAGGAACGTTTGCGAACATCGATCCATTTGTAGAAACATACGTTTGCCAAAAAATGGGTCTTACACCTGAACCCGTGGCGACGCAGGTGGTCCAGCGGGATCGGCATGCGGAATTCCTCTCCACTCTTGCACTCATCGCATCATCGATTGAAAAGTTTTCTGTCGAACTTCGGCACCTCCAGCGAACTGAAGTGCTCGAGGCCGAGGAGTTCTTCTCTGAAGGTCAAAAGGGTTCATCGGCTATGCCGCATAAGAGGAACCCCATATCGGCGGAAAACCTGTCTGGCCTTGCCCGCGTGGTCCGGTCTAATTCTCTTGCAGCCATGGAGAACATCGCACTCTGGCACGAACGCGACATCAGTCATTCTTCGGTGGAACGCATCATCATTCCCGACAGCACCATTCTCGTTGATTACATGCTGATGAGATTCAACAACCTGATTGACCGGTTATTCGTCTATCCCCAGAATATGAAGCGGAACATGTTGTTATCGAAGGGGCTTTTCCATTCCGAGACGGTCATGCTTGCGCTTGTGGAGAAAGGTCTGACCCGCGAGACCGCTTATTCCTACGTGCAGCGGAATGCGATGGAGGTATGGAAACAGGGCGGGGACTTTAAGGAGCATCTGCAGAACGACAAGGATATCAAAAAATATTTGAGCAACCGTGAAATTGCCGATTGCTTCGATCTGTCGCAAACGCTTAAGAAGGTAGATTACATATTCATGCGGGTCTTTAAAAAGAAGGTATAAGAATTATGTTTGATAAGATGCATGAGGAGTGCGGAGTATTCGGCATCTACGGCCATCCCGATGCGGCGAATCTTACCTATTTGGGGCTCTATGCGCTGCAGCACCGAGGCCAGGAGTCCGCGGGAATCGTCTCTTCCGACGGCAAAAAACTCCACGGCCAAAAGGCGATGGGGCTCGTGGCAGATATATTCTCCGAAGACCGGATTAAGAAACTACCCGGACATATGGCCATTGGACACAACCGGTATTCGACCTCCGGGGAAAGTTCCGCAATAAACATACAGCCCATACTCGTCAACTTTGCACTGGGTGGATTGGCAGTTGCGCACAACGGGAACATCGTGAATGCGGGCTTGCTTAAGGACGAGCTCGAGGCGTACGGATCCATATTTGTCATGACCACGGACACCGAAGTGATAGTTCACTTGATTGCCCAGTCCCGGGCAGCGACGCTGCATGAACGGATCGTGGACGCCCTCAGGCAGGTCCAGGGGTCCTATAGCCTGCTTATCATCACAGAAGAGGAACTCATAGCTATCCGCGACCCACACGGGTTCCGGCCGCTCTCACTCGGAGAGCTCGACGGCGCCTCCGTAGTCGCTTCGGAGACATGTGCATTCGACCTTATCGAAGCAACATACATCCGGGATATCGCGCCAGGTGAAATGGTGGTGATCAACAGCAAAGGCATCAATTCGACCTTCCCGTTTAAACAGGAAGATCCTTCCCACTGCATATTCGAATTCATCTATTTCGCGAGGCCTGACAGTATGGTCTTTGGCCAGAATGTATATACTATACGAAAAAAATTCGGAAAACAGCTCGCGCGCGAGACCGGCATTGAGGCGGATGTCGTCATCCCCGTTCCAGATTCCGGCGTACCCGCCGCCTTGGGATACGCGGAAGAAGCGAGGCTTCCCTTTGACACAGGACTCATCAGAAATCACTACATCGGACGCACATTTATCGAGCCAAGGCAGAGCATACGACACTTCGGCGTCAAAATAAAGCTTAACCCCGTCAGAGACGCGCTCAAGGGCAAGCGGGTCGTTGTCGTAGACGACTCGATTGTTCGGGGCACTACAAGCAAAAAAATCATCAAAATGATCAGAAATGCGGGGGCGTCTGAGGTCCACTTACGGATCAGTTCACCTCCGACCTCATACCCTTGTTTCTACGGAATCGATATGCCGACGCGGCAGGAACTCATCGCTTCATCGCACAGTATTGAGGAAATTAGAAAATACATAACGGCAGACACGCTTGGTTATATTAGTATGGAAGGAATCCAGAAAGTCGTACCGCAGCGGATGAACTACTGCGCGGCCTGCTTCGATGGCGAGTACCCCGTTCCGTTCCCCGGCGAGAAGATGCTTCAACTGGGGTTATTTGATAAGGAATAAGACGAACATAAAACCACGGTTGAATAAAACGGACGCAACCGGATGTGTGATATAAGATGTTTTTCAACCGGTGTAAACAAGGATATCTCTGCGGTCATGAAAAGAAGTGAAACAATGGTGCCGAGGCGCAGAATCGAACTGCGGACACGAGGCTTTTCAGGCCTCTGCTCTACCAACTGAGCTACCTCGGCATCGTGAGGGCTTAATACGGCAGGACGATAAAATAGCAGAGTGAGGGGCAGATTGTCAAGCGATTTTTGCTGCATTACGATCACTAAAACTAATGAATAAAATATTCTCACGTCCGTCATGCTTAAAAGACAAACCATTTCGTTATTGTCCGGGATGCAGTCATGGCGTTCTGCACCGGATAGTAGCGGAGACCCTAGACTGTCTGAACATTCGCGACCTTACCATCGGAATCGCGCCGGTTGGCTGCGCGGTCTTTGCCTATGACTACTTAGACATCGACATGATCGAGGTGCCGCACGGTAGACCTCCAGCAATAGCCACCGGCATGAAACGGTCCCGGCCGGAATCCGTGATCTTCAGTTACCAGGGCGACGGAGACCTGGCGGCTATCGGGACGGCAGAGATCGTCCATGCGGCCGCCCGGGGCGAGAACATCACCGTGATTTTCGTAAATAACGGAAATTACGGAATGACCGGAGGTCAGATGGCTCCGACAACGCTGCCGGGCCAGAAAACGACAACCACGCCCACAGGAAGAAACATTCGCGATGCGGGCAGCCCTGTTCGGGTGAGTGAGATGCTTGCGGTACTTGATGGGCCGGCTTATATAGAACGGGTGTCGCTCGACAGTCCCCGGAATGTTCTTGCCGCAAAGAAAGCGATCAGGAAGGCCTTCGAATATCAGGTTGCAGGCGCGGGTTTCTCCCTGGTTGAAGCACTCTCGATGTGCCCTACGGATTGGGGAATGACGCCATTGCAAGCTGTGTCGTGGGTCCGGGATCATATGATGAAGTACTATCCTCTCGGCGTTTTCAAAGACAGATCAGCGAAGGATAACGGGATTAATCAACAGAACAGAGGCCGAAAGTGACCATGTATCAAGATGTGATGATAGCAGGCTTTGGCGGACAGGGTGTGCTCGTCGCGGGAAAACTGCTCGCCTATGCCGGCATGCTCGAAGGCAAACATGTAACGTGGTTTCCTTCCTATGGAGCAGAGATTCGCGGAGGGACGGCGAACTGTACGGTCATCATCTCTGGCACGGAAATCGGTTCTCCGGTTGTGCAGAACCCCTCGACGATGCTGATATTCAACGAAGCATCGTTCCAGAAGTTCGAATCAAGAATCATGCAGGGCGGTCGCATTTTTTTGAATACATCACTGGTGCATGCGCCATCCAAACGCTTCGACATAACTCGGATTGAGATTCGTGCAAATGACATTGCGGAAGAACTCGGAGACATCCGGATATCGAACATGGTGATGCTCGGCGCATTTCTTAAGAAAACAGGTGTTGTTGCCTTGGATTCGGTCTTAGCCGCTCTCAAACAGGTACTTCCTCCCCGAAGGCATTTTTTAATTCCCTTGAATGAAAGCGCTTTAAAGCACGGTGCAGACATATGCGGCATCGGATGATTTTCCTGAAGAAATCCGCGGTGGTGTATCTCGGAAATCATAATGTTAAATTATGTCATTGCGGATATCAGGGGGTGTGCGACAAATTTATCGGTAAATCCGTCAAGCGCACGCACGCTGTTCCCAAAAATCCTCCCACCGGTTGCTCATTATGCTGCATCGAAGGGCAATTATCTTATTTGCTCCTTCGACCGTCCAATGCATTCCTGATTGCTTCAACCGCTGTCCTATTACCGAACGGCATCCAGCCTCAAGCACACCGGATCCGACAAAAAAACCTAGCCTTCTGAATTCAGCGTACTGCATGCGTTCTTTGTTTTTTTCAAAATACCCCATCTCTCGAGAGCAAATGTCTTTGTGAGAGCTAGACAGGGTCGAGAGTTGTTTGATGGCGATGATAACGTCTTCCACCTTCCCCTCATCCAGCTCAACGCGGCGTTTTTCCATCCATTGGTACATCTTGTCTTTTTGTGGTCCAAAGCAATTTTTGGCGACATTCCCATAATGCTCGCGGGCATGGTACAGATCGACGATTTGCCGAGCTCCGAGAAAATGCTCGTCCGCGATGTTCCATATCCAAGGCGCACCGTCTCCGAGTACTACAACTTCCCTGGCTCGGTCTAAACCGCGCCGTTTTGCCTCTTTATAAAGTCTCCATCCAAAAATTTCTGCCGTCTCAATCGCTCCGGTATAACTGGTGGAAGCTTCATCCCGGATCGGACGTCCCTCTTTGTCCACAGCCGTCTGGGTGAAAACGCACCCCAGTTTGACCTCTCGTGTTTTTGCCTGCCCGTCTTCACCCTTGCCCTGCCTGCCCGCGGTTTCTTTTTTGACCACAGGCACTCCGGTTCCATCCATGCAGACATACAGCCGGGGAACCGGCTTTATCGGGACAACATTGTCAGACAGGGTGGATTCGCCTTGCGCGGCGTGATACTCCTCCACCTGTTGTCCTACCCGCTCGGAAACTCGTTCGACGTCCTTGGCGGTCACTCGGATTCCAGCCAGTTCATATAGATCTTCATGACCGGGATCGAACGGGCGGTAGGAGCCTACCTTGCTCATCATCCGGCGCACTCCGGGCGTATACGATGTCCCTTCGATATCGAGAGCCTGATCCTTCGGGCAAAAGCCGGTATTGCACTCTTTATCGGAATAGTAGGCGCGATTCACGAGCACGGGGGCAAGAACGGTCAACAGGGTTTTGGTCCGGTACCCTTCGAACTCGCAAACATGTCCTTTTTCACATAGGACAATCTTACCGCGATAACCGCCTCCATCGGCATTGATCAGCATCTCCAGCATCTTTCCGCCAATCCCATGCATCGCAGAGCGAACGCTCAGCTCGAAGGACTCCAGGTCGAAACCACCGGTGTCGGCCCGCTCGCACCAATATTGAGAAACAAAACGATCTATTTCGTTTTGTACTTCCCTTTGAACTTCTTCCGCAATTTTTTTTTGAGTTCCACCAGTTCTGTATCGTCCCGAAGCGGAACGACAGGCCGCATATCGCAAATCTGCTCGCTCACCTCAAGAATCTCATCGCACAGTTTCACATACGTTTGATATCGCGCGAGCTCTTCTTCATACTTTTTCATCTCGGCTCCAAGAGGGATGTTTCTTGTGTAACTCTTACCCTTGATCGTAGTTGACCACAAATATCGTGGTCCGTGGCCTGGATGTCCCTCCTGTGCGCATATGCAATTCGGCTTGCCGCATTTGCGGTAATTGACCGAGATGCTGCCCCGTCTGAAATCACCAAGTGCTTTCACTCTCTCATAAAGACCGTCTCGTCTCCGCTCCAACTCTGACAAAGATTCCGGCATATGCCCTCCTATAATCTGGTAGTTAATTAAGCTACCAGATTATAGGGCTTTTTGCCCTTTTTGTCAAGCCCACCTATATCCATGTCGCAGACCCTATCAGGTGTTCAATTGTCTGTAATCCTCGTCATGGAATAGAGCGCACTACAGAAGGCGCATGTAATCGTTTGGCCTCCTCAAAGGCGTTGTTAACGCAGCCGTCTGTATTTTCCCTCTGTATTTAAATTATATAATGATACTTTTTTAAGTAATAATGTATACAGTTTATCGATATCGGGGCATTTCTGGTGTATACTGGATTGCATGAAATGATTGTTTTAAATAGTAGGAGTAATCGGATATATATATGTATTTTTTAGGGAAAACATCTTTTATTAAAAAAGAGGAGACAAAGTATTACCTTGACTTTTAACCCCTTTGTTTGGTAAACTTTTTTGGTATCGGTTTGATAACACAAGAAAAATCATGGATAAAGACACCTCCGAAATAGTAAAGTTGACGGAGCGCATTTCGAAGGACCCGAAGTCAAAACTTTTTGTACCACTGGCAGAAGAGTACAAAAAAATCGGCGACATCGAGATGGCTATTCATGTGTTGTCGGAGGGCCTTAAGAATAATCCGGCCTATGTAACAGCGCGATCTTTGCTCGGGAGGCTGTTGTATGAGAACGGTGATTTAGTTGCCGCTCAGAGGGAATTTGAAGAAGTTGTTAAGGCCATCCCGGATAACCTGCTGGCCCAAAGAAAACTGGGCTAACTTTATTCCCTGCAAAACCATCACACCGAAGCTCTCAAACATTACAGAATTGCCCTTGCTCTGAACCCGGGCGATAAATCTTTTGCCGCACTGGTTTCTAAACTCGAGGAAAGTATCGGGGCAAAAACAAAGCCTGAGTGGGAGAAGAGACCTATTCCGACAATACCCGGATCAATCATGGAACCAGAAGGGCTGGTAACTCCTGATAAGTCAGCGAGTGCGACTTCGGTGCCGCAGATGCCGCCAGCGGTTGCAGAACAGCAGCAGCCTCCGGTCCAGACCCTTGTACCGGCAGAGGAAAAGGCCGCAGATGTTAGGGAGTCTGCGGAAATATCGACAGGACAAGAAGAGGCTTCAGAATCTGCTGAGAAAAAGATTCCCCTGTCTCCAATTATGGAGAAGCAGAACCTGTTTGCCAAAGAAGAACAAACATCAGAGTCTTTCACCGTCCCTTCGGATATGGAGGAGCCTGAAGAGGTCTTTCTAGTTGAACCAATAGAAGATGAATCTTCTCCCGAAAAGCCATTCTCCGTTGAGGCACCGTTTGCCGGTGAGAAAGTTCTCGAGAGTATATCATCGGACAAGGAGATATCTGAAACTGATAAATCGATTATCGACCATGAACGGCCGAAGGAGGAACCTGGTCTGTTTGGTGAACAGGATTCGTCGACCCCCGTGGAATCTGAATCTCCGAGGCAACCCTTCGAGGTTGTCACAGCAAAAATTCCGGAGCCGGAACTTTCAGTCAAACAGGCAGCTGATGAATCCGACGATTTTACTACAGATACGCTCGCGGAGCTATACATCGCCCAGGGTTTTTATGAAAAGGCTATCGACATCTATGAGCGGATGATGGCCGATCGTCCTGACAGCCTTGGACTCAAGATGAAACTGGAGAGGGTCAGGTCAATGGCTTCGGCAAATCCGCCTGAGGAATACGCTTCAGCAGTCATGGAGTCTCTTGAAGCGCTCGAAGAGAAAATAGAAACCAGCATCTTCGAAGAGCCAAAGGAATATACTATTCCGCAAGAGGAAACGAAAAAGCAGGAGGAACCGACTGCCGCAGAGTCACCAGGGGAGATCCCGAAACCGAACATGTTGACTGGCGAGAAGGAATCTCCTCCGCTTGAGGTTATCGAAAAGGACACCGTCCTTCTATCGCTTAAGACAGAGCTAGGGGCAGATCAAGAAGAAGGTGTGACAGCCGCACCGATCAGAGCAGAGAGCGAAGAAATAAATATATTTGACGAAGCAAAAGAGTACAAGCCGGAAGCAGTAACGGAAGAACACACTCAAGCCGTGACTGAAGTGCCATCGGCTGATATTTTCGCGTCCTCCCTCGACCGGGAATCTTCGAAAACGACCGAGGCATCTCTTGATTTTGAACCACGGGAATATATACCGCCCGATGTACCGCCCCGTGAAGCCAAGGAGGGAAAAGTACACCTAGCTCCACGCCAGTCGATTGCGTCCAGGAAAGAGACCATTGATCGTCTCGAAAACTGGCTCAAAAACATTAAAAAGGAGAAATAAATGCCTTTTTCCGATATCATGAAGGAGATTGTAAACGGCACGGAAGGTGCAGTGGGCGCGCTTATCGTGGGGCTGGATGGCATCCCTGTAGAGGAATATTCAATAAATAAAGAAATGGATATACAATCAATGACTGTTGAATATTCCGCACTTCTCAAAGAGATTGAAAAAGGATCGCAATCAGCGCAGATTGGCTCCACGAGGGAAGTTACGGTCATTGCTGACAAGGCCATGATCATGCTCCGACGGTTGAACGATGAATATTTTATCGTGCTCATTATCAAACCTGAAGGTAACTTCGGCAAAGGAAGATTTCTTCTTCGTATGTCCGCCCCCAAGCTGCTCAAGGAATTTTAGGAAAGACTTTATCCTTTTATTTGGTCAGTATCTCAAACTGCCTCAGGCAGTTTTTTATTTTTCATGGGGGATTCATGAAGATCTTGTTTATTAACGGTCCAAACCTGAATCTTCTCGGTAAACGAGAACCTTCAATTTACGGTTCATACACACTCGACGATATCAACGGGCGAATCACGGCGCTGGCCTCGGAGCTCGGAGTGGGTGTATCCTTCTTTCAGTCGAACCACGAAGGAGAGCTGGTGCAAAAAGTTCAGGACGCCATGGGTGTGTACCAGGCAATCGTGATCAACCCGGGAGCGTACACCCATACTAGCATCGCCCTTCGCGACGCGATATCATCGACCGGGATTCCGACGATAGAAACTCACATCTCTAATATCTACAAACGCGAGGAGTTCCGGAAAACTTCATACATCTCCGGCGTTGCCGTCGGCCAAATCTCGGGGTTTGGACTGGACAGCTACCTTCTTGCCCTCAGAGCCGCTGCCTCGCTTACCACGGACAGCGGAAATATGAAATGAAGAAAAGACCTGCACTGAGTCGTCTTTCGCGACTCAAAGAGCTCATGGAAAGGGAAAAAGTAGAGTCGCTGCTTGTTACCCGACGTGAAGACGTTCGGTATCTTACGGGATTTACCGGATCATCGGGATCGCTGCTGGTTTCAAACGGTAAACCCTGTTTGATTACCGATTTCCGGTATCAGCTGCAATCACGCAGGGAATCTGCAGGTGTATCGGTTCTTATTCAAAAAAAGGATTTCTTCGCGGCCCTTCAGGAGGCAGCCTACGATCGTGGCATAAAAACCATCTGGTTCGATGAATCGTCGCTCACCGTCGAGATCATCAAGAAACTTAAAAAAATCGGTCTCCGTGCAAGGGAGCATCGTGATCTCCCGCGCCAGTTGCGGCTTCACAAGGACCGGACCGAAATCGCACATATCCGCACGGCAATCTCCCGGGCGGAAGAATCGTTTCGGGAATTGAAACGCTTCATCAAACCTGAGGCGACCGAGCGGGAACTGGGGATTAAACTCGAATACATTATGAGAGAAAAGGGTTCCCGCAAAGCGGCTTTTGATACGATCGTCGCATCAGCGGGGAACGGAGCCATGCCTCATGCTTCTGTAACGAACCGTCGCATCAGGAGGGGTGATCTCGTGACCATCGATTTTGGCGCCGAAGCTCATGGATATTTCTGCGATATTACGAGGACGCTCTGTGTGGGACGGCCGACCGAACGACAAATGGAAATTCACCACATCGTGCTGACTGCTCAGTACGAGGCCATGAAGAACGCCCATGCCGGCGTAGAATGCAAAACGGTGGACAAAGTTGCCCGTGAGGTAATCAGGAGGTCCGGTCACGGAAAGCACTTTGGGCACGGAACAGGGCACGGTGTCGGTCTCATGGTGCACGAGGGACCCACGCTTTCGCCGCTATCCCGGGACATCATTGAAGCTAACATGGTTTTCACCGTGGAACCGGGTATCTACATCCCGGGCTGGGGGGGTGTCAGGATTGAAGACATGTTGCTGGCCACGGACAGCGGCGTAAAGCTGCTGACCACGCTACCGCGGGAACTGGATATTTTAAAAAGCCTATAATGTCGAAAGGCCGGGGAACCCGGAGTCTTCGACGGCCATCAGTTTTTTCTAATAGGGTTAAATAAACAGCTTGCAGGATGAAAGGGAGGTAGTAGAAGGTGCCTGTATCAACAACGGAATTCAGAAATGGTTTGAAATTAGAAATTGATGGTGAGCCTTTTGTGATTGTGGAGTTTCAGCATGTGAAACCCGGCAAAGGTGGGGCCTTTGTACGGACGAAAATGAAGAGCCTCAAATCAGGGAATGTCATCGATCGCACCTATCGCGCAGGAGAAAAAGTCAATGTCCCGGAGCTGGAAGAGAAGACTATGCAGTATCTCTATGCAGCAGATAAGGACCGCGTTTTCATGGACACGACGTCGTACGAGCAGGCATCGCTGAACGAAGCACAACTCGGCGATAGCATCAATTATCTAAAGGAAAACATGGAAATAAAAGTTCTCTACCATAAAGGCATGCCCATCAACATTGATGTACCGATGTTTGTTGAACTCGCGATTGCAAAGACCGATCCGGGTGTGCGGGGCGATACCGCTTCAGGAGGGTCTAAACCGGCCACCCTGGAAACAGGAGCCGTGGTTAAGGTGCCTTTCTACCTGAACGAGGGCGATATAATTAAAGTTGATACCCGTACGGGAACCTTCATTGAGCGAGTTAAAAAGTAAATAGGCTGATGCCTGCCTTCGACATACTCGAGAAAACGGTGAAACAATCGACAGCACATGCATTACCATTTGTGCCAAATCTGTGAAATCACAGCAACGATTTGATTAACAACATTTGACATACGTTAAGGGCAAAAGGAGTCATCATGAACCTTAAGGAAATTAAGGAACTCATCGAGATGCTAAAGGGTACTGATATCTCGGAACTGGAGATCGAGCGTTCCGGCGTGAAAGTGCGTCTCAGAAAAGGCGGTGACGTTACGTTTCATCCCGTTATGCCGCGCATGGAATACCCGCCGGCAGCCATCGTAGCTCCTGCAGTGAACGAAGCGCCGCCGGCTGCGCTTGAAAAGTCCGCTGAACCCCCGAAGACCAACCAGATCAAGGTGACGGCCCCGATCGTCGGAACCTTTTACCGCGCCAGTTCGCCAGATAAGTCGCCTTATGTAGAGGTTGGCGACATCGTGAAAAAGGGCCAGATCCTATGCATTATCGAGGCGATGAAGCTCATGAACGAGATCGAATCGGAAACCTCTGGGAAAATCGTTCAGATCCTGATGGAAAACGGCCAACCGGTAGAATACGGCCAGCCTCTTTTTGCGATCGAGCCGATGTAGAACAAATAATCGTGGATTCAGTATAATCCAATACGGTTTGAGGTGTTGAGTGTTTAAGAAAATATTAATTGCCAATCGCGGAGAGATAGCGCTACGGATCATTCGTGCCTGCAAGGAGATGGGCATTAAGACTGTGGCGGTCCATTCGACGGCTGATGCCAATTCGCTTCATGTGCGATTTGCCGACCAGAGCGTATGCATCGGTCCAGCGAAAAGCGCTGATAGTTACCTCAACGTGCCGAGCATCATCAGTGCGGCTGAGATCACAGACACCGAAGCCATACATCCCGGTTACGGATTTCTGGCCGAGAACGCAAGCTTCGCCGAAGTGTGCAATTCCACTGGCATCCGGTTTATCGGTCCGAGCCCGGAGAGCATCAAGCTCATGGGAGACAAAGCAAAGGCAAGGGAAACAGCACAGAAAGCGGGAGTTCCTGTGCTTCCTGGCAGCGACGGCGTGGTAACCGAGGAAAGCAGCGCAATCGAGATTGCACGCAATCTGGGGTTCCCGGTTATCGTCAAGGCCGCCGCCGGCGGCGGCGGCAAAGGAATGCGGGTGGTCATGAGCGAAGCTGATTTTGCCAATGCGTTTGTCATGGCCCAGGCCGAGGCTTTGGCCTCCTTCAGTAACGCCGATGTGTATATCGAAAAATACATCCTTCAACCGCGTCATATTGAGATACAGATCATGGCCGATGAAAAGGGTCATTCCGTGTATCTGGGGGAGCGCGAGTGCTCTATTCAACGGCGTCATCAGAAACTTATTGAAGAGGCTCCGTCGGTCATCGTTGATGAGGTTCTGCGTAGGGAAATGGGGGAAATGGCTGTTGCCATCGCGAAAACCGTCAGGTACCGCAATGCAGGAACGATTGAATTTCTCATGGACGAAAACAATAAGTTTTATTTCATGGAAATGAATACGCGCATCCAGGTTGAACATCCGGTGACTGAGATGGTCACGCGCATAGACCTAGTGAAGGAGCAGATTCGCGTCGCGTCTGGAATGCCCCTCTCGTTCACCCAAGACCAGATCCGGGTGGAAGGTCACAGCATCGAGTGTAGGATCAATGCTGAGGATCCGGAGAAGTTTACCCCTTCTCCCGGCACGATAACAGCCTTTAATCCGCCGGGAGGTCTAGGCGTCAGGGTTGAAACCGCGGCGTATACCCAGTATGTGATCCCGCCTTATTACGACTCAATGATTGCGAAGCTCATCGTCCATGCGCCGACTCGTGACGAAGCCATTATGCGCATGCAGAGATCTCTGGACGAGTTCATTATTGAAGGCGTTAAAACGACGATCCCGATGCACAAAAAAATTCTTTCGGATCCCGATTTTCAAAAAGGGAACATCTCAACGAAATTCATGGAGAGGTACAACAATCCGTCCAAGTAATTTTCCAGGACTCTGTTTGATTCTTGATCAGGATATTCTCCGCGTACACCCGGAGCAGGCGATGTTACAAGCTTTCGCTGCGGGGGTCCGGTTCTTTCAATATCGAAACAAGAGCGGCCCGCGCAGGCTGATATGGAAAACGGCACATCTGCTGGCACAAACAGCGCGGCAAGTTGAAGCTTTGTTTATCGTCAATGATCACGCGGATATTGCGATGGCTATTAATGCCGACGGCGTACACCTCGGACAAGACGATCTTCCTATCGAAGTGGTTAGGAAATTAATCGGCAGGGAAAAAGTCATCGGCATATCGACGCACAGCGTGGAACAGGCCGTAGACGCGGAACGGTCAGGCGCCGATTATATCGGTTTCGGTCCGATGTTTTCGACCACAACGAAGACCATCGGAGCCGTGCAGGGAATTGAGAACCTCAAGATCATCAGGCAAACAATAACGACACCAATCATCGCCATCGGCGGTATCAACCATGCAAATGCTGCGGAAGTGATCAGCTCCGGAGCGAATGGAGTAGCGGTGATATCGGCAATACTATCCGCTTACGACCTGCAGCAAGCAGCGAGTGAGATGATACGGATACTCGCGAAAGCCGGTACTGGCAATCCTGAAGTCAGGAGGGGATAGATGATAAACATTTTGTACGTAATTGTGATGACCATCTTCTTGGGATGCGCTCATCAGGACGAAAACGTAATTAGACTCGGAGCTGCTGGCCCTATGACCGGCGACCAGAGCAAAATGGGAATGGATTTAAAAAATGCCACCGAACTCGCGGTGGCCGAGTGGAATGAAAGGGGCGGTGTTCTCGGCAAAAAAATAGTCCTAGTAGCCGGTGATGACCAGGCAGACCCCAAACAGGCCGTATCCATCGCGAACAAGTTCATTAACCAGAGGGTTGTAGCGCTGGTCGGTCATTGGAATTCTAGCTGTTCCATCCCGTCGTCTAAATATTACGATGATGCCAATATTGTCATGATTTCCCCGGCGACGACGAACCCACAGCTTACTCAGCAGGGGTTCAAGCACGTTTTCCGTGTCTGCGGCACCGATGACCAGCAGGGTCGCATCGCCGCTGATTTTGTGCTAAAAAAACTGCATCCCAGACGCGTGGCAATCATTCACGATAAAACAGCCTATGGACAGGGTCTTGCTGATTTTTTTAAGAAGGCGTTAGGCGACAAGGTTGAATTGGTCTATTACGGGGGCATCATTCAGCGGGACCCCGACTATAAGGCGGTACTCACGACCATCAAGGAAAACAAGCCTGATATTTACTTCTTCGGCGGCATTTACCCAGAAGCAGGCAGACTCGTGCGCCAGGCAAAAGAGATTGGGCTGAACATCCCCATGATCACCGGAGATGGTGTGTACGACCCGACCTTTATCAGCATTGCAGGGCCCGCTGCGGAGGGAACCTTCATAACGTTCGGGAAAGAACCGTCAGGCCTTGCTGCTGCACAATCTTTTATGAAGAGTTATAAAGCCAAGTATGGAGACCCTGGTCCCTATTCGATTTATGCCTATGACGCCGCAAATATCATCTTAACAGCAATCGCTCAGACGGGCGTGACAGATGGGACAAAGATCGCAGAGTATATTTCAAAAACAACATTTCATGGCGCCTTCAGTGACATTTCATTCGACAAAAATGGAGATGTGACCAAGGCTCCTTATGTAATCTGGGTGGTTCAGAAGGGTAAATTCGTTGAAGTACAATAGACACACATGTTGATGTGCTAACAACAAAAAGATTCTGGACAAAAGGGGACAACGTCAGTAACAAATTATCCAACTGTACTCTAGACCATTATTCTTGATTCAACATGTTTACTCAACAGCTTATAAACGGCCTGGCCCTAGGTGCGGTTTATGCCCTCATCGCCTTGGGATACACCATGGTCTATGGAATCCTGCAACTGATCAACTTCGCCCATGGAGAAGTCTACATGCTCGGGGCCTATCTGGGCATCATTATCCTCGGGGTGTTGACTTACCTGGGGTTGACGGCTTACAGTCTGCCACTTTCGCTGCTGATTGCTGTTCTTGGATCCATGGCTTTCTGCGCCGCCTATGGCGCCGTAATAGAACGAATTGCCTACCGGCCACTCCGAAACGCAACAAAACTGGCGCCACTCATCAGCGCTGTAGGCATGTCGATCATCCTTCAGAACGTTGTTATGCTTTCTCAGGGAAAGGAATATAAAAATCTTCCACCGATGCTGCCATCGGAAGGTGTTACGATCTTTGGAGCCAATATTTCACCGGTCCAGATTTTCATCCTTGTAGCGTCAATCTTGTTGATGATTGTACTTCATCTTTTCGTGGCAAAAACCAGGCTTGGCAAAGCGATGCGCGCCACGTCACAAGATCGCGTCATGGCGGGACTCGTTGGAATCAATATCAATCAGGTTATTTCTATTACGTTCATGATCGGCTCTGCGCTGGCCGCAGTTGCAGGAGTCATGGTAACGCTTTATTACGGTGTCGTGTATTTTTTCATGGGTTACCTGGCCGGTATTAAAGCTTTTACGGCAGCTGTTCTCGGTGGCATCGGGAGCATCCCTGGCGCCATGCTCGGCGGATTCGTGCTTGGCTTGATTGAAAACTTCGGCGCCAGCTATGTCTCGAGCGTATACAAAGACGCATTCGCTTTCGTTGTGCTCATAATTACGCTCATTATAAGACCGGCTGGACTTCTGGGGCAAAAATCGGTTGACAAGGTTTAAAAGGATAACAGAAAAGTTCTCCATAATTATCAAACTATAACGAATTACAGCCGTCCTGAGAAGCGTTGAGAAAACAGCTTTTCGTAGAATGTACACTATCATCATCAACCCTGTGATGAAAATCGATTTTAGGATGATCGTTTTAGGAGGAAGGAATGTCTGATATTAAAAAGATGTATAAAACCATCATGTCGGATAATTTCCCGCCGGAAATGACAATAGCCTTTGGTGATCACAAACTAATTTACCAAAAGAGGTCATGGAAACTCGCAGACGAAGGTAGCAGCGAACTTATCGAAAAAGGCCTCCGCTACGGCGAAAACCCCGATCAACAGGCTGCAATGTACCAGCTCGTAAAAGGCAACCTTGCACTTGCCGGAGTAAAATTCATCGACCCCGGCAACGGCCTCGTGAGCAGCATTACCGAGGAACAAATGATTCAGGCAGGCAAGCATCCGGGCAAAACGAATTTTACCGATCTCGACAATGCCCTCAATATTCTGAAGTTCCTGATGGACCGCCCCGCTGCGGCCATTATGAAACATAATAATCCCTGTGGCGTGGCATACGGCAATACTTCTGCGGAAGCCTACGAACGGGCGAATATGGCCGACCGCATCGCCGCGTTTGGCGGTTGTCTCGTCCTGAACCGTCCCATCGACAGGCAGACCGCCGAAATGGCGAATGCGAACTATCTAGAGGTTGTTGCCGCTCCCGACTATGAGGAAGGCGCTGCTGCAATACTCTCAAAACGGAAAAATTTAAGAATCATTAAACTAGAGCAAATCAATACACTTGCAAAATACCGCGACATGAGTTTTGTGGAATTTAAGGCACTCATAGACGGTGGCATTATCGTGCAGCAGTCGCAAAAGAACATGATCCGAAAAAAGAGGATTTCCAGGGAGGAAAGACGATTTACAAAGGCCGAGAGTACCTAGTAGAGAGAAAACCTACAGACCGGGAATACGACGATATGCTCTTCGGCTGGAATGTGGAGCAGGGAATTACCTCCAATTCCGTTATTTATGTGAAGGACGGTGTAACCATCGGCATCGGCACGGGAGAACAGGATAGAGTCGGTGTTGCCGAAATTGCGATTTTCAAAGCTTATACGAAATATGCCGATGCTCTCTGCTTCAAGAAATACGGCATATCCTACAAGCAATTCGAGTTGGAAACCGACCAGGGAAAGAGAGAGAAGGGCGCGCTCAAGGAAATTAGTGAGCAGGCCAAAAAGGACAAAGGAGGTCTCATTGGTTCCATCATGATCTCCGATGCATTCTTTCCATTTCGCGATGGCGTTGATGTAGGTATAAAAGAGGGGATATCGGCAATCGTGCAGCCCGGCGGTTCGGATCGTGATTTCGAGGCTATCCAGGCCTGCAACGAGGCGAACCCACAGGTGACGATGGTTTTCACAGGACAGCGGGTGTTTAAACATTAATGCATATTAAAGCCTCGTAATTGGTATTCAGACCTCGGCTGTCCGTACTGAGCCGAGGGCTGAGGTTTCTACTTCGGCGTATTCCTTAAAAAATATATAAGCAGAGGGATCAAAGCATCTGTTTTTCACAGTAAGGCCTTTATCTCCGGCAATTTTTCCTCAGTTGCTTTTTTCCCCCGGCTAAGGAGTTCTTTTGACTTCGAAAGATCGTAAAGAGCGATCCCCCGCGCACTTACTTGAATTACCACATCAGCAAGCTTTTCCTCAACTCGTGCGTTCCGCGATGCCCAGAGCGCTGACAGGTGCGTGGCAATCTTCATGATATTGTCAAACTCGTCGGATTCAATGGCCTGGTAATTCACATCGACAGCAATCACCTTTTTCGCTCCCAATTCTTCCCGTACGGATCGAACAGGTATCTGGCTGGAAAAGCCGCCGTCAATGAGCGTATGTTTGTTGATTTCCGTCGGTGTGAATATGATCGGGAGACTGCAGCTCGCCTGAACAGCACGAGCAACAGACCCCGTTGTTATAGTGACTTTTTCACCATTTCTCAGATCGGTCGCAACGGCTGCAAAAGGCATTTGGAGAGTAGAAAACTTTTTTCCCTTAAGGATCGAGTCCATGAACTCGTAGATCCCTTCACTGGATACTAGGCCGAGCTTCGGGACAACGAGTTTCAGGACATTTTTCCATTTCACGCCGAGAAGAATCCGACGGATTTCCATGAGGGGTATGCCGGAGGCATAGAGAGCTCCCACCATGCTCCCCACACTGGTGCCTGCAAGTGCATAAATGGGGATTCCTTCCTGTTCGAGCGTCTCCAGGGCGGCAATGTGGGCAATACCGCGCACTGCACCTCCGGAAAGCGCTACGCCGATTAGGGGTTTATTGGACTCCAGCACAGCTGCACCTCCACGCAAGAAGGCAGTGATGTTGAACTGATGGTGAAAGCAAATTCTGAGAAGAGGGAAAATGTCAATCTTCGACAGGACCAAGAAATGCCGATCCTATCGAATGACTGAAAATGGAGAGAAAAAGGGCTGCTTAAAAGTTATTTTTCGGAAAGCTTCTTGATCGTGTTCTTAATATGTGAGCCCATATCTTCAAAGGCATATAGAATGCACAAATAGGTTGATGACGACTTGGGGGAGCATTCTCCGGTGACGAGCCGCTCTTCGTGGGCGGTAGCGAAATCATTTGCCATTCGCTCAAGCGCGTCGCTGTCAGCTAAGACCGAGCTGAAAGTCACAGAGGATCCTGTTACCGCAGCCTCGCCGGCTTTTTTTAGGATATCCTTGCTTTTGACGAACAACTTGCCTGTTTCGAGAATGGCTCTATCGCTGAACAGAAGGCCTTCCTTGATTCTGCTTCGACTGTTTTCGTTTATGCGTTTAATGCTCGTGGCGATCTTTTCAACATGAGCGGGAACAGACAGGATCGACCGGGCCTCGTTGCTGGTCGCTGCCATTTTAGCGAGCGTAGTTGTGAGGGCATCTTCTTTCGCATGAATTTCACCGACGAGATCATCTGCTTCGTCGAGGGAGCTTAGCTTATTTTTCATAAACCCGTCCTCAGTCAGTTCTAGCATTTCCTGTGCTTTGTGCATCACGAGGTATATTTCTTTTTTCAGGTCTTTTACGGTCTGGTCCGCCATATGAGACGCGCTCCTTTCAATGTTCCCGTCATGCAGCGGGATACAGGCGAAAAATATAGAGAACTATATCAGAAAACGGCAGATAAAACATGTTAAATATTTTTATATCGATATTTTAATGTTTTATATATTTCCGATTCTGGGCCTTACTGCAAAAAGCTCATCTCTGCATGACGGCTAACCATCCCTATCTAGTGAATATTTTAGCACATTTCGACATAATCAAAAGTCTTTTTTCTTGACTTAGCACAGAGCCGTTGGTATAACCTAAACCATCAAACCAACCTGTGCCACGGAGCCATTCATGCCATTTTTTTGCCGGCGAAATCTTTGTCAGCGAGGTCCACAAAAAGCCTGTGTTTGACCAGATCGGTGAGGAAATCGGCAGGCTCAAGGACATTATCGTGATCACGGGGGAACCCTTTCCTGCTGTCAGTGCCCTCGTTGTCTCATCAGTTAGCATCAATTCGTCATATCCTAGGACAGTAACAACCTTTTCAATAAACGCGTTATTTCCGTCAATGTTCTTACCCGGAATATCGGCCCCGCGTCAGCGATATCCTTATCCATCGCGATCTGCTCGACAAGCAAATTGTCGACTTCAACGGAGCCAAATTTGCGCGGGTTAATGATCTTGAACTCAGCGACGTAAGAGGGAAGCTCTCCCTGGTAGCTGCAGATATTGGGCTCCGCGGTATTCTCCGAAGACTCGGGGTGGAAGCGTGCGGAAAAAATTATTTTCCCTGTTTCGCTATAAACTTCAGCACCGCTTGCTCGGATGGCACTATCTCCAGACCAATGAACCCAAGCTATCAAGGCCGACTCTGACCATTTCCCACCAAAAGGCGACTAGTCTGCATCCTGCCGATCTTGCTGAAATGATCAGTGATGTGTCCCAGCGGGAACGATCTGCGATCTTCGGAACTCTCGATGTTGATACTGCTGCTGAAGTGCTGCATGAACTCGAACCGGGTGTGCAAGCTGATATTATTGACGATATGTCCAAGGAACGCGCTTCTGACATCCTTGAGCGAATGCCGCCCGGCGAGGCTGCTGACATGTTGGGTGATCTGTCTGAAGCAAAGGCGTAGGAAACTATGGAAGAACGCAGGGAAAATGTCGCCGTTGTAGGAGCAAGTCCCAAAGAGGACCGCTATCCATATAAAGCTATGAAACTCCTGGAAGGAAAGGGCCACAATCCTATTCCTGTTGCGCCAGCAAGGAAAGAAATTCTCGGCAGAAAGGTCTTCCCGTCACTAATGACGATTCCGGATAAAATCGACACCATTACGCTCTATGTTGGCCCAGTGCGTCAGATATCCGTACTCGATGAAGTGTTGCGCATAAAACCGAAACGCATTATCTTTAATCCCGGGACTGAGAACCCCCCATTGAATATAATAGATTGAAAGAGGCAGGCATAGAAGTGATTGTGGCATGTACCTTGATCATGCTTTGCACAGACCAATTTTGACCATGTTTTATCAGAAAGTGTATTATGAAATTTAGTGCATGCATGTGAATTCTTGCTATTCGTATGGTATCGGATCTTCCAAACCGGCCTCCTTGAATCCTTTCTGCCGCAGTGCGCAGCTTTCACACCGTCCACAGGCTTTATCACTGTTCTGGTAGCAGCTCCAGGTCAGATTGAACGGAGCGCCCAGCCTGGCGCCTTCCCTGACGATTTCCGACTTCTTCAGATGAATCAGTGGTGTTACGATCTGAACCCGTGTTTCCGGTTTCGTCCCTATCTCGATGACCTTATTGAAAGCCTGATAGAACGTTTCCCGGCAGTCGGGATAGCCCGAGCTATCTTCTTCCACGGCGCCGATGAAAATTTTTGTCGCTCCGATGACCTCCGCCCAGGATGTTGCTATGGACAACAGGTGAGCATTCCGGAAGGGGACGTAGGTTGAAGGAACGGAAACCGGCCGGTGTTCGGGGTTGGACGTTCCGGGTTCAGGGACAGGAATACTCGTATCGGTCAGGGCGGAATCGCCGATTACTTTAAGATGTTCGATGCTGACGATGAGCCGCTTCTCGGCCTTTAAATAATCGGCAATTTCAGTAAACGCCCGCAACTCCCTCGCTTCGGTCCTCTGGCCGTAATTCACGTGGAGAAAGGCCAGCCAGTAATCCATGCCCGCCATGGAAGCACAGACGCAACTGTCCATGCCACCGCTAACGAGAACAATCGCAAGTTCTTTCTTCATGGGCGCAGTTTACCAGTATAAACGAAGAATTTCCACCACTAATTCAGCAGAAATTTGCGTGGGGGAAAAACCCGGCAGGCAACCATCACTGCTCCGCCGGGGGGAGTAGTTAATGCGCTCCATGAATAAGAATTGGCAGACAGCGGGTGCAGACCACTTTCTCCTTGCCTTCGTGGTAGCAAGGCAGGTAAACACGGGATTTCTCGTCATTATTGCAGACAAAACATTTTATTTCCCTGCTTGTCATATTATGCCTCCAGTGCGTTAATTTCGTCAACGATTTTGTTTGGATCCATGTTGTGCATCATCGAGCCGAACGATATGGACTCCATGTTGATTCCCGGGCACGTGAAGCATCCATTCCCGAAATGTTTTTGGATAACCGCCTTGGCTTCGGGGCTCATCTTGATAACATCACCTATTATGGAATCTTTTGTGACTTTCTTTTTTTCAGCAATCATAGCGTCCTCCTTGTTTGTCGTTGACATACCTTACCACAAAATCAATAAACCATGGTATGACCTGCATCATATACCCGGCTGTGATTCACTATGAGCCATATCATAGCTCTTTGACCGCTAACGCGCTATACTAACAGCACAAACAAAATAATAAAACATCAGGAGGGCATGAGCAATGGACAAATTCGTAAAGGGGTTTATCGTGATGAGTATCGTGTATCTTGGACTTGCGGCAGTATTGGGGATCGTGATGCTCGATAATCCGAATGTTATGGCGCTTAAGTTTGTACACTCTCATCTGAATATGCTGGGTTGGGTGTCGATGATGATCTTCGGGGTGGGATATCACATCCTACCCCGGTTCATGGGCAGGCCTCTTTACAGCAACAAGATCGCCGAAGCCCAGTTCTATCTCGCAAACCTATCGCTCGTTTCTATGCTGGTATTTTATACCCTGAACGTCTATAACCCGAATGATACTTTCCGGGTTATCACCGTGGCATCGGGGGCGGTTCAGGCTGTGACAATATTCCTTTTCTTCTATAACATGCTGATGACGCTGCTCACGAAGGTCGAGCAGCCGCACTAGAAGACAAGGAGAAACAATGGAACAGGAAGAGAAGCGGGCTACGTTCTTCGTCTCTTTGAGCCATATGTTCAGCGCTCCCCTCCTTGTTATGGATATTACGATGCGAAAGACATCAGCCCGTCACGGTCCTTGATGATGATCCTGCCTTCCCTGTCGGACAAAAGCCCCTGTTTCTTGAATTTGCTGAAAGTACGGATCGAGGTCTCCACCGTTGTGCCTACCATATCGGCGATATCCTGCTTGGTTAGGCGCATATCTATCGCGATTCCTTCCTTGGTCTCGATGCCGACCTTATTTGCAAGTTTCAGGATCAGGGCTGCAATCCTGGCTTCCACGCGTTCGAGTGCGATGTTTTTGAGTGAATCGTATGAGCTTTTCATCCGGTCTCCAAGCTGTAGTGCTATGCAGTACATGAGATTCGGAAAGCGGTCAACGAGACGCATCAGGTTTTTTCTGGTAATCTTTATGACTTCACTATCCTCCATAGCTACAGCATTTGCCGGGTAGGGAAAGTTGCGCAGGACCGCTACGCCGCCGAAGATATCGGTTGGCGAAATGAGTTCGAGAATAATCTCCTTGCCTTCGTGGGAAAGCTTAGTGATCTTGATTTTCCCTTTTGACACGATGTAAAACCATTCCGGCTGATCACCTTCCATGAAGATTTCCTCCTTCTTTTTGAAAGCAGTTGAAACGAGATAGGGCTCTAGCTCCTTTAACTCATCATCAGAGAGATTTTTAAAGAGGTCGATTTTCTTCAAATTTTTCATAAAAACTATGCTCTCCTTGCTTTTATCTTAAACTGAGACAACCGTTTCCAGTAAATATGTTCCGATGCGCCCTTCATGAGCAGTTCCGGTATTTTTCCGATTTTTTGATATCCTAGATTTCTGTAAAAAGATTGTGCTTTGCGGTTAAAAGAGGAGACACAAAGATAAAAATTGGGCGAATGCCGGGCTGTTGCTTCTTCCGCGAAACGCATGAGTTTTTTTCCAATGCCCTGTCTGCGCCTCGACGGAGCCACTCCTATTGCGCGGAGATATCCTCCCCGTGCAAATACTGGATGTGGGGTAAATATAATGAATCCCACTGTTTCCTTTTCAACAATAAGGACGTAAGCTTTGCTGTTTTGACAGTCCTGGGAAAGCGCTCGACCAAAGTCGAACCCTTCCCCGAGTCTCTTCCAGGGTTCGGACGCTGCAAGTATTGCTGCGCAAGCGGGGATGTGGGCGCGGGTCATAGCGAGTATTTTTATGGAAACAGCTCTTTTCATGTACAACGTTCCGCCTCCTGTTTTAGTTTGCAGAAAATGTCTCTAGCCTGACGTTCAGTCTGTTCTCGAATTCCTGTGTTGTCGATTACGTAGTCAGCAAGTCCCCGTTTTTCATTAAGTGGCATTTGGCTCCGTATCCGGGCAAGAGACTGCTCCTTCGAAAAACTGTCGCGCTGAGTAAGCCGCTCGAGCTGTTGCTCCAAGTTGGCATACACAACAACAGTGCGGTCCATTCTATTGTTATATCCTGTTTCGATGAGAAGCGCGGCATCTAACACAATGATAGTATCAGGAGGCCGATTTCTCAAGTTCCGGACCGATACGAGAAAAGCCTCAAATACCTTGGGATGCAGGCACCTGTTGAGCCATGCTCTCTGCTCCTCATCGTTAAAAACGATCTCTCCGAGCTTTCTCCGGTCAATCTCCTGATTGGGAAGAAGAATGTCTTGACCGAAATGATCGAGCACCTCCTTCCATGCCTGCTCGTTTCGTCCCAGGAGACAATGCACAATCCGATCGGCATCGATGAGGTGGGCTCCCATATCCCGGAATACCCTACCCACGAGGCTCTTGCCACTTGCAATTCCTCCGGTTAATCCTACCAGAAGCATAGCCCACTCCCTGGAAACAGCAATTTGTTTTCATTGTTTCTTTATCGCTGAATGATGGCATATGCCTTTTTGGCGAACAGCGTAATCATGCCCGTGCTTTTTATTATACCACCCACAAGGAATCGCAGGTAATCCATATCCTTGGCCAAATAAATATCAACAATAAGTGCAGCAAAAGCAATGTTGAAAAGGTAAATAAGCGGATACGAAAAGAGAGCGCTCTGTTCCCTGATGTCGCTTTGATCTGTTTGAAGAAATACGAAAGTCAGCATGATATGAAAAGTAAATGCTGCGCCGCTCAGTACGATGAGTATGTTCGTCGCAGCATCCCCGGCGTGAGCCGCGAGAGCGGCCCCGTAAAGGAGAAGTGCAATGACCGTATAGAGAGGGAAGAAGTAGGGCGCTAGAGTGATGAGAAAATTAGATTTGGTCACCGTTACCCGTCCACCGTGTTCGCTGGCATGCAGGGATTTGACCGAACCGCCGAAGATTACCGCGAAAAGTGCGTGCGTGAGTTCGTGTGCGATCACATATGTAAAAATGGGTTTTTTGAAAAGAAAATGTACGACACAGTAGGTCAATACGCCCGCAATAAAGTAGTACGGTGCCGTCGGTTTGTAGACGAGAGAAAATACCGACACGCTAAACTCCCAGGAAAATCCCAGGCAAAAGGGGATGAGCGTGAACCCGAGCAGAATTTTAACAATCCTTTTCGTCATGAGGTCAGAGTAAATTCTCCAGAAGGAACTGGGCTAGAAGATCGGCATCTGAAAGACGATCAATGAGTTCCTTTTCCTCGCCGATGAATCCGCTCTCTAGCTCATACGCGACGTCTTGATAAATAAGGGAGTCAAGGAAGACTTCTGCGCCCATTGTCTTGACCTCCCTGGCGTATCTAATCTGTCCAACGAGACAGTGCGGATCTTGACTGTTGTCTGCAGTACTCAGGATTCGATAACCCGCCTTAAGCTCGAAAGAGGGGCGGTGACCGCTGAGAAGCGTGAGGATATTTTTGTCGAGTTTAATTTTCCCTTCATCAATCAAACCATCGAGGATTCGTTGTGAAAAAAACATTTTGGTCATAATAGTCCTGATTCCGGCCTACAGAACAAGGCAAGGTATGAATAAGTCGACTGCCCGGGGAGAATCGACTTTACCGGAGCAACGGATCAAATGGTCCGCTGTATACGCACCAGCACAACAAGGGAAATAAAACCAAAAAAAATGTTTGCGAACCATGCCGCAAGGTAAGGCGGTATGGTCCCGGACTTTCCGAGAGACGCACCAACGCTCATAAGTGTCCAGTATATGAAGGCGACCAGTACCGCAAAGGCGAAACCCTTGCCTGCGCCGCCGCTGCGGACCTTGTGAATGGAAAAAGGTACCGAGATGAGTACCATGAGCAGGCTGGAAACGGGGAATGCGATTTTGTTATATAAATCCACTTCGTACTGGGCGGCGTTGTACCCGCTCGTCTTAAGCCGTTTAATGTAATCCCACATTTCCGAAAAGCTCATTTCTTCGGCATCCTTGACGATCATGCCGAGATCATTTGGGTTGTCGACAATATTGTATATCTCGTTATTCGAAGAGTAGGAACGAATCGCGTCTCCATCCTGGGCATAGGTGCGGCTGTTCTTGAGCCGCCATGCACCGTTTTCCCACACGAGGCTTCCCGCCTTGATGCGCTCGCGGACAGAGAAGTCCTGATTCAGCTTGTAGATGTTGAGGCCAATCATTTCCGTGCGGTTCGGTGAAACTAGTTCGATATTGGCGATGCTGTTATCCGGCCCGCGGAGCCACAATTTCTGTTGCTGGAACATAACCTGCTGTTGTTTTTTTTCAATTTCGACGTTTCTGATGTAGTTTGCCTGATAGCTGTATTTGGGCATTATGAATTCATTGTTGATGAAGCCAAACGCCGATATGGCCAAACCACCTGCCAGAAGGGGCGTAATGATTTTTCCCAAGCTCACGCCGCTTGCCCTCATGGCAATGATCTCATTGTGACGCGACAGGTTGCCGAGTGCGAGGAGCGCGGCGATGAGGGTGGCCATAGGAAGTGAAATCGTAATCATGCTGGGGATACTGAAAAGAAAATAACGAAAGACTTGAGTTAAGGAAGCATGAGATTTTATGAGTCTGTCTGCTTTCTGGAGAAACTCGACACAAAGATAAACGATAAGGATGCCGAGTAGAACACCCAGAAGAAGAGTGAAGAATTCGCGAAGGATATGTTTGCTAATAAGCGTCATGTCGATCAGGAGAGCATGCGCCGTCGATATTTTTTCCGCAGACGCTCTTTCGTTTTATAGTAGTATAGACTAATGGTGTCCCACATTCTGAGGTTGATATCACGTCCTTTTTTGATGACGAAAATAAGCGAGGCAATCGACATCAGGCTGTTCGGAATCCAGAATGCAAAGACGGGATTGACCGTCCCGGTTTCAGCAAGATTCGTGGCCCCAGCCAATAAAATATAATAAACAAGAAAAACCATGAATGCGACAGCAATGCCGGACGATTTCCCCGAGCGGCTTTGTCTTATGCCGAGTGGCGCACCAATGAGGCCGAAGATAAGGCATGCAAAGGGGATGGAAAGTCGCCTATTCAGTTCCGTTTCCAGTTGATAGGTTGGTTTTCCTTCACCTCGTGTTGTTTTTATGTTTTGTAGCAGTTCGGTACTGCTCATATCTTCAAAACTTTTGCCTGGAGCGCCCTTTCCTGACAGGGAACTTTTGATGTCGAGGTAGAGTTGGGCAGTTGTAAATCCCATGAGCGAATATGTTTTTTCATCGCGCGGCGCCATGTGAATAGTGCCGTCCCGAAGGGCTAGGGTGACTTTCAGCGCCTGCGGATCCGCGATGAGTTTTCCCTGTTTTGCAAGGATTGTATAGGGCTCTTTGACAGATCGTTCATCGGATATGAATACACCCTCCATGTTGTTGAGTGAATCCATCTTGTCAACGTAAATCACCATGCCGTCGAAGGTGTTGCTGAAAACACCGGGCTCGATGCCCACCATGGCGCTCGATTTTACCATATTGAACAGATGAGCTTTGAGAGACGTATTGGCACTGGGAACGAGGATAAGCGACGTGGCCGCAGTGACGCCGAAGGTAAGAACCGCAAAAAAAAACACCGGTCTGATCATGCTGTAAAGACTGACGCGAGATGCTTTCATTGCAGTCACTTCTGAGTCGGCACTCATCGAGGAAAAGGCAGTCAGCGCTGCGACAAGAAGCGACATGGGGAGCGTAATGACCAGGAAGCTCGGTACGACGTAAATGAGAACCGTTATAGTCGCCATCAGGCCGGCTCCTTTGGATACGACGAGGTCGGCCAGCCGGAACAGCTTTTCGAGGAAAAGCACGAGAAGGAGCACCGCCATGGTCATGATAAAAGGCGGTATCATTTCGCGCAAAATGTATCGGTCAAGTGTTCGGAACATAGTTATTTCCTGATTTCCTCGAGGATATTTTGCTCTATTTTATTCATGTCGAAGTAGTCTTTTTCAAGTTCCTCGACGTAGAAACGGTCCAATCCGCTGTTAATCAGGAAATCTTCGCGAACCCCATTGTCCCGGGAAACGATGATGTGGGGCAAAAGGTTGTTGAGGTAGAACGATTCTTTCCGGATATCGAGAATGATCTCCTCGAACACGTTGTGCGGCACGGGACCTTGAATGATTCCCCTGGACTGGATTTCACGGTTGAGGTCCTGGATGAATATTTCCTGATCTTCTTTTGAGTTCAACTCGGCGTATATGCTTTTGAACCGGTCTTTGATATAACGATGAATGGCCATATACATTTTATCGTCGTCGTTGATCTTCGTGATTGAGGCAGAAAGATCACGATAGGTTGTATCGCCCGATTTGATCTGCTGGAGACCGAGATAAAGTATGTCGACTTTCTTACGGCCGTAGCGCGTCAAGTAACGGTTATCCCGCAGCGTACCGATAAACAGATCGCGGAATAAATCGGCGCTGATCTCGTCAAAAATTTCTTTATTGCCGAAAATGCTTCGGATGTTATCCTCGCTGAGAGTGGAGTCCTCCATGAAGGCAATATTGTTTACCATCGTCGCTGTGCTGTCGTAACGGTCGAAGTAGGTCAGAATGCGGCTCATAGCCTCGAGCACGCTCATATCGTTTGTATCGCGGGCGTGCTCATCACAGGCGCGGACCGTGTCGAGCAAAAGGCTTTCAAAAGCTTGGTCGCGGACAACCGTCGACTTCTGTTTTGCCATGAGGAGTTTGATGATATCTTCCTGCGAGATATGCCCCTTAAGTTTGTCGACTTGGAAAAAAAGACCCTCGAAAATTGCCCGGATTTCCCGTACGTAGTCGGGTTCTTCAATTTCGACGATGTTCATATCTTTTAGAAGAAGTTCGTCGAGTGTGTCGAAAAGGTTGTGAGGAATATTGAGCCTTAGACTAAGGGTTCGAAGTCGGGAGAGTTTGGCTAGCACCGAAGGGTTCACCTCGCCCTCTTCCGATACGGAGATAAGGATATCCTTGTATTCATCTACGATTTTCTTGTTCTCAGGGAGTTTATACATCCCATCTATCTTGATTCGTTCCTGCTGGTAGGGTACAATTCCGTATTGCTTGGCCAGCACTTCTAGCACTTTATACGCTTTGTCCGACAGGGGTTTCTGCTCGGAGTAATACTTATTGAACGTGTTAAAGTACTCCTGGTTGTGCAGGTTGAGCAGCCGAAAAAGAAAAACGAGGGCCTTTGAGTCGTCCAAGGTTTCGAGGAGCTCCTTGCAGAGTTGCGTATCATCGGCGGCGCCGACGGTAGGGTTTCTCTTGAGATTCTTACCGATGTTCTTGAGAATATCACGTTGAATGCTCCTGATCTCAGATTTTCTGGAAGTGTGAACGAAAAAAAAATAATTAGAAACCGCATTGCCCGTCAGGAACAGATGATCGAATGACTCCTTGCCAGCGGTTTTGTTTGTGAAGGTGATTTTATCGGTTTTATCGTAGAAGGCGCCGTACATGACCAGACGGTTCGAGACATCCTTTCTCAGCAGGTCTTTGAGCGGCAAGTCTACGCCGAACATGTATTCGCAAAGACTGCCCCCCGTCCCAGTATAACTGATACCAGTCTGCGTGATGATAAATTCGTTTTGTCCCGAGAAAAACCGATCCCCTTCAGCAAGGGATTCGTAACAGTACCTGCTGCTCAAGTCAGAGCCCATAATCGTCACAAAATAATCAATTTTTTCGTTGGCTTTTCCGTGAAGTTTGATTTCGTGGATCATAGCAATTCATTATAGCAAACTGTCATGTTTTTTTAAATAGAAATAACGCACAACAACGTAAAAAACCCGTATTTTTTTAATACTGTGTCGACCTTCATCTTGCGAAAATATGGGTTCTTTCATAACATCAGTGCAATCAGTTTTTTAGTCAATATTTCTTTTCATCCCGGTCCTTCAGTTATCCCCACTTCAGTTATTCCCATTTCTTCCCAAAGTGATAATGTCCGGTTCTGCCAAAGCAAAAGTGATAATCATATAAAGGGCACCTCCGAGCATAGCAGAACCATAAGATTCTGTTATGCTCATAGGAAAAGAGTCCAATCTTAACCTTGGAGGTGCTATGAGATTATACGCTGGCTTTGATCTGCATTCAAGCAACACCTATCTTGGCATTGTCGATGAGGATGGCAAACGAGTATTCAAGAAGAAGCTATCGAACGATCACGAAGTCATACTGAGCACACTGGCACCCTACAAAGATAGTATGGCAGGCATCGTTGTGGAATCGACGTATAACTGGTATTGGCTAGTCGATATCCTGATGGAAGAGGGCTACCAGGTGCATCTTGCAAACACCACGAAGATCCAGAAATACTCTGGGCTCAAGTATGCGGATGATCAACACGATGCCTTCTGGCTGGCTGAGATGCTGAGGCTTGGTATTCTTCCGGAGGGATATATCTATCCGAAAGAAGATCGTCCGATTCGAGATTTACTCAGGAAGCGAAGTCATTTAGTACGACTGCGGACATCGCTGATTTTAAGTCTTCAGAACATCCTTAGCCGTAACAATGGGATCAGCCTGAAAGCGAACGCCGTCAAGGCATTAACCATCGACCATGTAACTCCCTATCTTGCCGGCAATGAAGATCTTGCGCTGGCAGGAAAGGTCAGCAAGGAGAGCATAGATTTTTTCACCTTACAGATCAAGTCACTCGAATCCGTTGTGGAAGAGCGGATAGAGCTGCGGGATCCGTACAACAAGCTTCTGACGGAACCCGGTATTGGCAAGATCCTGGGCCTGACGATTATGCTGGAGGCTGGCCCAATCAATCGGTTTGCCGATGTTGGAAATTTCGTATCGTACTGTAGAAAGGTTTCGACCGCCTGGATCAGCAACGAGAAGCAAAAGGGCAAAGGGAACAGGAAGTGCGGAAACAAGTATCTTGCCTGGGCATTCTCGGAAGCAGCAGAGCTGGCGCGTCGATTTGATAAGGACGCACGAGCCTATTACAACCGCAAGGCGCAGAAGACAAACAGGATGGTGGCGCATAATGCCCTTGCTCACAAACTGGCGCGAGCGGCCTATTACATCATGCGGGACGGGGTGCCGTTCGTGCCGGAGAGGTGCTTTGGATGAAGGATGGCTGGGGCGGTGAACCAGCAATAAGACTGGCAAAACCATGAAAAGTGATTGGTAATCCGCCTCACCCGCAGTATATAGCGCTATCAGCATCTTTACTGCCCGTGCCGTGAACTATTACAGGACTGGTTAATAACCATAAGAAGTGATAAACCCCTTGGGCGCGGCAAGGAGCCGAAGATTTTCTGGTCCACCGATGGTGGAAAGGGTCTTGGAGATATCCTGCAGTACCAATGACCTTAATCCTGATGGATGTCTGATGCAGTGAAGAATTGACATCGAATGAGATGAAATTGCGGCAATGGTGAAGATGATGGTAACGAAAAGGCTCGACGAGAAAAGTTCTTTTTCTCGTCACAAGATAGCTATTTTCGCTTGACAGTGCCCTTTAAATGGATGTCCTATTTTAAGCTATACTGCCCGCCAGTAATTGGAGGGCATAATGGCAGAACAGGACAGGATCACGATGAGCCAGAAGGAGTCGAATCGGTTATATGTTATCCACCAGGCAATAGGTAAAGCAATCAACCAGGAGCAGGCAGCAGCATTATTGAAATTATCAGACCGGCAGGTAAGGAGAATCGTCAGGAACGTCGAGCAGGTGGGCAACGCGGGCATTTGTCACAAATCCCGAGGGAAGAGAGCTCACAACCGCATTGCGGATAAGGTAAAGGACAAAGCAACGATTCTGTGCCGGGATAGGTATAAGGACTTCGGCCCCACCCATGCCAGTGAAAAGCTGTTGGCGGTTCACAACATCAAGGTAAGTGACGAGACGCTGCGGGGGTGGTTCCAACAAGAGCATATTCCGTACAAGAGCCGCAAAAAGAGACCGCACCGTCAGTGGCGTCAGCGCAAGGCCCATCGCGGCGAGATGGTCCAGATGGACGGATCTCATCACGACTGGTTCGAAGGGCGCGGTCCTGTGTGTGTTCTCATGGGTTACGTTGATGATGCTACGGGCCGTGTGTATGGCCGTTTTTATGAGTATGAGGGGACGCTGCCCGCCATGGACAGCTTCAAGCGGTATATCAGGCTCTACGGGCTGCCCCAGAGCGTCTATCTGGATAGGCATTCAACGTATAAGTCGCTGGCCAAGCAGACCATTGAGGAGGAACTCAACGATATCCGGCCGATGAGCCATTTCGAGAAGAGCCTGGCTGAGTTAGGTGTCGAGGTCATCCATGCCTATTCGCCCCAGGCCAAGGGTCGGATCGAGCGTCAATTTGGGACCTTTCAAGATCGTGTCGTCAAAGAGATGCGGCTAGCGGGGGTAACGAATATAGCTGAGGGCAATACGTTTTTAGATGGCTATTTGCCCGAGTACAACAGAATGTTTGCGAAAGAAGCCGCGGAAGAGGCAAACTATCACCGGCCGATCGTGAATAAGAGGGCACTTGACACGATTCTTTCGATTAAGACCGAGCGGGCATTAAGGAATGATTTTACTGTTGCCCACAACAAGATACTCTACCAGATCACGAGTAACATCCGGGCGAAGAAGGTCACGGTGGAAGAGAGAACTGACGGCAGCATGCACATCCTCCATAACGACCTTCGGATAAAGTTTAAGGAGATTCAAGTTCGACCACTGAAAGAAGAGCAACCAGTAAAGAAGCCGAGGCTCATCAGAGCGCACAAGCAGCCCGCGACACATCCGTGGAAGTCTCCAGCGAGGGCAATGGCCAAAGCTAGAATGCAGCGTCAGACAGGATCTCAAAACCGGACATTTTAGCTTTGGTAAGAACCGGACATTTTAGCTTTGGGTTGACACTTCAGTTATTCTCACTTGATACTCATCGTAATAAATCGTATAATAGACACCGCGAATTGATCGGCTGAAAGTACCTGATGCTTACATAGGAGATGGTTCCCTGACATGCAATCACAGGCATCAAAAAGCGGCAGCGTGAAACAGATCGTATTTCTCATCGCCCTGGTTGTTGCGGTAGTCCTCTTTGTTGTCGGTTTTATTGCAAAAGACAAAAAGAGTGCCGGAAAGATCATTACGACAGGCGATAAGGCATTGGAATTCAGGCTCCCTGACATGAAAGGCCAACTCGTAAATCTTTCTGATTTTCGCGGAAAAATCGTTATTGTTCATTTCTGGGCCACATGGTGCCCGCCTTGTGTCGAAGAGATTCCCACACTTGCCTATCTCAACCAGGAATTGGCAGGAGGGGATTTCGCGATGTTGGCAATAAGTGTAGACGAAGGCGGCGCCAAGGCCGTGGGATCTTTTCTAAAGCAAAAGGGGCTGAACGTGCCGGTACTGCTTGATCCCGACCGGGCTACATCGGCACGTTACGGCACCTTCAAATTCCCTGAAACATACATACTCGACCGTGAGGGTATTGTGCGTTACAAAATTATAGGCCCCAGCAACTGGCGCGATCCATTAGCGGCAAAGCTAATAAAGGATATGATGGCCTCTCGATAGCGATTCCACCTCCCATGAACAGGTAAAAAAAAGTCAGGAATGCATCTTATGTCCGATAACGTAGTAACGATACTGATTATTGTCATCGCCTTATTCGCTCTTTCCCGGCTCGGTAACAGGTTCGCCGGAGGTTGAAAGACTGCCACCACCGGTTCCTTCTGTAGAAGGGATAAGACAAATAACGATTCTCGAGACAAGAGTAAAAAGTAGTATTCTGCCATGAAAAAGATTCTTATTACGGTCCTTGTATTGATCACGACTTCCGTTCTTCTCCTCGTCCTATGGTTTTTATTCGTTCTTCGTAGTCTCCCTGATGTTTCCGTGCTTAAACACTACCGGCCGGCGGTAGCCACCGAAGTGCTCGATAAGGACGGAAACATACTGACCCACTACTATGAGCGCAAATTCCGGGTCTGGGTGCCTATTTCAGCCATGCCCGACCTAGTCATCCGTGCCGTTATAACCGCTGAAGACGATACCTTTTTCGAACACGGCGCGGTCAACTACAAGGCCACGTGGGATGCATTGGTCCGCGACGTCGAGAAACGCCGGTTTGCACGGGGAGGGAGCACGATTACGCAACAGATGATCAAGAATGTTCTTCTGTCTAAGGAAAAAACCATAACGCGCAAGTTGCGCGAGTATATTCTGGCACGGAAGGCAGAACAAATACTATCAAAACGCAGGATACTGGAAATCTACCTGAACGAAGTAGAGTGGGGCGATAACATATACGGCATAGAGGCAGCCAGTAGATATTATTTCGACAAACATTCTTCGGAACTTACACCGTCTGAAGCCGCACTTCTGGCAGGCATGTTACCTAATCCGCATTACTACAACCCTTATAAACGGATAGGGAAGGCCAGACATCGGCAGGAACAGGTTCTTTTCAACATGCATCAGGCAAAACTGCTAACGGATGAGGAATATAATGAGGCACTTTCGGCGCCGATCAGCCTCCGGCAGGAAGGAAAAGGCAGCTTCGATTTTTCCGCTTTCTACGGCCAGAGCAGGCGTCCCTGTTATCAGATCGCTCTCGAGCAGATACTCCTGTCACTCTACGGGGAACAGGCATTGTACCGCGGCGGCCTTACGATCCGGACAACGCTTGATAAACCGCTCCAGGAAGACCTGCACCGCCGGATAGATGCTTCGCAGGACGCCAGATTCGGAGAGAACGGAACAATTTCAGTGGTCAGGCAGGGGGGCGTTGTCAGAGCAATTGTTTGCGAGGATGGTAAGGAGTCGGAGATCCGGTCACAGTTCGAGATCCCCGGACTGCCAACCACTGGCTACGATGTCAGCGTTCTGCCAGCCGACTCCCTCACCCGCGAACAGATCATTTTGCCGTCAGCCGCAACGGGAACGCCGGGGTTGTCTCATTAAAACTCTATACTCGGTCAGAGAATGAACTAAAAGTTATTTTTGTCACTTCCGGCGGCAAGGACGCCGGTATATTGCTTCGCTGATTCCCACACAAAACTGAGCGTCAGGGAAAAAAGCTATTTGTCTGCTAGGTAAAGGCCATTTTTTGTCGACGAAAATATAATGTTGGATCTGGCTAATTTCCTGCGGTCCATATTGTAGGTGTATTCGAATCCAATATTGTTGAAGAGGGAATTTTCCTCCGACTCATAGTCCTACCTACCCGGCTTCTTCTTGCGGATACGTAGAAAATGTCCGTAATATCTGGACAGCCATGCACTTTGGAGCCAATCCGAAAGCTCCAACTCAGTTTATTGACTGGCGATTTTCGGTCACCTTGTATTTTCCATTCAAATTCCTTCCAGTTGCCCCTAATTTGCCCATTGTATTTGATATGATAATTACCTGCGCTGATCAAATACCCGCTGTAACCGAGGCCCTTGGTGTCTTTGCTGCCGACGTCGTAGAAATTCACAACGTTGCCGGCCAACACCGACAAGGTCCAGGGCTCCTCGAACCCAGCCGTAAGGGCCTTGACCCAGTTAAAGCTGCCTGATATCTACGCATTATTGTAGAAGTTCTGATCGTGCGTCTTGAGATCAACACCGAGGTTGGGCACGGGGTTGTAACTTGCCTCGATAACCACGAATTGCGGGAGAACAGCCATCCTCGAGAGTAACGTATGGTATATTTCAAGCTCGGTCATTTCACCGAGTTGAGGTATTGGTGATTTGGTGAGAGTGATAATCAGGTCAATCTCGGAGTAATAAGCATCAGGCTCGAATACAAGCTTGATACGCTGGAATTTTTCCTCTTGCGGCTCGGCCTGTTTCTGATCTACAGAGGCTGGCGATATTCCGGACACAAGGGCAGGCAGGAGGAACAGAATGGTAAAGGAGAAGGGGAAAGACGAATTCAGAGAACTTGCTTTTTATCAGAGGCGACAGGCTGAATATGGGAGGAACATAGCACATGACTCCAAAAGTGAGTAATTCAAAGTTCACTGTTTATGGATAAATCATGCTTGTTGTCTGATCCATCCATGTCCGATTAACTCTGAACCGTAATTAAACCATAACTGCTTCGCGAAGTTTGGCAGAGATCACGCGGGAACAGCCGGGCTCCGACATTGTAATTCCATAAAGCGCATCGGCCATTTCCATGGTCCGTTTGTTGTGTGTTATCGTGATGAATTGCGACCGGTTGCTCATCTCGCGGATGAGGCGCGTGAAGCGGGTGACATTTGCCTCATCAAGCGGTGCATCGACCTCGTCGAGCATGCAAAAGGGGCTCGGCTTGACCAGGAAGGCCGCGAACAGGAGCGCGATGGCCGTAAGAGCCCGTTCGCCGCCCGACAGTAGCGTGATGCTTTGGAATTTCTTACCCCGAGGTTGTGCGATGATCTCAATGCCTGATTCGAGGATGTTCGCGGGGTCGAGGAGCACGAGTTCTGCCCTGCCCCCTTCGAAGAGGAGGGAAAAGACTTCCTTGAACTTTTCCTGGATGGTATTAAAGGCCACGGTAAAGAGTTCAATGGTCTCTCCATCGAGCTTGGCAATGGTTGCCTTCAGATTATCGATGGACTCGTTGATGTCGGTTTGCTGGGCCGAGAGCAGATCGTATCGCTCCCTGAGTTCGTCGTATTCCTGAAGCGCGTCGACGTTGATCGGTCCCATCTGGTCGATTTTATCGTGCAATTCGTCGAGCCTAGCGCTGGTTTCTGTCACATTGATTTCAAACTGCCCCATCTCCTGCACGACGGTGTCAAGTTCCGTGTGATAGGTTGTCCAGATCCGGTCTCTGAGGTGTTCGATTTTCATGCGGAGCTCGGTGCGCCTGACCTCACCTGCAGAAAGACGCTTCTGTGCGGACTCAATGGCATGTCGGATCTGTTTTGCCTGTTCTTCCGCGGCCTGGAGGGCCTGCGCCTTGACCGCATGCGCCTCCATTTTGGAAAGGAGAACTAGCCGTTCCGCATCAAGAATCTTAATATGCTCCTTGATCTCGGTTTCGGCCTCCGCGATGGAAGCGTCGAATTCGTTGAGCTTTACGGCAATGGTCGCAAGTTCGGATTCCCGTTTGACGAGCCGGTCACCAAAGTCCGCTTCTGATTTTATGAGGGATTCCAGGTTTCTCATAGCAGCAGACTGTTTTTCCTGGAACGACGTTAGTTCCATTCTGATTTCGGTGATCGAGGCTCGCTCGACCTCCATATCTTCCTTTCGGAGCGAGAGTTCTGCCTGAAGAGCTTCTATGTTGGCTTGGGCGTTCGTATGCCCGGATTCTAGGTTGCGAAGAATCTCGCTAGATTCAGCGATCTCCGCGTTAAGTTCCTGCCGTGACGCAGCGCGCACCGCTGTCTCCGCATCAAGCGCTTTAATGTGTTCTTTCGCGCGGCTGATGTCCTCTCCAACGCCGAGACGATCCTTTTCTTTATTAATAAATTCGATGTCGGCGCTGTGGATCTGCCGGGCGACGTCAGCTTCGAACTTTTTGTCCGACTCAATAGAGGCATCAAGGGAAGAGAGATTTGCTTCAAGTTTCGCAACATTTATGGTCAAATCCGCCACTTCGTGTTCGAGATCCTTGATTTCGCGGCGCTTGGTAAGCATGCCTGTTCCGGAGGCATCAACAGTCCCTCCGGTTACTGCTCCCCAAGGATCGAGGATCTCCCCAGCAAGGGTTACGACTGTCTTGTCGAATCCGTCTTTATTCCATAAATAGAGGGCGGTATCCATGGTGTCGACCACGACCACATCACCGAGCAGATATTGAGCAACACTGTTGTAGCTTTCGTTGCAGCGTACGATTTTGAGGGCCGAACCAATGACACCAGCATGACCGTTTTTGACAAAGGGTGCCGACTTGATTTCCCGCGGGGTTCTGGGTACGAAGGTACTTCTGCCGCCGCTCTTCGTTTTCAAGTATTCAATAGCTTTGAGAGAATCGTGCTGAGAATCAACGACAACGTATTGAAGCCGTTCGCCGAGAACCGCTTCAATTGCGATTTCGTACTGCGGCTCGGTCTCAATCATGTCCGCAACGAGACCGTGGATCGTGCCGATCCGTTCATTAGACGAGCCTTCTTTTTTCGCCGACATGACGGTCCGAACGCCCTTCTGATAGCCTTCGAGACTCTGTTCCAACTCGATCAGAGAGCGAAGCCGCGAATTCTGGGCCGCGAGACGGTTCTTCGTCTCGTTCAATATATTCTCCACGGATTTTTTTCGGGCAAGGGCCTGCTCAAGGCGTTCGGATATCCGGGCATGCTCTTCCTGTGCAGCATTTTTCCGCGCAACGACTTGGTCGAGTTCCCTTTCTTGGGCAGCAATATGAGCCGTTAGTTCCTGGAGCTTCAATTCCAGATCTTCTTTATCCTTCAAACCCCGAGAATCTTGCTCGTCGAGCTGGGAGATCCGCGTCTGCAGATTCGATATACGGGTTTTCTCTCCGGCAGTCGCCGCCATCGCATTCAGAACATCGGTCCGCGTCTCGTCAAGAGAGAGTTCTTTTTCTCTGAGTTCGCGGGAGAGGGCTTCCAGGTGGTCCATTCGATCGACCAACACGGCGTTCTTTTCATTGATCGAAGCGGCCAGTACACGGGACTCATCCTCATGCAGCGCCTTCTGTGAAGCCACCCGGACGGCTTCCTGCTTCAGATATTCCATCTCCGAAATGTCGCGACCGCGCTGCTCTGTGAGAGAGGCGATCTGGCTCCGTGACATCTCAACACGGTGTTCGGCACGGCTGAGAGTGTTTTCCGTTTCATGGATCTTGTGCCTCAACGCCGCCAGTTCATGCTCGGCGGAGAGGGCATCAGCCCGGGACTCTTCAATTGTCGACTCGATCCTCCCGAGGTCGGCATGAAGCCCTGTTACGTCATCTTCGGCCTTCCTAAACTCCTCTGTTACTGCCGTCCATTCGGTCCCGAGGTTCGAGTAATCGACGGAGGAGAGGCGATAGTCGAGGTCTTTCATTTCGGCACGGAGCTTTTGGTACCGTTCCGCCTTTTTCGCTTGTCGTTCGAGGGAGTTAAGTTGGCGCTTCACTTCGATGATGATATCGTTGACCCTGAGCTGATTCTGATGGGTGGATTCGAGTTTGGAGAGCGCTTCCTGTCTGCGGGCTTTGTACTTCATGATGCCAGCCACTTCCTCGAACAGAAATCGCCGGTCTTGCGGTTTTGAGGAAAGGATCTGTTCCACCTTGTCCTGCTCGATAATGGCATGAATCCGGGCACCGACGCCCGCATCCATCATAAGGTCGCGGATGTCCTTAAGACGGCAGGGGATCTTGTTGATCAGGTATTCGCTCTCGCCAGACCGATAGAGACGACGGGTGATCTCGATCTCTTCATATTGCCCGAATTCCGAAGACAGGCTCCCACCGACATTCGTAAGCCTCAGCGTCACTTCAGCCATACCCAGAGGCTTGCGGTTTTCGCTCCCGTTGAAAATTATATCCTCCATCTTGTCGCCGCGAAGATGCTTAGCGCTTTGTTCACCCAGAACCCAGCGAATTGCATCGGAGATGTTGCTCTTTCCGCAGCCGTTGGGACCCACAACGGCAGTCACACCGGGCTGAAAAGTGATCGTAGTCTTGTCGGAAAAGGATTTGAAACCGATCATTTCAAGGGTTTTGAGATGCATAGGCCTCCCGGTAACAGAATAGTTCAAAGTTTCGTGTACACAGTAAAATGTAATTGTGGAAATTATGTTGATGCCACTATTTAGTCGATTTTATAGCATAAGCCTGATGATTTGTAAAGGGAAAAATAACAAGGTAAAGTGTTTGGATGGATGAAATATACAATATATTGTGGTAGTAGGGTTTAGACTTCCCGGTGTAAAAGTCGCTTAAAACCTATTTCCATGGGCAAATAAATCGCCAGAATATTGACGACCATGGCAACGCAAAAAGAAAGAATGATAGGTATCCAGCCAATCCCTTTAACTCTGAATCCTGCAGTTTGAGCCATAAATAATTTGTATACAGGCCAAGCTTCGAAAGTAATGACGCAACCGATAAACAGCATAGTCAGCAACATATAAACAATCCCTCCGAAGCCTGTCGGAATCTGTGCCGCATTTTCGTACTTGAATTTGGGGTATATGGCGCCGACACCCACACCGAGCGCCGTGATTCCAAAGGTCATCATGAAGACGCTGACGATGCCGAGAACCATCATGAATGGAGTGACCTTGAGCAGGATATTGGATAGAACGATCAACGCTTCGGCGAGCGCCAAGAGCGGGAGCAGACTGCTCCAGAATTTGGACCAAAGAAAGCTTTTCAGGGAAAGCGGGGCCGATCGAACGATCCAGAATGAAGCTCCTTCAAGGCTAACCGCAGGGAAAACGAAACGTACGGCGACGGCAGAGGTTACGAAGCCGACCATGCCTAGGTTCAGAAAGGAAATAAGGTTCTGGAGAAAAAAACTTGGCATAGCAGCACGTTCCAGCGGGAGGAGTTTGAAACTGTAAATGTACACTACCATCAGGGCGAAAATAAGAAAAAGCTGGGACCACTGGGATGTGTCGCGAAAGAACAGTTTGATGTCCTTCAGTACGATCGCGCGCATCTTACCCGGGAAGGGGCTGGAAAGGGCCGTGAAGAATGCCTCCGCCGCCCTTGATCGAGAGATCGGGGACTTTTTCCCCTCCTGGGATCTCGACCAGCCGGAGTAGAAGATTTTCAGGCATGACCATTCCCCGATCACGATGCCGGCAAGCGCTGTGCTCCAGAGCATCATGAGATAAAAAAATGATTCGCCCACCGTCCGTCGAAGCAGGGGAGAGAGAATATACGTTGCCCAAGAACTCGGCAGGAGGGGAGATACGGGTGCGCGCATGGCTGTGAGATACTGCACGATCGAGGGAAACGCATCGGGATCAACGAGTTTCTCAGGTTGAAGCAGACGGAAAAGAATATAGAGGACTACAAAAGAAAGCAAGCCGAACAGCATGATGATATCCTTTGCTCTCCGCGCCGGAAAAGCATTGACTAGGAGCATTGTCACGACTATACCCAGGGATGCCGGAATGCATAAGTAAGGAACTATGGTGAAAATCAGACCGACATAAAATAAAAAAGAAGCCTTGAACACCATGCCAAAGGCTAGGAAGACTGGCAGGCCGTAAATCAGCGTCATCCATGATGAGTCGATGATCGTCTCGATGAACTTGGCGCGGTAGATGGTCTCGATCCTGACTGGCGCGGAGAGAAGGATATCGAGCTCTCCGGATAGATAAAAAGTGGAAAGCGCAGTGACAACGTTGCTGAATAAAAGAATGGAAAAGAACGTCAGCAGTATCATGGCCAGCAACCGCAACGCAAGCAGGTCTCCGAGGCCTTCGATGGTCCTGAAGTAACTGAGGACGCGGTAAGACACACCGAACAGAAAGGCCCAGAAGGCGAGACCAAGAAGGACAAGCACGAAGGTTCTGAGCCTGTCCCCAGGCGCCAGTTTCGTGAGCCTATTTCTTACTGCATAATACCGTGGTGAAAGAAGAAGAAACATGGTGTAGTTGTCCTGCCTTAAAAATATGTTTTTACACAGAAAAACCGTGAGGCCACGGCTTTAAAACCGCAACACAATCCGTTGAAGCGTGGTCAGAGAAAATGTAACCGAATCCCGGGGACCTCCTTTTTCACTAGAAAGCTTCGTCTCCGCCGGTCAGCTTCAAGAAGATCGGTTCAAGGTGGCTTTGTTCCATTCGAGCCATACGGCCGAGATCTTCGACACTGCCTTCGGCTATGATTTCACCTTTATGAATTATTGCAACGCGCGTGCACATCTGCTCTACGATTTCCAGCGTATGTGTGGACATAAAGACAGTAACCCCCGTTGATGCAAGATCTTTAAAGATGTCTTTCACCAACCGGGCGCCGCGGGGATCAAGACCGACCATGGGTTCGTCCACGACAAGTACTTTGGGTCGGTGGAGCAGGGCCGACGCCATTACCAGACGCTGTTTCATACCATGGGAAAAATTCTCAATAAGCTCGTTTTTCCAATCACTTAATCCGAATTGCGAAAGAAGTTCATTAAGTCTTCCTGTTGCATCTGTCATTTCATACAAACGTGCGACGAATTGCATAAACTCCACGGCAGTCAGTTTTTCATACAGAAAAGGTCTGTCTGGAATGAATCCAGTAATGAATTTAGCCTTGAGTGGCTCTTCTTGCACGTCAAAACTGCCGATGACGGCTCTTCCGCTCGTGGGCTGAAGCAGCCCGGCAATCATTCTGATGGTCGTTGTCTTCCCAGCACCATTCGGACCTAGAAATCCGAAAATCTCGCCCTGAGCCACATCAAGGCTGATAGAGTTAACGGCGATAAGTTTGCCGTAGTTTTTTGTGAGGTCGATGAGTTTTAGCATATTTCATCTAAACGCCGATGACTTTATAGAGATCATGTTCATCCTAGGTTACGTCGATCCTATTTGTATTCCAAAATCTCTATTTTCAACTTACCGACGAGCTTAATAATATCAGATTGACGGTCGAGGTCTCCCGCAACGAACCGAATATGCGTAGCGTCAGCAGGGAACTGATTGAATGTAGGATCCACGGCAAGCCATTTCCCGATCCAGACTTCGGGCCAAGCATGATAGTAGAAGCCGTTCTCCATGTACACGATTCCTGCGTCCATGCGCGTGGGAATGCCCGCGGCGCGGGCAAGGGCTGTGTAGAGTGCTGTATGCTCTTTACAATCGCCTTCACGGGTATTTAAAACTTCAAGGGCGCTAGGAATGCTCACCACAGGTTTTTTTACAAGCGCTCCATATACCCATTCATTCAGTTTTTTGGCGGCTTCGCCTGCGCCTTTTTCACCGGACAGGATTTTCGCAGACTGGTCTATGATCTTGCTGTCGTCGCTCTGTATAAATGCATTTGGTTGGAGATAGTCAGCAAGCTCCTTTTTAGAATAAGGCAGGTGATACCCTGATGCTGCGTCGTCTCTGGTTATCTCAACGACATCACCCATTTCCCGCTGCCCGTCGCCGTCGAGCTGGAAGCCCCGCAGGTCCACACCTTTCAAACGCACGCGAAGGAATCTTACCTTTGACGATTCCTTAATAGGATCAGAGGGGATCATCGTAAGATCGATGATATCGACGACAGGACCTCTTTTGTCACGATTCTTTGCTTCCGACATACTTTCCCTCAAGATGACATACCCAAGGGCACTTTCTTCCTTGATCGTTTCCCCGTTTTGCGTGATCCAGGAAGTTGTTTCCATCCCCTGGAAGGATTCCTTGAGCTTGTAGACCGCTTGTTCCCCATCGCCGATCTTGATGTGCTCTTTTGACTCCACATTGATTACATCATCTTCAGAAGACAGGGTGGCTGGATTAAAAACAGTAAAACGGTATTGTTTGCCCGCTTCCAGACCGGCGAGAAGAATTGCGGGTTTGATGTTCGGAGAGAGATAAAGAGGATGAGGAAAGTTAATTTTTTCAGAACGCCGGTGACCGCCTGTATCGATATCCAGAACGAGCCTTTTATCGATCACTGCGCCCTTTATCTTCATTGTGGTTATCCCGGAAATCATGGTAAAATCAAAATATTTTAGAAGAAAGTTCTTTGTTGTGTAACTGTTAATGACTGTTTTCACGCGCTGCACCGAACCGAACACAAGGATGTCGAGTTCGGACTCTTCTGTGAGATGATAGGTCTCCGCTTCGGGGATAGTCTGAGTATGAGCATACCCAATTTTTCTGCCCTGTTGGTATATGCCGAACCATTCATCTGCGGCTCGCACTCCTTCTTCCGTGGCTGCATCGAGTGCAATGACCGAGGTCGGACGAATGTAGCTGCGCTCGACTAGCAGCGCGACCATGGTGAACCAGAAAAGAAGGATTATGGTGCTGATGACTTTTTTTTGCATGAGATTCACTTTCCGCAGGTCCGTTCATACGACTGTGAAATATTAGTTATGTTAACCGCTACAACCGGCATTGTCAATCATGATTCATCAATCGGTGTTGTTTGTTGTCTCTGCTTTATGTTATAGTTACCAAAGAAGAGACGTTAACGCAGTCTGTCCCTCCTTTTACACGAGGGTTGGGCGCGCAATGAAACGCTGATACGATAGTTTAAAAAGTAATTTGGAGCATGATTCTGCTTCGAAAGGATACTGTATGAAAGATCTTTCATCGTTGGTCGCTCGGATCTTTTTGTCAGGGATATTTCTGGAATCAGCTTTTGGCAAGATTGCGACCTTTGCATCTGTCAGACAGCAAATGGCAGCACAGGGCATGCCCTATACGGTTATCCTGCTATGCTGCGCGATTACCATCGAAATCGTCGGAGGATTGTCGCTCGTGCTAGGTTACCGAACGAAGTTAGGCGTGTCGGCTCTCTTGATTTTTCTTGCCATTGCCACGCTCATTTTTCACACTCACTTCGCCGATCATATACAGAAGATTCACTTCTTGAAAAACCTTGCGATAATGGGTGGCCTCCTTATGGTTCTCAATTACGGGCCCGGCTCAGTGAGCGTAGATCGATAATTCACTGTAGTTCTTGTTCGCAACGATTGCTGTGACCGTCCGTTGTGTTTGCGGTACATTCAGCGAGTTATGTGTCGCCAAAATAAATGCCCCTGTTGAGCGACTTTGTCTTCCTAATTACGTTCGCGAGTCGAAACGAAACAAGCCAGACAAAAGCTGGAACAAAACCTTGAAAACCCGGTTTGTTTATGCGATAATCTTGTCTTGGAATGAACACCCTTCTTAAGTCCGCCAATGCATATGTGAAAATCATCCTTTTCTCGCTCTCGATTGGGCTGCTTGTTCTGCCGTTTACTGGAACAGGGAACGCGGTGCGCTTGTCTGCTGCAGCGTTTGCCTCGTTGTTTTTGTGGCGGCTCTCAAAGAGTGAGGCTTTCCTGTCTGTCGCCCGCTCGTTTTCTCGATTTTTGACGATCGTTCGCGAAAATATTTCATCGCTGTCCCGCGCCGCTCAATCTCCATTTGTCTATGCCGGTTTCATCGTTTTTCTGATTTTCCTGCCTGCTTTCCTCAACGATTATTATCAGGACATTATGACCCTAACAGGCATCTATATCGTCCTTGCGCTGGGATTGAATATTGTCGTAGGACAGGCCGGTCTCCTCAATCTGGGGTATGTGGCATTTTATGCCATCGGCGCCTACACCTACGCCATCCTTTCTACAACACTCGGACTTGCCTTCTGGCCCGGTCTCCTTGCCGGTGCAGCTGTTGCGGCGTTGTTTGCCTTTCTTATAGGACTCCCAACACTTCGTCTTCGTGGAGACTACTTCGCGATCGTGACGCTCGGCCTTGGGGAAATCACCAGGATCATACTGAACAATTGGGACGGCTTGACCGGAGGACCGAACGGGATCTCAAGAGTCGGCAGACCGGTCCTTGCAGGATATTCTCTACACAGCACCCTCGACTTCTATTACGTGATCCTCGTCATCGTCATCATTACGGTATTCGCCATGAAACGTCTCATGACGTCCCGGATCGGCAGGGCATGGATTGCAATCCGTGAAGACGAGGTTGCTGCCGAGGCCATGGGAATCGATACGTTCCGGCTTAAGCTGCTTGCCTTCGTTGTGGGTTCGGCTCTGGCCGGCCTGACAGGAGTTTTCTTTGCGGCCAAAATGGCTTTTGTGTCGCCGGAAAGCTTTACTTTTTCCGAGTCGGTCCTGATCCTCTGCATGGTTGTTCTTGGAGGAATGGGGAGCATTCCGGGATCATTCTCGGCGCTCTGTTGCTAATCACGCTTCCCGAAATCTTCAGGGATTTTCAAGACTATCGCATGCTGGCCTTTGGAATTGCACTCGTTGCCATGATGGTGTTCAGGCCCCAAGGGCTTTTGGGAACGGTGAAAAAATAGTTCAACCAAAATCGGATTATTCTATGCTCTTACTGGAAACGAAAAACCTGGCAAAGCATTTTGGCGGTCTCAAGGCTGTCCATGATATCGACATGCGCGTCGAACGCGAAAGGATTGTCAGCATCATCGGTCCGAACGGCGCGGGTAAAACCACTTTTTTCAACTGCATCACCGGCATCTATCGTCCGACGAAGGGGACGGTCATATTCCAAGACCGCGACATTACCGCGATGCAGCCCCATTCGATCACCGCCCTGGGTATCGCAAGGACATTTCAGAATATACGCCTCTTCGATGGAATGACCTGCCTGGAAAATGTAATGGTTGCAGCCCACTGCCGTACCAGCGCGGGAGTGTTCGGCGCCATATTCCGGCCAGCCAAAGTAAGAAAGGAAGAGCGGGACATGGGGTACCGGGCCATCGACATTTTAAAGTTTGTCGGACTCGAAGACAAACAGAGCGCCCCGGCAGCGAATCTCTCTTATGGCGATCAGCGGCGGCTTGAAATAGCACGGGCTCTCGGTACGGAGCCACATCTCCTGCTCCTTGACGAGCCCGCGGCCGGCATGAACCCACAGGAAACCTTGGCACTGATGGCGCTTATCCGCAAGATCCGTGACAACGGCGTAGCGATTCTGCTCATCGAGCACGACATGAAGGTCGTCATGGGGATCTCGGACCGGGTAGTGGTGCTGGATCATGGAGTCAAAATTGCCGAAGGCATGCCCCGGGACATCCAGAACAACCAGGGCGTGATCGAGGCCTATCTCGGCAAGGATCATATCCGTGCTTGAACTCAGAGATGTAGCCGTATCGTACGGAAGAATCGAGGCGCTCAAAGGAGTCAGCCTTTCCGTAAAGCAGGGTGAGATTGTCGCACTGATCGGAGCGAACGGCGCCGGGAAATCGACAACGCTGATGGCTGTATCCGGGGTTTCGGCGCTGACAGCGGGAACTGTTTTTTTCCGGGGAGAACGGATTGACGACCGTCCTGTTCACGAAATCGTCGGGCTCGGAATATCGCAGGTTCCTGAAGGCAGGCGTATTTTCCCCCGCATGACCGTGCGGGAAAACCTGGAAATGGGCGCCTTTTCCCGTAGCAGGCAGGAGTATGTTTCTGGAATTAATCAAGTATTCGAAATGTTTCCGACGTTGTTCGAGAGACAACGACAGCTCGGTGGCACCCTTTCAGGAGGGGAGCAACAGATGCTTGCCATAGGCAGAGCACTCATGTCCAGGCCGAGCCTTCTTCTTCTCGATGAGCCGTCGCTCGGACTCGCACCAATCATAGTCAGCAGGATTTTTAAAATTTTACAGGAAATCAACGAACAGGGGACTACCGTACTGTTGGTAGAACAGAACGCCAAGGCTGCACTTCATCTCGCCAATAGGGCTTACGTCATGGAAACCGGACGGATTGTGATGGAAGGTCCAGCATCACAGCTTGAAAAAGACCCAGGGATCAAAAAAGCATATCTCGGAGAATAGCCCTTTGCCTTTGAAGATTCTCGTGAAGGTTTGACGTTTGATAATCTAAAACAGCAATAGGGACCCAAGGGCAGCACAATAGCAATCGCGCTTGGTGGTTTGCAGAAATTATAGCTCACCTGTCTGGTAAGTCGCTGTTTTGTCTTAGCAGCCGCAATTGTCCGCGGTTAACTTGTTCTTCGGTGACTAAATGCCTTTTTCAGGATCAACGCTTATGAACGCTTCGGACTCGATTCAGCGTAATATAAAACTTATTCTTGAATACGACGGCACGAACTATCACGGCTGGCAATCGCAGGCTGGAAGCGGGATGCAGACAATTCAGGAAACGGTTGAGAAGGCACTCACCTTGTTGTCTCATGAGGAAGCGAGGATCTTTTCCTCAGGAAGAACCGATGCAGGTGTACATGCCTTGGGGCATGCAGCCAATTTTCACACCCGAAGCGCTATCCCGGCACCGGCATGGGCTCCAGCGCTCAATCAACTTCTGCCTTACGACATCAGGGTGCTGACATCTGAAGAAGTTCCTGCTGGTTTCCATGCACGGTTCAGCGCCCGGAGCAAGATCTATAAATATCGTATTCTGAACAGACGGGCGCAAACCGCTCTCCATCGCAATTATGCCTGGCATGTCAACCTACCTTTGAACGTCGCACGCATGCGAAGAGCGTCTGCCGTCCTGTTGGGCAGACACGATTTCTCGTCGTTCCGCGGGTCCGGTTGCAGTGCGAAAAGCCCTGTGAGAACCCTGAAGTCGGTGACAATACGAAAAAGCGGTGATTTTATCGAGCTGCTGCTTGAGGCGGATGCATTCCTGCAATACATGGTCAGAAATATTTCTGGCACTCTAGTTGAGGTCGGCCTCGGCAGGTTCCGCCCCGAAGATATGGTGAAAATTCTTGAAGCGAAGGACCGGACCATGGCGGGAAAAGCAGCTCCTCCGCAAGGGCTCTATCTTTTAAGCGTGAACTATTAGTTTAAATATCAACCTCTGTTTCTTTGCAGAGTTGCATAAAAACAATGAGATTCTCACGTTTGCGAAAAGAGCCGGAATTGATACACCATAAATTCAATAGGTTATTGCTGGCATGATACATGCAAAAATATTTGGCGGATTTCTGCAAAATATGCTATCTTTCTCACAATGTTTAAAAGCCACACGATTCTATTTGAAGGGATAGATGGATTCCGGGGGAGTCGATCAAGGCCGTTTCTTCATCAGCGATGATTCACCGCATGAATAAGTATCCTCGGGCCTGTTACATAGCGCCGCATCTGTTTTATCAACAACTAAAGAAAAAGCATGCTACCTTCCGATTGGCCGGGTTTTTAAGATCCACCGCGCAAAATTGAGAACGGTGGAAATGCGATTTCTTCAATCGGGGTTTCTCTCAGCGGCTGCTTGCCGTTATGAGGGCCATAAATGTTGAGAATACTACGGGAGTGAAAGGAGAGCGTATGAGGATTTGGTTGAACGCGGTTGTACTGTTGTTTTTAACCCTGGTGTTGATACCAACAGCCGGCGCAGCGCCCGATGCGGCGACGTGTCTCGGTTGCCATGGATCAATGGAGGGAGAAATCAACGTAAATCAGGAAAGGTACGCGAAATCCGTCCATGGTTCATTCGACTGCGTCATGTGCCATATGACGCTCAAGGGAGAGCAGCACAAGGGGCTGTCAGGCAAGGCGGACAAGGAAATCCAGGAACTGGCGGCAGCTATATCCTCAAAGAGCAAAATCGACCCCATCGCGCAGGCGGCCTGCATCCAATGTCACCCCGATGTTTATGAAGCCTACAAAGCGAGCGTGCATGGGCAGAATGTCATAGTAAAAAAATCATCCGACGGACCGGTTTGTACGAGCTGCCATGGAACACCGCATTACATCCAGCCCAAGACGAGCAAGGAATCCCTGGTCAATCATTTCAATGTAGTCGCGACCTGCGGCACCTGTCATGAAGAAAAGTTCATGTCGGAAAAATACGGTCTCACTCCACACGTCATGGAGCGGTACAAGGAAAGTTTCCACGGCCGCAAACTCAAACTTGGACACAGCGGGGCTCCCTCCTGCGTAAATTGCCACGGCTCTCACGATATCAAGGATGTGAGGGACCCTTCGTCCCCGGTCTACGGTGCGAACAAGATCAATACATGCGGGAAGTGTCATGCCGGCGCAACGGAAAAGTTCGTAGCCGCAATCACTCATCAGCCGCTTCATCCCATTGCTCGCTTTACGGAACTTACCTTGATTATTCTCACGGTGGGAGTGTTTGCGTTCATCTGCATCCATGTGCTTTTGGACATCATCGCAGACATCCGTGATCGTCTGTTCAGAAAAGGAGGGGACCATGAATAACACGATCCCGAACGAAATCGAGAGATTCGATCTCTCTGCGAGAATTCAGCACGTTATCATGTTTACAACCTTTCTGCTCCTGTCCTTCACGGGATGGGGGCTCAAGTATGCCTACCAGGACCCGGCCAGCGCATGGATACGGTTCTGGGGCGGCGCGAAAAGCGCTGGAATTATTCATCGTGTCGCGGGCATTACGATGCTTCTTGATTTTATCTACCACCAGTTCTACCTTCTTAACCAGGTGCGCAAAGGCGGCATGAGGCCTACCCTAGTTCCGATGCCAAAGGATGTTATCGACGCATTCCATAATTTCATGTATTTTTTCGGGTTGAGGAAGGAAAAACCCTACTTCGGAAAATTCAACTATATGCAGAAGTTCGACTACTGGGCGGTATACTGGGGCATGTTCATCATCGGGGCATCAGGCTTCTTTCTCGCCTTCCCGGTAACTGTATCGCCGATCTTCCCCGCTTGGTCGGTCCAATGGATATGGGATGTCATCATCGCTATGCACAGTGACGAGGCGCTCCTCGCCATCGTGTTTATTATGATCTTCCATTTTTACAACGAGCATCTGCGTTCGGAAGTGTTCCCTATGAATTGGATGTGGCTCACCGGGAAAATGACGATCGACCAGCTGAAACACCATCATCCAGCGGAATATGATTATCTCTACGGTGATAAAAAGAAGAAAAAATAGCATCGGATCTCTGTATAATGTAAGGGAAAAACAAAACGGCAGCCAAAATGGCCGCCGTTTTGTTTTTCGTGTTTTCAAAGCATGCATGAAGGGGATAGAGATCCTTTCACTCAGTTTAGCCTTTCCAGCTCGCCTTGCTTCATCCTTAGACGGGCCGGAGCCCGCAAGGCGATCTCGGAACTATGGGTCACCATGATCATCGTGACTTTTTTCTCCCTGTTGATCTTCTCAAAAAAGGCCATGATTTCGTCTTCCGTCTCCTCATCGAGGTCCCCGGTCGGCTCATCGGCAAGAATAATCTCGGGATCGTTGATGAACGCGCGCGCAATGGCCACACGCTGCTGTTCGCCGCCGCTCAGCTCCGAAGGATACCGGTCTTTTTTATCTCCCAGTCCAACGAGCTTGAGCAGATTCTCCGCGTCCGCAGCCGTTTTGTTGCCGCCGAAAACGGTCGGTAGCAGTACGTTTTCCGCAGCGGTTAGGGTGGGGATGAGGCTTGCAAACTGATATACAAAGCCATACTTTTCGTTTCGCAGTTTCGAGAGGCTCTTGTCATCGTATTCCCATATGTTCGTTCCATCGACGTTTACACTCCCGGTATCGGGGCGGGCAATGCCGCCGATCAGACTCAGGAGTGTGCTTTTACCGCTTCCCGAATGGCCGACAATGGAGACGAACTGCCCCTTTTCGATCTTCAGGTCAACGGGCTGGACGGCTTTTATGGCCTTCCCCGAGACGGTGTAGGTTTTCGACAGGCCTTTCAGTTCAATCATGTATTTCCTTTCTTTTCATATCGCAAGGCCACGGTTCCAATAACAATAGGGAATATCCGATGACCACCATGAACCGACGGCCTCTTTATTTCAAGACCCTGCCCGCGTCGTTAGAATCCATCACTTCGCAGAATTCTGCGGCACGTTTATTTTCTCGAAATGCCGCGACACCCCAGCCCATGGGGGTTCTGAACTTTTTCACAGCACGTACGTAGACAGCCTTGCGGACGTCAATCAAATCGCCTGAGTCGTAATCTTTTACCATCACCCCTGCGTATGGGTGCCCCCTTTGCGTTCAGATAGGCAAAAAGATCGCCGATATCGCAGAAATAGCTCGTCGTCTCCCCTTGGACGATCCTTGCGGCTTATTTTGAATTCAGGTCAACATCCATGCCGCACTGGGCGCAGGAAGGGGTCCCTGCAAATACAGGAAACGACCAGGCAAACATCAACAGTAAAAGTGTGAAGAGAAGTCCGCCTCATCGTTATTTCCTCGTGGCATCGATTTCCTTTTTCAGGTTAGCTGCCATACCTTCATCGAATTTCATCAGCGCTTTGTATTGCTTCAGAGCTTCTGCCCGATTGCCCTTTTTGAGGAAAGCCATGCCGAGGTTAAACCGGGCAATACCGTATTTCGGCCTCAGAGATACCGCTTTCTTGAGCGCAGCAATCTCTTCATCATTTTTCCCGAGCTTGCCGTAAGATATAGCAAGGTTATTGTAAATCATCGGCAGCTTAGGTTCATACTGAATTGCCTTGCGGTAATTAGTCACCGCATCCTTATACCGCTCAACTCTGTTATAGGTCGTGCCGAGCCTGAAGTAGGCGTAGCCCATTGAAGGCTTTAAGGCAATAACCTGTTTGAGAGCGTCTATTTCCTGATCATAGGCCTCCGCGCGGTCATAGAGTTCGGCAAGATGATACCATGCTTCATCGTCCTTAGGATTGGCTTTCACCTGCTCCCTGAGTTCCTCAAAAGTGCTCTTTTTTGAAGCGGCCGGTTCCGGATTCTGCTTTTTTTCTTGCGAGCAGGAGGTGAATGCGAATGAAAACAAGAGAACGATCAATAATACGTATCTCACTCTGCGCTCCTTATGGCTTCATAGGGTTCAGTTTTAATAACGGCAACAGATGGCAACAACGCTGAAAGCAGCCCTGTCAGGAATGAAAAAATTAGAGCGCCTGCCACGAGGATAAAAAGCTCCGTGTTCGATGGGAAAAGATAAGGAAGCTTGAGGTACTGGAGCATCAGGTTTTTGAAGCTGAGGAGCACACCGAACCCGAGCGCAATGCCCACAGCTCCTCCGGAGACGGAAAGGAGGGTGGCCTCCGTTAAAATGATTTCCGCTACGTGAAATCTGTTTGCGCCCATCGCGCGCAGGAGTCCGATTTCTCTGCGGCGTTCATTGACAATCATGTAGAAAGCAAAGGCCATGATGAGGAGGACGATAAACCAGAGAATGCCGCTGATGATTAATATTGCATGAATCAGGCCGGAAAGCTGCTTTCTGACCGTACTGATGACCGTATCGGAAACAAGGGCCTTAACTCCGGGAATGCTGTGTTCGATCCTTAAGGCGACACGATCGGGGGTAAAATCTTCACTCACCCGCACAAGGACCGTGGATATTTTGTCTTCACCGATTTCAATCGGCTGAATCGCCTTTTCCTTTGAGTCCGCGGCCATTTTGTACGCTGCATCAAGGCTCATAAACGCCGAGCGGTCAAAAAAATCCATCCCAGTCGGCTCCATCGTACCTACAACCTGAAAGGTCGTTCCGAAAAAGGGGATGTTGTCCCCTACGATAACGGGGAGTTCTCGTCCGGTTATGATTTCATTCAAGCCGAGTTTTCTGCTCAAGTGTTTCTCCAACCAGGGCTTTACGGTAAAGTCCGTATCCGGGTCAAAGGCGATAAGAAACACATCCACATTAAAGCAGCAGGAGAAACTTGTCGGTTTGATAAAGAGCTGGGGAGTGGCGTTTTTAACACCCTCGATTTTCTTTACCTGGTCAAGAATGGATTTATCCATGAGAAACTGCGTGGGTTCCCCGGTCAGGAGCGCGGTTTTGGCCTTCGTTTCAGCGCCTTCAGGAACAACCAGAATGTCAGCCCCGAGGCGGTACGTGCCGAGTTTCAGTGCATTGTTGATGCTTTTCAGGAAGAGGGTAGCGGTAAACAGGGTGCACGACACTACTACCACTATAGCAAACAGCAGCCAGGTCCTCGTGGCTTTTCGTTTCAGGTTTTTGTACGCTACATAGGGGATATTCATGGCGATGGGCTATGTTCCCTTCATGGATAAGATGGATATTGGCCGCCTAAGACAAAAAACGCCGAAGTGCGGGTTTACCCGCCCTTCGGCGTAAACTAACGCTACACCTATTTTAAACGATTTACTTCTTCCAGTCAATAGCTATACCGCAGAGAAGCGGTGCGCCATCATCAATCGTTACCGCAATGCCGTTCGGCTTGTGGCAGCTCGAGCAGAGCGATACTGTTTTCTCGATTTTGTGGCTCTTGATGTCCATAACGGCGAGTACGCCGTCTTTGTTAATGTAATCGCGACCGGTGATAAGCGCTAATTTCCCGTCAGGGGTAAACTTTACATCGTGAGATCTGATTGTGTCCGGCAGCAGTATGTGATCTACAACTTTATCGGTCTTCGTATCGATCACGATCATATAGGGCTTATGGGTTCCAGGCTTGAGACCGGGATCAAACTCATTTGCAGCCGCTACCCATACCTGCTTGCCGTCATTCGTCATGGCGATCTGATGAATAAAGGTCATTTCGGGATCGGTAATCTCTTTGATGGTCTTTTTTGTCTTCCAGTCTATTACGAAAACTTTTCCCTGAGGCATGTCGGATACATAGGCTTTCTCGCGGTTTTTAGTCCAGGCGATACCGCACACTGCCGCACCAACAGGGATAGAATCAACGGTCTTAAGTCCCTTCGGATCAAAGACATACACATGTCCATCGGCCATATCTTCCAAATATATGTTTCCATCAGGGCCGACAATGGCATCGCAGAATTTTTTCCCAACCTGTATAGGTGCAGATTTCTTTCCTGTTGCCAAATCATACGTAACCACATTCCCGTTTAACAGACCTACATAAAGTGTTTTCCCGATAAGTGTGCTGCCATGGGAACCACCGGCCTTTTTCACGGTTGCGAAATCCATACCAGCGATTTTGCCTTCCATCTCGGAGCCAGCTTCGGTGATTACTATTCTGTCTTTCTCTATGTCCGTCGGTGGCGCCAGCGTGGCGAGGTCGATGATGGCAAGGTGCCCACCGTGCCCAGCAATGTACGCCGTGCCGTGCATTGTATCTACCCATTCGCCTGCAGCATTCGCTGATTTGTCAGCCATGCCCACTACCAGTGCAAAGATGCCTAACACCAACAGACCAACTACCAGACTTTTCTTAATAAGACTCATAGTTCCTCCCCTTAGAGAAATTTGAGCACTTTGCGTGCTCGATTAAGTTACTAACAAAGACAGTGTCCGAATGTGACGTTTTTTCTAATCGTCCTTTCCGTCCACCTCCTTCTCCTCCTTCCAGGAGGGAATGCCACCGTTATGAGAAACTAATTTTTTTGTAATAATGATGTTTTATTATTACGGGTTTACGAATTATGATAGTACAGTAGGAAAGTGGTGTCAACTTCAAATTGTAATTTTACACATTGCATTGATTACAATTTGTAATTTTTTTAGCGGAAAAAAGTTGCAGTTTGTATATTGTCATCTATTCCCGAGTAGACACAGCCTGATGAGCAAGTGCAGATCGAACGGTATCGGGCATTCTGGCATGCCTGACGCCGAACACCCTAGCTTCCTGGAATTCTGTAAAGTAACCTGCCTCGCCTTAGGATTGGCGAGGGATAATTATGAATTGGGAAGCGAGATTAACTGACTTTTTTAACTTTACCGGAACGAATGCAGCGCGTACACACATGCAAGCGCACATGCGAACCATGAGCACCGACGGCCTTTACATACTGCAAATTCGGTTTTGATACCTTTTTGGTCTTGTTATTAGAGTGGCTGACCTTATTGCCGCTCAGTTTCCCTTTTCCACAGATCTGACATGTACCTGCCACGGTGAAATCCTCCATAAAATACAATAAGATTGAAAGCGGTTCATAAGATACCATAAGAAGAACACGCATGCAAGGGAAAAATGCTGAAAATATTCAAAGAGGAGAGGAAATGCTGTCGGGCGTCCTTGTGTTTTACTCCGCAAGGTGTTATGATTCACGCCCTGACAGACATTCATAATACTTTTGAGGTGAAAAACTGGTGTCAGCCAATGGGTTGGTAATTGTCTTTACCGGAGACGGCAAAGGGAAAACAACCGCTGCCCTCGGCATAGCTTTGCGGGCGGCCGGTCATAAGATGTATGTCTCCATAGTGCAATTCGTAAAGAGCCAGTCGACGACCGGGGAATCCCGGGCCGCCGAGAGACTCATACCTGAGATCGAAATCGTTTCTCTGGGAAAGGGATTCGTCAACTGTTGCGGTGACCAGATGCCCCTAGATGAGCACTGTAGGGCAGCCCGGGAAGCACTTAAGATGGCTCGCCAGCGCATGCTTTCGGGTTCCTGGGACATCCTGGTCCTGGATGAGATAAATACGGCGGTTTCACTCGGTTTGATCGATGTTCAGGATATCATCAGTTTTATTCAAGAAAAACCGGCTAAGCTGCATCTACTCCTCACGGGACGCGATGCCCATCCCGATGTCATCGCGGCCGCGGACCTGGTCACGGAAATGCGAAATATCAAACATCCCTATGATCGGGGAATTTCTGCTTTTCAAGGCATCGACTTTTAAAAAAGTGAAATTGACTTTAGCTTTCCAGCGTGTTAACATTGTTCAGGAAAATGCGGCCAAACAGACGGCAGCATCCACGCGATGAAAACCACCGCAGTAAATCTGGTAATAGAAAACGAATGTTCGTTGCCGAGTCTCTACGGAGACCTGGACAAGAATCTGCGGCTCATCGAGAACACATACGGTGTTGCCGTGAATGCCCGGGGAAACCGTATCCAGATTGAAGGAGACGGAAAGTCCGTTGCGAATGTCGAGCACCTTATCAAACAGCTTGCAGACCTTCTCTCAAAGGGAATCATTGCCGGTAAAGACGATGTGAATGACGCCATCAACGCCTATTCCGCCGATCCTTCTGCTGCATTGAAAGATATCTTCCAAAAAAGTATTGCAGTCTCAAGCCATAAACGACCGGTAGCGCCAAAGAACGAAACACAACGTAAGTACGTTGAAGCGATCAGGCGCTACGATGTCGTCTTCGGTATAGGGCCTGCCGGTACGGGCAAGACCTACCTTGCCATGGCCACGGCGGTATCAGCCCTCCTACGGCGCGAAGTAAGCAGGATCATCCTTGTCCGTCCGGCGGTTGAAGCGGGAGAAAAACTCGGGTTTCTGCCCGGCGACCTTTATGAGAAGGTCAACCCCTACCTGCGGCCGCTCTACGATGCGCTCTACGACATGATCGAAACGGAAAAGGCCAACAAGCTCGTAGAACGGGGAGACATCGAAATCGCGCCTCTCGCTTTTATGCGCGGCCGAACCCTGAATGACTCCTTCATAATACTTGACGAGGCTCAGAACACGACTTCGGAACAGATGAAGATGTTTCTCACGCGTCTCGGCTTTAATTCAAAAACCGTCATTACTGGAGATATCACTCAGATCGATCTCCCGAGCGGAAGAAATTCGGGCCTGATCGAAGTCCAGAAAATTCTTGAAAACGTCGAAGGGATAAAGTTTATCTATTTTACGAACCGTGACGTGGTCCGTCATAAACTGGTCCAAGAGATCATCAAGGCATACGAACACCACGAGTCTTCAAATGAATAAAAAAAATGAGACGGCCGTAAAGCTTCTTCCCAAAACCCAAAGCCACGATCCGGACCGCTCCGACCTCCCTGAGAAACCGTCGCGCGTTGTTATGCTCTCCAATACCATCATCGCCGTCGTGACAGCGGGCCTCCTGGCACTCGTCTTGCTGCCGAGCATCCCGCTGCTCGAACCAGGGGACCTGGCAACTAGGAACATCACCTCGCCCTACACCTTTTCCATGGAATATCCCGCTCCCGACCAGACTACGATCTCATACCAGGTAATCAAGGATGAAATAATCATCGGAGCAGGTCAACGCGTAACGGAGCGGGAGGCAAGGATCCTTGATGAGATAGCACGACGCGAAAGCATCGGCAGCAGGCTTCATGCCTACTCCGGTTTGGCAGCTTTGCTGCTCGTCTTGTTTTACCTTTTTTATCGCGATATCAACCGCTATCGGCCGTCGCTTGTAGGAGACACGAAAAAGATTCTCCTGCTCGCATTCCTACTTCTTGCAACGGTCGCTCTTGCGCAGTTTTCCGAGACCGTTTTCACGCTCCTGGCGGGTAAGCTGCATCTGGACATCGTAACCATCGGTTTCGCTCTTCCCGTGGCAGCCGGAGCCATGCTGACGAGTCTGCTTCTAGATTTTCATTTGGCACTCGGATTTTCCTTCGTCGTCAGCATTCTTCTCGGGATAGCGTTCCAAGGTGATCCTTTTATTCCACTCTACTATTTTTTGGGAAGTATTGTCGCAGCACTCAGCGTCATCCGGTGCAAAAAGAGGACGGCCGTTCTCAGGGCGGGCGCTTTAACGGCCCTTATCAGTTTTATCGTCATCGCCGGCATCGACATCTATCGTGGAGACCTCCTGACACGTATTGTAAATGATTTGGCCGCGGGTCTGCTTGGAGCGGTATTGGTCACGATGATCGTTTCGGTCACCCTGCCGTTTTTTGAGACCTTTTTCGACATCGCAACAGATATAAAGCTTCTGGAGCTCTTAGACCCCAACCATCCGTTGCTCAAGGAGTTGGTCTACAAAAGTCCCGGTACATATCATCACAGTATCCTCATCGGGAACCTTGCGGAAGCCGCAGCTGAGGCCATCGGCGAGAATCCCATCCTGGCTCGCGTAGCGGCCTATTATCACGACATCGGCAAAATCCACAAACCGGAATACTTTATCGAGAACCAGCGCGTCTCGGAAAATAAACACGACCGTCTCATGCCATCCATGAGCAGCTTGATCATAGCGTCCCATGTCAAAGAAGGCGTCGAATTGGCGCGACAGCACAAACTGCCTTCCGTAATCATCAACATTATCCAGCAACACCATGGCACGTCACTTATTACCTACTTTTATCAAAAAGCAAAAGAACTACAGCCCTTCGTAACAATTGCCGAGGAAGATTACCGTTACGCGGGACCGCGTCCGCAGACGAAAGTGGCCGCAATCGTGATGTTGGCAGACAATGTCGAAGCCGCATCGAGGGTGCTGGACGACCCATCGCCCCAGCGTATCCAAGCGCTGACGACCAGCGTCATTACCCGGATATTCCTTGATGATCAGCTCAGCATGTGTGATCTAACACTCAAGGATCTGCGGGATATCTCCAAGAGCTTCAACCTCCTTCTCAACGGCATCTACCATCATCGCATCGACTATCCCGGCATGGAATTTCCCGGAGAAAAAAAGCGCAGTGACCATCAGGATAAAAAACAATCAGAGGAAAAAAAGGCTGGCATTGCCAAAGCGAAGGAAGCAGCTCGCGACCCTCTTACAGAGTTGCGGCATACCTGACGCGGAGTTGAGCATCCTTTTTACCGGCGACCGGGCCATGCGTTACCTAAACCGCCGCTACCGCGATATTGATCGTGCCACCGACGTACTTTCCTTCTCACAGCGGGAAGGACAATTTCCCGGTCTTCGCCCCGACATTCTAGGAGATATCGTCATTTCCGTGCCCACGGCAGCTCGTCAGGCCCGGGAGTGTAACCATTCACTCGGACGCGAGATTGAACGCCTATTAGTGCATGGCTTGCTCCACCTGCTTGGGTATGACCATGAACGGGGCCCCGCGGAAGCCCGCAGGATGCGCCGCAAGGAAGTCCGGCTCTGCCAGAGGATATCCGCATGAAGCCGAAATCGTGGTTTCAGAGCGCCAACGTAGCCATTGAAGGGATTATTTATGCCGTCAAAACCCAGCGGCATATGCGCTATCATCTCATGGCGGCGCTTGCGGCCCTCGTCCTTGGCCTAACCCTCAATATTTCCCGTATCGAATTCACACTACTGTGCATGGCCATCATCCTGGTGCTGGTTACAGAGATGCTAAACACAGCGATAGAAACCACAGTGGACATGATCTGCGAAGAGTTTCATCCCAAGGCAAAAATCGCCAAGGACATTGCGGCCGGTGTTGTCCTTACTGCCTCGATCGGCGCACTGATGCTCGCTTACCTTATTCTTTACCCGGCCCTTAAAACAACAGCCCTGAACAGAAACTGGCATCTCACGAAGGCACCCGATGATGTTATTGCCTTCGTTTCCCTTGCCGTTGTCATCATTCTGGTCATCTTTATCAAGGCTTTTTTCGGCAAGGGCGTACCGCTGAGGGGAGGTATGCCGAGCGGCCACGCAGCGGTGTCTTTCTCGATCTGGATAGACGCATATTATTTGGCCGGATCGCTTTCAATAATCATCCTGACCTTTCTGCTCGCTTTCATGATCAGCTGGAGCAGATGGTCCATGGGAATTCACCGGCCGCTGGAAGTCGTTGGCGGGGCTCTCCTAGGCGCCGGTGTGACGTTTCTATTCTTTCGTGTTTTTGGCTGAACGGCAAAGGTGAAAAGACTGTAGGAAGTTGCAGCAAGCGCGGAATATCGTGCATCGCCTTATGTCTGCCGTTTCCCACCGGCGTTACAGGAGGTGCAGGTGCTCGACAAAATTCTTCAGGACATGATCTTGACGGTCAGCGGCGCCCGTGCAGCAATATTCCTGGACGATGAAGGAGAGTCAATCGCAGAGTCCGGTTATTACAACGGGGATGTGAAACTGCTCGGAGCTTGGAAAGAGATCCATCTTGATCACGTTCGCAATATCGCAAAGCGACTCGGACTCGGGTGCGTTCACGCAGTGCTCTTTTCTCATGATGAGGGGAATGAACTTATCGTGCCTGTCTCAGGGGAATACTGTCTGCTCGTGTTTCTCTCAGCCTATACCCACATCCAGGATGCTTTAACCGGTATTAAATCCGCAGCGGAGCTGCTTAAAAAAGAAATCGAATGATCCGCTAAATCTGGTCGAACATCCCCATCTTACGGAATTTTTCATAGCGCAATTTCACGAGATCCGCGGGATCCGTATTTCTGATTTCGGTCAGACTCCGGGTCAGAGCCTCCTTCACCAGCTCCGCCGCCCGCCGTGGGTCGCGATGGGCCCCGCCAATGGGTTCTTCCACCATTTCGTCGATCACCTTCATCTGGAACAGGTCCTGAGCTGTGAGCTTCAGAAGCTCCGCTGCCTCGCTTGCCTTTGCACCATTATTCCAGAGGATGGCCGCACAAGCCTCCGGGGAGATAACTGAATAGGTGGCGTGTTCAAGCATGATCACGCGATCGGCGACTCCTACTGCAAGCGCCCCGCCGCTCCCTCCCTCGCCGATCACGATACAGACAATAGGAATCTTGAGCATTGACATGACGGAGAGGTTATGGGCGATTGACTCGCCTTGCCCGCGCTCTTCCGCACTGATCCCGGGGTAGGCGCCCGGCGTATCGATGAACGTGATGAGCGGACGGTTGAACTTTTCGGCAAACCGCATTAACCGAAGCGCTTTTCGATAGCCCTCCGGATTCGGCTGGCCGAAATTGCGATACACGCGCTCCTTCAGGGTCCTTCCTTTCTGATGGCCTATTACGACAACGGGAGCACCGTCGAGCTTTGCCAAGCCGCATACGATCGCAGGATCGTCTCCAAATCCACGGTCACCGTGCATTTCAACGAAATCCGTAAGCACCGCTTCAATGTAGTCGAGGGTATAGGGACGGTTCGGATGGCGCGAAATCTGGACCTTTTGCCAAGATGAAAGCTTCGAATAAATTTCAGCTAGCAGCTGGTCTGATTTTTTCTGAAGCTTCAGAATTTCCTCTTCGAGGTCTATACCTCCGTTCGAGGTAAAAAGCGTCAATTCCTCGATTTTCTTTTCCAGCTCAGCTATCGGTTTTTCAAATTCGAGATATTCTTGCGGCAAAATGCGCTCCTCGAGCCATCTCTTTCTTAAAAACAGATATGCCGCTCATAATGACGCGGCAGCAGGGAAGGGTACTTGTTTTGACGATATATTATCTGATATTACCGCCTTATTGTCAAGAAATTGTTATTTCTCTTAGTTAAAGTGGTGGGGAACTTGTGAATTTGACCTGTAATTTTTTGCTTTACCTTGCAGTTAAACAGCGATGAAAGCATGCGGTGGGAAATGGGGCTCTCCGAGTTCATAGCGGCGGCTGAATAGGCTGTATTCAGAAAATATGAACTTTAGTCAAATATACTGTCTTTTTTTGAAAAATTCAGAAAGGTTACATCTTCGTATTGAGTTTTTTTGCCTGCCGTTCTGTAATCTGAACGACGATGAATATAGTCATGCAATATGCACAGAGTTGTTAGGTTTTTACCTAGCAAAAAGGTTAAAATAATTATTTGCATGTCGTGAATAAAATAGAGAGCTTAATGATCTTCTGACCTGCCATGTGTTATTGTAGGACGCCTATTGGCTCCGGCTTCTCAACAATGCACAATCATTGTCCTAGCAGCATGATTCCACCTTGACAAAGATTCGGAGATGGTAATAGAATTGGGTCATGAGCCTGTTCGAAGCTTGACAATCTCCTAGGATAGGGGATGATCATCGGGCAAACTTTTCGAGATGGCGGTCTCAGTTGTCGGCAATCATGATCTCAGTGGGGAAAATCACCGATCTCATTGCCTTTTCCCCGATTTTACTGTAATTTCTTTACAAATGTGTTTTCCAGAAGTAGGTTCGATAGTGCTTGGACAGCTCGGTAGAGCTCCTCGGCATGAGACCGTTCATGTCTTGCAAAGATAATTCGGAGATAATGAGGTTTGGACTAGCAACGGCTATCATGTCGACCTCGTGCCGAAGCTACAGCCCGCCACGGCATCGGTGCCGGTCATTTTGTCTAGACAGCGAATCCTACTGAGGAAACCACCCGGAACTGCCGCAGAAGGGACTTGAATAAGGAGAATATAGCATTGCCCTATTTTCCGCAGTGACACATTCTTCAATGTGTTTGTAGTGATCTTATCTGACAATAATCTTTACATCCGCAGTAGCACTACTGAATTTTTCATGCTAGGTGCCAGATTATGAGCCGTTTCATTAAATACCTGATCCCGTTGTGTTTTCTTCTCATGGAGCCTGCCCTCATACATGCCGGCGGCGGGATACCTCCGGCAGTAGAGGGGAAAAAAGTATTTTACGCCACAACCGTTATTCCTGCAATTACGACAGTGAAAAAGGCCATGCCGCAGCCACCAGAGGGATGGATCGCAGCATCTGATAATGTTCTCCCCGCGCCGGTTCCTGACGAATCGAATCAAGTCCATTTTCATTACCAGATAACCTTCAGACGAGTAGCAGGTGTTCAGAAAGAAAAAACGCGGCTCAATGACGCCTTCACCGAAAGTTCCAGAAAACACAATGAAGAAGCGAAACCGTTGATCGAAAAACTCATCGATCAGCAGTCCGAGACTGCGCGAGCTTTGCGCAAGGCCACGAGAAACAGAAACCAATTGCAAATACAACGCTTGAATGAAGAGTTGGATGAAAACGGTAGGAAGATGAAAGCCCTGCATGATGATATTGAGGGGAAAATCGCTCAGGAAGTGGAGCCCTACTTGGTGAAGGACGCTGAAGCTTCGATCGAGGTATCTATAAACGACGCTATTGCCGTACTCCCGGATGGGAAGCTGTTTACGAATCCCGACACGGCTTTTGCAATTCGAAAAGAGGGCGGGAGAGTCGGCGCGACAGGGTGGAACGAGGGACAAATAGTACTCCTTTACGGTGACTGGCGGCAGGAAAGTCAGGATGTCTTCCGGGCAAAGATTGACCAGCTACCATTCGCGCCGAAGGCGAAGACGATCAAGATTGTGCTTTCGGGTGATAGAAAGCGGATGAATGAATTGTCGAAGCAGATGGATCTCAATGCAATTTTGAGCCTCATGAAGTGACGAAGTATGCAGAATCGGTGCAGCAACTTCATCCATGCTCCCGGAATGGGATCATGGATTATGAAAGGATGAGGCTCTCTCCGTGAGGAGGAAATCATGCAGCCTACGACGTCAATAGAGGGAAAAAGCAGGTACCGCTACATCCTGATTGTGGATAACAAGACCAACGATCTTTTCTACGCCTCCATGCTTCTCCAGCGTCTAGACTGCCGTGTGTGCTCCGCACACACGGCAGCCGAGGCCCTCGAAATGACCTCAGTGGCTGTACCGTCGCTGGTCATTGCAAACCTGTTCCTTCCTGGCATGAGCGGCATGGACCTGGCTCGCTTGCTCAAGCAGGACCCGCGAACGGCTTCTTTGCCAGTAATCTTTCTGATTCCGAGCAACGATAAAACAGCGGAAAAGCGGTGCCTCACCGCCGGTGTAGCGGCCTATATCACAAAGCCAATCGCCGTTGAGGATCTCCATCGGATTGTTCAGAAAATCATGGAATCCACTCCGCGCGCGAACATCCGCATTCCTACTAGGTTGTCCGTATCGCTCAACAAAGTGCCGCTCGACTGCATCGAAGGAGAGTGTGCTTCTGTCCTGTCCGAGCATGGGATGTACGTCCGCATGCTCAAACCCTATAACCGCGACGAACGACTTACCATAGAGATGAACGTCAATGGAAGGATTGTCCCGGCCGAAGCTGCGGTCCTTTACAGCCATCGCTTCGGCGATGGCCCCTTCAGGGAGCCCGGAATGGGGCTCACGTTCCTTCGAATCTCTTCTGAAGACCAGAATTATATCAGGCGGTTTATCCACGACGAAGTCACACGGGGGATTCTGTGAACACAATTCATCGTTTGGCGTTAAATGGCCACAGGATGATATGGTAATATGATAGACAATTACTTTTCTGACAATCCGGATGAGTTTTAAGTGCTTGCGAAGATCTGTCGCAATTTTGTTCTTTATTCAAGTATATTTTCAAAGGAAAAACTCGGTTGATAACGTGTTAAAATCGCTACTGTTTCTGGTATTAATCGCTCTTTTTTCATATTCTATTCAACGACTTAAAAGGGCAGGTTTCAGCCAATGACCCAATATGAAGGCAACCTTGGAATTTTCGATACTCAAAATGGAATTGTGTATATGCTAGATATTGAGAAGGATGAGTGGACTCTCATAAAGCCATTTACACGGAACCGTCCTATATGACAACTAATTGATAATTATAAATTTTTTATGCTATTCAGCTTGTTAATGTGGAATATTAAATATCGTCTTAACATTTAATTATCAATAACACCCTCAATATCCTCTTAAAATTGTTAGATCAAAACAACATCGTCAAAATACCCTTTACTTGGTATTGTAATTTGCTGTTTATTGGACTATTATACTTCATAGTATAATAATATAAGGTTGGAACAAACACGAGAAGTGTAATCAGCAACGTAGACTCACAATGAAGAACACAATTTAGTTAGAGCCTGCCCACACTCCATGGGCTATCTCAGAGGAGTGAAACTTATTCATGACATGATTATTGTTCCCTAATCTTGTAGCGCACCCGGTACCCTGGACACAAGATAATAGTTAAGCGGCGACCATCAATTGATGTTCATTGTATGCCTGCCGCGGACTTTTGAAACCGAGCTTTTCCACAAGCCAGTACTCGTTATATAGATCGATGAAGGCTGCGATTGCTATTCTTAGTTCTTCGATGTTCCTGTACTGGCGACCATTGATAACCTGCTCTTTGAGAGTGCGATTGAACCGCTCTGTAACGCCGTTGGTCTCCGGCTCTGCCACGAACGCGAAGCTCGGCGCAATACCCCAGTACTTGATCTGATTCTGAAAGTGATCCGAAAGATACTGGGTACCGTTGTCCATTCGGAGCGCCAACCCTCGAGCAACATCGGCGTCAACCGAATCAAACCGCGTCATCAGAGCCATCGACAGTGGCTGGAGCGCTGCAAAGCGGTCGCCGGTCTTGGCCAGATGCCATCCAAGGCACTCGGCGTTCCAGTGTTCTACGGTGGTAAAGAGCCAGCACCAACCATCATCCAGGGTAAAAATCTTAGTCCCGTCTGTACCCCACAGGATATTGGGAGCTGCGGTTATGATCTTTCCCTTGTGTTCTATGGGCTGTCCTTGGACAACCCGATGCGGAGAGAGCAGATGATGCTCACGCATGACGCGTAAGACCCGTTTGCGGCCGATCCTGATCCCGCGGCCGAATCGCAGGCGAGCCCAAACCTTGCGATGCCCTTCTCCGACAAACGGCGATGTCGCCAAGTCGGAGCGGATTAATTCAAGCAGCTCATTATCACTTAGCGCGGTCTTCGGTCCGCGTTTACGTGCTGCCGAGGGTTTTGTACTTCGCACCTTACTCCCGTAAAAAGAGGAGCGGGGCTCTTCCCAGGCATGACAGACACGCTGGACGCCATAGAGCTTGCCGGTAGTCATAGAGATCGCAGCGCTCATTTCTTCGATCTCTCGGGTGCCAAAGGGCGAGCTTTCCTCACTTTGTACCGGAGGAGCTCGTTCTCCATGGTGATCTCGCCGATACGGCGCATGGCAGCATCCAGTTCCGCTGCCAAAGGATCACTCTCGCGGGCTTTGAGTGCGGCTTCTATTCCCTGGAGGGCTTTTCGATGCCACTTCTCCAGGCGATATGCCTCGATGCCCAACTCTCGGGAGAGAGCATCAATCGGCTCGCCGCGCATCATCCGGAGAACGACTTCCTTCTTGCGGTTGACGCTCCAGCGAACAACTTCGGGTGAAGCAGACGGCTTAACATCTTTTTCCATTTAACGGCCTCCTTGGACATATGTTTTACCATAAAATCGTGTCCAAGAAAACTGGGGCCGCTATATTGTTCCCTAATCTCACAGCCCGATGGGGACGCGTCGTTAATCGTCTTGATTTTCATGATATCGTCGACTATCAATGTTTTAACAAAATATTCTCAACTTCGAATTTTGCATTCAAAATTACCTCTTCTATACGGAAAAAGGGAGCATTATACATGAACGCCACAGAAGTAACTGCTTCTGCGTCTTTCCTGCGACAGCGCAAAGGCCGATCAATCCTACTCGTGGGTAATAAAGCCCAGGAAATGCTCGTGATATCGCTGCTTCTGCAGAAATTCGATTATCAGGTTTCTACCGTCAACACCGTTGCCCAAGCGCTTGAGCGAATGCGTACCCCCTTGCCGTCCCTCATCATCACAGATCTGACCCTTCCCGGTATGAGCGGCATTGACCTATATGATTTACTGAGACAGGAGCGACGTACAGCAATTATTCCCGTGATCTTCCTAATTCCACTGAGCGACGCAGCTTCAGAGAGGAGATGTCTCGACATAGGAGCAGCTGGATACCTCTCCAAACCGGTCCAACCCGAAGAGCTCTACCGGACTGTCCAGACACTCATCGAGTCCAAACCCCGTACGGACATCAGGATCGATGCCCGCATTGCTGTGTCGGTGGACAATCTCCCGATTAATTCTTTGAAATCCGTATGCGAGATAGACCTGTCCGAGCATGGAATGTTTCTGCCAATGGAAAAACCCTATCCTAAAAACCGACGTATTAATTTGCAAATCCAGATCAAGAACCAGACGATTTCAGCAGTAGGCGTGGTCCTTTACAACTATTCCGCTATTGAGGGGTCTTCCAAAAAGCCCGGTTTAGGGCTCAAGTTTATTACCATAAGACCGCAGGATCAGGAATTAATCAGGGCTTTCATCCGCGACGCAGTAGCGAAAGACATCAAGACTGCTTTAACTGGCGGCACGGTTATGTTAAAAAAGGACTGATTTGCAATATAATCTCGCCTTGGCTTGTACTCTTAGACATCGGAAAAACTGCTTCTTAGATGCACGCGATCCTCCATTGCCTCTTGACCCATGAACGGCATCCAGTATTTTACTCTCAGGCTTCTCTTTCTTTCCGTGGCGGTTCAGAATGGCAGGATTCGGAATCTTTTCCCATCTCCAATCCTGGATAAGCAACCTGGGCCCTACATACAGTTGCGTCACTCTTTTAGTCGCCATTTTTGCTCTCACGCAGGCATTTATATATAAAGTTAGTGATCAAAACGAGGTCGGGCCGACTCATCGTGTAATCCTGCATAACTCTTTCTGTTCTTGACTTCCTCGTCATCAGCGTTATTCTTATCTTATGAAAGGTAGTACGGTGAAGCGCGGAAATACTACTTGACATAAGGAGGTTGGATTATGACAATATTCCTGATTATCATTGTTTTTCTCGCTGCAACCTACCTCTTCGCTGCAGTGACGTTCTATTACGGGTTCAAGAACTGGTATCCGCTCTGCAGTCGAAAATCGTCAATATGTGGAAGAGGGGAGTCCTGTCCGAATTCTTTGTTTCGGAAACAGGCAAGATGATAAAGTCATGTTATTCACTGCACAGGAAAAGTTATGTATGAGTTTAATCTCGAAAACGGTAATTTTATCGAGCTGAACAGGCTCCTGAAATTCGTGGGTTTCTGCGGGAGCGGGGGTATATCTAAGGCGGTGATCGCACAGGGCCGGGTAATAGTTGATGGCCAGGTAGAACTGCGTAAACGTTGTAAGATACGTTCAGGGCAGATCGTGGAATTCCAGGGTAATAAGATTCTGGTAACATAGCTTTTCCACCGTTTCTACCATTTCTGACTGTTTCTGTTCCCCGTAGAAGCAAATAAACCTCAGGTGACTTTATTCTTAGTTTGCATAATCGACCCGAGGGAAATTATTCTATAATCAAAGGAGAATGGAGAATGTTTCGCCCGGTCCTTCTTTATTAGTTCGCGACCGGAAATTGCAATACTCCACCCAATTCTCATGGCAAGCATTTTAAGAGCCAAAGCCAGGCAAGTTGGAAGAAGCGTCATCGTTATGTTTGCATCAGTGATGATGCTCCTTCCGGCCGTAATCAGTTCCGATGTCAGGTCGGCAATAGCTGCCTCACCTCCAGTCACGGTGCTTCAGCCGAATGAATCCCTGACCTACAGTGTCAGTTGGTCGAACATTTTCACCGCTGGAATTGCAGTTCTGAAAGTTGAAAGCGAAACACTGCCGGAGGGAAAGTCTGCATTATCCTTTGTCATAACTGGCTATTCCACGGGTGTTGTGGAAGAACTCTTCCACGTGCATGACATGGCACGGAGCATTTTTGACCCGCTAATCGGACAAAGCCTCTCATACAATCTCAAGGAAGTCTACGGCAAGAAACAAAGGAGGCGCGAATCGACTTTCGACACTGCGCACGGAACCGTCATCACTAAACTAAACGATGATGCTACGGAGATCCTTCCCGTGCCAGTCCATGTACTGGATCCTCTATCGGCGCTTTACGTCCTACGGATGATGGATAATTTCACGATCGGCAAGAGTACGGTACTCTCTGTTTTTGAAAGCGGCAAAAACTGGTCCGTTGAAATCCAGGTACTTGGCAGGGAGAAGGTAACAACACCTGCCGGTGAGTTCGACGCTATCAAGCTCAGAACATATCCGCGATATGAAGGTGTCTTCCTGAACAAGGGTGTGGTCTTCCTATGGCTTTCTGACGACGACCGGAAAATACCGCTGCTCATCAAGAGCTCGCTCAAGGTCGGGTCCTTCGTATTGACACTGACTGAGAGAAAACTGGGAGAGGAAGTGCACTGAAGACAGATTCCTTTTTTATCCTTGAGCGCTTTAAATAAATTGTCGAATTCGCTGATTCTCCATTCGGTCTCTCTTCAACCATAGGGGGGCGAACGGCAAGAAAAGAGGCTTTATTCGTGAGTCAAAATCGAATCCTGTTCACACGGTTTCAGGGAAACAACCACGTGATGTTCAACGACATTTATGCCATTAACCCAGACGGAAACAATGAAACGCGGCTTATAGACAGCTTGGGGGAAGATGGCGAATATATGGACAACGCGTCTCCGCGGTACAACAAGGACAAGACCCAGATCGCGTTCCTCAGCTCAAAAAATAATCTTTCCAGGCTCTTCAATGTTTTTATCATGACCCTTGCTGATCGTGTGTTAAGGCAAATCACGACCGGAACTCTGGATATGACCGGTGTAGACTGGGCGCCTGATGACAGTCGTTTTGTCGTCTCGTGTAAAAGCGGGAATGGGCTTTACCAGATTCACCTTCTGAGTCTTGACGGCGTCATCCTTACCCAGTTAACCAGTGGGCCTGAGGAAAACATGAATGCCCAGTGGTCCCCGCACGGCAATCTGATTGCATTCACCCAGTTTCCCCCCACAAGCAAGACATCGCACATCTGGATCATGGATAGTGATGGTGGGAATCAGCTGAAACTTACGAGTGACGAAACAGCGCATTCCAACCCTTCCTGGTCGCCGGATGGCTCTTGGGTTATTTTCCGATGCGATCTAGGCACGCCCCATCTTCGCAGGATCAACGTGTATACTGGAGAAGTGTTTGTCTACCCGGCTCCTGCATCAGGATTTGATTCGTCACCTCTCTGGTCTGGCAGGGAAATCGTATTTTCAAGCAACCGCGACTGGGAAAAGGATGAATATATTTTCAATCTCTATATAATGTCCGAAAATGGAAACAATATCCGGCGTCTGACCACGAATCAGACTTTCGAATATTGCGGTGACTGGTAGAGAGGTGATACGGTACCGCTCTAGATAATTTATTCCATCCATTTTCCCTCCTACTCTTGTCTCTAAATACTTGCTGTAAACATCTTTTCCAACCAATGTGCTGACCGGAACCAAACTATTGCGTTACAATCCCTTGACCCCATATTTGCACTTCAATTTATTTCGATAAATAAAACCGCATTAATACTTGACATTACAACTTTTTGGAGTATTTTTTACTAAGCTGGCAATATGTATAACCGGTTATGGAAAAACTTTATTCGCTCCGCCCCGTGGGACGGCTCTAAAATCAAACGTATTTTTTTACGGGTAGCCGTAATTTCTCGCGGTGCGTTATTGGCTAATATGTTCTTTTCCGCCACCTGCTATATAAAAATATATATTTTTATCGTATAGGACTTCGGATCAGGCTACAGAGAGTGGATACTCATCATGGCGAAAATAAAGATACTCCTCGTGCAAAGCACCCTTACTCAAAATAATGATAATGGCACCATTCGGTTTCTTGAAAACGCCGGATACGATGTGGTTTGGGCTGGTAACGGTATTTCAGCGCTTGCGGCAACAAAGAAGCATGTCATCGACCTGATCGTTCTTGATGTTGCCCTTCCAGACATCGAAGGGGGCGATTTGTGCCGACGGTTTCGCGCAGGCTCTGAAACGAACGCCGTCCCGATCATCCTGCTCACCGCCCGCGGCATCACGCCCGAATCAATTGTTAACGCTGCAGATGGTCCCGATGACTATGTAGGGAAACCGTATGCAGAGAGCGAGCTCGTCGGCAGAATCTTCGCAGTGCTCAAAACTAAGAAGCTCCAGAACGAACTCGAGTTGAAGACCCGTCAGCTAAAAGAAAGGATCTCTCAGGCCGATACGATGCCGGTTCTAGATCCCGATACGGGGCTGTTCAACCAGCGTCAATTCGAGGCAATGTTCTCTAAGGAATTTAAACGAGCCCAGCGCTTCAAACAGCAGTTGAGCTGCATGATTATCGACCTGAATGGAGAGAAAATCGGACGGAAGGCGGGTGAAGAGCTAGTTAAGTTGATCATTGGGCTGATCCAGAAAACGATACGGGAAGTAGATACCGCGGCATGGTGGACAGGGGATAAAATAATCATCCTCCTTCCGAACACAATGCGCCGAGACGCTGTGCAGGCTGCGGCGCGCATACTGGATACCGTGGTATGCCAAAACTTCAAATGGCTCGATGCTACGCAGATAACGATGAGCATCGGTGTTGCAGGACTGCCAGGCAAGGATATTGACACTGAAGCCAAACTGATAGAAGCGGCAAATGCAGCGTGCAAACGGGCCCGGGAATTTCAGCTCCTGCCGAAAAACCCCCTTGCAATGAAAAGCCGCATAAACAAATGAGGTAGTGCCTTCCATTCCTGCTCGCGGAGCAAGGCCCGGAGGAAACAATCGTTGTTCATGAGAAGACTAGTTAACTTTCTCCCTGTTCCTGTTTGACAATGCCGCCCCGTTCTGATAGGTTTTTTCATAGGCTGATCACATTAACATGTATAATCTTTGCGCCTGGATTCCAGAGGCCTCTTCGTGACAATTTTTTTCACTAAATCCCTGATTTCTCTAACGCTTCTCGCAGGCGCCGTTCTAGCCTTTTACTCCATGTTTGAAATATTTGGACGGGGGGCAACAACCGCGATGATCGACCGTCTAAAGCGGTTTCACAAGATCACGGGCTATCTTTACCTTTCAATCTTTATTCTTCTATCCTACCTCTGCATCAGCTTCGCAGCAGCATCACAGGCAGAACCGTCGCCTCGGGCGGCACTTCACATTTTACTCGCCCTTGCCATCATCGTTCTCTTCCTGGTAAAGGTTCTCTTCGTGCGCATTTATCGCCAGTTTTACAATCAGGCAAAAACCATAGGCATCGTGATAGGTGTCATGACTTTTGTGCTCGTGGGCATATCAGGCGGGTTCTATCTTACGATCAGCCGGTTCGGACAGGACCGGACAACGGATAAAAGCGTTTTTTATACGCTGCAATGGCCTTTCCTTTCAGTGAAAAAAGTAGGCAGCCCGGGGATAATGGCAATAAGAACGGATCTACTCAGTATAGAGCAGGGGAGAAAGCTGTTCGTTTCAAGATGCGCAGGCTGTCACGACCCATCGAGTACCACAACGATCGTCGGCCCGGGCCTCAAGGGCCTGCTCAGGAACCCGGTGCTTCCAATTAGCAAGAACCCGGCCACTGCCGAGAGTATACGGTTCCAACTGCGGCAGCCCATGGGACGTATGCCGTCTTTCGCCTATCTTTCCGCGGAGGAGATGGAAGATCTTATCGCCTATCTTAATACACTTTGAGAAGGGATAACGTCAGCAAACCTCGGACCAATCTTAGTACGGAGATGAACGCCGGATATCAGCGGTTCAGCCGATCATGTTCAATGCGTAAATGACTGAAACACCGCACAGAAGGTCACCTCTGTTCTGAGATTGTGGACAAATCAGTAAACACTGGTACACCGATCCCTCACGAAACACTCGACCTCGAGAAGAAGAAAGCATCTCTCAAGAAGCAAGGTGTTTCGTAACGCACGTATGCTTTCCGGGTTATCCCTATCCTGCTTTTCTTGCCATGCTTAGCTGGAGGGCGTTCAGATAGATCTTGTGATGATTATGACAGCCCGTATTAACCTTTAGCCTGCGCCAGTATTTAATATGGCGATCCTTACAGGACTCCCCAGGCTGCGCTGAATTGCAAAAGCGGTCATCAACCAGGTCGACAGCACAATCCTTACGGCTACCTGACAGTAACATCGAGAAGGCGCCGGAAGTGCTCCGATCATCTAAAAACAGGGGATGAGAAATTCGGGAAGAAAAGCCCTAATGTTGACCGGCAGCAGCACTGTTCAGCCGCGTCATTGTTGGTGGGAATAAATAATAGACTATTTTTTTAGGAACAGTTGAGAGGTGCGTTTATGCAAGATAAAAAACCCAGTAGGGGGGAAGATGAATATTAAAAATGCCGGCAACAAAGGCATTCTAATTGCCGTCGTAGCGGTGTTCCTAGTCCTGCTCGGATCAAGGGAGATCATCAGTTTCCTGGCGGACTGGCTTTTTTTCCGCGAAGTTGGTTATGAATCGGTGTTCACCACGACATTCGAGACAAAGTTAGTCTCTGGGGCCGCCCTCGGCGCAATTGCCTTTCTCATGATTTTCATAAACCTTTTTATCGCGCGGCGACACACTTATGCGCTGGCTGGCCTAAATGCCCTATGGGACAGGATGCCACAACTGCAGCGAATCGACCTTGACCGGGTCATAGGGTGGATCTCACTTCTCTGCGCGATATTCGCCTTCCTCTTTACATTTCCCCTAGGCATGGGTTACTGGGAACAGGCACTCCTGTTCTTGCACAGAACGCCCACAGGACTCACTGATCCGGTTTTCGGTAAGGACGTCTCATTCTATCTCTTTACTTATCCTTTCCTGGATTCTCTGAACTACATACTGCGCAATGTGATTGTTCTATCCGCACTGCTGATTCTTCCAGTCTATCTCATCCGGGGAGGCATTGTCATTATCGGCAGGCTTATCACTGTGGAGCCGGGCGTGAAGCGCCACCTTGGCGCGCTGGTGTCGCTCTTTCTCCTCAGCCAGTCGCTCAGTTTTTTTCTCGACCGCTATGGTCTATTGACCACCGAACATGGCGTGTTGTACGGGGCATCCTATGTTGACGTGCACGTTAGGATCTGGATGCTTTCCCTGATGGCCGCGTTCTCGGTCGTGGCCGCAGTTGCGATTTTTCTTTTCGCTTCGCGCCGCTCCGTCATGGTGCCCATCGTATCGATCTCCGTGATCGTAGGTGCCTATTTTCTAGGTCTTCAGATCTATCCCTCAACAATCCAGAGCTTCAAAGTCTCACCGAACGAAATTGTGCTGGAGCGACCTTACATCGCGAATCACATTAAATTCACACGGTACGGTTTCGGGCTGGAGAAGATGGATCTGCAGCCGTATGCCGCGAACAGACCATTGACCTTCACCGATATTCGGAAAAATCTTTCCACAATCCAGAACATCAGGCTCTGGGACGAAGAGCCCCTGCTCAAAACCTACAGCCAGCTGCAACAGATCAGGACCTACTACCATTTCAGCGACGTTGACAACGACCGTTATACCGTGAACGGGAACTACCTCCAAGTCATGCTCTCCCCGCGGGAGCTATCCTATGCTGACTTACCAAATAAATCATGGATCAACGAGCGACTTGTTTTTACCCACGGCTTCGGACTGGCTATGGGGCCGGTAAGCGGCATCACGAAGGAAGGCCTTCCTGAGTTTTACATCAAGGACATCCCGCCAGTCACTAGTGCTGGACCGAAAGTGACCCGGCCTGAGATCTATTACGGGGAGACCCCAAACGATTACGTCATCGTGAATGCCAGGACCAAGGAGTTTGGCTACCCCACTTCGGGAGAGAATGTCTATTCCCTATATACGGGGAAAGGCGGCGTCCGGCTCTCTTCGATCCTTGAACGACTTCTATATGCGGAATATTTCGGAAACTTCAAGATCGTACTTTCAAGCGACGTAACCAATGATAGTAAGATACTCTATAATCGGAGAATCATACAGCGGGTAGCCGCGATCGCTCCTTTTTTTAGCTATGACTCCGACCCCTATCTCGTAATCGGCGACGATGGCCGGTTGTCATGGATCATCGATGCTTATTCACACTCGTCCAATCTTCCCTATTCAAAACCCGCGTACGGCGGAAACAACTACTTACGCAACCCCGTGAAGGTGATCGTAGACGCCTATGACGGCACGGTCTCGTTCTACCTGGTGGACCGTACTGACATCATGGCTAGAACCTATGCAGCCATCTTCCCGGACCTGTTCAAACCGATCGATAGCATGCCGTCTGACCTCCGCAGTCATCTCCGCTATCCCCGGGAACTGCTCAAGATCCAGGCAAGGATGTTCACCACCTTCCACATGACCGATCCTTCGGTGTTCTACAACAAGGAAGACCTCTGGGAAATCCCGTCCTACCGGCAGCAGACCATGGACCCCTATTACCAAATCATGAAACTCCCGGGAGGCGCGGCTGAGGAGTTTATTCTTCTCCTGCCCTTCACACCATCGAAACGGGACAATCTTGCCGCGTGGATGGCTGTACGGTGTGATGGGGAGAACTACGGTAAGGTTATTGTATACACCTTTCCGCGGGACCGGCTGGTTTTCGGCCCACGTCAGATCGACGCCCGCATTGACCAGGACTCCTATATCTCGCAACAGCTCACGCTCTGGGGACAGCACGGCTCCGATGTGATCCGCGGGAGTCTCCTTATCATCCCCATTGAGGACTCGCTCATCTATGTCCAACCGCTTTACCTTGTGGCCACGGACAAAGGGGGTTTGCCTGAACTGAGTAGGGTTATCGTCGCTTACGGAAATAATGTTGTTATGGAGGATACGCTCGAGGCGGCTATCCAGCGGCTGTTCGGTGGCGCGCTTCCGGGTCCTCGAATCAGCGGTGAAGAGACGCCCATGAACAAGCGGAGACCAGGGGAGCTGAACTCGCGTGCGTTAGAACTGCTTAGGAAGGCACGGGAAGCGATACGAAAAGAAGACTGGTCTGGATTCGGGAGGTATTTAAACGATCTGGAGACAACTCTCGGGGAGACGGCAAAGTAAATTGCATGAAAATTCCGTGAGAAAAGCCATTGTCTCCCGAAATCTTATGGCATTAAATCACTATAGAAAATAGTGTGCTATCTTGTTACAATGAATCCGACAAAAACATAGTTAATGGAGGAAAGATGAGGATATTCGAACAAGTGTTGAACCTGCTGCAGAGGAGAGAAGTGAATCCGCCAGCAATCAGACCGGGTAGAAACGAGGAATGCTGGTGCGGCAGTGGGCTGAAATATAAGAAATGCCATCTTGCTGAAGATGATAATAAAGCGGCTCAAACCTGCGCCCTGAACTGCGGCCCTAAATGAAGTTCTTCATGAGCTGAGTTCAGCTCAAAGAAACAGGGTATGCACGTAAACCGTCGTCAATTTAGTTGTATCCCGGATTTTTAAACACTCGCGACTCCTTTGCTTCGAAATGCGCCTGTTCCGATAAAGTTACACTCGTCTTGTTGTCTTTGAGGCTGCGAACAAGAAGGGTAAACCGCAAACAGACTGATGAAGAGCGTCTGGAAGGAAACAACGGCTCCTTTCTTCTCTTCAACCAATATCAGGAGGCTGTTCATGAAATTATTATATTCTGCTTTCAAGCATGGCGTTTTGGTCGCTCTTATTGTAGGCGTAACGCTCGTTACAAGTTGTGCCATAGCGGTAAAACCGTCTGCTGTTCCATCGGTCAAAGGATTAGAAACAATATCGCTGTCAGGTAGGTCTCTGGTTATCACAAATGCTGAAAAAGACTCGTCTGCGTATGATATCCTGAACGATAAAGGGCAAAAACTCGGCATTACGGCGGACCGGCAGGCATGGTCTCGAATATTTATCGATACCCTTGCTGGCGAAATGTCACGTCGTGGGGCGCAGATTCGAGTAAAAGCGCCCCTAACACTGAGCATCGCGCTGCATGAAATCTCCTTCATCCAAAACAACTATGTATGTACGGTAAAGTTGAAGGTCTCGATTTCAACCTCAAAAGGATGGTCGAAAACTTACGAAGCTGCTGCTGAATCGGGATTAGGACTTTTCGAGTCCCTCAATGAAGTGACTAGCCGACTTGCCGGCCAGGCTATTTCGGAAGGCGTCAAAACCCTGCTCAGCGATGCTGAATTCCTTGCACAAGTCGGAAATGAACAATAGAAATGATGTCGATTATGTAACGCATCCTTTCAGGGTTGCATGTGGCAGTTTTAATTACATTCAACTTGATAGAAGTTCAAGGCGCTGGTCTACAATGAGCCGCGCTAATGTACGCTTGTTGCTGCCCCGTTTTACGCTAAAAACATATCGAATGGAGAGTTAGACTCATGAAGTAATAAATAAGTACGCACGTATCTTTGATTCCGTTCCCGTTTCTTTATTCCGGTATTGTTGTTATATTAACCTGAATCCTGCGGGGAAATTTTGTGAATTATTGCGTTAATGGTCTTTCGCATTACTTTCCTTCCCTGATCTCACTTCGAAAGCTTCTTGAAGTTTATGCCGGACTCGTGTTACAATATCTAAATTTGCTCATCTCATTCTCAATAGGAGGTTTTCCTAATGGATAAGGTTTCATACAAGGATATCGGTCTGGTAACAACCAAGGCCATGTTCGAAAAAGCAATGAAAGGCAAGTATGCAATCCCGGCGTATAATTTCAACAATATGGAGCAGCTGCAGGCCATTGTCATGGGATGTGTGGAATCCCGGTCGCCGTTCATCCTGCAGGTATCGAGCGGAGCGAGAAAGTACGCAAACCAGACTCTACTGCGTTTTCTCGCCATGGGCGCAGTTGCCATGATCAACGACGCTGGTTCGCCGGTGAAATTCTCCTTACACCTTGACCACGGTGATACCTTCGATCTTTGCAAGTCCTGCATCGATTCCGGATTTTCCTCGGTCATGATCGACGGATCCCACCATTCCTATGAAGATAACATCAAGTTGACCAAACAGGTGGTCGAGTACGCTCACGCCAACGATGTGGTTGTAGAAGGCGAACTTGGCGTGCTGGCTGGCATCGAGGACGCGGTCTCGGCCGAGAAGTCTACCTACACGAAACCCGAGCAAGTCGAGGACTTTGTGAAGAAAACCAATGTCGACTCCCTCGCCATTTCGATCGGGACATCACACGGAGCCATGAAATTCAAGCCCGAACAATGCACCCGCGATGCAAGAAGCGTACTGGTGCCTCCACCGCTCCGGTTCGACATTCTTGAAGAAATCGAGAAACGGATACCCGGTTTTCCGATTGTGCTGCATGGCGCCTCATCTGTAATACCGGAATATGTTGAGATGATCAATAAGTATGGCGGTGCTTTGAAGGACGCCGTGGGCATCCCCGAGCAACAGCTTAGAAAGGCTGCGCGGAGCGCCGTATGCAAAATTAATATCGACAGTGATGGCCGCCTCGCCATGACCGCGCTGATTCGGAAGACATTTGCCGAGAAACCAGCTGAATTCGACCCAAGAAAGTACCTCGGGCCGGCCCGTGACGAGCTGACGAAAATGATCATCCACAAAAACAAGGAGGTTCTCGGTTCTGCTGGACAGGCTTAGCAAAAAAACAGACGGGGCCGGATCATCGGCCGGGGAAAAGCTCTGAATAATGACTCCGCCTCGTTTTATTCGCACCTGGGATGAAGGAAACATGAATTTCGGAGAGTCAGTCAGTATGATGGGCAATTTCAGGACCGTATATGCATTCAGATTCGAAAACAGCACAACGATAAGATTTGACCTGATCATGGATAGGGAAACGCTCTAATGAGAACGCCTTGATAAACCTGGATGCATTCGCCAAGACGATCCTTTTTGCTGCGGACAATATACTTAAAAATTTCTCACCTTATTTCGACACTAGCATCGAAACCCATTAAAACCCCGATTTTACAAATATGAAGAGTCCTTCGGCATCATTCGATGGCCGAAACTCAGTGATGAGGATTTTCAGGTGTCGTTATTGCCGCTTTGTCGAAAGCCGCTGTCCATCGACGGACACAACCGAGGCAGGTCTCAACGACTTGCACAGCGATGAAGATCTGTACGTAGTACTGTCGAGGTGCTTTTAGTAAAATGAAGTAAAAATGGTTTGTGATATCTTTTCGAAATAACCCGTAGGGGTCAGGAGAACGAACCTGCAGGTGAAATAGCCAGCATTTTTTGCGCAGAGATGAAATATCACTAAAGAAATGGGTATTCCTTTTTTCAACACTCTTTGTGCATATTTCCACTACTTGACAATTTAGATTTCAATGATATCATTAAAAGGGCAGTTTTTTTATCCGCATTCCTCCGGTTGCAGAAGGGAAGGAACAACTTATGTCCTGGGATAGCAGAACCGTTTTGCTTGTGGACGGAAGCGATACGCTTCGGTATTATTATGCAATCCTGCTGAAGCGTCTTGAATTCATCGTGATGGTTGCGGAATCTGCTGAAGAAGCATTAAGGCTTATGGAAAGCACGGTACCGTCCCTCATTCTGACGGATATCGCGCTACCTCAGATGAGCGGCACTGATTTTATCAAAACAGTGAAAAACTCAGATCGCTTAAAACAGGTTCCCATCGTTGTGCTCGCTGACCGGGATGATGCTGCAGCGAAGTCTGCCTGCCTTGGTATGGGTTGTTTCGATTTCCTTATCAAACATGTTGAGCCTGGCAATCTCTACCGGTCGATTCAGTCCGCACTCGTACCCACGCCGCGTGCTCACATTCGACTCAGTATGCCTCTCAAGGTAGTCGTGGGGGACGGAACCTCCCGGGGTGGCGCAGAACGGACGGAATTTGCCACAACCATCTCCGAAGGGGGGATATATCTCCGGACACTCTTTCCCCGTCCGAAAGACTCATCTACACCGCTTAGGATACTCATCAGGGATCGTTCTATAAGGGCGAAAGCCACAGTAATATACAACCGTGCCATGGAAGGAGGGTTCTTCCGGGAGCCGGGCATGGGAATGAGGTTTGTAGATATCTCACCCGAGGACCGGACCTTCGTTCGGCATTTTATAAAGGAACAGCTTACCTCGGACATTGTGATAGGATTATAACGGAACGTTAAGCTGTAATATTTTATTAAGTGCGGTATGGAATGTTTTCTTGCACTTAACATTTACATAATAACAGATAATATTCAATGCGGATTTTATGATGGGCCTCATCGCTTCTTATACATGAGGCCCTCTGTATTTCATGATCGAACGAAATAAGTTATAATTTCCCCAATATAAGAGCCAGGTATGGTGATGAAATTTCTGATAATCTCGGAGGTAGAACTGGATTTTCATCAATAACTTTATTCTGGATCAGGTCAAGCCGTGATTAGAATGTTAGTACTTTTAAACAACGGATATCCGCATCCAATTATGCTTAAATACCCGACGATAGCTACTCATTCGTCAACCAAACCCGATGCCATTCTAGAGCGCACTGTCGCCCATATTCCCCTGTACAAGGTGCTGCTACACAACGATAACACGAATACAATGGACCATGTCATCAGAGCGCTTGTGAACGTTTTCCGGTTCGAACTTCCCGAGTGCGAGCGAATCATGCTGGAAGCCCACCGGAACGGCGTCGCGCTCTGTACAGTCGAACCTCTCGAACAGGCAGAGCTGCACCGTGACCAGATCCGGTCTTATTCTCTGATTGCGACCATCGAGCCTGAATAGGGCAGGAGAGGGGAAAAACGACAATAACGAGAGGTGCTATAAGTTTGAAGAAAAAGAATAAATTCATTAAACAAGGCATTCGTTTCGAATGCCAGGGCGAAGGCAAATGCTGTGTATCGCGCGGCAGCTATGGATATGTCTACCTGTCGTTCGGCGACCGGAAACGCTTGGCCGCATTTTTAAAAATGAAAACTGCTGAGTTCTCTGCAAAATTCACGGAAAAAGAAGACGGGATGGTTCAGTTGAAGTACAGGGACAAGGAGTGTCCTTTCCTGGAAAATAACCGCTGTCGAGTTTATGATGCACGTCCCTGGCAGTGTCGCACATGGCCCTTCTGGCCAGAAAACATGGATAGTGACATCTGGAAACGAGAAATAGTACCGTACTGCCCCGGCGTAGGTAAGGGCAGACTGTATTCGTCCGAGGAAATTGAAAATATTCTTAAGAAGAAACATGATGTGGCAGGATGCACAGGACGGACGCGGCAATAAACATGGCACCAACTATTGGTGGCGCCGAATCTGTGAGGGATATTATTTAAAATAAATACACCGCAGTTAACAAACACCCATGATTATCTGAACAATGGCTAATAATTTTTATCATGCAGGAATTGTTCGGTTTAGTAATGTATATGAAATCAAGTTAACAAATAATTGAACAACTACTTATTGGAGGAATATTCCGTTGTGATATGTTTCAATTTATATGCGTCACTTCTTACGGTCACGGTTTGAAATATTTTCCGTGGCGATTGTTCTCACCTCTTTCATTAGATGTTAAGTCGAATGGTATATGTTTGGCAACAACGAAAACCCCAAAGGATATAAAAATGCTAATGCAGGCCACGGTGAATGCAAGTGATTTTCCATGCCATAACCCGACAAACCAATTCCTGAACTCATTCGCAAGCACAGCCGCCTTACCTCCAAAGAGTTCCAAATTATGTACATACATCCTAGAATCTTCAGGCGTAATAGGATACACGCCTTCACCTGCTACTTCATAGCCCAAAACTTTATCCGAATAACTTTCAGCTGTTAGATAAATTAAAATGGCACTCCCCAAACCAACCAGTAAAATAATGGCGCCGATGAGGTTAAGGCGTGATTGCGTGTTTGAGCTTTTCAATTCCATTTTATTTTATTCTCGCTTTATTCTCAAGCATTGTTAATTTTCATATAAAACATTTAATAGTATTAAGAGCTGCGCTTACAACATTACAGAAAAGATTCTTCACCATAAGTAAAAACCTGCATTCTTTACTTCATTGACGAATTATTAGCTCCATTAATAGCCGGGTGGCATTCCTTCTTATTTTTGCTAGCTACTGTGTTAAATAAAATATCTTTGCATATCCGTCGCAAAAAGTGGTTTGTCAGGTGCACTCATGTTTCATGGGTTGCTTATGCAAACCGATCCTGTCAGTTGATTCGCAGGCCTCTCCGCCAACCTTCTTCAGTCGAACGATTTTGATCCGGCAATCGAGAGGAAAATAGCAAAGAACAATAATTTCTAAGAAAAAAAGATTCACTGCGACCACTCCCAGTATTGAACATGACATACTACTATTCTTATGGTCTTTTTTGCAAGGAGCTAATTGATTACGAAATCATCTTACCAGTTATTTTTGCCTGTACGTTTCGGCCTGTTTGTGGCAAACTCGCCTTTCGTTACCGCAGCTGCGTGGCAGATTTTATCGGAATCTGCATGAAGCTGTAACCCCGCATTTTGTTATTTCCCATAGCTTGCTGCGAGGTGTTCATTTAAAATATCTCCATGTTGCCGCCAAACTTCAAATCCTTGGCCATGTTTCTGATATTATAGACACGACATGCAGAAGAAGGTTTAATGCGTGTTTTGAATTGATTCTGAAATATTCAACGAGTTGTTCTAGTCCACGAAATTTCTATCCTGCGTTGTGTCAACGATTACGATTGGGTGTTTTGGGCAACCGTCACGATTTTAGGTTTATAATTTTACGAGAATGGAAATAACACTAGATTCAAAGAACCTGCTAACAGTTTATCCCATGGCTTCTTAAAGGTTCTATGCAGTTGCATCACCTAGCCTTGCCGCAGTTTCCATATCCTCTGATGCCTGCCTTCGGTTGCCGAAGCTTCTATAAGACACTTCTCGGTTAGAATAAGACGCTGCAAGTTGAAAATTAATCTTAACGGCTTTGTTATAATTATCAACCGCCAGAATGTGATTGCCGAGGGCCGTATATGCATTCCCCCGGTTATAATAGGGAGATGCAGGTCTCAGGTTGTCCTCAATGGTTTCGTGGAACGATATTTCGACGAATGCGATATGCAAGTCCATCTACATCCAAAACAGTGCAATTGTTGCATCAGCCGAAATCGTACCCAATATATATATCATCCTTACATAACATAGGGCTGCTTTATTCGAAACAATTTAAATGGCAAAAATCACTATTATGTAAGGAAGAACATGAAGCTGATAACTATTTATTTATAAGTCGTCTCATTCTCATTCCTTCATCATGAATGTTTTTATAATCATTTCTGCGGTTGCTGTTTATTCAATTGGCGTTGATATTCAGCATAGCTCATACCAGCCCTTCTTATACAATCATCCCTATCTGTTCCCTGCATATTTTGGCAGTCCAGCTCTTGCTGATATCGAGGACTGTCATAAGCGTTTTGAGATGTGCAGCCTGTCATTGACATAATCATGATAACAATTATAGTGATACTGCTTAATACATGGATTTTCATTGTCATATCCCTCAATTTATAGCCAGAAAACTCAATGCCGTCTGTTTCTTGCAAAGTAGAAACTTTGAGGACTGACCAGCCATTTTTTGCATTGTGGAAAGTAACCCTTTCCACTATTCCAGAAAGGAGGACAAGATTATCGGCTGGTTGAGATTGAGGGATAGCTTCATGCTGTGGTGATTATACAGAATTCAGACTATCAGGTAAACCGTTAAAGGTCTCTTTGAATCACTGCATTTCAGCATCGTCTGCTCGCACTTAATGAAAAATAACACTAAAATGGATTCATTAGCAAATAAAATATGGTAACCTTACAACCAATCTGGCAGTTCTGCCAGTCATTCCAGCGAATCCTTCCAGGGAGGGTAGCCTTTGCAGGTAATCACATAATACTACTTATATCCTGCATTTTTATGATATAGTTGCAGTCAATAGCTTCTTCCTGTATTCAGTGACAGTGTCATCTTTTTGAAATTGCAGAATACATCTCGTATTCATGCAGGTAAGTCGCCGCATGGCTATCCTTGACACTCTGGGTGCGGAGTTTGTATAATGCCTTCATAATATACATTCCCTGCAAGAGCGGCTGACTCTCGCACTCTGTATCCAGCGGGTTGTCTTCATGAAAATACGACCGCCTGTTCGTAGAGAATATAGTGTCCATCAAGCAGGGAGATAGAGTCCCTCCTATCAGTCACTTAAGGTATATTCTTAGTAAAATGGCCGTGACACTATGCTAATTATATTCAGACTTGCTGTTTTCATTATTGTGTCTGTTACGCTCTATCTTATTTCACGCAAATCCTTGCGCAGTTATCGCTTCCATGGCTTTTACCGCTTTTTCGCATGGGAAGCTGTTTTAGCGCTTGTATTGCTGAATCTGGATTATCGGACCTATCAGCTGTCCAGTACGCATCTCATCATGGCGCTCGTGACTTTGACTATATCCGCACTCCTTGCGATTCATGGATTTCAGCTACTGCGTAGGGAGGGCATGCTCGACTACCGTCGTGACGACCCGACGTTGCTCTGGGTCGAAAAAACGACCGTCCTAGTAACGGTGGGAGCATACAAATACGTTCGACATCCTCTGTATTGTTCTTTCCTTATGATGATCTGGGGTTCTTTTCTAGTGGTTCCATCGTGGCAAGGCGGTTTGCTGGCACTCTTTGCGTCACTGAACATTATCTTGGCCGCCCGGGTTGAGGAACAAGAGAACCTGCTGTATTTCGGTACCGCGTACTGCGACTATATGAAACGAACAAAGATGTTCATACCTTTCGTGGTATGATGTGCGTGGTAGCGGAATCAGATCCTTAATAAAATTTCTGTGGGACGGATAGGATGCGTCGATGACCAGAATGAAGAGAAACTCGATTTAAAGAGACACAGATCCCCGGACTGCAAGCAAGCTGTTAACATTTTAATGCTCCAAATAGGTGCCGTTGACATTATAGTTTATGGTCATTGCAACGATATATTTCGGGATAATCAACTGACCCCTTGATAAAATATTATGTAGTTGATTATATTGCTGTTTACCGACGCTGTATGACGAGCGCGCTCCATGATGCTGGTATCGATAATGATTGATAGGCCAGTGCAATTTCATGAATACAGCGTGCTATACTCTTGTTAGAGATTTATATTAAAATCAAAGAAAGGAGGAAATACGGCGAAAGGCAATTATTGCTATATTGATAAATTCAGGTTTATAGACATCAAGTAGGGTGTTACAAAATCTTATTTTGGCGAAAGGAGTAGATGAAATGAAAAGTAAGAAGGGACTCTTAGGGGTTGTAATGGCTGTGGCGTTCATGTTGACCATTGGGTTATTCGGTACGGCCTATGCAAAACATGGAGGCGATGCACCCATGGACATGCATCATCTGCACATGCTGATGAACCATGGACTTGAAATGGTTGCCGAGGGCTCGAACATGGTCATGCTTGCCGAAATGAAGATGACCGCCGCGATGGATCCGATGACCCTTGAACACGGTCATCAAATGATCAAAGAAGGCAAAGAGGTCATAGAGCACGCCCTGAAGGGACCGGAGATGCAGGCCATGCACAAGGGTGGTCATGGCGATGACCCCATGATGAAATATACCCATGAATTGGGCAATGCGGAATTGGCCGTGGTTGACTTGCTCGAAAATATGAACATGGAAGGCCCGATGACGGACGACATGATGACCATGCACCACATGCATATTATGATAAACCATGCACTCGAAATGGCAGCCCAAGGGTCTAATATGGTTATGCTCGGACAAATGGGGATGTCGAATACGGACAAATATTCCATCGAACATGGGATAATGATGTTGGCCAACGCCAGCTCCTTACTGAAAGAAGTCATGGAAGGCAAGGCGATGATGGATATGCATGCGAAAGGCGTTACTGGCAGCAATGAAATGATGGCAGGCACGCACAAGATCGGCAATGCGGCAAGGACCGTCATCGACCTCCTCGATAAGATGGCGTCCTCGGAACCGATGAAGATGAAGATGCAGTAGATACTGGTGAATTCGTTCTCTGACAATAATGGGCATTCCGGCCTTGTCTTTATTGCGTTTTGTCAAGGCCGGCATGTTTGTTTTGCTATGGTCATCTGATTTTCTCTGTATCCAGACGGCTTTTTATACCATGCATGAGCGGATGCATCATTAATACGACGGGCCATGAAGCCAGACAGCTTTGAGAGGCAGCACATTTTCATTTTTCTCGTTGGATGTATAATAGCAGTAATCAATAGCAGTAATCGTTGATAGTTTCAAATATCGGAAAGTACAAGCTTGTATTCGGCGTCCCCGATTTATCCGTTGCTGTTGTAGAATTATAAGTGAGGACGAGATAGACATAATTTTTGACGCGATATAGAATCGCACTTGAAGCATGCGGTGTGCGCTCTTTCCTGTAGTTCTTATCGTTCCCATTCTTAACAACACGTCAATTATCAACCCGTATTCGAAAACCTCTACCCATTTATTGCCCTACGACATCATTGACATCGATTGGCATCGGGGATATATTCGTCAATAAGTAGTGTAAATGATATGGCATATTCATCGCTAAACTAGATATTTGAAGACAACGTAAGTTTGCGAGGACTGAGGTATGGGAATGGTGCACAAAAAAGAGATGAAGAAAGCTGTGCAGCCTAGGCAGGTGCAGGGTGAGCAGTCGGTGCGTTTAAGCAGAACGCAGAAAAAAAAGGCTGCGCTGTCATTGCAGGAACTTGGTGAACGACTTGTGAAGTTGTCAGATGAGCAGCTCAAACAGATCGAGCTGCCCATGAGCGTCCTTGCTGCCGTGAAAACAGCAAGGACCATTAAAAAACACAACCCTCTTAGCCGGCAGATGCAGTATATCGGCACGTTGATGCGAAAATATGACCCAACACCTATCAGGGAATTCCTTGACGCATTAGGGCAAGGGTATCCGCAGCAAATCGCTAAGTCTAAGCAAGACGAAAAATGACTGGGCTGTCTGGTCACTGAGAATGACCAGTTTCGTCTGTCGGGTAAAACACAAGCGAAACCCGACAGACGGCACTAGTTGAAAGTTGTGAGTGTTGGTATATGCTGTCTATCCCAGAAACGGAGCATTAAAATAGCCTATAGAGTCGTCCAGCCAAGTGTCGTAGTTATAACACATGGAGACCTTGACCACACAAGAAAATGTGCTAAACTAGAGGAGAAGAATAAAGGTAAGGTAGTTTTGCACCAGGCATATGCCTTTACGGCTGACGAGTGAGTATATTTTAAAGTAAAATAAGAACGTTATTTGGCAGAATCATTATTTTATTTTCATGGTTGCAGAATCAAAGCTAGTTTTTAACAAATTTGAGCCGGCTATATTCTTAACTGATGGGCAAAGTTTAACAGGATATATTCCTAATGCAAAGATTATTCATCTACCCGGACACACAGAAGGTACCATTGGAATATTAACCGATGAGGACGATTTTATTTCTGGGGATACACTGTTTAACTCGAAAAAACCGAATATCGTTACATTCGTAGATGATTTTCAAGAACTTAACAATAGCACAAGTAAGTTTAAATTAAATAAACGTTAAAATGGTTTATCCTAGTCATGGGAAACCGTTTCTGTTCGAAAAACTCGCCTATAAATTAAAAGACAGTTAATACTGACCAAACAAGCAGTCAGCGATCAATGGAAACGAATTGACAAAAAGGGCCGTTTCCGGATGAAAATCAAATAAGGAGGTAACAGAATGAAAAAGTTGTTTTTGGGTACAATCTTGTTGGCGTTGGCAATAGTCGTTCCTATTCCAGCCATGGCAGAGGTAAATGTAAATGTAAGCGTTGATTTTCCTCTGCCGCCACCCATCCCATTTCCCGGGCCGCCGGATGTGATAGCGATGCCTGATACGAATGATGTGTACGTCGCTCCTAGCATAGGGGTAGACTTGTTTTTCTGGAATGGTTGGTGGTGGCGTCCATGGGAAGGTCGTTGGTATCGCTCACGTTATTATGACCGGGGTTGGGCTTTTCATAATAAGGTCCCAAGTTTTTATTTCGATGTAGACCCGGGTTGGAGAGCACACTACAGAGACCATAATTGGAACGGACAACCATGGAGCTATGAAAGGATTACTAATCAACGTCTTGAACAAAACTGGAAGAGCTGGCACACTAATCGATATTGGGAAAAGCAAGGAACCTGGGGTGTCAAGGGCTATCAGCCTCGACCACAACAGCAGAGACAAGAACTAAGAAATCAAAGGCAACAGCAATATCAACAGAGGCCTGAGGTTCAGCGACATCTACAGCAGATGCAAGAGAAACAAAAACAACACCATGGTCAGAATCCTCAGAAAAAGCAACGTGAGGAGGAATCAGGACATAGATAATAGTATACGCCAGGGCAGGGCGGGTCTGTATCCGGACTATTGCGTCCCGAAGGCCTGTGTGTCCAAGCCGTAGGTCGTCGGTTCAAATCCGGCCCCCGCTGCCAAACTTATTAAGGGGTTACAGCATATACTGTAACCCCTATTTATTTATCAGGACAGTTATAGGACAATTCGAACTCCTCACAGTTCAAACCGCCGACTTGCAAATCCCTCTTTTTTTATATTAGATCAAAATTTTTATAGCGATGGTACCGACCGCTAAAAGCTGCTGGAGGTAATCAAAGTCGTGAACAGCTGTGTTCTGAAATAGTAACCAACAAAAGAGGCAATAAAAGGAAATATTCTTGATGTGCCCTACGTGTCTTTTTTAGGATGATAGCAAGATTCTATCAGTACTAATGATATCATGCAAAAGATACTCTCTATATTGTGCGTCTATGATACATTAAAAGAATTACGAGGTCCTTGCTCTTCTAAGGAGGTTTCAAGTTTTTTTAAGTATCATCTGTCAAATGCCAAGACATCGTTGACTTTTTTTAATGGTGCCATATGTCAAGACATCGTTTACCCGAGTCCTGTAGGGGAGTCTGATGGTAGTAGGTCTTCAGGCCCGGTTCAGGCTGGTATAAACATCCTTGGGTGATTCACCTCCCTGGATGTGGCGATTAATAGCTTTCTGTCTCAGTCCTTCTTCCATCGGAGCTCTCCTTTAACATTTCTGAATGAGGAGAGCATGATAGCACCAAACTAGACTGAGGCTTTATCAATAGCTTAAACCAGATTTCGGGTCAACGATGTCTTGACACATCCGGGTCAACGATGTCTTGACACATCCGGGTCAACGATGTCCTGACACATCCGGGCAGTGTGATTACATCCCTGAAAAATGTATATGCTGTAGATATGAATGGATGTGAAAACCAGATTTACAGGACAAAGTATAACAAAAATTCGCAGGAGTTTTTGTTATAACCCGCGTTATAATCTTAATAAATTATCGTTAACTGTACGAAATATGAATGGGTAAGTCCTTGATTATGTGGTGCCGCTGGTGAGAATCGAACTCACACGACAGTTGCCCGTCGAGAGATTTTAAGTCTCTTGCGTCTGCCAATTCCGCCACAGCGGCTTAAGGAAAGATCAATTAATTTGAAATGAATATTATAGAATCAACACCATTTGTCAAGAAAAATGTAGGTTCAAAAAAATAGGTTCGCCTGTTTGAGCGGACAATCAGACAAAATAATAAAAGGCAAAAGTGAAGAGTGGGGGCGGATGACCGCCCCGAAAAAGGTATCAGCTCGTTATTCCAATACTATTGCCGTTACGGGACAACTGTCAACGGCCTGCTGGCAGTCGCAGGTATCACAGGCGTTGGGATTTGCAACCCATGCTTTATCGTCTCTGAGTTCAAATACCTTAGGACAAAGCTCGGAGCACAACCCGCAACCGATACAGAGGTCCATATCAACTTTCGGAGTAGCCATAGATATTACCATCCTTTCCTGAATATTTCGTTATTGATTTTAGGCTCGAACAATGTTCGTATCCAGTTGTGCCCATTCGTAATTAAGCAACTGACACCAACTTTATCGTTATGGTTTCAAGACCATTTATACACTACTTCAGCGACAATTTCTATGATATTCCTCATGGCTGTACTTCTTCTTGACATATTTAGGCCTAGGAATATTTTCTTTACAAATTAAGCACATTGGAATATAATGCTCGGGAAAATGGACATTCAGAGGGTACTTTTTTTCAAGCCCGGGGCGATCGGCGACCTTCTCCACACGCTTCCGGCATTGAAGGCGTTAAAGCATAAATTCCCCGCTGCGCATATTTCTGTCGTAGTCTCACCTGAACTTGAGTCTCTTATTCAGGATACGTCTCTCGTAGATCAAGTTCTCGTTTTTGATAAAGCGAAATTCAAAAAAAGTTTCAGAGATCTCCTCGTCTTTGGACTGCAGCTTCGTAAGTGTCACTACGACCTATTCATCGACCTACAGCCCTCAATACGGTCGTTCCTTGTACGGCAGTTAAGCGGTGCGAAGCGACGGCTTGTTTATCGAAAACAAAATAAAATCGGACCCGGTGGAGGACACCGTCTTCATGCCGCAGAAAACTTCATGGAGACGCTCAAACCCCTCGGAATTGCCGAACCTGTTCAGAACATCGTACTGCCTATTCAAAACAAAGCCCGACGTGCTGTTGATCTTTTTTTGTTGCGGGAAAAACATGTGGGAAGCAGGATTTTGATTGCTCTAAACTGCAGTGTCGGCGCGGCACGGCCTGCGAGGAACTGGTTCCCGGAACGGTTCGCGGCCCTCGCTGACCGGTTGATCAGGGAGCTTGGCGTAGCAATCATCTTCATTGGCGGGAAGGAAGATCGGGAACTGGTCAGCAGTGTCATGGGCGCAATGAACGAGAAGGCAATGTCCGCTGCTGGAGTTTTTTCGATTGCGGAGTCCGCAGCTCTTCTTGAAAAATGCGCTTGTCTCGTAAGTTCCGACACCGGTCCCCTGCATCTCGCGACAGCTATTCAAACTCCCGTCGTGGGTCTTTTCGGTTCTACGGATCCGGACCGTACCGGCCCCTTGGGCATAGGGCACCAAGTATTATTCAAGAAGCTTGTCTGCGTTCCCTGTGAGGCAAAATATTGCCCGATCGGAACCCGTGCATGCATGGATGCTATAACCATTGACAATGTTTTCGAAGCAGTACGAAAGGCAATCGCTTGATGTGGAAACGGACTGCTTTCGTGCTTTGCGCGGCTTTGATTTTAAGCCAGCCGTCATGGGCTGACCCCGCTCTCTCTGCGCAAAGTGCTGTCTCAAACATCAACAAGGCATTTGCTCCAGGTGAGAAGCTCACCTATAACATCAGCTGGTCCGACATCATAAATGCAGGCATTTCCGTTATGGAGGTGAAATCCGGAAGCACGATAAACGGTAGGCAGACGTACGATCTTATCTCAACCACCCATTCCGTGGGCCTGGTCGATCGATTTTATCCTGTTCAGGATAAAATCGTCAGCACCATTGACGCGAAAGAGTTTTACAGCCTGTCTTTCTACCTGCAGGAACATCATTTGAAGAAGACCCGCTCGCGAAGGATGACCTTCTATCAGGCCATGGGAATAGTGTGTGATATTGTCAATCAAGACCCTCCTGAACAATTCACGGTTCCACCACGCGTGCAGGATGCATTCTCCTCGCTTTATTTCTTGCGCACGCTTCCGGATTTTACCATCGGCAAGACAATCGTCGTGAATGTACACGACAGCGAAAAGAACTGGGCAGTCGAGATCCAGGTCCTGAGCAAGGAAAAAATTACCACGCCGGCTGGTGTGTTCAACACCATCAAGGTCAGGACCTACCCCAAATATGAAGGTGTATTCATGAACAAGGGAGAAATTTACATCTGGTTCACCGACGATACCCGAAAAATACCGGTGCTTATGAAGAGCATGATATCCATAGGATCCATCGTCGCGACACTCACGGAAATGCAGGGAGTCCAAGACAAACCATGATGCCGATGAAAGAACGAAAACGGCTGCATGCCTGCATTGACAGGTTTCCCGCAACGCGAATACTCGTGGTGGGAGATATCGTACTCGACCATTATATCTGGGGCAAAGTGTCCCGTATTTCTCCAGAAGCGCCAGTCCCTGTGGTGAATGTCACCAAGGAAAGCCTGCTTCTCGGCGGCGCTACGAACGTGGTACAAAATATTCATGCTCTCGGAGGTTCCGTAAGCGTTTGCGGCGTGATCGGCAGCGACCAGGCCGGCACCCAGGTCCTGCAACTTCTCCGTTCGCAGCATATTCCGACTGACGGGCTTCTTGTGGATGAGGGAAGACCGACGACCATCAAAACGCGGATTATCGCCCACAGCCAGCAGGTCGTTCGCTTCGACCGGGAGACCAAGGAGGGGATCGGAAAAGATCTTCATCGCCGGATATTCGAACAGGTCAAACGGAACATCGCTACGGGGCTTGACGGAATCGTGCTCTCTGACTATTGTAAAGGGGTGGTCACCAATGACCTTGTACATGACATCGTTAAGATTGCACGGAAAAACAATATTATCGTATCCGTCGATCCGAAAGTGAGTCACTTCAACATGTATCGGGGCGTCACCATCCTCACGCCGAACGCCAACGAGGCTTCTATCGGTTCTAAGGTAGATATTACGGATGAAGAATCCCTTTTGAGAGCCGGTACGCTGCTCCTGAAGCGCCTGAATTGTGCTGCGGTCCTGATCACCCGTGGTGAACTGGGGATGAGCCTCTTTGAACACGGGAAGAAGGTGACCCACATCCCCACTGTTGCCCGGGAAGTTTTCGATGTCACCGGCGCCGGTGACACTGTGATCGCAACACTTACCCTCGCCATGGCTTCCGGCGCAAGCATGACGGATGCTGCCCGGATCTCCAATTATGCCGCAGGTATCGTCGTCGGTATCGTCGGCACTGCCGTGGTCAAACAAGATCAGCTAAAACAGCGGATACGTCTGGGTTGAGCTAGCGCAGGACACAGAACCCGTTCTCTATGCATTTACCAGCATCCTCTCGATCTTTTTTTGTGCATATTTTTGTGGTACCGCGGATGAATCAGGAAACGCCCAAGGAATAAACTTGAGATGCAGAAGGGGGCAATTTTATTATGCCCTCGAAATAAATTCAGGAGGCAAAAAGTGAAAGGGATCATTCTTGCGGGCGGAAGCGGTACACGCCTTTATCCCATTACCCGGGGTGTGTGCAAGCAATTACTGCCGATCTACGACAAGCCTATGATCTATTACCCTCTTTCGGTGCTCATGTTAGCTGGAATCAGGGACATCCTGATCATCTCTACACCTGTCGACCTTCCCCGTTTCCAGGACATTTTCGGCGACGGCGGCGATCTGGGACTCCGTTTTACCTATCGGGAGCAGCCGCAACCGAACGGTCTCGCTGAAGCGTTCCTGATAGGAGACGACTTCATAGGCAAAGACACGGTATGTCTTGTCCTGGGCGACAATATATTTTTTGGCCACGGCCTCACAGGACTTTTGAACAAAGCTGTTCGTGATGTGACTACCCTAGGGGGCGCAACGGTATTCGGCTATTATGTAAAGGATCCCGAACGGTACGGTATCGTGGAATTCGACAAAAACGGCACGGTGTTGTCCGTGGACGAAAAGCCCAAACAACCAAAGTCGAGATATGCCGTGACGGGGCTTTATTTCTACGATAACGACGTTGTCCGTATTGCGAAAAGCATAAAGCCGTCGGGAAGAGGTGAGCTTGAGATTACTGATGTAAACAGGGAGTATCTGAATAAAAAACAACTTCGTGTGGAGCTCATGGGCAGGGGATATGCTTGGCTTGATACGGGAACCCATGAAAGCCTGCTAGAAGCCGGAGAATTCATTGCAACCATCGAAAAGCGGCAAGGGCTTAAAATGGCATGTATCGAGGAAATCGCTTATAAACTGGGCTACATCGACAAAAAGATACTTCTTAAGGCTGCCGAAAACCATAGCAAGAACGCCTATGGCTCTTATCTTAAAATGGTAGCTGAACAAGAGGTGCCGAATGCCCTTTGAATTCGAAAAACTTGCGATTCCCGGTCTCATTCTCGTTAAACCGAAAATGTTCGGAGACGATCGAGGTTTTTTCCTTGAATTATATAAACACTCGGACTTCGTGCGTGGAGGCATTGAGGAGCATCTGGTCCAGGATAATTATTCGAAATCGACAAAAGGGGTCCTTCGCGGTTTACACTACCAGAAGATGCCAAAGGGACAAGGCAAGCTGGTTATATGCTTAAAAGGAAGAATCTTTGATGTCGCCGTCGATATCCGGAAAGGCTCTTCGCAATACGGCAAATGGGTGGGCGTCAGCCTGACCGAGGAAAGTAGACATATGCTGTATGTGCCGCCTGGTTTTGCCCACGGGTTTCAGGTTCTGAGCGACACTGCGGAGGTTTTGTATAAATGTACAAACGAGTATTCCCTGGCCGATGACCGTGGTATCATCTGGAGTGACCAGGACCTCAATATCGCCTGGCCGCTCGGCCGTCCGGTCTTGTCCGCCAAGGATTCGGTCCATCCCCGGCTGCGGGATGCTGACAATAATTTCAAGCTATGAGCAGAACCTTGAAATATCTGCTAACCGGGAAAAAAGGGCAATTGGCCACAGCATTCATCCGGCGATTTGAGCGGCAAACCCTCGATTTTCTTGCTCCCGATGAATCACTGCTCGATATTACGGACCCGGGAGTCGTTTCCTCTGCTGTGGCCGATTGCCGGCCCGATGTCATCATTAACTGTGCAGCTTATAATCTTGTGGACAAAGCGGAACAGGATCGAATGACGGCGTTCAAGGTGAATGCAGAGGGGCCGAAAAATCTCGCCCGTGCCGCTGCTGCACAAAAGGCCCTGCTTGTGCATTTCGGCTCCGATTACGTTTTCGACGGAATTAAGGAGTCCGGCTTGTATACCGAGGACGATGCCACGAATCCTCTGAACGAATACGGGAAAAGCAAGCTCGCCGGTGAACAGTATGTTCTGGAAGAGAATACACGCTGTCTAGTGCTCAGACTGAGCTGGGTCTTCGGCCCTGGTAAACAAAATTTTATTTACAAACTGGGAGAGTGGTCCAAAAGCAGTGAGTATCTCAAGATCGCCTGCGATGAATTCTCGGTTCCTACGTATACCGATACGGTAGTGGACTTAACGTTCAAGGCGATCGAGGCGGGAGTGGTCGGGAAATATCATCTCACGAATAGCGGATATTGTTCACGATATGAATGGGCGAAAGTGATACTCAACGCCTTAGGCATCAATAAATTCATCAGACCAGTTACCATGGATGCATTTCATCTTCCGGCGAGACGTCCCAAGTTCTCCGCAATGAGTAACGTCAGGCTTGAACATTTGTTGAATGTGAACATCCCATCGTGGCAAGATGCGGTTGCTTCATTCCTGAAAGAAGGAGGACGCGCCGGTGAATAGCATAATCGAGAATAAATCGACATCGTTCAATCTCCAATCAGCCAACATTCTGGTGACCGGCGGGGCTGGCTTCATCGGCTCCAATTTTATCAGATATGTTTTTGATAAAACAAACTTCAATGGTATCCTGGTCAATTACGACAAGTTGACATACGCTGGCAATCTTATGAACCTCGTCGACATCGATCAGAAATTTGGTGGCAGGCAATATGTGTTCGAACAAGGGGATATCCGCGATTATGAAAAAGTCCGTGAAACGTTTACGAATTATAACATAAATATCGTCATCCACTTCGCAGCTGAAAGTCATGTAGACCGCTCCATATTCGGGCCGAAGGATTTCGTGGAGACGAACATCAATGGCACTTTCAGTCTGCTAGAAGTTGCGCGCCAGGCGTGGGGAAGTAGGAAAGACGTTCGATTCCATCACATCAGTACCGATGAAGTCTATGGTTCTCTCGGCGATACCGGCTATTTTTTCGAATCCACACCCTACGATCCCCACAGTCCCTACTCTGCCTCCAAGGCAGCTTCAGACCATCTGGTAAGGGCTTATACTCATACATATGGCCTGCATGCCACTATTTCTAACTGCTCGAACAACTATGGTCCTTATCATTTTCCAGAGAAACTGATACCATTGATTATTTTGAACGCACTCGAAGGCAAACCGTTGCCGGTTTATGGCGACGGCAATAATGTCCGCGACTGGCTCTATGTGGGAGACCATTGTGAGGCTGTTTGGCTTATTCTCGCGAAGGGAAAACCCGGCGGTACCTATAACATCGGCGGCGAATGCGAAAGAAAAAATATCGCAGTCGTTCAGACGATTTGCGATCTACTCGAGGAACTTCATCCTCGAAAGGATTCTCCCGCCGGAAGCTATCGGGATCTCATTACGTTTGTTCCTGACCGTCCCGGACACGACCGACGCTATGCAATCAACTGTGATAAAATCAAGAGTGATTTGGGATGGAAGCAAAATCACCAGTTCGAATCCGGTTTGCGCGAGACGATAATCTGGTATCTCAACAACCAGGACTGGGTGAATAAAATAAGAAGCGGCGAATATACAAAGTGGATCGAACGTAACTATACACTGCGAAAATAGGAGAAAACGAGAACATGAAAATAGCGGTTATCGGAGCCGGCTACGTTGGACTCGTGACTGGCACCTGCCTGGCGGAAAGTGGCAATGACGTAATCTGCATGGACATCGATAAACGGAAAATTGCTTTGCTCAACAGCGGCATTGTGCCTATTTATGAGCCCGGACTGGAAGAACTCATTAAACGAAATACCAGCCACGGCCGTTTGAGTTTCACCATCGATATGGCTAAAGCAGTGAGGCTGTCCGATTTGATTTTTATTGCAGTTGGCACGCCACCGGGTGAGGATGGTTCAGCCGATCTCAAATATGTTGTAGGCGCGGCAAGGGATATCGGCAAATACATGAATGGATATAAAGTCGTCATTAACAAAAGCACAGTCCCTGTCGGCACGGCAGACAAAGTCATCGCGGCTATCAAGAGTCAGACCCGTCATAAATTTGATGTTGTTTCCAATCCCGAATTCCTCAAGGAAGGGGCCGCAATCGAGGATTTCATGAAGCCTGATCGGGTAGTTATCGGCGTTGACAACCCCAAGGCTGCCGCTTTTATGGAGGATCTCTATACCCCCTTTGTGCGCAAAGGAGACAGGATTCTCATCATGGATATCCGGAGCGCGGAGATGACCAAGTACGCATCGAATGCTATGCTTGCCACCAAAATATCGTTCATCAACGAAATGTCGATTATCTGCGCCAGCCTCGGCGCCGATATCGACAGCGTACGCAAAGGAATGGGCTACGATCGCCGGATCGGATTCGAATTCCTGTTTCCTGGGGTAGGCTACGGCGGATCATGCTTTCCCAAAGACGTAAAAGCGCTGGTCCAGACTGCGAAAAAACACGGCGTTGACGCCAAGGTATTGAAGTCTGTGGAGGCAGTGAACGAACGTCAGAAAAACCTACTTTCCACGATGATCCTCCATCATTTCGACAGAGGAGCCGGGAAGAGCAGGAATCCTCAAAAGCCTCTTTCCGGCAAAACAATAGCAGTCTGGGGTCTTTCTTTCAAGCCGAAGACTGATGACATGCGTGAAGCACCTTCGGTGGTAATCATAGAAAATCTTCTTCGCGCCGGCGCTGCGATCAATGCTCATGACCCGGTTGCCATGCACGAAGCTCGTAAACTTTTTAAAAACAAAATAAAATATCTGGGAGTTGATTACGATGCCCTTAAGGGCGCGGACGCACTCGCCGTGGTGACTGAATGGAGCGAGTTCCGGACTCCCGATTTCCGGAAAATAAAGCGGCTCATGAACAAGCCGGTCATTTTCGACGGCAGAAATATTTACAATCAGGCTGAACTTCGCAAGATGGGATTTGTCTACTATGGTATTGGAAGAAAATAGCGTATAGAGCGACGCTCAGGACACAAAAGAACAAGGGTAGAAGAACTTCGATCCTCCCTCCCTGTTCGTCCCTTCGACATAAGAACTTTTATATTAGGAGTAGCTATGAGGTATCTCGTAACCGGCGGGGCAGGTTTTTTAGGTTCTCACCTTTGTGAACGATTACTTCGTGAAAAACATGAAGTTATAAGTCTCGATAATTATTTCACGGGCAGGAGAGAAAACGTTCGGCACCTACTGAATAATTCCGACTTTGAATTGATCCGCCATGATGTAACGCATCCTATCCTGCTCGAAGTTGATAGGATCTACCATCTTGCCTGTCCTGCATCGCCGATTCACTATCAATACAACGCAATTAAGACAATCAAAGCCAGTGTTCTCGGTACGATCAACATGCTCGGCATGGCTAAACGAGTGAAAGCAAGAATGCTGTTCGCTTCCACTTCAGAAGTGTACGGCGATCCCGTTGTGCATCCGCAAAAAGAAGATTACTGGGGCAACGTCAACACCATCGGGATCAGAAGCTGCTATGACGAGGGGAAAAGAGTGGCAGAGACCCTGATGATGGATTATCACCGCCAAAACAATGTGGATATTAAGATCATCCGGATCTTTAACACCTACGGCCCCCGAATGCTGACAAATGATGGTCGTGTCGTGAGCAACTTCATCGTCCAGGCACTAAAAGGACAGGACATCACGGTATACGGTAAAGGATCTCAGACACGGTCATTCTGCTACGTCGATGACTTGATCGAAGGCATGGTGCGCATGATGAATACGGAAAACTTCACGGGACCTGTGAACCTAGGCAATCCGGAAGAATATACGATTTTGGAGCTTGCGCAAAAAATTATCACAATGACCGGTTCGAAATCGAAAATAGTATATAAACCTCTGCCGTCGGACGACCCGACTCAGCGCCAGCCAGATATCACACTGGCCGGACAAAAACTGGGATGGAAACCCGAGGTTTCCGTGACCGATGGTTTGACGAGGACCATTGAGTATTTCAAAAAGGAGCTGTCCCGTTAGCGGTCTCGCATCCGACACACGAGACAACGGTTTTGCCATGGGGAAAAAAAATAATACAATCATAGCAATTATTCCTGCCCGTTTCGGGTCCACCAGGTTCCCCGGAAAAGCGCTTGTACCCATACAGGAGAAACCAATGATCCAGTGGGTTTATGAACGGACCTGCATGTCCCGTCTGGTAAACCGCGTCATCGTAGCCACCGATGATGAGCGCATCATGAATGCCGTATCCTCCTTTGGTGGTGAATCGATCATGACGTCGTCATCGCATTCCACCGGTACTGACCGGATCGCCGAAGTAGCTCAAAAACTTGCGTGCGATATTGTTGTAAATGTGCAGGGTGATGAACCCCTTATAGAGGCCGCCATGATCGATGAGGCGATTTCGCCGCTAGTACGAGATCCGTCAATACCTATGGCTACGCTCTGTAAAAAAATAGAGAGAGAAGAGGAAGCTTTTGATCCAAACGTTGTGAAAGTCGTCTTCGACAGAAACGGCTTTGCACTCTATTTTTCCCGTGCTCCCATCCCGTGGAATCGGGACGGCTGGGCAGGGAAAAAGTCCTTTTCCGATCTGTCGCTTGACGGTACCATGTATAAGCATATCGGCTTGTATGTCTACCGCCGGGACTTTCTGCTGGGTTATTCGGGAATGCGGCAAACAACGCTTGAGGCCGCGGAAAAGCTTGAGCAACTTCGTGTACTTGAACACGGCAGCAGGATCAAGGTAACAACAACTGAGCATGAATCCTTTGGTGTTGACATCCCTGACGATTTGAGTAAAATACTGCAACGACTGAAAGAAGGTTGAGAGCGGGCATGGAAAAAAGAGAAAAGGAAACAAAATACATTTTTGTCACAGGCGGCGTGGTTTCGTCGCTGGGTAAAGGGCTTGCAGCCGCATCGATCGGTGCGCTCCTCGAAAGCAGGGGTTTGAAGGTCACTTTTCTGAAACTCGACCCCTACATCAATGTTGACCCGGGGACTATGAGCCCTTTTCAACACGGCGAGGTATACGTTACCGATGACGGCGCTGAAACCGATCTCGATCTGGGCCATTATGAACGATATACAAACGTCACCACTGGTCAGAAAAACAATTTCACCTCCGGTAGAATATACTACAATGTCATCACCAAGGAACGACGTGGTGATTACCTAGGCGGCACCGTGCAGGTCGTGCCCCATATAACCGACGAGATAAAACGCGCGATCACCGACCTTGCAAACGATGAAGATGTCGTTATCGTCGAAATCGGTGGAACTATCGGCGATATTGAAAGTCTACCCTTTCTGGAAGCCATCCGGCAGTTGAGATACAGCATCGGCAGACAAAATGTCCTCTATGTCCATCTCACCCTTGTACCTTACATCAAGGCGGCGGACGAGTTGAAAACCAAACCCACGCAGCACAGTGTCAAAGAACTCCTGTCCATAGGAATCCAGCCGAACATTCTCGTTTGCAGAAGCGACCGCATCATACCGAAGGAGATGAAACGGAAAATCGCGCTGTTCTGCAATGTGGAGGAGAATTGTGTCATAACCGCCCAGGATGTGGAAACAATTTATGAAGTACCGATCCGTCTCCATGAAGAGGGGATCGATGACCGCATTGTTGAAGCTCTTGATCTTAAAGTGTCCGCTAATAACCTGAAACCCTGGGAAACGATTATTCATCGCATCAAGCATCCATCCCGGGATGTCACCATCGCGCTGGTCGGGAAATATATAGACCTCAAGGAAGCTTATAAAAGCTTGTGCGAGGCGCTTACGCACGGCGGCATCGCAAACGATGCTAGGGTTAACATCTGCTGGGTGGACTCCGAGGACATCGAAGTCAAGGGTGCAGCGGAGATGCTCGAGGGGATGGACGGGATTCTGGTCCCCGGGGGATTCGGTATCCGCGGTGTCGAAGGAAAGATAGCCACAGTAAAGTTTTCCCGCGAAAACAAATTCCCGTATTTCGGAATATGCCTGGGCATGCAATGTGCCGTGATCGAGGCAGCGAGAAACCTGGCCCATCTCCAGAAGGCGAACAGCTCTGAATTCGACCAGCAGACTCCCCATCCCGTCATCTATCTCATTGAGCAGTGGTACGACTATCGAAACAAGACCATCCAGAAAAGGGACATTTCGAGCAACAAAGGTGGGAGTATGCGGTTGGGCGCTTATCCGTGCAAAATTGATAAGGGCACGCTCGCCCATCAAGCTTACGGAAAAGAGGAGATATCGGAGCGCCACCGCCACCGTTATGAATTCAACAATAAATACCTTGAGTCGTTGAAAAATGCAGGCCTCGTAATCAGCGGGGTCTCTCCCGACGGAACACTGGTCGAAATTGTTGAACTCAAAGACCATCCTTGGTTCCTTGGGTGCCAGTTTCATCCGGAGTTTAAATCGAATCCACGCAAGCCTCACCCTCTTTTCACGTCTTTCATCGCAGCCGCACTGAGACACGGGGAACAGGGGAAATAGCCGTGACTAGGGAAATCAACATTCGCGGAATCAAAATAGGCGGGAACAACCCTCTTGTTCTCATCGCGGGCCCCTGCGTCATCGAATCGGAGCAGACGACGCTTGAAACCGCGGCCCGTCTCAAGACAATAACCGCCGAACTCTCCATGCCGCTTATTTTCAAATCCTCTTATGACAAGGCAAATAGGAGTTCCTTGAAGTCCTTTCGGGGGCCGGGTCTGCGACAAGGTCTTAAGATTCTCAGCCGCGTCGGTCGTGAATTAGACCTTCCTGTTCTTTCCGATGTGCATCGTTTTGAGGACATAGGACCGGCTGCGGAAGTGCTCGATGTTTTGCAGATCCCGGCATTCTTGTGCAGACAGACCGATTTCATCCTAGACGTGGCCAAAACCGGCAGGGTGGTGAATATCAAGAAGGGGCAATTCCTCGCCCCATGGGACATCAAAAATGCGGCAGAGAAGGCGGCTTCCACGGGAAACGACAAAATTATCATCACCGAGCGAGGAGTGTCCTTCGGTTATAACAATCTAGTTGCAGACATGCGATCCTTGCCGATCATGCGGGAATTCGGCTATCCTGTGGTCTTTGATGCAACTCATTCCGTTCAACTCCCCGGCGCCGGCGGAACTGCATCGTCGGGCGACCGCAAGTTCATTCCGCATCTGACGCGCGCTGCTGTTGCAGTCGGCATCGACGCACTGTTCATGGAAATTCATGCGTGCCCGGACAAAGCGTTGTGCGATGGGCCCAACATGCTGAGCCTTGACGAATTGTCGGGGTTGTTGAAGCAGGTCATCAAAATAGATCGGATTATACGACAATGATAAATCAGGCAAAAAAAGTTCTCAGAATAGAATCAGAGGCGGTCGCGGCGCTTATCGAACGCATTGATGAGCGTTTCGAACAGGCTGTACAGATAATTCTGGAATGCGAAGGGCGGGTAGTCGTGACCGGCATGGGCAAGTCAGGACTTATCGGGAAAAAGATCGCTGCGACACTCGCGTCAACGGGTACGCCGGCCCTCTTCCTTCATCCAGCAGAAGGCATTCACGGCGACCTCGGCATGGTCACGCGAGGAGACGCCGTCATCGCCCTTTCGAACAGTGGAGAGACTGAGGAACTGTCGAGGATGCTTCCTTCGCTTAAGCGGCTCGATATAAAAATTATCGCTTTGACCGGAAATTCCGATTCAACACTAGCCAAAAACAGCGACGTAGTCATCAACGTCGGGGTGAAAGAGGAAGCATGCCCGCTCGGCCTAGCACCGACGGCAAGCACGACTGCGCAGCTAGCCATGGGGGACGCCTTGGCTGTCGCGCTCTTGGACAAGCGGGGATTCAGGGAGGAGGATTTCGCCTGTTTTCATCCCGGTGGAGCACTCGGCAAAAAATTGTTGCTCCGCGTCAGAGATCTGATGCATGTGGGTGATGCTGTTCCTGTTGTATCGGCAACGACGTTGATCAAAGATGCGATTTATGAAATATCATCGAAAAAAATGGGTGTCACTGCCGTTGTCAATACCGAAGGAAAGCTGATCGGTGTGATCTCCGACGGCGACCTCAGGCGCTGGATGGAAAAAACGGAAAAAGCAGGCGAAAATCTCCTCGCCAAGAAAGCAGAAGATATTATGACCAGGAATCCAAAGATCGCCAACAAGGACTCCCTTGCAGCAGAAGCAGTCTCCATTATGGAAAAAAACTCCATCACCTGCCTTATCGTCGCCGATACATCCTGGAAACCTGAGGGAGTAATTCATCTCCACGATCTGTTGAAATCAGGCGTGGTTTAAGAAATAAGTTTAGAGTTCCCCGTTTCAAATTCGGAGTTCATATTATCATGCGCAAAACGAGAACGAACCTCCTATCAAAATCGAAAAAGATAAAACTCCTTCTGCTAGACGTCGACGGAGTTCTGACAGATGGCAGGATCTTCCTGGACAACCAGGGGAATGAGCTTAAGGCTTTTCATGTTCGAGACGGCCATGGAATCAAACTGGCCCAGCGCGCCGGACTCATCATAGGTATCATCACCGGGAGGAAATCGGAGGTTGTTAGTATTCGAGCACGTGAACTCGGCATCCAAGAAGTACACCAGGGATACATTGAAAAGATCGCCGTCTATGAGTCTCTTATAAAAAAATATGGAGTGCAGGATGACGAGGTTGCCTACGTGGGCGACGATGTCGTCGATCTGGATATTTTCAAACGCGCCGGATTTGCCGTGGCCGTCGCGGATGCCGATCCTGCGGTCAAACCCTACGTTGATCTGATTACCAGAGCTGAAGGGGGACGGGGGGCGGTGCGGGAGTTCATCAATCTCATCTTGAAAAACCGTGACAAACCCACCACATGAACCACTGGATCCGTCAGACGAGAAAAAGCATTTCCCAGACCTCCATAATATGGCTGGCTAGGCTCATTCAGCTTTTCGCCCGTCTCGTCCCATACCGTGTTGGTGTCGTAGCAGGCGGGATGGTCGGTTTTCTGGCGTTTTACCTGCTTCCCCGGGAAAGGAGCAGGGCACTTGCACACCTTTCACAAGTATTCGGAGATAAAGACCGGTCCTGGATAGCAAAAACGGCAAGAAGTAGTTTCATTAACCTTGGCAAGTCGCTCCTCGAAATCATGATGATGTCCCCCGTGCGCGCATCGCATGTCGTTGATATCGAGGGACTTGATAATGTTAATAAAGCGTTTGACCGAGGACGGGGAGTAGTTTACGTTACCGGACATATTGGCAACTGGGAACTAGCGGCCTACGCCGTTGCGTCAAAATATCCACTCAGCGTGATCGCAGCTCCCATAGAACCGAAACAGGTTAATGACATGATAGTCAGTCTCCGAGAAAAGCTTGGGGTCAGGACTATTCTGCGAAGCCAACCCGGTGCAGCCAAGGAATTGATTCGGGTGTTCAAGGAAAACCGCGCGCTGGCAATCCTGATCGACCAAGACACTGATGTCGAGGGCACATTTGTCGATTTCCTGGGCAGGCCTGCCTGGACACCGACCGCAGCGGCCTCCATGGCCATCAAGTTCAATGCACCGGTGCTCTTTGGTTATATCAAGCGCATCAGGAATGACCGGCATACGTTTACTATCGAGGGGCCTTTGGATCTCATTTTGACCGGGAACAGGGAACAGGACATCGTCGAAAACACCGCCATGCTGACAAATAAAATAGGGGACTGTATATTAAATACGCCGGAGGAATGGGTCTGGATGCACAGACGGTGGAGGAGACAACCGTGAAGATTTTCAACATTCCTAATATGCTCTCCCTCAGCCGGATTTTATCGGTGCCGGTGTTCATTATTCTCATGCTTGAACCGAGCCCCCATCGCGCGCTAGCCGCGGGCATCGTGTTTTCTCTTGCTTCTGCTACTGATTGGCTCGATGGATACCTCGCTCGGAAATGGGGACAGGTGACCAAGGCGGGCAAGCTGCTCGACCCCATCGCCGATAAAATCCTGATCATGTCAGCCTTGGTTATCCTGGTGGAAATACGGTCCGATATTGTGCACTCCTGGATTGCGATCGTGATTATCGGCAGGGAATTTGCTGTTACCGGACTTCGCGCCATCGCATCGAGCGAGAATATCATCATCCCCGCTGAAACCGTGGGTAAATACAAGGTTGGTGCGCAGATCACCGCTGTCCTGTCATTGCTTCTCGACTATTATATGACCAAGGCGTGGCTCAGGGTTCTGGGATCCGTCGCGCTCTGGGTTGCCATGATTCTGGCGGTCTATTCAGCTGTCAGGTATTTCAAAACATACTGGAAACAACTAAGTTGACGAAATGACGATCTTCCCTGAACAGTTACTGTCTGTAGCGGCTTCTTATCTTATAGGTGCCGTACCGTTCGGTCTCATTTTCACGAGGTATTTTTCCGGCATCGATGTACGGACAATCGGCAGCGGTAATATCGGTGCAACGAATGTTCTGCGCGCTTCAGGAAAGAAAGCTGCGATTTTCACACTGCTAGCCGATGGTCTGAAAGGTTACCTCCCGGTTTTGATCGTGCAATCCCTGTTCAACGCTGACGTAACAACGGCGCTCGCGGGCGCCGCAGCGGTCCTGGGCCATGTCTTTCCGGTTTATCTGAAATTTAAAGGTGGGAAAGGCGTTGCATCGAGTTTCGGGGTGATGCTTGCCGTTGCACCCTTGATCGGATTGGCCTGCCTTATAATCTGGCTTCTCGCGGCCTTTTTCTGGAAATATTCTTCACTTGCAGCCCTGATAGCGTTTGCATGTTATCCCCTCATCACTTTCTCGACGTCATTTGGCGCACGAAAACCCCTGGCTGTGTTATCCCTCTTTATCTTTGGAATGATGTATTACCGTCATCGTGAGAATATTAAGCGGCTCTTCGCCGGTACTGAATCGAAAATCGGTCGAAAATAGCAATAGTTCGATATTTTATTCGTGATATGAAAAAATACCTATTTTTTCTCCTTATAATAATAGGCACTTTATCACCTGTTTCTGCATTGTTCGCCGCCGAAGACATAGACATGGTGAACCGGCCAGTAAACTCATTGGGACTCACTGGTCTTCTATTTACAACGATGCCCTATACTCTGTCGCCCGGCGTGGTTGAAATAGGGGCCGCAGTCCTGTCAGAAAACAGTGTTATGCCGGATTATACGCTGACCGAATACCCGTTGACCGTGACTGCGGGATTCTCGCCGCACTCGGAAATTGCTCTACGGTGTTCTTATTTTTATCTCAAGGAAGGCCCTACGGTCACGACACCCACCGAAAGGACAGCAGGAAACATTCAATTGACATACAAGTGGAACTTCCTTGATCAAGAAGAAGGATCTCCGAAGCCCGCAATCTCACTGATTTTGACGGGCATCGTACCTATTGAAACGAACAGTGATATGAGGATTAATGACGCTTCTCATTGGGGTATGCGAGCTGGGATATCGGCCGGTTCTGAGATATCCTGGAAAGAACATATCCTCGGCATCTATGGTGACATTCAGCTGGAAGGCACTGATCTGACAGAAAAAAGGTTGCGTGATATTTATGAGATTGTAAATGCGGGTTTGCTTTTCCCGATCAGTAAATATCGGAACCTGCAAATGTTTCTTGAATATAACATAGTCCATGGGCAGGACATAATCACTTTCGAAGGCGGTGATTATTCAGCGATGACCTATGGCTTAAGAGTGGTGAATGAGCGAGTAAACGTAACCCTGGGCACACAAATTTTGCGAAAAAATGTTGCAGGATACGATAATTCTGATAGAGTTATTGGCCTTTTAAGTATAAAGTTCTGAATTGAGCAAAATATTATAAATAATTATAATAAATTCATTTTATTAATATGTTACATACACATATTAATCCAATACTTTACCATAACAATATGTCTGATAATGTATATTATGTCAAATGTAAAATACAGCTGACTTTTCCGCCTATTTTCTCTCTCTGTGATTGGAACCATAAGTTTGCCGCTGCGGCAGCCTTATGCTTCCAATCGTCAAGTTGATCGTACAACAGAATAATAACTGCTGATTGATATGGCGATAAATATTATTATCCGACGAACCATCGGCAAACTTATGCTTCCAGAAAATGAGCGAGTCACGAGTAAGATATATATTCATTCTACTTGTTGGCGGCTATAGAGGTCTGATCCCATTTTTGCAGAAAGTTTCCTTGTTTTCAATTCTTTTTTTGATGATTTTGAGACTGTTTTGATATTTATCGCTCTGGAAACTCCACGATGCCGGATGCCATAAATGAAATACAATAGCCAGTCCCCGGACTGACCGTATTTTTTTCCCCTGGTTCAAAACCCTGATACCCAGGTCGTTATCCTCGAGTGATCCGTCAGAAAAATCTTCGTCACAGCCGTTAATCGCAACGAATAGGTCCTTATGCAGGCTAAAATTGCACCCCCAGACACCGTCGTCGGTTATTCTGTCGCGATGCGAAAGGTGTCGAAGAATAAAATTTTTAATCATCAGCGCCTCTTCAACCTTGCGTGAACCACCCTTGGCTGCATCCCAGATAATCCTCGGGGAGAGTGTATTGAGAATCCTTTTACGTGCAAGCAGCCTTTCCGTCAATGCCTTCCCTATTTCAACCCGCTTGCCACTGAGAATCGCATCAGGACTGCTGCATTCCACGTGAGACCGCACGAAATGCTTGTGCGTCATACAGTCTCCATCGACAAAAATAAGATAATCACCGCTCGACTGACGCACCGTTTCGTTCAATATCTTAGGTTTTCTGAAACCAATATCATCCTGCCAGACGTGTTTGACAGGAAATAAATCCCGAAGAGCCATCTTCATTTCAAACACCGTTTCACGGGTCTCCCTGCCGCTGCCGTCGTCGGCAATCATAACTTCATCCGGCAGCATGCTTTGATCAGCAAGACTCAGGAGACATAGCCTTAGAGCCTGCGGGCGGTTATAAGTCGGGACAATGACCGTAATATTCATCTCGCGGTGTTCCTTGTTTTTATTGGTTTTTTTCAGAAAATACAAAACACATCACAATACCGGCTCTGATTCAGTCATATGCTTCCCCGCATGATAGGAGCTTCTTACCAGTGGGCCTGCCACTACATGTCTGAACCCCATCGCTATGGCCTGATCACGAAGTTCAAGGAATTCATCAGGATGGTAATACCGCTCAACCGGCAGAGAGTTTTTACCCGGTCGAAGATATTGACCGATTGTCAGGAGGGAACAGCCTGCTTTCCGCAAGTCTTGCAAAACCGACAAAATTTCCTTCCTCTCTTCCCCTAAACCAAGCATCATCCCTGTTTTTGTTACAGCGCCAAACGCATGTGCTCGCGATAGCAGTTCAATTGACCTGTCATAATCCGCCTGCGGTCGGACATATTTATAAAGGGACGGCACAGTTTCTATGTTGTGATTCAGAACATTGGGATATGCTTCGAGCACCGTATGGAGAGCGGATTCAGAACCCCGAAAATCGGGGATCAATACTTCCACACGGCATAATGGTATCCGCTTGCGAATCGCTCTTATGGTCTCCGCAAATAGTGCGGATCCACCGTCGGGCAGATCATCCCTCGAGACCGAGGTAATTACAGCGTAGGTGAGCTTCAGCGCTTCCACAGCGCTTGCGACGCGGGCCGGTTCATCCGCTTCAATGATTTGCGGTGTCCCTTTTGGAACGTTGCAGAACCCGCATGAGCGCGTGCAGCTGTTTCCGAGGATCAGAAATGTCGCTGTGCCGGCATTCCAGCATTCTGTCTGGTTCGGACAGGCCGCGCTCGTGCAAACCGTGTGCAGTTTGTTCATTCTGATCAGGCTTCGCACTTCCTTGAGACGCTCGCTCGTCGTAAGTCGTATTTTGAGCCAAGGCGGAAGCCTTTTTGCATTTCCTGTTTGAGAAGCTTCATTCATGAGTAACCATTTTGAGTGCCGAGTCCTGGATGATGCCTGTTTCTAGCGAAGAATGTTGAGTTATATCAACGCGTTGTTAATGACCTGATCAATGGTGTCCACGAAGATAAAATTCATTTCTTTCCGCAAATCCTCGGGTACGTCCTCGAGATCGTTCTTGTTTTTTTCCGGTAGAATGACCGTCTTGATCCCCGCTCGTTTAGCGGCCAGCACTTTCTCTTTCACCCCACCAATTGGCATGACCTTGCCGCGCAGTGTGATCTCACCCGTCATGGCCAGGTCATGCTTCACCAGCTTGCCGGTGAGCATGGACACGATCGCGGTGGTCATCGTAACACCCGCGGAGGGGCCGTCCTTTGGAATTGCTCCCGCCGGCACGTGGATGTGGATATCGGATTTCTCAAAAAAATCCTTTTTGATTCCGAATGTCTCGGCTTGCGAACGGACATAGGACAACGCAGCTTGGGCTGATTCCTTCATAACATCGCCGAGCTGCCCGGTAAGCGTCAGCTGCTTGTTCCCGGGCATCTGCGTCGCTTCCACAAAGAGGATGTCCCCTCCGCTTGGTGTCCAGGCAAGTCCGGTGACCACACCCGGCCAATCGATCATGATTGCCGTTTCCGCAAAAAACCTTGGCTTGCCAAGGTAGTCGTGAAGTTCCTCCCCCTTGATCGTTATCGGCGTCGGTTTTCCTTCAGCCACAGCCTTGGCCACCTTGCGGCAGACATTCGCGATTTCACGCTCAAGGTTCCTCACCCCGGCCTCGCGCGTGTAGTCCTTGATTATCCCCCTGAGCGCATCTTCCTGAAATGCGACTTCCTCAAGCTTGAGCGCATTAGCCTTGATCTCCTTCGGGATGAGATATTTCTCCGCTATGTGCAGTTTTTCTTGCTCCGTATATCCAGGCAGCGTGATCAATTCCATTCGATCGAGCAACGGCGGTGGAATCGTTTCAAGCTGATTGGCCGTCGTAATGAACATGACCTTCGAAAGATCAAAAGGTACATCGAGATAGTTGTCGCGAAAGTCCTTGTTCTGTTCCGGGTCGAGCACCTCCAGGAGGGCTGATGACGAATAGCCCCGCCAGTCTGAGCCAATTTTGTCTACTTCATCGAACATGATAACTGGGTCCCTCGTTTCTACCCGTTTGAGGGCCTGGATGATACGGCCAGGCATGGAACCGATATAGGTGCGACGGTGGCCGCGGATCTCGGCTTCATCATGCAACCCGCCAAAGGACTGACGCATAAATTTCCTGCCCAGAGCGCGGGCGATGGACTGACCCAGCGAGGTTTTCCCCACGCCCGGAGGTCCGACGAAACAGAGAATCGGCTCCCGCGTCTTCATTCCATCCTGGGGGCCTCGTTCTTCACCCAGTTTCTTGACGGAAAGGTATTCCAGAATGCGGTTTTTCACTTTCTCGAGATCATAGTGGTCTTCATCCAGGGTAACCTTGGCCTTTGCAATATCGATGACTGTGGCCGAAGTCTTGTTCCACGGAAGGTTCGTCATCCATTCAAGATAGGTGCGGATGACCGAATACTCGGGGGATGATGAAGAAAGCTTTTCCATGCGTCCCAACTCGCGCCTGGACTCTTTATCCGCTTCAGGAGGCAGCTTAGCCAAATCAATCTTGTCGCGCAGATTTTTAATCTCCGAGCCTTCATCAGTCTCCTCACCGAGTTCCTTGCGGATGGCTGAAAGCTGCTGCCGGAGCAGATATTCTCGTTCTGCTTTCTGCATTTGGTCCCTAGCCTGTCCCTGAATTTTTCTTCCCAGTTCGAGGACCTCGACTTCGCGATTCAGGTATTGCATAAGTTTGTTAAGCTTGTCGAAAACCAGGTCGGACTCGAGTATCTCCTGTCGCTGCGGAAGGTCAATCCGGATGTTCGTGGCAATGAGATAAGCAAGCTGCCGCGGATCGTCGATATTTACCGCAGCCGAGGAAAGCTCTTCAGGCATGTTCGGTGTCAGCGATACCATTTTCTGAAACATTTCGGATATCCCGCGCATAAGCGCATCAAGCTCGACTGATTTCTCCGATTTGTCCGGCTGTGCTGAGACACGTGCTTTTATGTAGGGCTCAGCCTGGATGAACTCCGCTATTTTTATCCGCTCGATTCCCTGAACAAGAACCCGGAGCGTGCCGTCAGGCACTTTGATCATCTGGAGGATTCGCGCCATGGTCCCCACCGGGTAGATGTCTTCCATTCCGGAAACTTCGATATCTATTTTCCGCTGCGCCGTCAATGCCAGAATTTTATCTCCCACGGTCACGTCGTTGATAAGTTTGATCGACTTTTCTTTGCCGATCACAAGCGGATACACTGTGAGGGGGTATACAACAGTATCTTTAAGCGGCAACAAAGGGAGTTCCGCGGGCACTGATGGTATTTTGTCTTGGTTGCTGTCTTGCGGTATATCCATAGGTTTACTCCTCTTTTGTTTTTTTAAATACTTCAATAATGTAGCACGTATTTTCAAAGTAATTCATTACCTCTCATATTTTACGGAGGGTTATAATCAGCAGGCCGTTCTTGTACTCTGCCGTGACCTGCTCGTGATTAACAGGAGCATGCAATGCAATCTCAGCTCTGAATTCGCCATATTTGATCCCTAGCTGATGGCAAGCATTCATTTTTGCCAATTCCGGCTGTTCCCTTGCACCCTCTACTACGAGGAGATCGCTGAACAGCGTTACCGACATGTCGTCCTCGGCCACTCCTGCCAGTTCGACTACGACAATGATTTCATCGGGTGTTTCATAAATGTCTGTTGGTGGTCTCCATACAATCATAGACTGAAGAGGCCAAGTGCTGAATGACTCCCAGATATTCTGCGTAACTGCTTCAGGGCGTCCACGTCGAGAATATTTATAAGCGATATATCGATAGCGCACGAGGGAAGCCTCCTTTCATAACAAGAGTTTTATATTAAATTCATTATAACGTTTTTTGACTGGAAAGAAAATGGAATTAAAGCAGTCGATATTATTGATATTGCAAAGAATAGCAGATGACGGCCCAGTTGTCAAAAGCAAAGGCTTGATTCTATCGATAGGTCATAAAAGAAATACGTGGAAGAAATCAAACTATTATGATCAATCTCGACATTATCGTTTTTTTTTGCTATAGTAAACGCAAATGAATTCATGGATAATTTTATGATTGTGCTTGTGATTGTCCCTGATCTCCGTGATTTCATAGTAACTTATCTCAATTCCAGTTGATCAACGGTTCATTGAGCTTCCCAGCATTATATTCCTTTCATCGATCCTAACAGACAGCCAAAATCGGTATACGAGGAGGAAGGCATATGGGGGTATCGAGACGCGAGTTTATGAAGCTCTCAGGCAGTTCCGTTCTGCTCGGCTCACTCGGAGTCCGTGTCGATCCGGCAGAGGCCGCCGCGCAGGAGCTCAGAATCAAAGACGCCAAAGAAACAAAAACCATCTGTCCTTACTGCTCGGTCGGGTGCGGAATTATCATCCACACCAAGGATGGAAATGTCGTGAACACCGAGGGCGATCCCGATCACCCGATTAATGAGGGAACGCTTTGCTCCAAAGGCGCATCGCTGTTCGAGGTCATTAATAATCCACAAAGGCTTGTCAAACCGAAATACCGGGCATCAGGCGCAACGGAATGGAAAGATGTGGAGTGGGACTGGGCCTTAGACGAAATCGCGAAAAAAGTGAAGGACACCCGCGACCGGAGCTTCAAAACAACCTCGAAATCGAAGGTAAAGGAAAAAGTAGCTGACGGCACGGAAAAAGGGATCGAGAAAGACTTCGTCGTAAACAGGACCGATGCCATTGCCCACGTGGGAAGCGCGGCCCTGGACAACGAAGAATGCTACATGCTCCAGAAGATGCTGAGGTCCTGGGGCCTAGTATACATAGAACACCAGGCGCGCATCTGACACTCCGCAACAGTAGCGGCTCTGGGAGAGTCGTTCGGACGCGGTGCAATGACGAATCACTGGATTGATATTCGCAATGCCGATGTCATACTTGTAATGGGTAGCAATCCCGCCTCAAACCACCCCATTTCCATGAAATGGATCATGAAGGCGCAAGAACAGGGTGGAAAGCTGATCGTAGTCGATCCCCGTTTCACGCAGACCGCAGCAAAAGCGAACCTCTACGCGCCGATGCGCTCCGGCACGGACATCGCCTTTCTCGGCGGCATGATCAAGTACATTCTTGAAAATAACCTTTATTTCAAAGAATACGTCGTCAAGTACACCAATGCCCCGTTCCTTATCAACGCCGATTTCAAGGGTCCCGGCGACCTGGGCGGTTTGTTCTCGGGCTATGATGATAAAACGAGGAAGTACGACAAAAAAACCTGGTCTTTCCAGATGGATGAAAATGGCGTTCCCAAGAAAGACCCCACGCTCCAGGACCCCCATTGCGTGCACCAGCTCCTGAAGAAGCATTACTCGCGATATACCATCGACAAGGTCTCGAATATCACCGGCACGCCCAAGGAAAAACTTCTTGAAGTCTATAAACTTTATGCTTCCACCGGTAAACCGAACCGGGTTGGGACCGAACTGTACGCCATGGGATGGACGCAGCATACGATCGGGACGCAGAACATCCGGGCCATGTCAATCATTCAGCTGCTGCTCGGGAACGTTGGCATGGCGGGCGGAGGCATCAACGCACTGCGCGGTGAAAGCAATGTTCAGGGCTCGACCGATCACGGCCTCCTGTTCAATACGCTCACAGGTTATCTCCCGACACCGACGGGTCCGATTGCCGATCTGAAATCCTACATCGAAACATACACCCCCAAGACCAAAGACCCGAAAAGCGTGAACTGGTGGTCGAACCGCGGGAAATACATCACCAGCTACCTGAAGGCGATATACGGTCACGCGGCACAGAAGGAGAACGACTTCGGCTATTCCTGGCTTCCGAAGCTTGACGAGGGCATGAATGCCTCGTGGCTTATGCTCTTCGACCAAATGCTCAAGGAAAAATTCGAAGGTTTCTTCGCCTGGGGCCAGAATCCCGCATGCTCGGGAGCGAATTCAAACAAGACCAGAAGCGCGCTCGCCAAGCTGAAATGGATGGTGAACGTCAACCTTTTCGATAATGAAACCGGCTCATTCTGGAGAGGTCCGGGAATGAATCCCAAGGACATACAGACCGAGGTATTCCTTCTTCCGGCTGCTTCATCCGTGGAAAAAGAAGGCAGCATCTCGAACTCGGGCCGGTGGGCACAATGGCGGTACAAGGCCATTGCACCAATTGAACAATCCAAGCCTGATTCAGCCATCATGAACGAACTTTACTTCCGGGTAAAGAAGCTTTATCAGAAAGAAGGCGGCAAATTCCCGGCTCCCATCCTGAACCTTACCTGGAACTACGGCGAAAAAGGTCCTGACGGCAAAGTCAAGGAAGTCAATATCCACAACGTGGCCAAAGAGATCAATGGCTATTATCTGGAAGATGTTTACGACAAGACCGCGACGCCTCCGAAGCTCCTCGGTAAGAAGGGCGACCTTTGCGCGACCTTTGTTCAACTACAGAACGACGGAACGACCTCCTGCGGCAATTGGATCTATTCCCAGAGCTATACACAGAAGGAAGGCAAGATCATTAACATGATGGCCCGACGGGGGAAAAACGACCCTACCGGTCTTGGCATGTATCCGGAATGGTCCTGGGCATGGCCGGTGAACAGGCGCATCATTTACAACCGCGCCTCAGTGGATCCTCAAGGTAAACCATGGGATTCGAAGCGCGCGGTCATCAAATGGGACCCAGTCAAGGAAGATCCGGTGTCGAAAAAACCCGGGACTTGGGTCGGCGATGTGCCTGATGGCCCTGCACCGCCCATGGCAACGGAAAAAGGCAAATACCCTTTTATCATGCTCGCTAGCGGTGTTGGAGCTATCTTCGGTCCGGGACTGGCTGACGGTCCATTCCCCGAGCACTATGAAGCGCTCGAATGTCCGCTTGAAGAGAACCTGATGTCAAAACAGCGGATAAACCCGACCATCAAGCTCTTTGGAGAAAAGGAGGATGCCTACTTCTCCTGCAACGTGCAGTATCCCTTTGTGGCTACCACCTATCGCGTGTCGGAACACTGGCAGACCGGGGTTATGACGAGGCATGAGCCCTGGCAACTCGAATTACAGCCCCAGATGTTCGTCGAAATGAGCGAGGAACTGGCCAAGGAAAAAGGCATAAAGAACGGGGAAAAAGTCATCGTCAAGTCGGGACGTGGACAAGTGTGGGCCGTTGCTGTCGTGACGAACCGGTTCAAACCATTCAAAATTGCCGGTTCCACTGTACATCAGGTCGGCATTCCGTGGCACTTTGGCTGGCAATATCCCGAAGACGGCAGCGGCGGAGACAGCGCAAACCTGCTCACCCCAACCATCGGGGACGCCAATACCATGATACCGGAATCCAAGGCCTTTATGGTCAATGTGGTTAAGGCATAGGGGGAAATCATGTCGGCAATTACAGAAAACAGAAAAGCATTGCTCATATCGCCGGAGCTCTGCATCGGGTGTCGGGGCTGCCAGACGGCGTGCAAAAACTGGAACCAGCTGCCTGGCCAGAGGACGAAGAACTACGGTACCATGCAAAATCCTCCGGATTTGACACCCTCGGCATTCAATATCATTCGCTATAGAGAGGTCCCTTCGGATACCAATGCGGTGCGGTGGCTGTTCGTAAGCCGAAGATGCATGCACTGCGGGGACGCGGGCTGCATGAAGATCTGTCCTGCTCCCGGCGCGATCTACCGTACGGAGGAAGGCGCGGTGGCCTATGACAAGGATAAATGCATCGGCTGCAAATTGTGTGTGGCCGGCTGCCCCTTTGACGTCCCGAGATATGATGCGCAGGGAAAGATATCAAAATGCCATCTCTGCTTTGACCGTATCGCCGATGGACTCTCCCCCGCCTGCTCTAAAACCTGCCCGACCGGCGCGATCAGGTTCGGAGACCGCGATGCATTGATCGACACGGCTAAAAAAGCTGGATACGCTAAAGTATACGGCGAAGCGGATCTGACCGGACTTGGAACTCTTTACGCCTTCAAGGACGCTCCAAAAATCTATGGCATGAATGAAAATCCCGCAATCCCGGAAAGCGTCATCTTCTGGAATACGGTGCTGAAGCCGCTGGCCGTGATCGGACTCGGCGGCGTCGTTGCCGGCGCCCTGCTGCACTATGTCACCGTCGGACCGCACAAGGACGCTGACGAGGAGGTGAAAAAATCATGAGTGAAATGGTGAGAAAAGCATCGGTTGAAGAGATCATCAATCACTGGATCCTGGCGGGGAGTTGCATCCTCCTGATCATCACTGGCTACGGCTTTCTTTTCAAAATTGAACAGATCTATGCCCTTTTCGGAAGTAATATGACTATGAAGATCGTTCATAACTGGGTCGGCGTGGTGTTCACTGTTTCCCTCTTCGCCACCCTATTCAATTATCTCCATGAAGCGCTGACATACGATGCGGATGACTGGGCTTGGATCAAGATGGGCGGAGGATATCTGTCCAAAAAACATACGGTTGCCCCTCCAATGGGGAAATTCAACACGGGACAGAAATTCTACTACTTGGTGATCCTGCTTGCAGGCATCGCGATATCCGCATCAGGCTTCTCCATCTGGCTGGGGCAGGACAATCGTTCTCTCACGCTTGCCTCCCACCTGGTGCACAATCTAGCTTTTGTGCTCTTTGTGATAGCTGTTCCAGCCCATGCTTATCTCGGGACGCTGGCGAACACCGGAACGTTCCGGATCATGATTTATGGCACAGTACCCTTGGAATTCGCCAAGAAGAGGTATCCTAAATGGATGAAGAAAATCGGGAAAAACTAAGCATCGTTTACGGTTAAAAAAATCCTGGCTTTATATGAAATAACTGTACTTTGTTACGAAAAAAAAATGGCCGCGTTTGACAGGCTTTTATAAATAAGAAAAAAGGCTTAGGAAATACTCCTAAGCCTTGCTTATTTATAGTACTATAATACTACCTTACCAGCTGTTTTACGCTATCTGCTGCCCCGTGCCATTTCATTCAGCCGTTTCACACGCTCGGCAATAGGCGGATGAGTACTGAATAGGTTCATCATGCCTCCGCCCCGAAGCGGGTTGACGATAAACATGTGCGCCGTGGCAGGTTTTGCATCCTCCATGGGAATGATCTGAGATCCCTTCTCCAGTTTCAGGAGCGCATTGGCCAACCAAGTGGGGTTGCCGCACATAATGGCGCCACCCTTGTCAGCATCATACTCCCTCGTTCTTGAAATGGCCATCTGCACGAGCATAGCGGCAATGGGCGCTACGATCATCATCGCCAGTGCCACGATCGGGCTGCCACCTTCATCGTCGTTACGTCTGCTGCCTCCACCGAAGATCATGGCCCACTGCGCCATTTGCGCGAGCATACTGATCGCTCCCGCGATGGTCGCGACGATCGTGCCGGTGAGCATGTCACGATGTTTGATGTGTGCCAGTTCGTGGGCAATCACACCGCTCAATTCCTCGCGCGACAGAATCCGCATAATACCGTGGGTCACGGCGACGACTGCATGCTCGGGGTTCCTGCCGGTTGCAAACGCGTTGGGGGTTTCGTCGGGGATAATATATATTTTGGGCATGGGCAAACCCGCCTTCTGAACCAGCGTCCGCACGATAGAGTAAATTTCAGGAGCATCCGTTTCAGTTACGGGCTGGGCCTTATACATTCTCAGGACGATCTTGTCGCTGAACCAATACATCCCAACGTTCATTATCGTAGCGAACAGAATGGCCATGACCATGCCGCTTCTGCCGCCGAGTGCTCCGCCGATGGCAACAAACAACACCATAAGAAATGTCATCAAACCAACTGTTTTTACCGTATTCATAAATTTCTTCTGTCCCTCCCTAAATACTCCATGATAGTATTATTAAAGTACCACAGTCTCGCTTGCGCGTCAATAGAAACGACGATACTTTTCTGTTGACAAGGATATATCACTTTGATATATTTGCAAGGCTTGAAAGGGCGCATTTGAGGTTTATGCGGGTGTAGCTCAGCTGGTAGAGCACAACCTTGCCAAGGTTGGGGTCACGGGTTCGAATCCCGCCACCCGCTCCATTGTTTAAACAGTTCAGAGTTCTGAGTTTGGAGTTTGGAGTTAGTATCCTCATCAGAGACTCCAGACTCTATTCCTCATCTTTCAACTCCCAACTCCCAGCTCATAACTCCGAACTTTAAGACCGGCGGCGTAGCCAAGTGGCTAAGGCAGAGGTCTGCAAAACCTTCATTCATCGGTTCAAATCCGATCGCCGCCTCCATTTTTTTCATCATTTCACCACAGACACAAAGTACACGGAGACTACCATCACAGATAATCAAAGATTCACTATTTGTCCGTGTCCTCATCCGTCTCTTCTCATCTGTGTACATCCGTGGTTCTATAAATATCATTATTAGGTCCTAATCTATGCATCATGCCGATTTCGTCCACCTTCACCTTCACACCGAATACAGTCTGTTGGACGGTGCCATAGGCCTCGACAAACTCATCACAAAGGCAATGAGCCTCAAAATGCCAGCGGTTGCCGTCACCGACCATGGCAATCTTTTTTCCGCGCTCGATTTCTACTTGAAAGCGACTAAGGCGGGGATCAAGCCCATCATAGGATGCGAAATCTATGTTGCGCCGGGCTCGCGGTTCGACAAGAGCGCTCCCGCGGGCCGGAACGACGAAGCTTCCTACCACCTTATTCTTCTGGCGCGGAACAAGCAAGGCTACAAGAATCTTGTCAAACTCGTGACCGCCGCCTACCTTGAAGGATTCTATTACAAGCCGCGGATCGACAAAGGGCTTCTCAAAGAGCACCATGAAGGGCTCATCGGCCTTTCAGCTTGCCTAGGCGGAGAAATCCCCTCTCTGCTCATCCATAAGCGGTACGATGATGCGAAACGTGTCGCGCTGGAATACGAGCAGCTCCTCGGTAAGGATAACTTTTATCTTGAGCTTCAGGACAACGGGATTCCCGAACAGGAAGAGGTAAACCGCGAGCTCGTCAAGCTTACCAAGGACACGGGCATTCCTGTAGTAGCCACGAACGACTGCCACTACCTTGACAGGGAGGACCACAAGTCCCATGACGCCCTCCTCTGCATACAGACCGGTAAGACCGTAAAGGACACAAACCGGCTGCGGTTCTCTTCCGAGACCTTCTACATGAAAACCCCGGAGGAGATGAAAAAGGCTTTTTCCTACATACCCGATGCAATCTCGAACACCATTAAAATCGCGGAACGGTGCAACCTTGAGCTGGACTTAGGCAAATATCACCTCCCTAACTTCCCGGTTCCCGACAATTACACCAGGGAATCGTTCATGGCTGAAATGGCGCACAAGGGTCTCGAAGAGCGTTTTGCGGAGATCGATGCGGTTCGCGGTGCTGGCAGCATCGACCGGGGGAAATACAAGGAACGGCTTGAGTTCGAAATACAGATGATTGACAAAATGGGGTTCGCCGGTTATTTCCTGATCGTGTCGGACTTCATCCGCTATGCGAAAGAACACGGTATCCCTGTAGGACCGGGACGAGGCTCGGCTGCGGGCAGCCTGGTGGCATATTCTCTCCGCATCACGGATCTAGATCCCATCCCCTATAACCTGCTCTTCGAACGATTCCTGAACCCCGAGCGCATCAGCATGCCTGATATCGACGTGGACTTTTGCCAGGATAGGCGCGATGAAGTGCTCAAATACGTCACGGAAAAATATGGTCAGGACCACGTGACCCAGATCATCACCTATGGTACCATGATGGCAAAAGGCGTGATCCGCGACGTGGGCAGGGTGCTCGACATCCCCTACTCGGAGTGCGACAAGCTCGCCAAACTCGTCCCGAACAAGCTCAATATCACCCTGAAAGAGGCACTGGAACAGGAGCCGAAACTCAAGGAAATCACCCAAAAAGATCCGCGCATGGCCGAACTCATGGAAATCGCCCTCCATCTTGAAGGCCAGGTGCGCCACGCGTCGAAGCATGCCGCGGGTGTGGTCATTTCCCAGCAGCCGCTCACCGAATACCTCCCGCTTTTCAAGACGCCGAAGGATGAGGTCACTACCCAGTTCGACATGAAAGGTGTAGAGAAGATCGGCCTTGTGAAGTTCGACTTTCTCGGTCTTCGGAACCTCACCGTCATCCGCAAGGCAGAGAACCTGATTAACCAGAGAATGCAGAAGGCGCCGCTTGAGCACGCGGACCTCTTCGCGGTCACACGCCTGCCGCTCGACGACGCCAAGACCTTCGAACTCCTCGGCCGCGGCGAGACTGCAGGCATCTTCCAGCTTGAATCATCGGGCATGCGCGATATCGTCATAAAAATGAAGCCGAACGTTTTTGAAGATCTAATCGCGCTTGTGGCCTTGTACCGACCCGGTCCTCTCGGTAGCGGCATGGTCGATGATTTCATCAAACGAAAAAAAGGTTCCACCAGAATAACCTATGAACTTCCCCAACTCGAACCGATCCTGAAGGACACCTACGGGGTTATCGTGTATCAGGAGCAGGTAATGCAGATCGCCCGCACCCTCGCAGGCTATTCACTAGGCGGAGCAGATCTCCTCCGCCGCGCGATGGGGAAAAAAGACCCCGAGGTCATGGCAAAAGAAAAGGTGCCGTTCCTTAAGGGAGCGGAAAAACAGGGTATCGACCTCAAGAAGGCCGAGATCATCTTCGACCTGATGGCCAAATTCGCGGAATACGGGTTCAATAAGTCACACAGCGCAGCCTATGCTCTCATCACCTACCAGACCGCTTACTTGAAAGCTCATTTTCCCGTGGAATACATGGCCGCTCTTCTTTCGAGCGAAGTCCAGGACACAGACAAAGTGGTGAAATATATCTATGAGGCGCGCCAGATGGGGATCAGTATTCTGCCGCCCGATGTGAACGAAAGTCGCTGGGACTTCACTGTTGTTGAAGCACATGACCGGGAAAACATCGAGCACGGAAGTTCTATCGGCTCGATCCGTTTCGGCCTTGCCGCTGTCAAGAACGTCGGGATCTCGGCTATCGAGGCCATGATCGAGTCTCGGGAATCGACAGGCGCTTACCTCTCGCTTGCCGATTTCTGCAAAAAGGTGGACCAGCGCAGGGTGAACCGGCGTGTGATCGAGGCCCTGATCAAGTGCGGCGCCTTCGACTTCACCGGCGCGCGGCGCGCCCAAATGATGGAAGCCATCGATATGATGATGGAGGCAGCGGCCCAGCATCAGGAGCAGGAATCCGTGGGCCAGTTCAGCATTTTCGATTCAATGGACGACAAAAAAGATCTTGACCTGCCGGACATCCCGGAATGGAAGGAAAACCAGCTCCTTGCCTTCGAGAAAGAAAGCATGGGTTTCTATATTTCGGGCCACCCCCTTGCCGCCTTTCAGGAAGATATGAAACGCTACGGCTCCGCAACCACGGAGACCCTTGACTCGATTCCCGACGGCAAGGAGGTAACGATTTGCGGTATCATTGCTGGACTGAAGCAAAAGGTAACGAAAAAAGGTGACAAGATGGCCATCCTGAATCTTGAAGACCTGACAGGTACCGTGGAAACCATCGTCTTTCCCGATCTGTACGCATCAGCGACTCACCTACTCCTGACCGACACCCCCTTGATCATAGCGGGACAACTCGACAAGAGCGAACAGGGAAATAAGATCAAGGCCTTACGCATTCATCTTCTTGCCGAGGTAAAGAAAAAAGGCGCAACGCGAATGGACATCAAACTGAGCTCCACCGGACTGACCCAGGACGATCTTCTTAAGGTAAAGGACATCCTGCTTCGCTATAAAGGTAATCTCCCCGTCTATCTTCGGCTCCAGAACCCGACACGCAAGGACTCGCTCGTTTCCGTGGGCCGTGATATTCGCGTGAACCCATCTGATCAGCTTACGAACGAAATCGAAGCCGTGCTCGGAGCCGGCGCAGTGACGCTAGTGTAACACCAATGTTGTCCCTGCGCTTTCACATACGTATCACCTTCATAGCGATTAATTTTTTTAATCGTTATTGCTCGTTTATTCCTACGTACAAAGTGGTATTGAATAGCTTGAGCAATACTGCTACAGTTAGGTAACGATCCTTTCCGTCAGCGTAGAAAGTGTTATTTTCATGCATGGAGAAAATGTGCATGCATGGAAAGCAATGATTTGGAATATATGGCACGTTCTCTAGGGGCCTCGAAGCGTTTAAAATAACATCTTTGGGGGATGATTCTTTGACACAACAAGTGGAGGAATTGCTGAAAGGTTATCCCGTGGTTGTTGAAGTGCCCGTTGCGTGGGGCGAAATGGACGCTTTTAAGCACGTCAACAACGTCGTCTATTTTCGCTACTTCGAAAACGCGCGGATCTTTTATTCCGAAAAGGCCGGCCTGCATGCGTTTAAAGAGCGGACCGGCGTCGGTCCAATCCTAGGGTCGACAAGCTGCAGGTACAAGTTTCCCCTCACCTACCCTGATACGGTATCCGTGGGAGCAAAGACCATTCATCTAGCCGAGGATCGCTTCACGATGCAGTATGTGGTTGTAAGCCACCGTCACGGGAAAATCGCCGCCGAAGGAGATGGAGTGATCGTGATCTACGATTACCGCGAAAACAGGAAAACCTCCATGCCAGACGAAATACGGCAGTGTCTTGTTGACCTCGAAAAAGGGTAAGTCAACTCCTGTGCATAGAATATTCATCCCTCCTGCTTTACCATGACAACGATTTCATCCCGTGCTATTCTCCTAGGAGGTAACGGAACTTTTGATGGAAACCCGACGGGGACAATGGAAATGGGTCGGAGATTGTCAGGCAGTTCCAGGATTTCAATAACCTCAAATTCATTGAATGCACCAATCCATACGGTTCCAGCCCCATGGTGTCAGCATCAAGTTCATAATGCTCGCGGAAACATCCTGGATGCTGTAAATATTTACGCCACGCTCCCCATATCGCACCGAAATATTCCGATCCAGACATGCAACGATTACAAGGGGAGCTTTGACGAGAAAGTTCTGGTTGAGGGTCGCCTTCGCAAGTTTCGCTTTTATGACCTGATCAAAAACGAAATACAGCTTCCGACTCTGCATGTTCCCCTCAGACGGCGCCCACCGGATATATTCGGTGAGACCGTTAAGCACGTCCTGCGGGATCTCCTGTTCCTTGAAATCCCGCACACTACGCCGGTTGATGATGATGCCGAGAATGTTCATGGGGCCTCCTAAACCTGCGGGAGTCATTATAACCCAACCACTGTTGAAATCAAACCTTCGGCTGTATGTCTCCTACCTTGACTGGATGCATGCACCGTTGTATTATCCTTCTAAGCTTTCCTTGAACAATATGGCAATGATAAATAAATTCCAGGACCTGGAAATCATCACTCCAAAAGAAGTGAACCTTGCGCTGCTCCGGAACAACCCCGAGGAATTACAGCTGGTATCCATTACGCTGGCACTTTCAGACCTCGATTTTGACTTCACCCAGACAGTCTGCGTCCAACTTTGTTCCAACAGAGACAGCAAGGTCCTGGGAAACGCGCTCGTGAGCCTCGGACACCTTGCTAGGCGTTTCAGGCGCCTTGACGAACAGACGATAAAACCGCTCATAGAGTCATCGCTTCAGAACCCGGATGAGTATGTGCGCGGCTGCGCTAAATCAGCAGCAGATGAACTCCACCAGTTTCTTCATTGGCAGATAGCAGGACATACGTATGGTTAAGAAGTGATATTCCCGCTGTTCCTGCCCTGACGTGCGCGATCTTCTGCGCAATCTTGACAGACCACGAGGTTACCGGTATAGTGATGCCGGATTAGTATTTCGATTAAATCCTGAAGGGGAGAATCGTAAGGAAGGAGGCTGTCGATGGCGGCAACGAATAACCTGCAAACATATCTCGAACGCTATGCACTCATAACACTCGAAAAGCAGGACAAACTGGAATCGCTGATCGGAGATAGCATGCACGAGATTGAACTCGATGCCGGGATAATCCGGTTCAATGACCTTCAATTCCCCTTGCAGGTGCTTGGAACAGAATCTGACAATACGCTCACCTGGCTCTGGGCATGGTCTGATGAGCAGACGGAAATTCCCTCAGCACTGATGCAATCGGCCATCCAGTTGAGAAACTGGGGGCAAACGAAGGTATTCCCGAGTTCACCCTGCCTTCGCTGGACCTGAACAGGGCCGACGGTCAGATCATCGCCCTGATCGGCGCCGAGGTCTGCAAGGCCAGCTGTTATTACCGCGAAAGCTATGAAGGTGGAGCGGCCCTTATCCTGCTCTTTGACAGGCTCATCGACAACCAGCCTCCTTTTGACCGTGAGCGATTACTCCGGCGGTTGTCGGATATTTTTTCGCGGTATGAGATCAACCACCGTAATGCGCTTCTTTCCTATCTCCGATTGAAAAAACTGTCCCCGGTCGAAGAGAGTAACCTGGTCAGCTGTGAACTGGAATCGGGGGAACGGTTGAACGTGGAATTCGACACTGCTGGGCGGTTGATTGTGGTGAATGGAGCGGCGTTTAAAGGGTGATCCCTTGATGCCTCTTTACTCAGCTTCTGAGGTGTTCGTTAATGAAAAGTCGTCATTTAAGCTTATCCGGTATCATATTGCCGAATACCATGCTTCAAAAATTTAAGTCTAGACAAAGGGTTTGACGTCAAAAACATAAAACAACGCTTTTGCTTTTCTTATTTTTGCGTGTAAATTAAAGGAGTCCTGCATGGGCTGGATCGATAAACTTGAAAGAAAACTGCGGCGTCTCGCCATTCCCAATGTGACTGTCTACCTGATTCTCGGACAGGTGTTATTTTTTATTTTCGTACTTTCCGGCAGATTCATCCTTGATCGCGTTGTTCTCATTCCCGTCCGCGTTTTAGCCGGTGAATGGTGGAGGCTCATCACCTTCCTGTTCATCCCGCCGCTGACAAACCCGATTTTCGCTTTCTTTGCTTGGTACCTGTTCTATCTCATGGGAAGCGCCCTCGAAGGCCGCTGGGGGGCATTCCGGTATAATCTCTTCCTGCTCATCGGCTACATCGTTACTGTGGCGGTAACGTTCCTCTTCCCCTATTCTGCGGCCACGAACATCTTCATCGGTGGCTCGGTGTTCCTGGCATTTGCTTACCTTTATCCGGACTTTCAGCTCTATATCTTTTTCATCCTCCCCGTCAAGATCAAATGGCTGGCGCTGCTCACGTGGCTGGGATACGCCTATGAGATACTGATCGGATCCTGGAGCACCCGCCTGCTCGTCCTAGCATCCATCAGCAATTTTCTCCTGTTTTTTGGCAAGGATATCCTCTGGAGAATGAAGACGGGGAACAGGAAAATGGTATTTCAGTCAAAACAGTACACGTCTTCAAAGGAACCCTTCCACAAATGCGCAGTTTGCGGCATAACTGATATATCACATCCCCAGATGGAGTTCCGCTACTGCTCGGACTGCAGCGGATTGGGCTACTGCAGGGACCACATCTTCAATCATCAACATGTAAAAAAGTAAGGCTCAATCCTGTCGGCATTCATGCTGCTCTGCCTGTTCTGTTGGAAGGTGATGCGACGATCGCGTTACTCCCTGTCGTTATCGCCCTTTACCGCTTGCCTTCAGGCGTCTATTGCATTCTGTTTTAATGTCCGGAGTGTATATTGGAGAAAGAGGTAGGTCAGCATTATTTACCGCGAGGTACAGAACAATTAAAATTTCCGCTTCAAAGAACAGTTTCGCGTAGACACTGGCTCAATATTTTCCGATTCGGAATAGAACTGCCAGTACGCTACACCCAGACTCCCTTTTGACATTTAGGCGCATGAGAACACTACCAGATCAAGTTCACAGGCGTTAAAAGTTCCTTGATTTCCTCATCCCGTCGTTTTAACATAACTCAAATGAGTTCCCATGACCCCATCGATCTTCCCATTGACGGCACCCTCGACCTCCACACCTTTAAACCTTCCGAGGTAAAGAATCTACTCTCGAATTATCTTGAGGAATGCAGAAAACGTGGTATTCAGCAAGTGCGCATCATTCACGGGAAAGGCACGGGAACTCTCCGACGGATAGTTCGGTCAAACCTCGACAAACTGCCTTATGTGGAAACATACCGTAGTGCGGAAGAAGAGGCCGGAGGGTGGGGAGCTGTGATTGTTAATTTGCGGATGTTGACAGAAGTATGTAATTGTCCCTGCCATACTCTGCCACATATCGTGCATGTCCTGCCATGCTGTACTTATTGTCCGCAATGTGAACAGAAAATCTCCAATTACTATTTCGTAGAACACAGCGAAAGGTGCGGGGTAAAGAAAAAGGCAGATTAACCTTTCCTGCCTTTCACCAATCTTATGTGGTGCCTCTCATCGGTATCTTCAGCCGCTGCCCTACCCTGAGCATTTTCCCAGACCGAAGGTTGTTTGCCTGCATGATTCTCTCTGCACTTGTCCGATAGCGAATCGCAATGCGCGTAAGGGTTTCACCGCGCCGAACACGGTGCATTACGTATTCCACCTTAGGCGGCGACCAAGTCGACATTTTGTCGATGTTAGCGAGCACAAGGTCCACTTTTCCCGGGGGCACTCGCAGCGCGAAGGCCGTGTTCGGAGTAGCGTCACGCCGCAGCTCGGGATTCAACTCAGTGAGTTCTTCCCGCTCAATGCCCAGCTTTTCGGCAACGGTATTCAAATGAACGGGTTTTTCAATGGTTACTGTTTCATAGGAGAGGGGGCTGTCGATTTCATCCAGATTAAAACCGTAATGCACCGGGTCCTTCAGAATCGTCAGGACGGCAAGGAATCGGGGGAAGTATCGTGCGGTTTCCTGTGGAAGCCGTTCGTAAAAATCCCAGAAATTATCAAGGTAATCGACCTTCTGGTCCCTGATCACACGGGCGACAGAGCCCTCCCCGCAGTTGTACGCCGCAAGAACCGTTGCCCAGTCCCCGAACATGGAGTGCAGTTCCTTGAAATAGGCAATCGCGGCGGCAGTGGATTTCGCCGGATCCAAGCGCTCGTCGATCCAGACATTCCTCTTGAGACCGTATTTGTAGCCCGTCGAGGGAATGAACTGCCATAAACCGAGTGCCCTCGAACGCGACATGGCCCTGACCTTGAAACCGCTCTCGATGAGCGGCAGCCACGAAAGCTCCTCGGGCATTCCGGCTTCTTTCAGCGACTTGACCATCTCGGAGCGGTATCTCCCCGATCGCTTATAAGACTCGATAAAGAAGCTTCGTTCGATTGTCTGAAATGATTGTATCTCCCTTGTCACATGGTCATTGACGACCATGGGGATGGCAGCGGAAGTCCCCTTGACCGTTGTCTGGTGGGCCGCATACATTTCCACAACTCTTTTAGAAATTACGAACCGCAGATCTTCCTTCTGCTGGGCAATATCCGGATTGCCGGCGGGAACCTTTAGGATGAGCGCGTATGCCTGGTCCAGGGTATTTAGGGCATGTTCCATGTCGCTTTGTTCCCAATACTCCTGGGCTTTTTCGGTCATTTCCAGCGCGGTATCAAGGAGTGCCTGTTCATCGTCGCTGTTATCCTTGTCCACAGAAGCGCTGTTATCGATCTGAACCGTCGCATCTCCGTCAGCAGGCGTTGTGTCAGTTTCCTCGGAAACTGACGAATTGTCCGCAACAATAGCGTTAGGAGATGGCGTGGCGACCGTCATGCTATTAACGGGAGATTGTGTTTGCAGCGAAGCATTTCCGAGAGGCTCACTTTTGGGAACCGCGGGATGGGCGCATCCGGACAGAAGAAGAACGGACGATATTACGATGATGAGTCTGCATGCAATTGGCGGTATATTCATGATGAGATCGATAATAAACGAACTGCCATAAAATTGCAAACATAAATTCGCGATCAGGTGATTTTATCGACAATATTCTGGCCAGGAAAACCGTTCATTGACAGGGAGACTTCCCGCATATTATAGTACCTTTCAGGAGAACCGGACAAAAGAATGAAAGCAATCATGATCAAAAGAAATAAAAAACGATCGTGGCTTCTTCCTGCCGGGCGAGCTCTGTTGCTTGCCTTGCCCCTGTTTCTTTTCACTTGCGGAGGACCCCATCCGCTACGTTCCGACAGGCTTCCCGAGCAAAGGAGCAAACCTCATATCGTCATCGCTGATCTTGAACGACAAATACACATGCTCATCAACAACGAACGAAAAAAGTATGGTTTGCACGTGATCGCATGGGATGACGCGCTTGCCCGCATCGCGAGGCAGCACAGCCGCGATATGGCAATGAGAAGCTACTTTGCCCACGAATCTCCGGAAGGTTATGATTTTTCTTATCGATACCGCCAGGAAGGATATCGCTGCGAGATTTCAAGAGGCACTACCATCCATCTCGGCGCGGAGAATATACTGCAGAATAATCTTTACGATTCGATCGTAACGGTGAACGGAGAAGCATTTTATGACTGGAACTCCCAAGCAAAAATTGCGGAAACAACGGTTCAAGGCTGGATGAAAAGCCCCGGACATCGCCAGAACATATTGACACCTTACTGGAATAATGAAGGCATCGGCGCGTTCATTGCGCCCGATGACAAAGTGTATATTACTCAGAACTTTTGCTGATTTTGTCGTTAGATCGCCCCGAACCGCCATTCCAATTGCCCGGAATTCTGTCGGTGAAAACGCCGCTGTTCAAAAAAGAATTCGGGTATCCCCTGAACTACCTAAAACACAATACACAGCTTTTTCTGGAACATCAACCTTTCCATGCGATAAAATCAATTTCAACGGCAACCTCCCGCGGAAGCCGGGAAACCTCAACAGTAGCACGCGCTGGAGGTTCGACCGGGAAATATCCGCCGTATACCTCGTTCACAGTAGCAAAATCAGCAATGCTTTTCAAATAGATCGTGGCTTTTACAACCCTTGACATGCTGCATCCTGCCGACAGCAGAATGGCTTGCGCATTGTCCATGACCAGCTTTACCTGAGTTTTGATATCGGTCTGAAGGACATTCCCGGTTTTCGGATCTATTGGTATTTGACCGGATAGGAACACAAAACCACCAGCCTCTACAGCCTGAGAATAAGGACCTATTGCTTGTGGTGCATCTACAGTTTTGATCATTTTCCTGTCCATAATTACCTCCACTTATACATTAATATTTTATCATAACTACATAATATTTAATATTTTTTAATAATTAAAGTAAACCTTTAATGTACGACCACAAAAAATTACTCGCCCCTCTTTACTGCTCTGGATTCTGTTCGACATAATGGCGAGCAATTTTACTCCATGCTGGGAAAACTTCCGTTGATATTGTTCTGTGGGGTATTAACAGGACGAGCCCATCATCCTTGCCCGATGACCTGTGGCTCTTTAGAGTACTACCCGGTCTTCACTCTTTTCACGTCCGTAACGCCTTTTATTGACTCTATGTTTTTAATTATCTTATTGAGGTGTTCCACGTCCTTAATGTCGATAGTAAAGTTGAGCGTGGCCTGGTGGTCCTCTCCGGTCAGCACTTCAGCGTGTGTAATATTGGCCTCCGTAGCGCTGATTGACGAAGATACACTCGCCAGCAGGCCTGGTTTGTCCTCCGTTCGGACGGATATTTTTACGGCATGGTCGGCTGTCTGAAGATCGCCCCAGGTAACTTCAATAAGCCGGTCACGGTCAAACGTCAGTTCCCCGACATTCGGGCAGTCGGCCGTATGAATCGAGACACCCCTTCCCCGGGTAATAAAGCCAATCACTTTATCGCCCGGCACGGGATTGCAGCACTTGGACAAGTGGATCAGCATGTTGTCCATGCCGCTAATCTTCATACCGCCACCAGACGGTTTTATTGTCTTGGGCGAAGTTTTCTTCGGCAGGGGTTCGATATGCGGTTTGCCAGGCGCAAGTTTGTTGGCAACGAGATGCGCGGAAACCTTACCGTAACCGATCGCGGCCAACAGGTCATCGAGGGTATTATGCGACATTTCAGTCGCAATTTTCAGGATGTCTTCGGACTTAAAAACCTTGGACGGACTGAGTTCGTGCTTTCGGATGTCCTTTTCGAGCAGTTCCTTGCCGAGGAGGATGCTCCTTCTTCGTTCTTCTGTCTTGAGCCAAGCCTTGATCCTTGTCCTTGCTTTTGATGTCTTGACGAACTTGAGCCAGTCCCGGCTCGGCGTATGACCGGCCTGGGTGGAGACTTCTACTTTATCACCGTTGTGCAGGACGTGTTTGAGCGGCACAATCTTGCCGTTCACCTTCGCCCCAATGCACTGATGCCCAATGTCGGTATGGACGCTGTAGGCGAAATCAACGGGCGTGGAACCCAGCGGAAGCTCCTTCACGTCGCCCCTCGGGGTAAAGACGTATACCACTTCGGGGAACAGGTCGCCCTTGACCGTGTCCATGAACTCCTTAGCGTCCGGCAAGTCGCGCTGCCACTCCAGGAGTTGCCTGAGCCATGCGAACTGCTGCTCCTCCCGCTGGCTGATAGCCGAACGCTCCTTGTACCGCCAGTGCGCAGCAATGCCTTCTTCCGCGAGCCGGTGCATCTCTTCGGTGCGTATCTGGAACTCTACGCGCTCGCCCTTCGGCCCTATGACCGTCGTATGGAGCGATTGATAGAGATTTGATTTGGGAACGCCGATGAAATCCTTGAAGCGTCCAGGCACCGGAGTCCAGAGTGAGTGAATGAGACCGAGGATGGCGTAACAATTCACCTTGGTATCGGTGATGATGCGGATAGCGATCAGATCGTAAATGTCCTCAAAGGCGATCCCCTGCTTCTGCATTTTCAGCCAGATGCTGTAGAAGTGCTTCGGTCTGCCCTTGACCTCGCCCTTGTATCCATGCTCCGCAAGCTGCCGCTTCATGATCTCAATGAGGTCATTGATGTACGTCTCCCGTTCGATGCGGCGCAGCATGACTTTCTCCGACAACTCGTAGTAGGCCTCGGGATTGAGGTACATGAACGAAAGGTCTTCAAGCTCTATCTTGATTTTGGAAATGCCAAGGCGGTTGGCAAGGGGGGCGTAGATATCAAGCGTTTCTAGGGCGATGCGCTTTTGTTTTTCCGGGGATAGGGACTTGAGGGTTCGCATGTTGTGAAGCCGGTCCGCAAGCTTGATGAGGATGACCCGGATGTCCTTGGCCATAGCCACGATCATCTTGCGGAAATTATCGGCCTCACGCTGCTCCCTGCTCTGGAGCTCCATGCGGGACAGTTTGGTCATCCCCTCCACGAGCATGGCGACCTCGTCACCGAACATGGCTTTGATCTCTTCCGGTTTGGCGGTCGTATCCTCGATGGTGTCATGCAACAGGCCGGCCGCCACAGTGGCTGCATCGAGCTTGAGGTTTGCGAGGATGGCGGCGACCTCGATGGGATGGATCAGATAGGATTCTCCCGACACGCGAGTCTGTCCCTGGTGCGACCGGGCAGAAAAAATATAAGCCCTCCGCAGCAGATCTACATCCGCATCGGGATTGTAGCTCTGGATCAGTTCAACAATATCTTCGAGGCGAACCGCCGGCATTGATGCCACCTCATGATGCAGTTATCAACGCCGGGATACTTCCCTACCCCGGCAAAAAAGTATTCAGATGATGGGAAGATAAAATTCAGAGTTCAAGGTTCTAAGTACAATGTTCAACTGAGTTCCCAACCATCAAAATACAAGAACGCGAATTGTCATTCAGCGGGAATCTCGGTATTGACATTAACGTTCGGTCTTAATATCCCGGATATCTAGTTCTACCGTGCTCGAACCGTTCCAAGCATTCACACGGGGCGTAAACACCGCTGCCAGATGCGCGCCGTCCCTCACCTGCCTCCCGAGCAGCGATCCTTTATTAAAGGCAATGGCATCCATGATCTTTCCCTGGCCTTGTCTGAGTCTGAGTTTTAAATGGCTGTTGCCAACGATCCGTGAGGACACAACCTGCAGACCCCGTGCGCCGAGCCGCGGCTCCGGGTTCCCTTGGCCAAAAGGAGCCATTTTTTCAATTTCCTCCATCAGGGTCATCGTCAGATCTTCGAGCATCACGGATCCGTCGATGGATAGCGTTCTGACGAATCCCTGGGGCCCCATCTTTTCAAGCACGAGTCCACTTAAACGCTCTCGAAAAGACCCGATATTCTCTTCCGACAGGGAAAACCCGGCCGCGTATTTGTGCCCTCCGAAACCCAGGAGCAGGTCTGAACACGCCGTAAGGCCCTCATAGAGGTCGTAACCAGGTATGCTTCTCGCCGACCCCTTACCCACGCCGTTCTTGACGCAGATCAGCGCCGTAGGACGGAAAAACTCCTCAACGATCTTCGATGCAACAATGCCGACAACGCCGGGATGCCACCCCTCGGACGACAGCACTAGTGCGCCTGCCTCCAACGGGGACGACTGAAGGCACAGGCGACGGGCCTCCTCAACGATGCGTTCTTCAACGGACTGGCGCTCACGGTTCATCGAATCGAGCGAGGATGCGATTTCGAAAGCTTCTTCGGGAGAATCAGTCGTAAGAAGCCTGAACGCCATGTCCGCCCGCTTAAGCCTCCCGCAAGCGTTAAGTCTCGGTGCAATCGTAAATCCTACGGTCCCCACCCCTATTTTTTTTCCGCTGAGGCCTGAAACCTGTTTGAGGGCCGCAATTCCGGTCCGGGGCGCCGTAGTTGAGGACATCGTTTCAAGCCCGTGCCTGACCAGAATGTGGTTCTCGCCCGTGATTTCCCCCACATCGGCAACCGTGCCGAGCGCCACCAAGTCAAGATACGATTTCAAATGCTCGTCGTCGACAGGTGCATTCAGCAAGGCTTGAACAAGCTTGAAAGCAATGCCAACACCAGTCAGTCCGGCAACATGCCGGCGCATGTCAGCCGGAACATCAGGCGACAGACGCAGGGGGTGTAGAATCGCGTACGCATCGGGAAGGGTCAAACTGCTTGCACTGTTAGGGACGCTTGAAGCGTTTAGCCCCTGCGCATCGACGAATTCGTGGTGGTCGGTAATGATCAAATCTAGCCCGAGGGAGCGGGAAACCGCTGCCTCGCGATGAGCCGTGATACCACAGTCAACGGAAATGATGAGGCCCGCCCCCCCGATTCTGATCGCCTGGAGGGCCGCGGTGTTCAAGCCGTAACCTTCCGTCATCCGGTCCGGTATGTAGCTGCCTACCCGGGCTCCCAGCCTTTTCAGAGCCAGATACAGAAGCGATGTGCCGCTAACCCCGTCGACGTCATAATCTCCGTAAATGACGATCTTTTCTCCACCTGCTATAGCTGTCCTGATGCGGGCAACCGAACGTTCCATCTGGTCAAATATGGTCGGATCGGACAGAGTTGAAAGCTCGCAGGAAAGAAAAAACCGAGCATCCGCCTCAGCCGTGATCCCGCGATTTACCAGGAGACGCGCGATAAGCGGATGGAGACCCGCATGCTCGATGAGAGCAGCAACGGCATCCTCATTGGGTTCGGCGAGTAACCATTTCATGCTCAGGACCCGTCCTTCCACCACTTGTTCTCTTAGTCTTTCTTTGCGCATCCTCAGGAGAATCGGAAAGGCCATTTTTAAATCCACGAATAGCCTTTCCCAGACCTTCCCCTAGCTACGGCAGACAGCTCCCTCAGAAAATTGCCAGCTCAATCACCAGGATAATAACTAACTCCAGCATTCCAAATCCGCAAATGATGCCTCTTCGTAATCCTGGCGTGTATTCAGATTTTTGAACGACTTCCGCTCAGGGTCGAAACGGTCGATCTCTTCTTTCAATACATACCGGATTCGCAGATTAGCGAGCATGTTCCGTATTCGTTGATCGTTCTGCCTGATCCGCTCTTCAATAACGGGGATAATACCCTTGTAGTACACTGCGTGCAGCGGCTCCATAAATTCACCAATTGTCGGCACGACCGCGTCATACCCTTCGGCCAGGGCGGTCATATATGCGATGAGTCGGTCATTCAGGAAAGGCATATCGCAGGCAACAACAAAGTTATATTCATCAGTCGAATGTAGGAGACCCGAATAAATTCCGGTAAGAGGTCCCCGCTTGTTGAAGGCGTCTCTGACTATGGAAACACCATAAGCGGCATACCGATCAGGCGAGTTCGTAACGACGATAATTTCCCGGAAAAGACGCTTCAAAGGACGCAGAACGTGTTCGATCAAAGGGCTTCCCGCGATAGGAAGGAATGCCTTATCGGCGCCCATGCGCCGGTTCTCGCCTCCTGCTAGGACAATGCCTGTCATGTTTAAAATTACAGTATTTACCAGATGGTGTCAATAAGGAACTTGCGATGTTTTCACCGTAATTGTCTGAAAAAATGCTGAAATGGACTGTTTTTTCTCCTGCATTGTCTTTGAGAACTGATGTCTCACACTATCAAGCCAGGAGCGATGCCATACGGGAAAACGGCTGGGCAGAAATTTCCCAACCACCGATATCTATATATATATATATAAGGAATATAGGAGTCAGTTATACCTTCCGTTAATTTTCAGATATTGCTGCTGGCACTCGTTCTGCTTGCAGGCTGCGGAATATGATGGACGACCTCAATCCTTTCGGCCACGGTAAAGCCCCCGCTGTTCAAACTAAGACCACCGCCCCTTATGTCGGCCAGAACACTCCCGACTTGACATGCTCCGATAACCTCGGCAATAACAATACGCTTGGATGCGTTTAGTCGTCCGTGAAGAGCGTTGTCATGTATTTTACCATGTGGTGTCCCCCCTGAGATTCCCATCTTGATTAATTATGTGACAACGTAATTCCTGTATTTTCCCCAGCGCGCGTAGTTCCCCGCGACTATGTATCGGAAGCGTTGCGAATGCCCGGCTCGCCGCGTCATCGACGGTATATGCCGGCGCCCCTCCCACAAAAAAATCTTTTATCCCCTGCCATCTGTGGTATATTGTCTGCATAACATTGCCCTTAATTTTAAGCAAGATCTTCGAGCATATATCCCATGCATATGGCAAAAAAAGTGAATTCCAGCCCGCACCTCAGGACGCATATCTTGATCCATTTTTCCGCTATCACTATCATAGCAATTGCGTCGAGCCTTTTCCTCCACACTGCCGCCGTTGCAGGTGTTAAAGCATATTTTAAGCCATCAGACCGGGATAGATGTCCGGTCTGCGGCATGTTTGTCGCAGGATTCCCCGAATGGAACGCCGAGATTATCTATCGTGACGGGACCTACCGGATTTTCGACGGTCCGAAGGACATGTTCAAATATCTTGCCGATTTGAAGAAGTATGAGCCCTCCCGGCAGCGAGAGGATATCGTGAGCATCTATGTCTCGGATTATTACGGCGTCCACCCCATCGATGCATACAAGGCCTTCTTCGTCACCGGCAGCAACATATACGGCCCGATGGGAAATGAATTCGTCTCCTTTGAGAAAGAAACGGACGCAAAGGAATTTCTGAAGGACCATGCAGGAAAAAGAATCCTCCGCTTCCACGACGTCACTCCGAAGGTTCTTGGGGAATTCGAGTAACCAAATGAGAAAATCCTCTCTTTTTTTTATTTATATTGCCGCCAGCAGCCTCTTCCTGGCAGCGGCTTTTGCCCATGCACAGTATCAGCAGAATCGACGGTCGCCGGAGCTTCAGGAAAATACCAGAATTGTACGCACGCTCGAACTGACCGACCTCTGCCTTTTCACTGAGGCGCGTTATACACGCAACCCTTCTGTGACCGATTTTTACACGCCTTTCCAGGATCATCCCTGCTCTCTGGAGCATTTCCCATCCGGCTCGCTGATTATGCCGAACCGGGAGAACGCCGAGAATCATGCATTCATGGATTGAAAAACAACGCAACATCATTGATTTCACCCTCTCTTCGCTATCGCGAAGGAAAGGGAAAAACATCGCCCTTCTGCTTGTTTATACCCTGCTCGTTTTTCTCCTCGCATCTGTCATGTTCTTCACACACGCGCTCAAGCGGGAGGCCGCGCTCACCCTCCGGGACGCACCGGAGGTTGTAGTCCAGCGGACGTCCGAAGGGAGATACGAGCCGATTCCCCGGAAATACATCGAAGTTTTGAATAAAATCAAGGGGGTTACTTCTGTTCGCGGGAGGCTGTGGGGCTACTACTACGATTCTGTGGTTGGCGCAAATTATACCATCATGGTGCCTGAGAATTTCCCGTATAAATCCGGTGATATTACGATCGGCAGCGGAGTCTCGCGGGTACGGCTGGCCGTGAAGGATGACATGGTCCCGCTGCGTACCCACGATGGTATATCGATCCCTTTCCATATCCGCGAACTTTTTTCATCGGAGTCGGAACTCGTCTCATCGGACCTCCTGCTTGTTTCGGAATCCGATTACCGAAGGCTTTTCGGAACCAGTAAGGACCTTTTTACCGATATCACCCTCAAGGTAAGGAACGCAAAAGAGATCCCCACTGTAGCGGAAAAAATCGTCATGCTCCTTCCTGATACCCGCCCGATCACGAAGCGGGAGATACTGAGGACTTACGAGTCCATATTTGACTGGAGAAGCGGAATCATTGTAGCCATTCTCACCGGGGCCGTGCTCGCTTTCATTATCGTTTCATGGGACAAAGCGTCAGGCCTGAGCGCCGATGAAAAAAAGGAAATCGGCATCTTGAAGGCCGTGGGCTGGGAGACCTCGGACATTCTTCTCATGAAATTCTGGGAAGGTGCGGTTATCTCGCTCTCATCATACCTGGCCGGTGTTCTCCTTGCCTATGTTCATGTTTTTTTCACGTCAGCAATCCTTTTCGAGCCCGTGCTGAAGGGTTGGTCAGTGCTGTACCCGGAATTCAGGCTTGTGCCCTTCATAGATCCGTACCAGGTCGCCACGCTCTTTTTCCTGACCGTGGTGCCTTACACCGTGGCGACCATCGTCCCTTCCTGGCATGCCGCCACCATTGACCCCGACTCGGTGATGAGATCATGATGATGCTCGAACTGAAAAACATACACAAAATTTTCAACCAGGGGAAATCCTACGAACTGGTAGCAGTGGATGGGGTGACCGTCTCCCTTGAAGCAAATAAAATTACCGTGCTCAAAGGACCGAGCGGCTCAGGCAAGACTACCCTGCTGTCCTTGGCTGGATGCATGGCTCGGCCCACGTCGGGCAGGATTTTCCTCGGTGACCGCGAGCTCACAAGTCTTCCCGAGCGTTTTCTGACCGAGATCCGCCGTACCTCCTTCGGGTTCATTTTCCAGCAGTTCAACCTCGTGAAGGGTATCTCCGCTCTGGAAAATGTGATGCTGCCAGCATACCCACTCGGCGGTCCCCATGGCGTGCTGAGAAAACATGCTCTGGGACTCCTGGAGCTTTTCGGCATCGGCGAACGCGCATTATCAAAAGCCGAATGGCTTTCAGGCGGCGAGGCCCAGCGCACAGCCATCGCGCGTGCGCTCATCAATGATCCACCCGTCATCATTGCTGATGAGCCGACCGCCCATCTTGACACTAAGTTGTCTCGTGAATTCATGGATATTGTGGGCAGACTAAAAGCTCAGCAAAAGACCGTCATTATCGCGAGCCACGATCCCCTCGTCTATGAGTCCTCCGTGATCGACCGGGTCATCACCATGCGCGACGGAAAGATTGAAGGAGCGGAAGCATGATCCTGCATCCCGCGATAATCGCCCTTTTGGCCTCCTCCTGCATGATAAGCTTTCTTACGTTGTACGCGGACTATTACGGCATCCTGATCATCAGGAAATGGGACATCCGGAGCGGCAGCGGTAACCAGCTCGAGCTTGAGCGAAGAACGTACCTCATCTCCACCATCCTCGCCTATGTGTTCGGATTTCAGCTTTTTTCCCTTTTTTTATATGTTTACACGGCGGACAGCCTCTGTACCCTCTTTACCGGGGCCATGTGTGCCGTGGGCACACTCCAGGCCAACAGCTACGGCTTTCCCGTTCTCCTGCTCAAGCTCGCGAACTTCGTCCTTGCTGGTTTCTGGCTCATCGTGAACTATACTGATAACCGGGGGTACGACTACCCGCTCATCAGAATCAAGTATGTTTTTCTTGCCCTGCTCACACCATTCATCGTCGCGGAAACAGTGCTGCAGGCCCTTTATTTTCTTGGTCTTCATGCCGATATCATAACATCCTGCTGCGGCAGCCTCTTCAGCGACAGCGGATCAGGCATTACTTCGAGTATGAGTTCTGTTCCGCAATCGCTAATGAAAATCATTTTTTTCGTCACCATGGCGACAGCCCTCGGTGCGAGCGTTCTTTTTTATCGTACAGGCAAGGGAGCCTATTTCCACGGGCTTGTTTCAGCTGTCCTTCTCCCCGTCGCTCTGGTATCGTTGATCTCTTTCATCGGCCCCTACATCTATGAACTTCCCATGCACCATTGTCCGTTCTGCGTGCTTCGGAAAGAGTACGGATATGTAGGTTATCCCCTGTACCTGACCTTGCTTAGCGGAGCGGTCTCCGGTATGGGCGTGGGCATTCTCATGCTTTTCAGAAAAAGAGCAAGTCTCGTTAATGTTATTCCGGCACTTCAAAAAAAGCTCGCCCTTTTTTCTTTCGTCTGCTATACCTTGTTTGCGATTATCGTGCTCTACCGGATATTCACCTCAAACCTCATTCTCTGAAAGTCCTTTCATGATAACCTTCATTCCGGTTTTTCCCCATTTAAAGAGAATCTCCTTGTGCAGTGTAATGGGGGTCTCGCATCCCTATTTGTCGTAAATCTCGTCCTGTTCAACTCGTCCGCCTTTGCAAGACAGGCATCTTATTTCCTTCCAGTACACATCGATCCGAATAGAGACGTCAGGTTTGGAATTTTAAGTTCCCAATTTTTATACTTATCGGATTCGGGAAATAAAATTCGATTTTCTCGTGATCAAAATACAAGACAGGACCCTTCCCTTTCCTCGACTCCAGCGTGAGTTACTATCCCCACAAGCAGGGATATCGCTGTGAAGACAACGTGGTTGTAAATTTCTTATCTTATGAGTATTCGCCACACGATAGCAGCTTTTCAGCCAAAAGTAGAAAGAATAGTAAAACTGACTTGAACTACTATCCGAGCCCGTCCTTTCTCCATTGAATAGAAGCGACCGGTGAACAAGCAATTTTGGAATCAAGAGCAATAATGGCAAAACAGGTTTTTTGTGTTCTTACTCGTATCGAAGCGCCTGGATAGGGTCCTGAAGCGAGGCTTTGTGTGCGGGATAAACGCCAAAGAAAACGCCGACAGCAGCGGAGAAGGAAAAAGCCGTAATAATGGACCATGCCGAAATACTCGTGGGAAGAACATCAACGAACTTGGGAATAATCAACGCGAGACCGACACCGATCAAGATGCCGATGATTCCGCCAGCGCCGGAAAGTGTCATTGCCTCAATCATGAATTGCGCCATAATATCACGGTTCCGTGCGCCGAGGGCTTTCCGGATGCCAATTTCGCGCGTGCGCTCGCGCACCGAAACCAGCATGATATTCATGATCCCGATGCCCCCGACGAGCAGTGAAATGCCAGCAATACCGCCGAGTACCGCTGTCAGAACGCCGAAAATGGTGTTCATTGTGGAAAGCATGGCGCCTTGGGTCTGGATCGTGAAGTCTTCCTTGTGCGCGTGCCGCCTCATGAGAATATCCTTGATTTGCGTTATAGCATTGTCTACATCCTCGGCCCTCGGCGTCGATGCGAGTATTTCGAAAAGACCGTCGGTGTCGAAAAGTTCCTGGCCGCTCGTCACGGGAATGAACACGACGTCATCGATGTCCCAGCCCAGACTCGTTCCCTTTTTCTGCATCACGCCGACGACTCGGTACCGCGCATCGGAGAGCAAAACTACTTTTCCGAGCGGGTTCTGGTCGCCGAAAAGTTCTTCCTTCACTTTAGTCCCGAGGACCACGATCTTTCCTTTCGAATCAACGTCTGCCTGCGAAACATAACTTCCCGTATCGATAAATAGGTTTCGGACTCTCTGGAACTCAGGGGTTGTTCCAATGATCGTCGTATCACGGCCCAGGTTCTGGAATTTAATCCTTCCTGTGCCGAACACGATGGGAACGGCGTCGGTCAGAAGCCATGCCCTTCGTTTAAGAGCTTGCGCATCGTCATAGGACAGTTTTCGGACCGTTCCGGCTGAAGGCGGATGGAACCCGCCGCTGGTGGTCGTTTTCCCCGGAGTAATGATAAGCAGGTTGGTGCCGAGACCTGAAAGTTCCCGGGTAATGTACACCCGTGCGCCTTCCCCGATGGACACCAAAAGGATTACCGCCATGACGCCGATGATCACGCCGAGCATGGTCAACCCCGAGCGAACCTTGTTCGACATAATAGCTTCGAGCGAAACCCGGAATGTTTCTAAGAAATTCATGGAGAAATCCGGTCGTCTATAATCATTCCGTCTATCATGTGGATCTTCCTCCTGCATCGGGCAGCCACATTCTGATCATGAGTGACAATGATGATCGTGACACCCTGGCTGTTAAGCCGAGACAGGATGTTCAGGATTTCTTCGCCTGAATGGCTGTCTAGGTTGCCCGTCGGCTCATCGGCAAGCAGCAGCGGAGGGTTGTTAATGAGCGCACGGGCAATCGCGACACGCTGCTGCTGCCCTCCTGAAAGCTCCGTAGGCTTATGATGCATGCGTTCGCTGAGCCCGACTTTTTCCAAGAGCGGAATCGCTCGCTCCCGACGTTCACGCGCGGGGACGCCGCTATAGATAAGCGGGACTTCTACATTTTTGAGTGCGGAGGACCTCGGAAGAAGGTTAAAGGTCTGGAACACAAAACCGATTTTAACATTCCTGACCGAAGCAAGTTCATCGTCACTCAAGGTGCCGATCTCTTTTGTCTCGAACCGGTAGACCCCGCTCGTAGGCCTGTCAAGACAACCGACGATGTTCATGAGAGTCGATTTTCCGGAGCCGGACGGCCCCATGATGGCGACAAACTCCCCCCGCTCAATAATCAGAGAGACACCGGAGAGAACGGTAATGTCCACGTCGCCCATACGGTAATTTTTAGTAATGTTGGAAAGTTCAATCATGATGCCAGTAACAGTTTAGGGTACATAATAAACGCAAATCGTTTGGCTAGCCTGTGAACGTTGGACTGTAAGCATAAGCTACTCAATGTTCACTTTCGCTCCATCCTTTAGCTCGGCCACCTCCGGTGTTGTGACAACGTAATCCCCAGCGTTGAGGCCTCCGATTATCTGGGTATAACTCCAGTTTGTCTCCCCGATTTCAATCGGCCGCAGCCTCACAACAGCGCTGTTTCCAGGTTTCAAAGCACTTGCTTCAACTTTATAAACCTGTTTTTTCCCTTCCCGCTCTATAACCGCCTGGGAAGGGACAGAAAGTACGTTTTGCAGGGTTGCAACGAGTATTTCAATGTCTGCTGACATCCCGGGTTTGATCCTGGTCTGCTTTTCATTGAAATATATCCGTACGTCCGCGGTGCGTGTCTCAAGCTTTCCGCCGCTTACGATCGGGGAGATTCGTTTAACGGTCCCTTGGAATTTTTCTCCGGGAAATGCATCTACCGTGATGGCGACAGGCTGGCCGAGATGCAGCCTGCCCACATCAACTTCGTCGATCGTCGCAAGAACGTAAATATGACTGGGGTCGACTATCGTCACGATCTGTTTTCCCGGTACAAGCAGTTCACCAACCTCGGTATATTTTTTGGATACCACCCCTTCGAAGGGTGCGCTGATAACTGAATAGTCCTTCTTGACCTTGACGTCTTCTTTTGCCGCATCATACTGGGACTTCGCCACCTCGTAGGTCCTGCGAACTACGTCTAAGTCCTGCTGGGCAATCATGCCTTTGTCGAACAGGTCCTGCATGCGCGTCAGATTCTTCTCAGCCTCGGTGTAGGTCGCATTACTCTGTTCGAGCACGCTCTGACTTTGTACTTCCTCTTCGGTCAGGTCGAGCTGTGCAATCAGCGCGCCGGCCTTCACAATATCGCCTTCCTGAACCGGGAGTTTCACCACTCTGCCCGTTCGCTGCGCCGAGAGTGTTACTTCAGTCTCAGACTTGACCGTTGAGGTCGTGGTAGCGTTCACGACAACGCGGAGTTCGCCCGGCTCTAGCTCGGAGACCTTGACCAAGACCGGTTTTCTCCCGTTCAGGATCACAATCAGCGCGACAACCAGGGTAACTGCCATACCCCACAGCAATTTATTCTTGGCTATTTTGGCAAGCACGTTACGGTTCCTTGTTACCATTATTGGTGCTGTATTCAAGCCGAGCCTTTATATTTTTCATGAAGGTCCGGCAGACCTCTCCGAGCTTTTCGGATACGACCATGTCCTGAAGAAAAGTGAAATGACCGGTTACATGTCCTTCAATATGGTAGGTTATCTCCGTCTCTTCATTCGAGATTTTTCGGAATGTAACGACGCCGGACGTTATGAGGTGCTCTCCGGCCGCATTCCAAGCTAGTCGTTCGTTCTCGATCATTTCCGTAGTATGGGCCTGCATTTCAATGAGACGGCTGAATGGCCCCAGCGACATCTTGATGGTCCAGACCGAGTCGAAATCGTTCAGGATTTTGACGCCTTTACATCCCGGGAAGAGGCAACCTACTTCACGACGGTCTATCATGAAGGACCAGACGCTTTTGATCGGCAGGCTGATGGTGAAAGTAATTTCTTTTTTCGGCATGTATTGTCCCTCTTTGGAGGTCGGTTTTGAATTGGACTCTAGTACTCCAGCCCTTTCCCCATGGCCTTGGCGAGTCGTGCCGTCGCAATCTGGTAATCGTAGAGGGCCTGCACATAGTCGGTCTCAGCTTTTGCCGCGGCAACTCGAGCATCCGTTACTTCGAGCGAAGGCCCCACTCCGGCACTGTACCTACCCTCGGCAAGATCCAAACTCTCCCGGGCGCTCTTAAGTGAAATGTCCATGACGCTGATTCGCGTCGCTGCGCTTTCGAGATCAGCGAAAGCCTGGTCAACATCAAACAGGATCGACTGCTTTAGCGTGTCTCTCTGAGCTTCGAGTGAGCGCTGGTTTGCCATGGCTTCGCTGACTTTGGCGCTCGTCAGCCCCCCCTCGAAGAGAGGCATGGTTAGCGTTATCCCCGCATTCCAGCTGTTCTGGATATCCCCCTTGAAAGATCCCATTGCCGAAGTCCCATTGGCCCAGTTGTACGCCCCACCGGCTGACAGCGTCGGCAGATAATTCGCCTTCTCCACCCTAACCTGGGACTGGGCAGCCTGAATGTCGTTTTCCGCCTTCAGCATTTCAGGCCGGTTCTTCAGTGCTTCTGAGCTAGCCTGATCAAGCGAAGGCAAAGCCGCGGGTTGGGCGAGAATGTCTTCGATCTCAATGGTACGTTTCGGATCAACGCCCATGGCGTTGTAGAGCGCAATCGTTTTCAAACGCACGCTATTCTGCGCATTGATTAGATCGAGCCGTGAACTGTTCACATCCACTTCCGCCCGGGTTACGTCGAACCGGGGTTTGGAGCCGGCCCGGAAAAACGCCTCGGCCTGCTTCTGGTGCCCCTCAGCCTGTGCAAGCGTCTGCTCCGCGACTCCGAGCAGTTTCTTAGCCTGAAGCAGGGCGAAGTAGGATTGTCTCACATTTAGGATCACATCCTGAATAACCCGGCTCAGGTCCATCTCTTCCGACCGGGTCCCTAAAATCGCCGCGTCGCGCGTATTGCCCGTCCTTCCGAAATCATACAGGATTTGATTGACCGACAGCGTCGTCGTGTAACCCTTGGTAACGGACTCGCCGAATGCTCCTCCTAGCGCCCGGTTTTCCGAGTAGCCCGTGCTTGCCTGCACCTGCGGCAAATAGGGCGCCGTTGCCTGGTCCACGCGGTCCATTCCTGCATTCAAACTTTCCTGCGCCAATCGTATCGACGGGTTGTTAGCAAACGCTTTTTCAATACATTCGTGGAGGGTAAGCTTGCTTTCAGCAAACGCCAAAACGGGCAACAACGCTGAAAGGGACAGTATGAGAATCCTTGTCTTCATTATTTCTTCTGTTCTCTTGTCGTGCAGTGACAAACGGGACAGATCCCGGCAGGGCAAATACGCACAGCCGGCATCATTGCGTATACCTGAGCATGAGTTCCATGGCTGCGCCCGCAAGAACCGGGATAGCAATATTATCATTTATCTGAAAAGGCAGGAGCTCAATGCCAGCAGCGATGACTGCACCGCAAATCATTACCCAAGCTTTTAAACGCAATCCGAGGGAAAACAGCATAAAGCCCGCCAGGACAGCGGCAACGACAAATGCCGCAGTTCCTTCCAGGCTCTTATTTCCGATCTTAGTCCTTCCATACCGCTCTCCGATCGTAGTTGCCGCCACATCTCCAAATGCAAGAAAACAGATAGCTGCTGAGGCAACCTCAGAAGAAAAAGCATACAGCGACAGGCCGACACCAAGGATATAGGGAATTGTGCCGCTCAGTTTCTTTTCCTCGTTATCCCGGACAAAGCTTCTAAAGTGACTGTATAAAAACCGATTCCAATCAGGTATTTTAAGCCGTGTGATCTCTACCAAGAAAATGATGATGACAAGCGCTCCGTAGAGAGCAAGGGCCTTATTCCTGCCGCAAACGAAATAAAGAGAAAGGAGACCGAGCCCTCCGAAAAGGTGAAACAGCTTTCGTCCAGTATGTTTCATATGCTTAAATAACATCCCATCCTGTTTTGAAATCTCGTCTGAAAATCGCAGGAAGAACTGAAAGCTTTCACCTCTGACGTGGATCAATTATGCGTCAATGATTGTGGCGACTTGTGTTCGGCAGACTGCATACCGCGGCCGTATCACACCGTTCGCATTCGAGCTGGATGGTGCTGTGGAGAATGTTGAACTTCCTGGACAAGAGGTCCCTGATTTCATCACTAATATTCCTGCTGCCGCTGACCATCTGATCATTGACCAGTACATGAGCACTCATTGCGTAAACTCCAGAGGTGATGGTCCAGACATGAATATGATAGGCTTCACGCACACCCGCGATTTTGGCCATTTCAACAGCAACGGTTTGAATGTTGATATGCGAAGGCACGGCTTCAAGCAGAATGTTCGCCGATTCGGTAACGAGGGTCCATGAGCCATAGATAATCACCAGCGAGATCAGGATGCTAAGAATGGGGTCGATCAAATACCATCCTGAATAGATAATGATGCTGCCGCCGATCACCACTCCGACTGATGAAAGAGCATCTCCCAGGATATGAAGATAGGCTCCCCGTATGTTCAGGCTGCTGTGGCTGTGTTTGAAGAGAAAGAAAGCACCGATGATATTCGCGATAAGACCAATAATCGCCACGATCAACATCAGGCCGCCTTGAACAGGTTGAGGATGCACCATGCGCATGTAGGCTTCGTACATGATATAAATTGAAATAACTACGAGAATAATTCCATTGAGCAGTGCGGCTAGGATTTCCAGTCGATAGAAGCCGAAGGTCTTTCGTTCCGTTGCTGGCATGGTGGAGAATTTTACGGCGAAAAAAGACAACAGAAGTGCAAGATTATCGGTCAGCATATGCCCGGCATCGGAAAGAAGTGCCAGGCTGTTCGACAGGATTCCCCCCACCGCCTCGACTATCATCATCAGGACTGTGATGGATAGAGCAATCAGGAGATCTCGCCCACCGGTCTCTGAGCCAACCCGCCTCCTATGTTCATGACCATGATCGTGTGCTCCTTCATCTCCATGGTCGTGTTCGTGATCTCCGCTGTCGGAATGAATTACTAACATGCAACTCCTGCTCCTTATATCAGCCTTATGAGAAAAACCGAAGTTCCTTTACCGGTTCTATCGCACCGATCTCCGCGGCGTAGTCATAAAAGGTCAAAAGACCTTTTCTCTCTTCTTCATTTAAATTATAGCTGAATAAATTCCAGTATGCAAAGAGCACCTCAGGGGACAGTTTAAACCGGCTCGTGGATTGTTCGGAAAGCTCCTTGAGATGCGATACCCCGTATGCTTTTGACTCCATAATAACATCATACAACCGTTGGAGTTCTTTATGACTATTTTTTCGGTCATTTACCTGCCAAAGCGCGAATACAAAAGGGAGACCGGTAAATTCGTACCAAAGTCCGCCCAGATCGTATTGATGCGCATAGGTCGAGACCATTGATCGCTGAATGGCCAAGTCACCAATTGTTAGCATTGCATCAGCCCGATCCGAAGGATCTTCAACGCTCTGTTCATAGAGAATATATCGGGGGCTCACACCGTACCGGATTTCAAGCATGATGCGCAAGAGCACGACTGACGTTGCCGATGCCGTTGTCATAGCAACAACCTTTTCGCTCAACTCTTCAATCGGGACGTTGCTTTCAAGAAGGATGCTCATGACTTTTGTTTTCGACGTTATGGACAGACCAGGAAGAAGAACATAGCGTCCCGGGTTCATAGCATACTCAATCGACGAAGAGGGCGATACATCTATAGAACCTTCATTCAGCATACGGTTTAACTGGGTTGGAATGCCCTCGACAAGCTTGAAGGGGAACGGAACTTTCTGCAGGACGATTCCCGAATGGGGAGGGAAACAGTTGGAATAGATGATGTGACCGAGTTTGAGCATAATAAATTGCTGTCGATGGAACCGCGATTTTTCGCAGTTACGCATCTCCCTTTCTTTTTCTCATGATGAGGTGTCACACATGACAGGTTATATATGGTTAAAATTACGGTGCAAGACCGTTTAAAATTAAATCAGTAACATAGGCACCAAATTTTTTCGGCGACAAGTTCGCCTTCTTTCCGAGTATATTCCGCGTCATAGGCTGCATGATGAAATTGTGGACTATTATGCCGAATAGTGATCCGACGGCAAGCGACGGGTCGCTTTTTTTCAGATCGCCGTTTTTCATGCCATCCCTGAATATCTTGATGAGCCGCGTATAATTATCGGCAAAATACTTTTCACATACAGCAAGATTCCCGCTTCCCGCAAATTCCATAGCCATGATCCTGCGCATATCTTCATTAGCTTGTTCATAGCAGATGAATTTTTCGACGTATTTTTGTATTTTTTCTCTCGTCGTAGCGGTGCTTATGAATACTTCTTCGTTCCAGATATTATCCAACCCGAAAAAAGAATCTGCGAGGACCGCCTGGTAGAGGTCCTCCTTGTCTTTAAAATGGTAGTAGATCATCGCGTTATTTACTTTAGCCGCTTCGGCAACCTCGCGCACCGACGTACCGTCAAGCCCCTGCCGGGCGAACATGCGGCGGGCTGCAGCCAGTATGGATGCACGGGTGTCGACTTTTTTAGTCCTCGATTTTGGACGTCGTCCCGCAGTCTTTATCTGTTTCACCAATGATCGCATGATAATTATTTAACTAACCGGTTAATTAATTAGAAAAGATACACCATGGTCCGGCGGCATGTCAAGTCGTTTCATGAATGCACTGAGCGGGATAATAGCATGAAAGACGTGCTCGGCGGCGCGGAAGATTCATTTCTTGAATAAAAAGGTTGGAGCCGACGACTGAGCTTCTATTCGGTCTCCCGGGCCCGGGCAGCTCATGATGATTAGAACAGACTGACATTCAGCCACGCCAGGCATCCCGTAACTTAAAATTTTCCGAATTTTGTTTTTTACCGAAATTACCACGTGAGATTTTACTCTGCCCCGTCGGTTAAGACCGTTAGCACGCAGATCGTGACACCTTGAAGCAAGGAATATCCAGAGAGTGCATTCGGCAACTTTCTTTTTCAGTTTGTATCAGTGTCATCATACATAACATTAGCATTCCGGTTACTTCCAGCGCTTCACTGGTTACACTTTTTTGACAAAAATCTCTTTTGTAATGTCCCTGTCCACGGCAATCATCGTCTCGCCGAGTTGGATCACATAGGACGGTCTTTTCTGGTGAAGCTTTACCACGCTTCCGGGCACCACACCCATTGCGGACAACCGGTCAAGGCGTGAATGGGATCCCGGCGTGATAAACACGATTTTGGCCTGTTCTCCCGGCACCAGATCCGCAAGCGGCGCCACGAGCGGCTTCATTTCCTGATGGAACATGGCGCAGCATTCCCCTCTCGGGATTGGCTTTCCATCAGGCGAATTCGGCGGATGACCGAGCAGAGTGCAAACGCTGTCCGTTACTTCCGGTGAGAGGATATGTTCGAACTTGCACGCTTCCGCCTCGGCGCCATCGAGGGCGAACAGGTCATAAAACAATCGAAGCGACAGACGATGACGGCGAACAAGCTCCCTCGCTCTTTTTTCTCCTTTGGGAAGCAACTCCACGGCTGGTCCCTTGCTGTCGATCCACCCGTTTTTGGCCAGGTCTTTCAGAATAGTCTCGCATTCCGTGAGGCTGCAGCTTTGGATAATCTGATCTAGCGTCAGCTTTCCTTCCTCCCGCAGAGTCCAGATGATTTCAAAAAGTTCATCTTCTTTCTCGATTTCGGGCAGCACACAAAGCGCAGGGTGCCCCGCCTGGCCTTCAATGCTCTGTATTCTTTTTTTGATCTCAGCCATGGTTCACCTCTTTCTCTCGCGTAACATGTGCATATCTATTGGATCACCGCATACTATGCGTTTTAGCCTCGCGCCTATTGCCGTTGAATCCCGCTGTCTCCAATGCGCGGCACCGGCTATAAAGCGACTTTAAATGTTCTCAGAACCCAGTTCATCGCGCCGCCAACCGCAAAGGCAAATGGGAAGATAAACGCCACCATATAAAGAGCCGCCTTAATGCCTTGTTCCTTTACCATTACGAAAAAGTTAGCAATGCAGGGTACGAAGAGCGTTACGACTACAAGGCTCACAACTGTCTGTATGGGGTCGAGCATGCCGCCCTTAGCCAGCATGAATAGACCCGCAGCGCCGTAGTCACGGCGGAGGAAACCGATAACCAGTGCATCCGTTGCCTTGCTCGGCAGTCCAAGGAATCCCACGACAATTGGATCAGCCAATTTTTGGATATAGAGCAAGGCCCCGAGCTTGTCAGCCGTGAAGAGAATGAATGTCCCGAGAATAAAAAGCGGCACCGCTTCCTTTAAGTACCATTGCACGCGGGCTAGGGTCTTGATGAGGATATTGGTCACTTGAGGCACTCGGATCGGCGGTAGTTCGAGGACAAAATCCGAAGGCTCTCCGGGGAGTATTTTCGCAGCAAGGTATCCGACAAGAAACATGACTCCGACCATTGTACCAAGCCAAAGGATCGTTGCAAAAGCTGAAATTCCGGAAACCATACCCAGCACGACGCCGAGCTGTGCCGAACAGGGTACAGCAAGGGCTAGGAGGAACGTTACGAGAAGTCTCTCCTTCTTGGTCTCCAGGATTCGAGTGGTGAGCGTCGCCATAGTGTCGCAGCCCAACCCTAGAATCATCGGGAGCACGGCCTTTCCGTTCAAACCCATGATTTTGAATACCTTATTCACCATCACCGCGAGCCTGGGCAGATACCCCGAATCCTCGAGAATGCCAAAGGCGAAAAAGAAAAAACCGACGATCGGTAGTACAATCGCGATTGCATAGGTTAATGCCATGGTAACCAAACCGTAGTCGCCGATAATGAGTTCCTGCAAAAAAGGAACGGGAAGGATATAATGTACGATTTTAGCGGTCCAGACGTTCAGATACTGGCCGAATACGGTCTTTTCGAGAAAATTGACCACTGTTCCCGCGCCTAGGACACCGACGAATTGATAAACAGCATACAACACGGCAATAAGTATCGGGATGCCATAGAGTGGATGCATCGACAATCTCCCCAACTGGAAGGCGATGGCGGAACCTTTCCCCGATTCGTATCGGGTCATGACCTGGGCCAGCACTTCGTCGGCCTTTTTCATCCTTCGCTGGTTGATGAGATAACCCAATGAGTTATTGAACTTCGACTGGACATCCTGTCGGATTTTTTCTATCTCGGCAATCACGTGGTCTTGCAGATTCGCATGCAGCCACCCTTTAAGGCTCTCATCGCCGGCGAGGATCATAAGCGCAAGGGAGCGCCCTGCAATGTAGGATGACGGAAGGAGCACGCTGATATCTCTCACTCCTCCCTCGATAGCATTATCATACCGCACCTCGATCCCCGACGGCCTGGGATGCTGAATATCCTTGAGGAGCTTATCGATTCCGCTCTTTCGGATGGCAACGGTCTTCACGACCTCTATGCCCAAAATCCCGGAAAGCTTGTCCTGATCAATAAAAATCCCGCGGCTTTTTGCTTCATCGTCCATGTTGAGATCGAGGATGAAGGGTACTTCCATCTCCGCAAGCTGAATTGTTATGAGGAGTCCGCGACGCAGATTCTTGGTGTCCGCCACCTGTACTACAACCCCTGCCTTGTCCGTCAGAAGGATGTCCCGTGTAACCTTTTCGTCTTCTGACATGGGCACGAGGCTGTTCACACCTGGGGTATCGATCACGATGGCACGGGTTTTATTCAATGTTGCGTTGCCATAGGTAACCTCGACCGTAGTTCCTGGGTAGTTTGAAACGGTAACGTACTTTCCGGTAAGCAGCCCGAAAAGAGCGCTTTTCCCGACATTGGGGTTCCCGATGAGAATAACTTTATCCAGTGGGGAGTCTCGATGCCGCTCCCCGCTGCGTGAACCATGATTGTGCATGCTAGTCCTATCCTCCGGCTAATTCATAATAAGCAAATATGATGTATTGTAAACACCTCGTCGGCCCCGCTTGCCGGACTCGTTTTGTTAAATAATGCTCTGAAAAGTGGCCATGTCGAACCAGCAGCAATTACCATAAAAAAAGGTCGGCCGACTTTTTCGACTCCAATAATAATAGCCGCAGCTGCAAAACTGATGATGATTGGAGTCTTCCCCCTCGGCCTACAACGCGCCTGCTAGGTCCGCGACTATCTCTTCTTCTGACACCGGGCGCAGATCCCATAAAGTTCCAGCTTGTGATTCTGCACCATAAATCTATTTTTTCGCGCCACATCCTGCTGGAGCACCTCGATGCGCTTATTTTCAAACTCCAAGATCGTTCCGCATTGCGTGCAGATTAGGTGATCATGGTGATTCCCCGCTGCCTTAAACTCGTACCGGGTAAACCCGTCCTCAAAGCGTCTTTCATCCGCAAGCCCGGCTTCTGCTAGTAATTTCAGCGTCCGATATACAGTCGCATAACCAATGCCTGAATGAGCTTCTTTTACGTGCAGATACAGTTCTTCAGCACTCAGGTGCTTTCCCGCATCGACAAAAATTCTCAGGATTTTATCCCGCTGGGTAGTCGATCGAAGCCCCTGGCCAGACAGGTACGCAGAGAGCTGTTCAACAGCAGCTTGTTTATTCATAATTGATATTGATAACCATTTTCAGTTTGTTCTTTATACCATGCAACCTTGCACCCGTCAAGCGATTTCTTAGAGATATACAAACTAAAAGAGGCTGCCTCTTTCATAAGGCAGCCTCGGACATATTTCAATTTTTCAAAGAATTTTCTCTTGTCAACTTTCTAAAATGACATTTCTTTATCCCTCTCCTGGTTCCATCTTACCCATTCATCAGAATCAGCCTTAGGGTCAAAATCCTGGGGCTTCGAGGGGACCCCTTGGGGAGAAATGCTGATCTGCTGCATTGCTTTTACGATTGCCGTCCACTCCTCCATCGATACTTCATGAAAAGGAGGAGTGACTTCATGGGGTCCGGAAACTTCATGTGGTTTCGTTGTTCCCTCACCGGTTTTTACCTCTTCTCTCGGCGGATTTACTACATACACCGTTCCATCATAGACTTTGACTAGGGCGCTTTTATCCTCTTCTACGTTTACCCGGTACACAGTGCCCCGCACCCCGGCAACTGCATTGGATGTTCTTACTTCCACCGATGAATCGGGGGTCAGCAATTTTCTGACTTTTGCCCACAGTTTTCCGACGCCAAGTTCGACTTTGACGCTTTTGTTTTCCGTTTTTTTATCAAAGGAAAGTTGGTTCATCTTCAAAAAGGACCGTTCCGCAAGTCGCATGACCGTACCGTCAGGAAAACGAATTTCAAGGCGGGATTTGTCCGAGGTTCTGACTTCCTGCTCTTTCCTGAGCATATCGCCTTTTTTCAGAACGCGGCCGGTTTTTGAACCCGTGGCATAAACACGCGCTGTTCCCACAATCATGGTCACCGTGGCTTCATTTCCGCCTGATTCATCCGCTCTGAGAACGGAATCACCCCAGGCCAGAGAAACCAGAATGATAAGACAGTAAACAACAAGACGTTTCACCATAATCCCTTCCTTTCAGGTACGAGCAATCCCTTACGTCTCACTTTCCGACGAACTTGACGACATCACCCTGTTTGAAACCAGAACCCGATGTGGTAATGGCAAGCGACATGTCCACCTTGTCTCCAAGGTCATTTCGCTGAATAATGACCTGTCCCATCCTGTCCTCAGTAGTCCCCAGTTTGATATGTGTATCAGGATCGAGAATGTCTTCTCCCACGCGATAGACATCCAGCTTATCTCCGACCTTCAAACCGGTCTTTTTGCCTGCATTAATATAAAGCTGCTGGCCCGAGACTTTGGCAATCTTGCCTTTCCACGGCTGGCTCTCCAGTTGATTCATCATGTTGACCATAGCCTTGGTCAAGGCGTCCCTCAGTGCTCCATCGCGTAGATCGGTGTCATAACTCGCTTTGCCGCCCGCGCCGAGAACCGTCGTCACTTTCTTGTCATAAATCCCCGCTCCCGAGTCGGCCAGAAGCTGCACCCCTGTCGTAGTATCAACGACCCGATAATCGACCGTCACTCGTGCTATCTGTTTCTTGCTTTTTCCGATGATAAAATCACTCCCCTCTTCAGCCTCGGAATAGGCGGTAATCGCTCCGGTCACAATCGCGTTGAGGCCGAGGATCTGCCCCATTTTTGCGGCCGTCTCGGGATTGATGGCGCCCGTAGCCCCCATCCGCTGCTGCCCCAGAATCGACTCGATGTCCTGCTGAGGTATTACGATGAAGCGCCCCGTCTTCTGCAGGATGGTACCGAGAATATCGGCTGCCGCCTCTCCGATACCGAGCACCTGCGAAGGAGTTTTATTCTGGAAGTTGACTACACCGACCCGGAGCTTCGGCCCTTTATATTCTGATACGTCGCTGTTTGTCTTCAGTTGTTTCGATGTATCGGTCAGAGTCGTGTCATTCTTGACCGTACCGGACATTGTGGGACCGCATCCAGCTAGGAAAAAAACCGCTGCTGTGAACATCATCCCTGCACTCGCTTTCCAATAACCGTTTCTCATCGTGGAACCTCCCTGTATATACTGTTTAACCGTTATTTTTTCGTCTGGTCAGTCGCCATAAGCTCCATGAAGTTCTGAGCTTCCGTATATCCCTCCGGTATTTCAAAAAGCGACGCTGACGGTGTTTTCAACATGATATTTGTCAGTTCCGTGATAATGTAATAACCCCTGCTCTCCACCTCGCTCTTAATGGTCATTCCTCCGAGGTCTTTGGCGTTCCAGATAAAGCCTTCTTCGACGTTCCCGCTCTTATCCGTTATTTTCACCTTGAATTTATCTGTCGGGTGACCATTGACGATCTCACTGCCGATCTTGGTCTTCTCTACCAGGGGCTTTTCATTATTCTCCTCCACCGGTTTGTGGATCATGTACTTCTGGTAATTAAGGTAAAGCGTGTATGCCTTCTTCTTGTCGCCCCGTTCGATCATCGACACTTTGCTGAACGGCGACGGTTTATCTTCCTTTATCATCTTCGACATATCCATATCCACGCGCATCTTGTCCCCCGCAATGGCTATAGGCATTTCTATAGTATATACTTCATTACGCGATTTGTTGCGGGAATTGGATACGACAAGAGCCGTGAAATCCCGCTTCCCCTCCCAATCCATATATCCGAACGAAGGAGGTTCTGGCATCTTTATTTCCGGCATCGCAATCCGGGGAGCGGGTGCAGGAGTCACAGGTTCGCCTGTATATGAACCTGGCCCCCAAGGGAGGTTTTCGGTCACTCTCCGCGCGAGTTCTGTGGATTCGCGGTCCAGATGAATGCCTATCGCCTTGTTGATAAACTTTGTCCCGAGGCCGACTGCAAAGGATTCCCCGAGTTTGCCGCTTCCCGTTGTCGTACTTTCAATGGTTATCCACGGCACTTCCTTATCACGAGCATCGGCCACCCGGGCGATTAACTCGGCCGCCTGCCCTTCAGTGCCCTGCATACGCATTTCACTCCGCACACCGAGGCCTCGTGCCCAGAATGCCTGGCCGGTCATCGTGTTCACAAGATCGAATCTGCCGCGGACTTTTTTTACGTTGATGGCGCCCGTCGTCAATTCATCGAAATCCATTAGTTGGCCGTACAGCAGGCCCTGAACTCCGAGGGTCTCGCCGATCTTCTGAGCTGTGCTCAATTCCAGTTGTCCGCCCAATGTTATGCCCATGCGGTCACGCAATATCTGGTCCGTTTCCTTGAGGTCCATAACCACGTAGGAGTGGTTTTGCAGCGCTTGGACCATTTTCTTTCGCACCAGTTCCGGGCCATCAACGTCCGAAGTGTCATTTTTCATGGGAAGGACGGCTACTTTTTTGAGCGGGTTTCTGGCATCATAGGGAAGCTGAGGATGAGCATGAGGGGTGGCGCACGCTGTCACTATTATCAGTGTTGCACCTGTGAGCAAATATCTGAGAGACTTCACCATGCTTTAGCTCCTTCAACTTCATGCGATTGTGAGGACCATTCCCGGCGATAGGGCTGTCCAGTCAGCAGCTCTGACGAGGTCCTTCACCATGCCTGTATCCGGCCTAATAAACGATAATAACCCTGCAATACTGGAGAAACTCCCCTTTACTGCTCAATTGACGCAATGTCTGCGCATCAGCCTGCCCGACCATGATATCGGTCCTCGCAGTACCGAACGCACGGATTCCTTTGATGATCGCGGGATTGTCAGTGACTCTGAAATTATTAGCAGCCGCATTCACGTCCTTTGCGTAGCCGGCAACGCCCTGCTCCACGGCATTCGTCCTCGTAGCCACCTGACCAACGTAGATTTCTTGCCCGTTTGAATCGATAATTTTGGGCATGAGCGCTGGTCGCAGGTCAAGTCCTTTTCCGTCAATCACCAAGCCGGTTGCCACGCCTCCTTTAAACACGGTCGTCGGACCGCTATCAGGAATTGGTGCAGGAGACGGCTTTGGCGTCTCTGGTTTCTTTTCCGGTACCAAAGCTGCCGGAGGTATAGAAGGGTTCACAGGTTCCGACTTTTTCTCCGGTGCCGGAACAATCAGTGACGGTTTCGCCGGCTCTGGTTTTGCAGGTTCAGGTATTTCCGGTTGAGGTGCCGAGGGCTGAGGCTTCGGCGTTGTTTTCGGAACAGCCAGTTTCCCGAAATTTTCAGGAATCAGGGCGTCCAACAGTGCACCCTTGAATGGCATGCCGACCTGCACTTCGACCGAGCCGTCGGACATGTATTTTGTATTCACGATTCTGGCGCCTTTGACGATACCCTCAACCCTAGTCCTGATCACGTCGCTCTTCACTACATAATTTTCAACGACCGATTCCGAATCAACCCGCACACCTTTAACCGCCTCGAGAAGGTTCCTGAGCGCGACGATATAGGCTGCGCGCTCCGCCATGGCGCGGGCCTGCGCGGCGTTTCCCGGCTGGGCGGGAGGTGCCCCGATTCCGGTCGCGAAAATCTCTCCGGCAGTCCAGTTGATGATCCCCGAACTGGTCGTTTCAATAGCATCACCGGTGCCCGCTCTGACTGATCCGGCGATGAAGATGATAATGGTACACATCATCACGATGAGCGCAAAACTCTTTTGCATTTTTCCACCTCTGAATAACCAGTCGGTTAAGTAATGAAAGTCTACTCAAAAACGGGAAGAATTTCCCGAAGCTTCACCGCACAAGATACAAACCGGGCGAGGTATGTGAATGCGACCAGGTATCGGTTGACTTTTTTTATGGCCTACGGATCATTTGCGCACTTCGTATTGAAATATTTGGCTCCTGCCTGTCATTCTGAACCTTTCTATTTTAACACGAAATCCGCAATCGTCACCTTGCCGGCCTCTGCATTTGCGATTCGCGATATTTTCCGGTCTCCTATAATGACTGTAAGTTTGTAGTCTCCCGGTGACAGTCCATCTATGATAAACGTACCATCTCTTTCAACTGGAACACCGAAGCTCGTATTGCCATCCAGATAGAAGACGTCTCCTTCCTGATACGGTCTTCCGGCGCCATCTATGACTTTTCCCTTAATGACTCCTCCCGCCTGGAGAGCAAAATTTATTTTATAGATTCGTCCGGGTTCAGTGTGAATTTCCTGGGAGGATTTTGCATATCCCGGTCCTTTCAACTCGATACGGTAGGTGCCGGGAGTCGGAAGCGTGACGGCATATCTGCCGTCGGTAAAAGAGGTCGGAATTCCTCTTCCGTCTTTCCAAAGAACCGACGAGCCTTTCAGAACCGCAAGACCCGATTGATTGTAAACCCTGCCAGTTACGAGTGCCGCATGCTGTTGATCATCAAGTCTCCGTCCCAATCTATTTGTTTTCGGAAGTGGTAGCTGGTCCACCATAAGGGTAGTGTCTTTTTCCTGGTAAATGGTATAAAACGTCGCTTTATCAACGTCAAGATAACCACCCTTATACGCTCCCGGCATCTCCATCCCATCAACGCGAAGTATGATATGGAAAGGGTCGACGAAGTTGTATGAATGCTCGGCATCGGAAAAAGCCCAGCCAATGTCCGGGTAGTAAATCTCCAAGTAAGCATGATAACCGCCGTCATTTACTTTCACGCCCCAGTATTCCTTCGAGAATCCCCACTCGTAGCCCGGCGGCAGATATCCATGGGCGACACGCGCGGGTATTCCCGCTGCCCTGAGAAGTGCAACGGCGAGGTTGGAATAGCCTACGCAATAGGCTTTCTTATATCTCAGCGCGGAAAGCGCATCCGTCGGGACGGAAATACTCGTATCAAAGGTCAAGTAATCAGCGACCCATGATAGAATCGCTTTTGCTGCTTCATGGGCATAACGGCTCTCTTTTGTAATGTCCCGCGCCAGGCGTATAAGAGAGGGATTGTCGGATTGCCGGTCTGACTCTGCCCTGAGATAGGATGCGGCTGTGGCGGAAAGTCCCTGCGCAGGAATAGGGAATGGAACGCGTGACCTCATGGGGCTCATCCGGGAGGTCACCTGCACGCGCTTGCTGAATTCGTCCTGGCTGAGCACTTTTTGCTCAAAAGAATCGTTGGCATAATCCGGGATAAAAGCCACGCCGCGCGGATTCACAATGTCGTACACCACTGTGTGCTCTCCCTCAAGAATTTTGAGATCGGCACCAGCGCTATGAGAAAAAGAAAACAATGCAACTAGTATGAGAAACCGGAGCATTTTATGCATAGTTAATCAAAAAAGCCCGCTCCGCGTGAACGGAGCGGGCGTCCTGATCGATTGAATCAGAACTTAAGCTGATTTTTAAATTCTCGAATAGAGAGGAGCGCATCGGCGCCTGATACGGGATCACTAGCATTAAATTCTCCCGTGGCCTTGTCAGCTTCTATGAACCCTCTCGATGTCGTTACCATGATCGCGTTGAACGCATAATAGTCGTTTCGGACATCGGGAAATGGAGAAGTGACGCCGAGAAATTTTGCGGCCATTTTTTCATCGCCCGTTACTTTGATCAGGATATCTTCCAGCATGAGCGCGAATTCACCCTTGGTGATGAGCTTGTCCGGGTCGAATTTATGGTTCGGTCCGGCTTCCAGACCCCGCACCTGAAGCTTCAGGATGGTTTCGATGCTGGGTTTTAGCCAATTGTCGTTTATGTCAGTCGCCGCGGCCAGCTTCACTATTTTTTCCGTTTCCATGGCGGTTGACGATTCCGTGGGGGCTTTGAAACTGGTATCATAGGTTTTCACGCCGCGCTTGGTGAACAGTTTCTCGAGATTCATCTCCTGATCAAAGAGCGCGGCAATGTCGGCGCGGTCGATTTTGTCGATCAAGGCGATTCTCTTGCCGATTTCACTCCCGGGAGCGGCGCGCTGGATTTTCTGAATCTCGGCCCACTCGGCATTGGCCTCCGGAATAAAATCTCGGTTCATGTCGAGCACAACGCGAAACATCGTGGCGGCTTTATCAAAATCGAGCGCCATCTTATAGCACATCCCCATATAATAGTGAAGCCGGGAATTGTTCGGTTCCTTCTTATTGGCTGATTTGAATTCCTTTCCCGCAGCTTTGACAAGGTCACCCACTTTCTTCTGTTCTTTGGCCATCTGCATGCCGTAGAGCCTTATCATGCCGATTTGGGCCTCAATGCCTTTTGTCTCGTACCCTTTTGCCTTTTCCATACTTTCGAATGCTGGCTTGAATTCTCCTTGTTTGCCGAGAACAAGGCCTTTGCCGATGTAACCAAGGGGTGATTTCGGTTCGAGACTAATTGCGCGATCGAACTCACGCATAGCATCATCAAGTCGGTCGGCGTCAAATGCCTTCAGACCCTGGTTATAATGGTATTCAGGTGTATCCATAACTGACGTGGATGGAACTGCTTTCGGTCCGCAACCGACAACAACAATTACGAGGACCATAGCAGCTACTGCCAGAATTAGGCGTTTTATCTGCGTAACCATTACCTACCTCCCGTCGTTTTTCAGAATAGCGAATCGTTTGTGAGAAGTTCAGTTGCTTCGCGCTGCACAACTTAGTCCACCAGGATGATGACCCTGCACTTCTCAAGCATACTCAGGTTCTGCGCAGCGCTCTGGATGGCAGCGGCATCGGCATTGCTGATTGTCATGTCCACACGGGCATCGCCCGATGCTTTGACAGCCTTTACCAGAAGCGGCTTGTCCGCTACGCGGGGATTCGTCTGCGCAGCTACGGGATCCTTGAGATACCCCGCCATTCCTTCACGCACAGCATAGTCCCGACTAATGTAGGCCGATCCGTAAATTTCCTTGCCGTCCTCGTTCATAATCTTCGGTGCCATGGCCGGCCTCACACCGAGTCCGCGTGCATCCACGATCAGGCCGGTGTAAATCTGACCTGCGGCAGATGCAGACGGCGGTGTCGAAGCAGCCGGCGTCGGCAGGGTTTTCGGCAGAAGCGCGTCAGCGAGAGCGCCGGTGAGCTTCATTCCTACCGTAACCTCTACAGATCCGTCAGACATATATTTCTTGTCCATGACTGTCGCGCCCTGAATGATTCCGCTGACATCCGTCCGAATCACGTCGCTGGTCACCATGAAATTTTCGACCGTTGTCGTTGAATCAACCCGAACCCCTTTCACCGCCTCAAGAAGGTTCCGATAAGCGACAACCTGAGCTGCACGCTCAGCCATTGCCCGGGCCTGTGCTGGATTCGCCGGCTCTGCAGGTGGAGCTCCAATGCCAACGGCAGTGATAACTCCTGTTGTCCAGTCCACCTTGCCTGACGAACCGGTCGGTTCAATGATATCTGTAACCGTGCCCACCAGTTGGGCTGATGCACTGCCTGCTGCTAGGACAAAGAGAGACATGGTGAATAATGCGAGAAACACCGTTCTTCTGAGAGACATAATATTCCTCCTTCTTGCAGGTTGATTAATAAGGTATATTCAATAAAACAAGTAGGGTCAGTCGAGATGAATGCCAGTCTCCACCTCCTTTGAGTGCTCGTGTAAGCCGTTTTTATATTCTTGATTTCTTCAGGATAGCAATATTTGATCTTGCGAGTCAAGGGAATATTCACATCATGGCATGACGATGCTCGATGACGCCCTGCAAAACGCTGTATAAAATGAGGGCAAACCAGACAGTTCCGGCATGTTTTCCTTTATGCTGATAAACTATACCTAAGCACTACGATATTGTCAAGAATGCCCGTCTAAATTGGCCTTCCTTTTTTAAAGGTCCCCTGTCCGTCTTCTGTAGATCAGCGGCAACTCAGCACGCTCTCGCGAGGAGGAAGGGCAATCCTGCTCGGCGGCGGTGCCTTTGAACTCGGCGGCGCACTTATCCATCATTGTTGCTCCGGAAGTGAACACGTCGTCGACCGGCATTGGGCATTTATCTTTTACCGAATCAGGGCATTTCAGGATGAAGACGCCTTCCATGTTCTTTATCATCCGCTCGATAAACCGGTCCTAAAACCATAGCCACACGAGTTATGTCGACAGCCGAACTGTGCGCTGCCGGTTAACGTCAGGGTTTTCGCCCTGACTTGCTCAAGCCCCGTTTTTGGGTGATCGGGATCTCTCCCGGCGCCTTCTCGATGTTTCTGGTCGGTGGCCGTGCGGATTGCGCTATTGACCTGGTTGATGACCTCTTCCCAGGCCCACAATGTCAGCCCATAAAGCGTGTCAAACATCTCAACCACATGCGAACAAAATCAGCAGTGGTTTTTCAGTAGCACTAGAGACTGATGCGGGAATTCTCGGCCTTCAGGCCGGGTAGGATGTTAAGCAGAAACAACGAGACTTTTCCCGGTCATTTCCGGGGGAATTGCAATTCCCATAAGGTCGAGCACGGTCGGCGCTACATCGGCGAGAACGCCTCCATTTCTGAGCTTTGCACCTTTGCGCATAATCAGAAACGGCACCGGATCAGTCGTGTGGGCAGTGTGAGGCTGGCCCGTCGTGGGGTCGAACATGGTCTCTATGTTCCCGTGATCCGCAGTGATGAGCGCCACCACGCCCTCTTCCCAAGCAGCTCGAATCACGCGGCTGAGGCACTCATCAATCACCTCAACCGCCTTTATGGCAGCTTCCACGATTCCTGTATGGCCGACCATATCAGGATTTGCGTAGTTTACCAAGATAAATCCGTACTGGCGTGAATTTATTTGTGCCACCAATTTGTCGGTAATCTCCCGCGCGCTCATTTCCGGTTTCTTGTCATAGGTCGCCACTTCGCGTGGAGACGGAACCAGGATTCGCTCTTCCCGAGGGAAAGGCGTTTCTTCGCCGCCGTTGAAGAAAAAAGTAACGTGCGCATATTTCTCGGTCTCGGCGATTCGCAGCTGCTTCACCCCGTTCCTGCTCAGCACCTCGCCGAGGATATTCGTGAGCCGCACCGGCTCGAAGGCAACGGGCAGACCAAAGGATTCGTCATAGCTTGTGAGACAGACGAACTGGGACAATTTCGGAGTTGACCTTCGCCTGAAGCCCTGAAACTCAGGGTCTGTAAAGGCACGTGTTATTTCACGGGCGCGGTCGGACCGGAAGTTGCAGAAGATGACGGTATCATTATTACGTATGGTCGCAAGTGGCTTATTTGTCTTGCGACCGAGGATCACGGCCGGGAGCATGAATTCATCGGTTCTGCCGTGTTCATAGCTCTGTTCAACCGCCTCGAGAGCGGAATATTTTCGAATGCCCTCGGCCAGGACCATTGTTTCATAGGTTTTTTGAATGCGCTCCCATCGTTTGTCGCGATCCATGGCATAATATCGACCGGAGACAGAAGCAATTCTCCCAACGCCGATTTTGGCGAAATGATCTTCGAGTTGTTTGATGAACGTCAGGGCGCTCGACGGCGGCGTGTCCCTTCCGTCGAGGAATGCATGAAAGAAAACATTGGCAACTCCCTGGGATTTTACTAGGTCGAACATTGCGAAAATATGGTCAAGCCGGCTGTGCACTCCGCCGTCAGAAAGAAGACCCATGAGATGTAGGGCTGAATTGGATTTTTTGACTGAGTCAACTGCTGATAGCAGTACGGCATTCCTGAAAAAGTCTCCATCCCTGATTGCCTTGCTGATTCTCGTGGAGTCCTGATAAACGATCCGGCCTGCTCCGAGGTTAAGATGGCCGACCTCAGAGTTGCCCATCTGTCCGTCAGGAAGCCCCACTGATTCACCCGCGGCCTGGAGTTCGGTATGGGGGTAGTCCGCCAAGAGGCCGTCATAGAACGGCGCCTTCGCAGCAACAATCGCGTTTCCTTCACTGGCCTTATTGACTCCCCAACCGTCAAGGACAATGAGAAGCACTTGTTTGTGGGCCATAAAACTCCTATCTAAAAGAAAGGAGCCAGGAGATGGAATCAGGCGACCAGAATTAAAAAAGCCGCCATCCATCAACTCCCGACTCCCGCTCCGTGAAACTCTGCTCGCGTTTTGTCAGCAGGTTTTTTCCAGATTAATCCTGTAAGTGTTCCACTTGCTGCAGTTCGGACAACGTCCTGACCAGTCGGTTGTGCTCATATCGCAGTTTGAGCACACATAGGGGATAATGATCTGCTTCTTGAAACCCAGGGCTTTTTTGAATTCCGATGCCGCCAGTCCAAGAGATCCTCTCCTCAGATAAATATTCCCCAGGAGTTTATGCATATCAGGCAGCTCTTTGTCTCCCCAATCTACTGTGGAAAGGATGTCGAAGGCTTCATCAACCATTTCAAGGCGATAGTAAAGCTTTCCCAGAAAAAACTTGAGCCCGTTGTCCTGGGGCTTCCAGGTCACGGCCTGTGAATATATTTCGATCGCCTTTCCCGGTTCGCCCTGTTTCAGATACAGGTCTTCCAACCGAAGAAGCAGCAGCGTCGACGACGTCATTTTGTAGGCTTTTTCCCAGAGTTCGGCGGCATCCCGTACCTTGCTTTCTTCGAGATATACCTCCCCCAAACCCAGATAGGCCGGAATGAAATCCTTATCGAGTTTGAGCACACCGCGGAATATCTTCTTCGCCCGTTCCAGATCACCCGCTTCAAGGAGAGATCTGCCGAATTCGTATTTTAAACCAACGAGCCGCCGGTGTTCGATTTCCTGTTCCGGCGGTGCTAGAGGATTGGCAACCAGCTTGCGCTGTGTTTCGTACAACTCCTCCCAATGATTCAGCCGCTGGTAGAGATCACGCATTCTAATGAGCGCTGTCAGGTTTGAGGAATCCTTAGACAGGATTTTCTGATACATTGCCAGGGCATCATCAAAGCGCCTTGACTCCTCATAATCGGCAGCCAGCGAGAACATGACCTCCTGATTGTCCGGGTCGAGGCCGAGTGCTTTCTGATGGATCATGATTGCTTCCTGAGGATTCTTCTCGCGCAGTTTGCTGATGCCCAGGCGAAGAAGAGTGTCCACATGATTCGGATCCACGACGAGCACCTTCCGAAAGTAACTGGCAGCTTCGGGGTTGCGTTTTGCGAGCATGGAATTCAATCCCTTGGTATAAAGCTCCTGGACTTTCAGACGTTTTTTCTGCTCGCGCTGGACCCTGAGACCGCGCAAGAACCGCTTGACGTCGCGCATGAAATAGATGATGAAGACGAAACCGGCGCCGATTGACAAGGAAAAAAGGAAAAAGGTGGACTTGGAGATTTCATAGGACTTCGACGGCAGAAGGTTGATGATGATTGTCCCCGAATTGAATTCCCGCACGGCGAAAATCAGGAAGAGGAGCGCTACCATCATCACGGTAAAGACAAATTTCATGCGTGGTCCTTTGTCCGAAAGCATGTTCAACCGTATTAAGCGGTTTAACGGTTCAATCTGCTTTCTCAGTAGTGATACGTCTTGCCTTTAATGATCGTGAAAGCCCGATAGATCTGTTCGAGAAGAACAAGCCTAGCCATCTCATGGGTGAACGTCCAACGAGACATTGCAATCACTTTGTCGGCCTTTTCGGTTATGCTTTCATCCAGACCCATGGCCCCGCCGAAAACGAATGCAGTTTCCCTGATGCCGGACTCGATCCGGTCGTTTAAAAAATGGGCAAATTCATGTGACGTGAATTCCCGTCCTCTTTCGTCCAGGGCTGCAAGAAAGGCTCCCGAAGGCATTGCTTTAGAAATCTTCTCCGCCTCCCGTTTTCTGATGACCGGAGCGTCCTTGAGATCGTAGATTTTTTCTTCCCTGAGTTCCTTGACCTCTATGTCGACATACGGTTTAAGATACCTGAGGTACTTCGCCATTCCTTCCTGGATGAACCGTTCCCGCGTTTTCCCCAGACAGATCACGACCAACTTCATGAAGAAGCGCCCTGGAGTTCACGCGACCGGGGGATGATGGGAATGCGTGGAGCATCGTTCCAGAGCTTTTCAAGGCTGTAATAAATCCTCGTCTGCTCATCGAAGATATGGACCACCACATCGCCGAAATCCATAAGCACCCAGCTTGACTCTGCGCCTCCTTCCACATGAGAAGGATGTTCGCCAGCCTGCGCCAAGCTGTGGCCTATCCAGTCGGCTATGGCTGACACCTGGGTCGTGTTCGAGCCCGAACATATGACGAAATAATCGGTTATATACGTGAGTCGCCGAAGATCCAGGATTTGGATATCGAATGCCTTTTTGCTGTCCGCCGCTTCCGCGCAAAGCTGCGCCGATTCTAAAGAATTATGCATATAGTTTATTTTTAATTATATAGGTTTCAACCGCATCAGGCAAGAGATATTTAATACTTCTACCCTCTTTTATCCTCCTGCGAATGTCCGTTGACGAGATATCGTAAAGAGGAATCATTTCTAAGAAAACCGCAAGCTCGCTTGAGCATATGGCTGCCCGCGTGCGGGTGCCCCGGTCCAAAGCCGCAAGTTCTTCGTCTGCGGATTTCATAAAGTCTATCTTGGAAAGATCTTGAAAGCGGTAGCCTGGCCGCGAGAGGACAACAAAACCGCACAAGGTCATAAGTTTTTCCCATCGGTTCCACGTCTGGATTTCCAGGAAGGAATCGAGGCCCATAATGAAATACAACTCCACTTCACGCCAGGTCTGGCGCAGTGTTTCAATCGTATCGATGGTATAAGACCTGCCGCCGCGTATAATCTCGATGTCCGACGGCTGAAACAACGGATTGCCTGCAATCGCCAAACGTACCATTTCCATCCGGTGGACAGCGGACGGGACCTCCTCTTCCTGTTTGTGGGGAGGGATAAAGGACGGCACAAAAAGCACTCGCTCAAGACTCAGCCGGTTGCTGACTTCTTCCGCCGCCGCGAGGTGACCATAGTGAATCGGGTTGAATGTCCCGCCGAGGATGCCTAATCTCAATGACAAGTAAACTCCGGTTTCATAGTCTCAAACGTTGCTTGAATCTAACAAGTCCGCAGAGAAGACATACCACCCGTCGTTACTAATTCGCAAGACTCGTTAAACTATCGTCTTATCTGTCCGTTCCCGAACACGATAAACTTTGTTGATGTGAGTTCCTCGAGGCCCATGGGACCCCGGGCGTGGATCCTCGTGGTCGATATTCCGATCTCGGCCCCTAGACCGAATTCGAAGCCGTCGTTAAGCCGTGTCGATGCATTTACGAAAACTGCGGACGCATCCACTTCCCGCTGGAAACGCAGCGCGTTCTGGTAGTCATTCGTGACAATGGCCTCTGAGTGCTGGGAGCCGTGCTCTGCAATATGCTCCATTGCCTCATCCATGCCGATAACAGTCCTAATGTTCAGGATCAAGTCATTATATTCCGAATCCCAATCCCTGTCCGTCGCGTCCTTGACATCGGGAACAACGGCTTTGGTTTTCAAGCAGGCGCGAATCTCGACACCCGCTTTCTTTAACCTCGTGATGACCGATGGCAGGAAAGCCTCTGCTATGTCCTGATGCACGAGCATGGTCTCCATTGCATTGCACGTCCCGGGCCTCTGGACCTTCGCGTTGAAGCAGATTTCTTCCGCCATAGCAAGGTCCGCTTTGCTGTCGACATAGACATGACAGATGCCCTTGTCATGCTTGATCACGGGAATGGTCGAATTTTCCGATACCATCCGGATCAGTCCCTCGCCGCCGCGGGGAATAATGAGATCGACGAACTGGTTCAGCTTTAGCATCTCCATGACGCATGCGCGGTCGGGATTTTCAATGAAGGTTATCGCCCCATCGGGGATTCCCGCTTCCGCACCAGATTTCGAAAGAATATCGACGATCGCATTGTTTGAGTGGACGGCTTCGGACCCGCCTCTCAACAGTACACCGTTGCCTGATTTAAGACAAAGGCCGGCCGAGTCTGCTGTTACGTTGGGACGGGATTCGTATATGATGCCGATGAGACCGATGGGTACCCGCATCCTGCCGACCTCCATTCCGTTCGGACGCCGCCACATCCGGAGCACTTCGCCGACAGGGTCGGGCAGGGCAGCGACCTCCCGCAGTCCGTCAGACATGGCTTTAATCCGGTCATGGCTCAGTGCCAACCGGTCCATCATGGCTTTGGACAGATTTTTTTTCTCCGCATCGATCAGGTCCCTGCGGTTTTCGGAGATAAGCTTGTCTGCTTCTTTTTCCAGCCCCGCAGCCATCTTGAAAAGCGCGTTATTTTTAATTTCCGTCGAGATGTTTGCCAGGCTCCGCGAAGCAGTCTTCGCCTTTCTAGCCTTGTCTGAAACATACTGTTTTATATCCACCGTCCCCTCCCTTCATCAGTCGCCGGATGATTTCACTTGGCAATCTTATCCGCACTATCCATCAGTTTCTTCTTATTGTCTATCTCGCCGTAAATGACGCTTTTCACGTTTCCATCAGATCCGACAAAGAATGTAATCGGGAGGAACTGGATGCCGTACTTCTCGCTTATCGTGCCGTTGCGATCACTCAACACAAGAGGTTTGTTCACCTTCAGGTCACCCAGCAGCGCCTTGATCGTTTTTTCATCCTCCTTGACATTTATGATAACAATTTTGATGCCTTTGCTTTTCAGTTCATCGGTCAGGGAATTGATGAGCGGGAGTTCGTTCCTGCAAGGTAGACACCACGAAGCAAAAAAGCTCATTATCACTCCCTGAACAGGCTCTTTCCTCGTTGCTCCCACAACGTCGGCGAGATTGAAATTGTTCCCCTCTAGGTCCTTGACGGAAAATAGCGGTGCGGATTCATTCACCCTGATTCCGGCAAAAGCAGGAGCAGTAAGCAAAAAAAATCCCACCACGATGATAAATTTTTTCATGTGAAATTATCGTCCTTCCCAATCAATCAGAGTATCACCAGATCGTCCCGGTGGATCACTTCGTCATAATCTTTATGCCCCAGCACGGAGGCAACCTGTGTTGTTCTGAGGCCCTTAATGCGCTCCAGGTCCGCCGAGGAATATTTTACCAGCCCTCGTGCGAATGCGTTGCCGTGGCGGTCAAGGCAGGTCACGCAATCTCCTATTTTAAAATTCCCTTCCACCTTTACGATGCCACCGGGCAGCAAACTTCTGCCCTTGCTCACCAGAGCCTCGCGACCGCCGTCGTCTATGACAATTTTTCCCTTTGAGGAAACCGTATAAGCAATCCAATGTTTGCGGCTCTCCTGCCTTTCCTGGCGAGGCAAAAAAAGGGTACCAGATTCTTTCCCCTCGAAAAGCCCTTGAAGAATACCAGCCTTTTTCCCATTCACGATGACCATGGGTACACCATAGGCCGCCACTTTCTTCGCCGTCAGAAGTTTGGAGCGCATGCCGCCCGTGCCCACCGTCGTGCGTGCGTCTCCCGCGCACCGTTCCACTTCGGCGGTGATTTTTTCGACAAGAGGAATAAGCGTGGCCGAGGCATCCAGTTTCGGGTCGGCGGTGTACAGACCGTCTATGTCGGAAAGGATGATGAGCAAATCGGCGTCTGCCAAGTGAACCACCATGCCCGAGAGGTTGTCGTTGTCTCCGAATTTGATCTCATCGACCGAAACCGTGTCGTTTTCGTTGATTATGGGAATGACGCCATAATCCAGCAGCGTCTGGATGGTGTTCCGCGCGTTTAAAAAACGGGTGCGGTTTGACAGGTCTTCACGGGTAAGCAGTACCTGGGCTACTTTCAGGCCATGGGCTGCAAAGGTTTTCTCGTAGACCCACATAAGGCCGGACTGGCCTACGGCGGCCGACGCCTGTTTGAGCGAGAGGGGCATATTTTTTGTCTTCTTCAGCCCCAGCTTCGCAAGTCCCGCGGCAATGGCACCCGAGGACACCAGAATGACCTCGATCCCGCGGCTCATGATGGACGCCATGTCGGAGGCAATCCGCTCGATGCGGCCATGATCCAGCCCCTGCTCCAAATCGGTCAGCACCGCGCTTCCGACCTTGATCACGATTCGGCGTGATTTTTCGAAAATAGCTTTCCGGTTGTTATCGTTGTTTTTCTCCATAGTGACCATGAATTTTCCAAAGACCCGCTTCATTCGGCCCGGCTGAAGTCTCCCTTCCCCACCTGTTATACCCGCTCCCTGACTGCCGTCTCCCCACTCTTACCTCCCGAGCCTGATTCTCTTGTGTCTCTCTCCTCCTCAACCTTGTCTGCAAGAAAGCTCAGAAGTTTTTCTAGCCCTTCTCCCGTAACGGCCGAGATGGGGAAAATGTGGTATCCGTTCTGATGACAATATACAGTCATTTCTTCAAGCTGCGCAACATCGGCCGCGTCGATCTTGGTGGCCGCAACGGCCATAAACTTTTTCAACAGCGCTTCACTGTAAAATTCCAGCTCTTTATTGATTTTTTTAAAGTTCTCCACAGGATCACCGGGCACCATGCCCGAAACATCCACCATGTGAAGAAGAATGGAAGTTCGTTCCACATGCCGCAGGAATTCAAAACCAAGACCGGCTCCCTTATGAGCATTCTCGATCAATCCGGGGATGTCGGCTACCACGAAACTTCGCCTCCTCTCCGGTTTAACAACACCGAGAACGGGTGACAAGGTGGTAAAAGGGTAGTCGGCGATCTTCGGCTTGGCCGCAGAAATACGGGAAATAAGCGTCGACTTTCCGGCATTGGGGAATCCGACAAGTCCCACATCGGCCAGGAGCTTGAGCTCCAGATACAGCCATTGCTCCTCGCCGTCCTCGCCCGGCTGTGCATGACGGGGCGCCTGGTTCGTAGCCGACTTGAAGAAGGCGTTCCCTTTCCCCCCCCTGCCTCCCCAGGCAATGACGTATTCTTTTCCGTCCTCATCCATGTCCACGATCAAGGAGCGCGTTTCCGCATCGTTTACGATTGTGCCGACGGGAACGCGTATGACTATTTCTTTTCCATCAGAGCCCGATTGCTGTTTGCCGCGACCCTGTTTCCCCTTTTCGGCCAGGTATTGCTGCTGGTACTTGAGGTCGATCAGCGTGCCGAGCTGCTTGTCGGCCCTGATGACGACATCCCCGCCCTTACCGCCGTCGCCGCCGTCCGGTCCCCCCTTCGGGACATAGGCCTCACGACGGAAACTTATGCATCCCGCGCCGCCATGGCCTGCTTTTACAAATATTTTTACTCTGTCAATAAAGTTGGACATCTATTGTTTAATCCCTTTCGCACACCTTTCCCCTGCTGCAAAAGGGTGATTTGAATAATGTTTTCAAGGAAATATACAGTTATATGCTTGAAAATGCAAGCTGGAAAAGAATATTAAGGGCAGTCAGAAAGTCGGCCTGTTCCGACACTGGCGGAGTTTATTGAAAAAAGATCACTCTTTACTCTGATGAAGGTGTCTCGCAATTCGCTTGGCTATGACGAGAGAAAAGGCGCCGAGGACGCAGCAGATAAGTGTCAGCAATCCGAAAAATTCAACATCGACGGATAAATGACCGCTACCATGCTGAAATCTGTCGACCGACGCTATCAGCGCGGCGCCGCCGGATAGCATCGCGAGCAGGAGCATAAAAGCTCCGCACATAAACAGTCCGATGGAAATAATTTTTAGCATACGTCCCCGGGCTTCTGTATCCCGCCCGTTTTCTTCAGTCATGGAATTCAGGACGCATGATTTCGGGACTCATTCCCCGCCCTTATCTTCCAATTGATAATCCTTGATTTTCGTGAGAAGAGTCTTGTAACTTACCTGCAGGATTTCAGCGGCGCGGGATTTATTGCCGCCAGTCTGTTTCAGCACCTGCCTGATGCGACGCGATTCCGCTATGCGGGTGGCTGCCTCGGCCACTGTATGCAGCGGGCCGTCCATGGGCACATTTTCCGCAAGCGCATCAATAATCCTCGATTCGCTGATGCCGAGATCCTGTGCTCGGATACAACCACCGTCGGCATAGATAACGGACCGTTCAACCACGTTCTCAAGCTCCCGCACATTTCCTCTCCACGGCGATTTCAGCAATATTTCCATGGCCTCGTCGGAAATTGTGAGCGGGCCCTTCCGGACCTCTGCTGAATACTTATTCAAAAAATTCCGTGCAAGCGCAGGAATATCGTCTCGACGGTCTCTGAGCGGGGGGATGGTAATGGGGAAAACATTGAGGCGATAATACAGGTCCTCTCGGAACAGTTTCGCATCCACAGCTTTTTCCATGTTTTTGTTCGTGGCGGCGACGACCCGAACATCAATCTTGATCGGCTTTCCACCTCCCACCCGCTCGATCACCTGTTCCTGAAGCACGCGCAGCAGCTTTGCCTGCAAAGACAGATCCATGTCTCCGATTTCGTCGAGGAATACGGTGCCTTTGTCAGCGAGTTCGAGCTTGCCCAGCTTCCGCGCGTCGGCTCCGGTGAACGCTCCCCGCTCATAGCCGAAAAGCTCGCTTTCGAGCAGTTCCCGCGGGATTGCAGCAGAATTGATGGCGACGAAGGGCGCTTCCTTCCGCGAGCTCAGGTAATGAATTGCCCGGGCGAACAGCTCCTTGCCTGTTCCGCTTTCTCCGTAAATGAGCACGGTTGCATTCGTGGGGGCGACCTTCTGGATCTTCGACGTAATTTCCTGCATCTGGCTGCTCTTACCGATGATTTTAGGCATGCCCAGTTTCTCTGCAAATTCCTCCCGGAGAAGGATATTTTCAGCGGCAAGTCGTGTCGTATCGAGCGCCCGCTGAATGAGTACGAGCAGATGGTCCGTATCGAATGGTTTGGTCAAAAAATCCCAAGCACCTTCCTTCACAGCCTTTACGGCAGTCTCGATCGTGCCGAAGGCCGTCATCACGATAACGGGCAGCAGGGGGGTTTCCTGCTTTACGTTCCTGAGCACCTCAAAACCGTCTTTTTTCGGCAGTTTGAGGTCCGTCAGCACCAACCCGATGCGCTCGTCGGTAAGCTTCTTGATTCCCTCGGCTCCATCCCTGGCCGGGATCACTTGATAGCCTGCGCCCTCGAGAGTCTCTTTCAGCATGTCGAGCATGCTTGCCTTGTCTTCAATAACGAGTATCGTATCAGTCATGATTAATTACCTCGCTGGAAGCGTCACACTGAAAGCCGTTCCCTGCCCTTCACTGCTTTCCACCTCAAGCCTGCCTCCATGGGAAGTAATAATTTTATGGGCCAGAGCCAGACCCATTCCCACACCAGTGTCTTTTGTCGTGAAAAAGGGAAGAAATATTTTCTTTATACTGTCCGCAGGGATTCCGATGCCGGTATCGCGTATAACGATATTCAGGTCGTATCCCGCCCGGCACAGGATCGACAGCTTACCACCGTCTGGCATCGCTTCAACTGCGTTCTGGATCAAGTTGGTCAATGCCTGCCGCATCAGCACCTCATCGAGTAACGCAACGATGGTATCAAGCTTGAGTTCCGTTGTTACCCGATGTTCGGCGTCCCTGGCCTGCAGTACCGACGCGAGACAGCTTTCGATCATGTCCTCAACATTGACGGGAACGCGATTCAGCGATGCCGGGCGCGCAAACGTAAGAAGGTCTCCAATGATCCTGTTCATTCCGTTTATTTCATCGGCGATTTTCCGTATCAGATCCTGAGCAGCGGGATCATGTTTTTTCGACATCAGGTTCAGATATCCGGAGATTACCGCCATCGGGTTCCGCAGTTCGTGGGCGATTCCTGCCGACATCTCGCCGAGGGCGGTCAGCCGTTCACGGAGTTCGACCTGTTCCTGCAACTGTTTAACTTCCGTGAGGTCAGAAAAAGACAGGATTACACCGATCGCCGCATCGTGCCGATCGGTGAGGACAGCCGTATTATAACCGAGCCAGAGATGTCCCTCTGCGCGGTTGAGCATTGATTCCATGCGTGCCGAAGGAACTTTCCGATTCAGGGTACGATGGACCGCTGTTGTTATCCCACCTTCGTCGAAGAGATCGCGGCAGCTTTTGCCGATGACCTGATTGCGATTCAGGCTGAGCGTTTCCTCTGCCGCACGATTGATCGTTGTGAGCTTGCACTGGGTGTCGAAGGTCATCACTCCGCTTGTTACGCACTGAAGGATGTTTTCGTTGTAGCTTTCGATGTTATCGGCCCGCTGTTCTGCCAGTGCTTTGAGTCGTACGAGTTCCTTTTCCTTCTCTTTCAGCTGTTTAGTAACGTCGTAAAAAGCACTGATGATAAAGGAAGTATCGGTCGATTTTTTTCTTTCTTCTTTTTGAAGGCCGAGATTCCGCCGAAATCGGCGAGTGACACTCCAGAGCACGAGTCCCGCCGCCAGAAGGATAAAAAGGGCGGGAAGAAATGGGAAGAGTGTTTGTGGTTTCATAGTCTGATCAGATTGAGATACCACGATATAATAGCAGGCCCATAGAATGCGGTCATGACCGCGCCGAAGGCAAGAAACGGACCGAAGGGAATGACTTTCTCCATTTTATGCCGTTTCAACAGAATCAGCAAAATACCTGCGACGGACACCGGTTAGAGCGCCGAGCATGATGGTGAGGAGGGCGCCTTTCCACCCGAGAAAGCTGCCGATCATGCCCATAAGCTTCACATCGCCACCGCCCATTGCCTCGACATGACGGAGCCTTTCCCATATCCATCCGATGGCAAAAAGAGGGACAGCCCCCGCGAGCAATCCGACGAGTGAATTGAGAAATGCGGTCAGATAGAGACTTACATGCGGCAACAGGTTCCCGAGATGGAACGGGAGCGGATCAGTAAGTGGATAGAGGTAAAAAGGCGCGAAGGAAAGACCAAGAAGCATCCCGGGCAGGGTAATGATATCGGGAATAATCAGATGATCGAGGTCGATGAACGTAATCGCGATCAGAGATGAACAAAGGATCATTATCAGTACCGCTTCACCACCAAAGCCGAACTCAAGGACTACCCATACATAAAACAAGCCGTTTATAAGTTCAACAAGCGGGTATCGCCACGAAATGGGCTCTCCGCATTTTCGACACTTGGCTCGAAGGAGGATAAAACTGATAAGAGGGATATTGTCGTAGAATCTGATCGGCTCTTTACAACGGGGGCAGTGGGAAGCCGGTTTGCTCACTGAGCGGCCGCTCGGCAGCCGCACGATGCAGACATTCAGAAAACTTCCGATGACAAGGCCGAAGAGAAGGGCGGTGAAAACCATCATGGAAGCGTGTCCTCCGTCTGCCTTACCGTGGTTTTCAAGTCCCGCCGGACGATTTTCAATTCAGTCCTAAGTTCTTCGATTTCCAGTTCCCGATTCGCCAGTTCGGTCATGGCCGTGACAATTTCCTCATCTCGGAACAAGAGGTCGGTTGCCTTGGGGAGGACATCTTTCTTTTTGAGATCCATGATTTTTCGGCCGATTTGACGGTGCAACTGATCGATCGCGGTCTGCGATTCGTCGATCCTGATTCTCAACCGTATGATGGCAAGCTCCGTCTTCACCCACTCCGCAAAAGTAGCGGCCATGACGGAGATCTTCTTACTGCCTTTCTCTATGTTCAGGACCGCTTTTCCCCAGATAGTCATGGCAACTCCTTGCGTGAGGGTCACGTTGCAGGGGATATGGATCAGGCCGGTTCAAAACAGGTATCATATTGCCCGGTCAATATTCCTGGTTAGTTTACTTTATCAGAATAACCCTAAAATATCAACCGACCGTAATCAGCCCGAGCCGTCCCTCCCACTTCCGCTTCAAAAGCCCCCTGAGCCGTGGATACTGTTCCAGCTGCGGGTCCTGCTCGAGGATCTGTATCGCCTCGTTTCGAGCCGTTTCCAGCAAATCGGCATCGCGGATGATGTTGGCTGCACGCAGGTCGGGAAGTCCGGACTGGCGGGTGCCGAAGAACTCACCGGGTCCGCGCATGCGCAGGTCCTCTTCAGCGATCTTGAAGCCGTCATTCGTACGCGCAAAGGCATTAAGACGCTCCCGGGCTTCTTCGGCAAACATGCGTGGCCCCATGAGAATGCAGTATGATTGATGGGTGCCTCTCCCTACCCGGCCGCGAAGCTGATGGAGCTGGGCCAGGCCGAAGCGCTCAGGATGTTCGATCATCATGACCGTTGCATTCGGGATATCAACGCCAACCTCGATTACGGTAGTCGAAACCAGTATCTGAATTTCGCCGGCTTTGAATGCGGACATGACCGACTCTTTGTCTTCAGCTTTCATTCTGCCGTGAAGCAGCCCGATTTTCCAGTCCGGGAATATGTCCTTCTGCATGTGAGCAGCCATCTCGGTCGCGGCCTTGAGATCGCTCTTTTCCGTTTCCTCCACGAGCGGATAGACGACATACACCTGACGTCCCCTCTTTAGCTCGCCGTCCATGAACTGGTACGCCTCCCGGCGCCTGCTTTCAAAATAAAGCCGCGAAACAACGGGAATCCTCCCTTTCGGCATTTCATCAATGACTGAGACATCGAGATCACCGTAAACCGTGAGGGCGAGCGTGCGCGGGATGGGGGTTGCGGTCATGACAAGCACGTCAGGTTCATACCCCTTTGCGGTCAGCGTTGAGCGCTGCATCACGCCGAAACGGTGCTGTTCGTCTATTATTGCAAGACCAAGCTTGCTGAATGTTACCTGCTCCTCAATCAGCGCATGAGTGCCAACAACAATCCGGGCTTCCCCGGATTCGATTTCTGCGAGCACAGCCGCTTTCTCTTTCTTTTTGCGGCTGCCGGTGAGCGACCTGACCGTGATACCGAGCGGCCGGACCAGCTCGGTCATGTTGTTATAGTGCTGTTCTGCGAGGATTTCCGTTGGCGCCATGATACAGGCCTGGTATCCGTTCTCCACAGCCAGCAGAGCAGCAATTAGGGCTACGATTGTCTTTCCGCACCCCACATCGCCCTGCACCAGCCGGTTCATGGGACGGTCCGCCGTCATGTCATTCCTGATTTCGGTGATTACCCTTTCCTGAGCTTTCGTCAGGCTGAAAGGAAGACTTTTCCTGAGCCTCGTCTCAAGATTCTCCAGCGATTTGAACTGAATCCCCTTCTTTTCCGCCATCACTCCCCGTTTTCTAAGCGCAAGCCCCAGTTCCAACACGAAGAGCTCCTCGAAGCTCAGCCTGCGGTGTGCTGCGCTTAAACCTCTGTTTAATACGTTTATATCCTTCTCCCGCGTGGGAAAATGAACCTCGTAGTACGCCTCCGGAACCGTCATCAGGGAATATTTTTCTATGATCCCCTCGGGTAGCATCTCAGACATCGTTCCGCCACAGGTATCAAGAATACCCTTGATCATACTGCGGAGGTAGCGCACGGAAAGTCCGGCGGTCGTCCGATAGATGGGTACGGTTCTGCCTGTATGGATCAACCCATCTGCCTCATCGTCATCCATAATCTCGTAATCAGGATTGTCGATCTGCGGCAATCCGCCTTTGTAAGGGTTTGCCTTGACGATACCGGACAGGATTACGTGCTGGCCCTTCTTGAACATCTTCTGCATAAAGGGCTGGTTGAACCAGGACCCAATGAGCATGCCGCTTCGGTCAGTGATCAATAGTTCAAAGATTTTTACCCGTATTCGCTTCGTCTGGACCACCTCGGCGGAGACCACCTCTCCCGATACGGTCTCATAGGAACCGTAGGTGAGCCTGCCGATTTTCTTGAGGTTCCCACGGTCTTCATAGCGCCAGGGGAAATAGGTAAGCGCTTCCTCAACAGAAGAAATGCCGAGTTTTTTCAGCATCTCGGCGCGTTTCGGGCCGATGCCTTTGCAGTATTGAATGAGGGTATCGAGCCGGATAGAATCCTTTTCGCCTCCCTCCTGCACCACACTCGGAGATGGTGGCAATATAATTCGTATTTTCTCCCCCTGCGGGGGAGGTCCGTGCTGAGTTTGCCGGATGAAGCTGGCGTGGTGGGGATCCTGTCTGAACTCCTGAGCATCAAGCAGCGTCGTTGCATCCAGGATGCGATCACGCTTCTGCTGCGGCGGCAGTTTGTCAAAATCCGTGAATAGCTTTTCGATGCCCTCAATCAATATTTTGTCATTCGACAGGCGTTTCAGTTCTTCGATCTGTACCCGTATGAATGGTTCAAGCGCAGCGAGGGCTTTGAGATGGGAAAAGTCGTCCCTGCCGGCGAATGAAAGGGGCTTCCTGATTCTATCAAGGATAGTTTTTATGGATTCCATAGGAGATGCCTGAATAATATTAGATTATTTTGCAGTGTTTGTCGAGGGAAAGCGGGTGGAGTGTTGTGCCTTTCCAGCGGATACCGTCACGACCTCCAACGAGGTTCGGCTAAAAAAGTCAGTTGAGCCGTATGCTTATAATTCAAATAATAAAAAGGCGCTGATCGGAGCAATAAAAAGAGTTTAAGACTGTTTAATATAGCGTCTAACCGGTGGTTCGTGTTTCAAGGTAATCTACTGAGATATTTGTTTCTGGTGTTCTTCCTCTCAGGATGACCTCACCTGAGCCGGCGGTAAAGACTGCTACTCATATCGTAGGGCATCGATGGGATTGAGGAGTGAGGCTTTATACGCGGGATAGAAACCGAAAAATATGCCGATAAACCCGGAGAAACCGAAGGCCGTTACAATGGCAACCGGGGAGACAACGGTTGGCCACCCAGACAGGGAAGAAAGAATCATTGATGCAGAAATACCCGTAACAATGCCGAGGACTCCCCCGATCAACGATAGCGTTAATGCCTCGATAATAAACTGGAGCCTTATGTCCCATGTCTTGGCGCCAATGGCCATACGAATACCGATCTCGCGGGTCCGTTCGGTGACAGACACCAGCATGATATTCATGATTCCGATTCCACCCACAAGGAGCGAGACTGAAGCAATTGCTCCCAGTAGCAGGGTCATGACCCTCGTCGACTGTGCTGCGGCCTGCATGATCTGGGTGAGGTTTCGCACCGTGAAGTCGTTGTCCTGCTTCTGGCTGAGATGGTGGCGTTGCCTGAGCAGTGCGTTGACCTGATTCTCTGCCACCGGGAGATCCTCGGCGCTCTTTGCCTTTATGATGATTATTCGCACCATTCCCGGGAACTGGGTTCCAAAAAGCTTTTTCTGCGCGGTGGTCACCGGTACGAGGATTGTATCATCCTGGTCCTGGCCCTGCGCGCTTTGCCCTTTGCGGGCCAAAACCCCGATTACCGTGAACGGCATGTTCTGGATTCTAATAGCCTGCCCGATGGGATTCTGATCCCCAAAGAGATTGTCCACGACCGTCTGGCCGAGCAGACATACTTTTGTGGCGCCTTTCACGTCCTGCGTGATGAACGAACGGCCGGCAGACAAATCCCAATCTCGTACGTTCAGATAGCTTGCGGTCGTGCCCATAATACTGGTAGACCAGTTCATATGTCCAACGATGACTTGGGAAGTGCCATTCAGGATAGGCGCTGCGTCGGCAACTGCGGAACTTTCCTTGATAATGGCTTCTGTATCGCTGGTCGAAAGCGTCGGCTGCGTGCCTGAACCCATTCTAACGCCTCCGGAAGTCGTTGCTCCGGGAAGGACTATGAGGAGATTGCTTCCCATGCTCGATATTTGTTCAGCGATTTTTTGGCTCGCCCCCGAGCCCACGGCAACCATGGCGATTACGGCGCCAACGCCGATAATGATTCCGAGCATGGTAAGTGCGGAGCGCATTTTGTTTACGCGAAGGGCGCGAAGCGATATTTTAAACGTGGAGGGTATATTGATCACCGTTTGCTTACCTGTTCATCGCTCACGATATGTCCATCCAGAAAACGGATGGTCCTTTTTGCATAAGTTGCAATGTCAGGTTCGTGGGTCACGATGATGACTGTTATTCCCGGATCACGGTTCAGCCGCACAAAAAGTTCCATGATTTCCACGCTTGTCTTGGTATCAAGATTGCCAGTGGGTTCGTCTGCAAGTATGATGGGCGCATCGTTCACGAGCGCCCTGGCTATGGCAACCCGCTGCTGCTGACCTCCGGAAAGCTGGTTCGGGTTGTGATCTTCCCTTCCTTCCAACCCAACGCTTTTCAGAGCCTGCCGTGCGCGCTTGCTTCGTTCATGTGCGGTCACGCCGTTATACAGCATAGGAAGTTCCACGTTCTCGATCGCCGATGTTCGCGACAGCAGGTTGAATCCTTGGAATACGAACCCGATTTTCTCGTTCCTGATTTCGGCCAATGCATCCCGGGAAAGATTTCCCGTATCTACGCCGTCGAGAAGGTAGTGCCCATCCGTGGGGGTATCGAGACATCCCAGGACATTCATGAATGTCGATTTTCCCGAGCCTGACTGACCCATGATGGCTACAAACTCGCCCTTCTCAATGGTCGCAGAAATTCCGTCTAGTGCCCGCACATCAACGTCACCCAGACTATATACCTTGCTAATGCTCTGTGCTTCGATGAGCGCCATATCAGAACATCCTCGGTCCCGACGCTGCCTGTGTCTTCGTCTTACTCAAAGTTTCCACAATGATCTGCTGGCCTTCCTTCAGGTCACCCGAAACGACTTCGGTATAGGTGCCATCGCTGATGCCCGGCGTAATCAGAACGCGCCTGGGCTTGTCGTTCTCGAGCACCCATATGGCCAGCCCCTTTTTTTCGGCCCCGCCAGGCGTAGCAGACGCACCTGAACCGGAACCCGCCGGCCTTTCGGTTAACCTGAACCTGAGAGCGGCATTCGTGATGCGCAGAACCTTGTGTCTCTTGGTGATAATGATGGAAACATTGGCCGTCATGCCGGGCATGAGTTTTAATTCGTGGTTATTTACCTGGATCACGACGTCATACGTTACAACGTTTTGCACCGTTATAGGAGCCTGCCTGATTTGCCATACCTTGCCCTTGAATGTCGTGTCGGGATAAGCATCCACGGTGAATTCTACTTCCTGGCCGACTTTTACCACGCCGATGTCTGACTCGGCCACATTCGTGTCAATCTGCATTTTTGTGAGATCCGCGGCGATTGTGAACAAAGTCGGAGTCTGGAAGCTGGCGGCGACGGTCTGGCCCACATCCACATTTCGGGAAATTACAATGCCGTCGACGGGCGAAATGATTTTCGTGTACTCGAGGTTCTGCTGTGCGCCATCAAGCGCTGCTTTTGCTTGCTCAATTGATGCTTTAGCGGAGTTCACCTCGGACTTAGCGGTGTCAAAGTTCGTCTGCGACGTATCCACGTCGCTCTGCGCAATGAGATTTTTTGAGATTAGTTCCTTGTTGCGATCGTAGGTCCTTTTTGTATCCGCAAGCGTAGTATTCGACTTATCGAGACCGGCTTGAGCTACGAGCAGATTTGCCTTCGCCTGTGCCACCAGGGCCTCAAAAGTAGCGGGATCTATTTGGGCGATGAGTTGTCCCTTCTTCACGATCGAGTTGAAGTCCACATATAGCGTCTTGATTGTTCCCGAAACCTGTGTCCCGACCAGGACTGTTGTCACGGCATTGACCGTACCCGTGGCCGTCACGGTTTGCTCGATGTCCCCAGTCGAGACAGGATCAGTCCGGTATGACGGTGCATCGCCTTTGCAGCCAAAGAGCATCAGGGCGATGACTCCAGTGAAAACGATGCTTCGTTTTAAAACCATCTGTCGCACTTTCTTCATATCCCTTCCATTTCCAGCAGACAGCGTTTTTTCAATATCCTAAGACATCTACTACCGGCAAAAGTTGATTCCCTATCCCCGCGTCTTGAATATGGCAAACTTGCCGAACCGGTGCTGGAGGATATCGAGGTACGTATAAACCACGGGCGTGATGTAAAGCGTCAAGAGCTGTGAAAAAACCAGACCGCCGACCACCGCAAGTCCCAGCGGACGTCGCGCGTCGGCGCCTGCTCCGAGGCCAAGCGCGATCGGAAGCGTGCCCATGAGGGCAGCCATCGTCGTCATCATGATCGGACGGAACCGGACCAGGGCGCCTTCATAGATCGCATTTTCAGGGCTCTTCCCTTCCTTCCGCTCCGCTTCAAGAGCAAAGTCGATCATCATGATTGCGTTTTTCTTTACGATTCCGATGAGCATGATGATACCGACAAATCCGTAAATGTTCAATTCCTTGCCGAATATCAGCAAGGTGACAAGCGCGCCAACTCCCGCAGCGGGCAAGCCGGAGAGAATTGTAAGTGGATGGATAAAGCTTTCATACAGAATGCCGAGAACTATGTAAATAATCAGGACCGCCAAAATAAGGAGAAGGAACAGGCCCTGTGTTGAAGACTGGAACGCCTGCGCTGCCCCTTGAAAACTCGTCGTCACTCCCGGGGGCAGCGTCTCTTTGCTGGCCTTTTCCACAAGGCCGACAGCTTCACTGAGCGAGACCCCGGGCCTCAGGTTGAAGGAGATAGTAACCGAGGGAAGCTGACCGAGATGGTTCACCAGAAGCGGCCCAGTTCCTACGGAAGGTCTGGTGACCACGTTCAAGGGAACCAGCTTGCCCGAGGAAGAGCGGATGTACAACATTGATAACGAAGAAGGATCAGCTTGGTACCGCGGCAACAGTTCGGAAATAACCTGATACTGGTTCGTCGGCGCCAGGATGGTTGATATTTGGAGAGTGCTGTAGGCCATGCTGAGTGCGTTCTCGATCTGCTGCGCCGTTACTCCGAGTGCCGCAGCTTTGTCCCGGTCGATATCAAGGTTCACCTGAGGATTCTTGATCAAGAGGTCGCTCGTTACGTCCTGCAGCTTGGGTATGGCGCGCAGTTTCGTTTCGAACGCTTGTGAGGACCGGTACAAATCGTCGGTGTCCGGACTCTGGAGTGTGTACTGATACTGGCTTTTCGTCAGCTGGCCGCCGATGCGAATGGGGGGAAGATTCTGCATGAATATTCTGATCCCGATCACGCCGGCTGTTTTCTTTCGGAACTCCTGGATAATCTCATCGGAACTCAGCTGACGTTCCGACCTTGGTTTCAACCGCATGAATATGCGGCCGGAATTTGCGGCGGCATTCGGTCCGCCCGCGCCGATGCTCGACATAATAGCGTCTACATTGGGATCCTGGGCTATGATGTCGGCCAGCTGCTTCTGATGTTTGGCCATATCGTCGAAAGAAATTCCCTGCTGTGCTTCGGTGATGGCGAATATCTGGCCCGTATCTTCTGTCGGAAGAAATCCCTTCGGTATAATGGCGAAGAGATAAATCGTGGCCACGAAAAGCGCCGTGGTCACGAGGAGCACGGCTTTGCGGTGCTTGAGCACCCATTGCAGGCTTATTTTATACCCCTGAAGCATGCTCTCGAAAAAGCTTTCAAGCGCCATATAGAGCCTTCCGTGCCGCTCCTGACCTTGAGGTTTTAGAAAGCGGCTGCTGAGCATGGGTGTAAGGGTAAGAGATACCACACCCGAGACGAGAATAGCGACACTAATCACGACGGCAAATTCATGGAGCAGGCGTCCAAGGATGCCGCCCATGAAGAGAACGGGAATAAACACGGCGACGAGCGAAATAGTCATGGAGAGAATCGTGAAGCCGATTTCCTTTGAGCCATTCAGTGAAGCCTGCAGCACCGGCTCTCCCATCTCCATGTGACGCACGATGTTTTCGAGCATTACAATGGCGTCATCGACCACGAATCCGACGGCGAGTATCATGGCCATCAGTGAGAGGTTGTCCACGCTGTAGCCGAGCAGGAACATGACCGAAAAGGTGCCAATGATCGACATGGGCAGCGCAAGACTGGGAATGATCGTAGCCGATAGGTTGCGAAGGAACAGAAATATGACGAGCACCACAAGCACGATGGAGAGCAGCAGCGTTGATTTCACATCGGAGACCGATTCCCGGATGGAGACAGAGCGGTCGAACAGCACATTGAGATTCACTGATGCGGGCATCTCGCCTCGAAAGGTAGGCAGGAGCGCCTTGATCGAATCCACGACTTCAACAGTGTTCGTCCCTGGCTGACGCTGAATGGCCAGTATTATCGCTCTTGTTTTTACCTTGGAGGTGTCATACCAGCTTGCAATCTTGTCGTTTTCCACGCTGTCGATGACCAAGCCTAGTTCCTGGAGCCGCACAGGGCTGCCATTTCGATACGCCACGATGAGGGGACGGTAAGCTGACGCGTTCATAAGCTGACCGCTTGCTTCAATCGTATAGGATTTCGTCGCGCCTTGCAGCGTTCCGGTCGGAAGGTTTACGTTTCCGTTTGCAATCGAGTTCGCCACTTCATCAATACCGATGCCGCGTGAAGCAAGAGCGCGCGGGTCGAGCTGGGCGCGGACGGCGTATTTCTGGGATCCGAATACCTGTACCTGAGCCACGCCGCTAATCATCGAGATGCGCTCCGCCATGGTGGTCTCAGCGTATTCATCAACCATGGACAGCGGGAGCGTCTGGGAGCTGAGCGCAAGATAAATAATCGGCTGGTCGGCGGGGTTGACTTTCTGGTACGAGGGCGGCGTGGGCATGCTAGGCGGCAGCAAGCTTGCGGATTTTGAGATCATCGCCTGCACGTCCTGGGCTGCGGCGTCGAGGCCCCGGCTCAGGTTGAACTGGAGCGTAATCTGCGTGGCGCCTACCGCGCTGATGGAGGTCATGTTATCGATGCCTGCGATGGTCGAGAACTGGCGTTCAAGCGGAGTTGCCACAGCCGAAGCCATGGTCTCCGGGCTCGCACCGGGAAGCGATGCGGTGACCAGGATAGTCGGGAAATCCACATTCGGCAGATCGCTGACCGGAAGACTGCGGTAGGCCAACAGGCCGAAGAGAAGAATAGCGGTCATAACCAGCGTCGTCATGATGGGTCTGCGTATAAAAGGTTCAGCGATGTTCATGTATTGATTCCTTAAGAGAGATCCCAGCAGGACGGTAGACGGGGAAATAGCACGCCGGTACCCTGTTTAGATTTACATACTTTTCAGCACTGTGTGTATTCCGTGTTCCGTGAATTATCTCTTACTGCTTTTTCTCTTCATTTATCGGGCGCGTTCTTTTTTCCAGGGTCTGTTCTCCCCTGAACGTCCTGTGTCTGGTCTTCCTTCGGCTCCACCTGAACGCCGGGAATCAAATTGAGTTGTCCGTCGGTGACCACTTTTTCCCCCGGCGTTACGCCTTGGGAAACCACGGCGAGGTCTCCGAATGTTCGAACAACCATTACGGGCCGGGACTCGACCGTAGAATCGGATTTGACCACAAAGACATACTGTCCCTGCTGTCCTGTCTGGAGCGCTGTAGAGGGCATGACAATGGCATTCTTTTGAGTTTCGAGTGTCACGACTACATTGATGAATTGCCCCGGCCAGAGTCTTCTGTCCCTGTTGTCAAAAGTACCTTTAAGCTGGATGGTGCCGGTTGTAGTATCCACCGCGTTGTTAATAAAGGTGAGAAAACCTTGCGCGGGATGACTTTCGTCACCCGGGATGATGGCCTCCATTTTCAGGGAGCCTTCCTTCATGAATCTTTTTATATTTTCAAGGTTCTGTTCCGGCACGGAGAAGGTTACATAAATGGGAGTAATTTTATTTATCGTCACAAGGGGCAGATCGTTCGCTTTTATGATATTACCCTTATTGATTAAAACGCTGCCTACGCGGCCGTCCAGGGGAGACTTGATCGTGCAATAGGCAAGCTGGAGCCTGCTGTTCTCGACATTGGCTTTATCGGCTTGGACTGCGGCGGAAAGAGCGTCCGCATTGGCGCGAAGCTGGTCATATTGATCTTTGGAAACATAGTCCATTTGAACGAGGATGGCATTCCTCTTGGCCTGTTCTTCGGCGCTCTTTGCCTGAGCCGCATCCCGCGCGAGCTGCGCTTCCGCCTGCTTCAATGCGGCTTCGTAAGGTCGGGGGTCTATGAGAAAAAGCAAATCGCCCTGGTTGACGTCCTGTCCTTGTTGAAAATGAACATCGGTAACTTCGCCGCCAACCATAGCTCTAACCGAAACGGTATTGTATGCTTCAACATTTCCAATGGCATTGAGCTGCACCGGGACATTCTGAATCATGACATCCCCTGTCTTGACCGGTACAGTCCGCCTAGACATTGATGTTGCCTTGCTGTCAGTACAGGCGACGATGGCAATGAATAACAGAGATATGGCGAGCAATGTGGTACAGCTTTTCGGGCATAGTGATTTCATAATTCTTTCGCGGCCTCACTTTTTTGCTGGTTTATAAAACATCATTGCTGTCCAAGATAACCTAATTTCCTGAGACTGACCCTTGCCAATCAATGCTTTTAGACAGGTAAATCCTTTTTCTCCGATCCAGGTTCTCCATTCTGCTGTCCAATTACCGGTAACTCAACACAAGTTGTTCTGCGGACGGTACTATCGGCGGTGTTTCAAACGGATTATCCAGCCACGTCCATAAATCTCGATACGTAAAGAGATTATAGCGGAGCATGGCAACCAGATTCGACAGTGACCAGCCAAGCGTGGATCGAAACTTTAGGTATTTCAGCACCAGGATCGCGATTAATGCTGTCCAAATCTGGGTCAACAAGGCGTTCCGGCTTGTTCCCACAAACGTCTTGATCTTCAGATTCTGCTTGATCGTCTTGAAAAATACCTCAATCTGCCAACGGTCCTTGTAAATGCTCGCTATGGTCGTCGCGCCAAAGGCGAGATGATTCGTCCACAGGACGATTATTCGCTCGTTTTCTTCGTCCCAGACCTCTACCCGTCGCAAGGTATGTGGGCACTTCTTAATTGATTCGTAGCCCGTCAGCTCGATGAGTTTATCACTTATAATATTCCGGTTGCTGGGGACCTCTCGTTTTTCGACAACCCGGTAGGCGGCATTATCCTTCTCTCTCGTGACAAAGAAGATTCCGGCCTCTGTCCAGAGAGCGAACTGCTCATAGTCCACATACCCTCGGTCGATTGCCAGGATAGAACCCTTGGGAAACGCGAGCGTATGAGCGATGTTCACTTCATGCACATTCCCGTCGGTTATACTGGCGAAGACCGGAAGATATCCTTCATGGTCCAACAACAGGTGAAGCTTGACCGCACCTTTCGTCTGCCGAAACTTTGCCCAGTCAAATAATGTCACACAAAGCTCAATGGTCGTGGCATCGAGACTGAACAGCTTGTTCTTAAACCGAAACGGTTTCTTCCCTCGTGCCAGTACCCGGCATTTGGCCAAGAGCTGATAAAACACCTTCTGATATAACTGCCACGGCCGATGCTCGTTGGCATAAGCCAGGGTGGAGCGTTTGGGCGCTGCATCGATACCGAGGTGCTTAAGTTTTCCCAGGCACGTTGCCAGTCCTCCGCATATCTCCCGTAACGAGTGCGCTTGGCCTAATTGACAGAACACCATCGCAACGAACTGGCCCCAGCAGCTGAATCCTTTTACCCCTTTTTCGGCTCGCGTTTCCCTTACAGCCCTGACAAAATCCTGATGCGGAAAAATCTGTAGAATCTGTCCAAAAATACTGTTAAACTTGTTCATGGGGATGTCCTCCTCCGGCAAATAATGGTCTTCGACAAACCAAATTTACCTTAAAGAGGCTTCCCCTGCAATTACTTAAATATTATCTTGGACGGGTCTGATAAAACATATTTTAAAATAACTGACAATATCTTCCCTTCGCATCATGCACCCGTGTATTGGATCGGGCCTCCGTTACCTGGCCCCCATGGCATTTTCAATACTGGCTTGAGCAATTTTGTAGTTATACAGCGCGGCGTTATAGGCCGCCTCGGCGCTGACATAGGTTGCAAATGCATCGGAAACCTCAATCGTACTGCCTACCCCTGCAGTGTACCTTCCGTTTGCGAGAGCGAGATTCTCTGTGGACTCATCGGCTGAGAGTTTGGCCGCAGAAATACTGGCCTCGGCAGCCAGCAAGTTCAGGTATGACTGCCGGACATCAAGGATAATCTGCTGCCGCAAAGTTTCTTCATTTGCCTTAAGGAGGTATAGATTGGACTTGGCCCCCGCAACTTGATGGTCAGTCAGGAAACCGTTGAACAGAGGTATGGTCAGCGCCACCCCGACGTCCCAAGTAGTGCCCGACGTATAGGGCGCCAAATAGATTTCCTCTTTCGTGTAACTAGCGTTCCCGGACAAAACGGGATAGTAGCCTGTGCGCTGCAAACTAATGTTCTCTTCGGCGGCATGGACTTGCGAGATGACTGACTTGAGGTCAGGCCTGTTCTCGAAAGCCCGCGTTGCCGCGTCTTCAAGGGTTATGTCATATTTGTGGAACGAAAGATTATCCTCAATCGTGAATTCCGGTGCATCGGGGACCCCCATTGAATTTCTCAGGGTGACCCATGATATCTTGAGAGTGTTGTCTGCGTTGATAAGGGCAAGCTTCGCGTTGCTCAGATTTACTTCCGCTGTAATAACATCTATTTTCGCATTCGTTCCGACTTTATAAAACCCTTGTGCCTGGTCAAGATGCAGCTGGTACTGTTTTATAACGTCGGCGGCCACATCCAGGTTCCTCTTCGCCTGGAGCACCGCGTAATAGGCCTGCTTGACACTCAGGATCGTCGTATCCTCTGTCGCGTTGAGGTTCATGCGGGACGACTCAAGGTTATATTTCGAGATCCCGACGGAGGATGATGTTTTTCCGAAATCCAAAATCGTTTGATTGAGGAGGACGCTGCCGGCGTATTGAGTGTATGCCCCGTATACCGGCTGACCGTTGACGATAGCGATCGTTGTTCCCGAGTAGGGCTTAATTCTGTCAGCTGTCGCCTGGGCGCTCAGCTGGGGATAATAATTTGAACGGGCCACGCCTACCTGCTCCTTACTGACGTCAACGGAATACAGTGCGGCAAGGATGTTCGGATTAGTTCTGAGTGCTATATCGATGCATTGACTTACAGTCAGCATGGTAATTGTCGGCGCGCTCTGCACCTCCACGGATTTGTTCATAGAGCCCTGATCCTGCGCAGCGGCCATTTCCTGAAGGGGAGGAATGCTCTCTTCAGACGACGCATCCGCTGCCACGATGTACAGCAAGATGAATACCAGAAACAGCCATTGAAAAACAAGTCTGAACCTACCATTCCAACTCATCGTGGTTCTCCTCCGCACTGTTTAATTGAATTTTTGAGTACCGTTGGTAAAAATATCCACCATGTCCTTTACAGCCTGCTCCATTCGCTTTTTCGTCATCCCGTTTTCCTTCATTATTTCTTCCGTTCTGAAATAATTAAAGAGCATTCCCAGGAAAGTTCTTGCAGCGATTTCCGGAGAAACGTTTCTTAAAACCCCTTTTTTCTGCATTAAAACGAAATAGCCCGAGAGCGTCACACGAACCTCATCAACATAGGAACGGTACATTTTTCTCACTTTTTCCGGATAAATATGAATTTCCGAAAACAGTATTTTCATCATCGATTTTCGCTCTTTCAGCGTCGTCAGAAACTTCACCGCGATCAGGGTAAGCGCCTGTTCGTAGGTATAGTCGCCAAGCGCTGGCATCAGTTCCTTGAGCCTCGGCAAAAAAGCATAACTGCTCAGGAGCTCCACAAAAAGCTTTTCCTTGGTTCCGAAATGCCGAAACAAGGTCAGTTCCGTGACGCCGGCATTGCGAGAGATCTCGCGTGTCGTGGCGCCGAGATAACCTTTCTCGGACATGAGGTGCAGCGTTGACTCCAGCAATCTCTGTTTTGTTTCCGCTTTTTTCATTCCCCGCCCGCCCCATAGTCGTAAATTGTAAGTTAGCACTTACACTACATCATACGAAGCCCTTCTGTCAAGAAATTATCCTATTCGCGCCCCTGAAACAACGGAGAGATCCTCCATGTTCTCTATTTTGCTTTTTTAGATGCCGAGAGGTATAATGCCATCCATGAAAAAAAGTACGACTCTGCTTTACACCCTCCTGCTGGTCCTTTCCGCCATACTTATCGGCGGGACGACGGGGTTTTTCATCTATTCAGTTTGGGACCTTCCGCAGGTCCAGACCCTCGAGGAATACCACCCGAGCATTACGTCGCGGGTCTATTCCAATGACAACAAGCTCCTAGCCGAGTTCTTTCTTGAGAACCGTAGACCCGTATCTCTGGACGATGTGCCGCCGATGCTCATTGATGCACTCATCGTTACGGAAGACGCGAGGTTTTACAGCCATCCCGGCATCGACTACCGCGGCATGGCAAGAGCATTCATTCGAAACATCCGCTCACGGAAAGTCCTGGAAGGCGGCAGTACGTTGACCCAGCAGTTGGCCAAAGTCCTCTTCCTCACGCCAGAGCGAAGTTACAAGAGAAAACTCAAGGAAATGGCCCTAGCTTTGAGGATCGAACAGCGCTATACAAAACGCGAGATCCTGTCCATGTACCTGAATCAGATGTACTTCGGTAGCGGAGCCTATGGCGTGGAGTCGGCTGCCCGCATCTATTTCGGGAAATCGGTAAAAGACCTGAATGTGGCCGAGTGCGCCCTTCTTGCCGGTCTGCCCCGGTCTCCCAAATATTACTCGCCATTCAAATCCCCGCAGAATGCGGCGTCCAGGCGCGCCTATGTATTGAACCGAATGGCCGCCGCAGGTATCATTGCCAGAACGCAGGCCGACGAGGCAATAAAAGCCCCCCTACCGGTTCAAATGGCGGAAAAGAGCGGCGGTCTGGCACCGTACTTCGTCGAATATGTACGTCAGAAAGTAGAAGAACGCTTCGGATCGAGCATTCTCTACTCAGGCGGCTTGAATATCTATACAAGCCTCAATGATGAACTCCAGACATATGCCGAAGCGGCCGTTTCGGCCGGTCTGGAAAAAATCGAGTCGCATCGCGCAAAATCAGGGCATGCACCGCTCCAGGTGGCGGTTATTGCCCTGGAGCCATCAACAGGACGCATCCGCGCCATGGTCGGCGGCCGTGATTTCAACGGCAGCCAATTCAACCGCGCTATTCAAGCCCTCCGGCAGCCCGGATCCGCGTTCAAACCTATCATCTACGCCGCGGCCCTGGAACAGGGAGACAGCCCTTCCGAGCTGATTGACGATTCTCCACTGACGATCAAAATAGACCGCAAAAAGACGTGGTCTCCTGAAAACTTTACGCACACCTACCAAGGTCCCGTTACGCTCCGAAACGCCCTTGCCGAGTCTCTGAATGTACCGACCGTCAGGCTTCTGGAGAAAATCGGCATCGACGATACAATCCAGTACGCGAAAAAACTGGGGATTCGCAGCCCGATGACGCATTATCTGCCGCTAGCGCTCGGCAGTTCATCACTGACACTTGCCGAACTTACCGCAGCCTACGCGGTATTCGCCAACCACGGCATCAAAATGGGTCCTGTCTCGATACTGTCTATCACCGACAGTTCCGGTCAGGTCCTCTACGTGAATGATGCAATACCGGAGCAGGTCATGAAACCTGAGACGGCTTATCTGATTACCTACCTTCTGAAAGGCGTCATCGAGCGGGGAACGGGTTGGAAAGCGCGTGAACTTGGCCGGCCCGCCGCGGGCAAGACAGGGACGACGAACGATTATCGTGATGCGTGGTTCATCGGATATACGCCTAATCTCGTCGCAGGCGTTTGGGTCGGCTATGACGATCAGGAAAGCATCGGGCCAAAGGAAACCGGCGCCCGCGCTGCCTTGCCCATCTGGCTCGAATTCATGAAAAAAGCGAGTGCCGAACGACCCGTTGAGGATTTTTCCCTTCCTGACGGGGTTATCTTCAAGCAGATTGATCCGAAAACGGGCCTTCTCAGCACGGAAAAATGCAAGGTTTCCATCCGCGAAGCCTACCTTCCGGGTACCGAACCTCACCAATACTGCGATGAATCAGTGCCTGAGCCCGACGAGTTAGGAATCCAGGACGAAGCTCCGTAATTGCGCCCTAACTCCATACAATTGTTGACAATTCCATATTTTTTTGTTAACCTAATAACGTGGGTCCTCTTCCGTCCGACATGAAAGATCCTTCCTCGTCCCCGTTTCTTGACTGGCTTGTCCCGTCTCGACTCTTTGCCCGCATGAGCATTGCCAGCAAAATGCTCCTGGGATACATGACTCTGGTGGCGCTCACCGTCATGGTCGTCGTTTATACGCTGGTCAATCTACAGCGCATCAACAACCTGAACCGAAGCATCGTCAAGGTGGACATCGTGGTGAAGGAAATATCGGACAAAATGCTCGATTCCCTTCTCGGTCAGGACATGTATGAAAAACGGTTCGTTATCCTGAAAAGCCGTGAGATGTCTTCTCTTTTTGAAAAGCGCGGCCGGGAATTCAAAGCATGGCTCGTTGCGCTACAAAATCTGCCGGAAGCGCCGAACCCGCTGGTGAATATCGACAGGCTGCATACCAGGTATAACGACCTCTTCAGCCGGGAAGTCAGGCTGATCCGGAGCAATGACGTTGAAAAAGCCAATGACCTGTCGAACCATGAGATGAAAAAAGTACTGGACACGCTCATCGGGGCCCTTCGAACTATGTCTACCGACGCCAAGGATGCACAGGACAGGAAGATGATGCAGATCAGCGCCATCGGGAGCACGGCACTCCTTACGACGGCGCTCCTTTGCCTTTTCAGTATTATTGCCGGCGCCGTTGCCGGTCTGGTAGTAACCCACCATATTTCCTCTTCTCTTCATAAGCTCAAGGTAGCCACCGCCCACATCGCTGAAGGCAATTTCGACTACGACCCGGATATTAAAACAGATGACGAGATCGGCAGGCTTTCCGAGGCATTTCTTGCCATGGGGAAGCGGTTAAAGAAACTGGAGGAAATGTATCTCGATGCCAGTCCCCTTACCCGCCTGCCGGGCGGCATCGCCATTGAAAACGTTTTAAAGAAGCGCCTCGAGTCCAAACTGTCTCTCGCCTTTTGCGTCCTCGACCTCGATAATTTCAAGGCATTTAACGACCGTTACGGCTACGCGAATGGGAGCGAGGTAATCAAAGAGACAGCCAAGATCATAGAGAACGCTGTTAAATCAAAAGGCGGAGCGGACGACTTTATCGGCCATGTCGGCGGCGATGACTTCGTTGTCATTACAACACCGGAACGCATGCGAGAAATATCTTCGGAAGTCACAACGGCCTTTGACAAGCGGATCCCGTTGTTTTATGAACCGGCCGACCGGGAACGGGGCTATATCGAGGGAAAAACAAGACAGGGCGTGGAAATGCAGTTTCCCATAATGACCATATCCATCGCTATCGTAACAAACGAACGGCGCGAGCTGACGAACCCGCTTGAGGCATCGGAAATCGCTGCAGAGCTTAAGGATTATGCAAAGACGCTCCCTGGGAGCGTATTTGTCGTGGACAAGAGGAGGAGTGGGTGAGCAAGGCAATTTTTCTGTGCTTTTTGATTATGATCGCGGGTTGTGTCCCGGTTATGCATCCTTCGGAGTCCCAAGGTATTTCCGAACCCAAGGTTGAAATGCAAAGGGCCGCTTCTTTCGAGAAAGAGAAGAAATACTCTAACGCCATCGCTGTGTATCGGAAAATCGTGACAGATTCTCCGCAGTCCCCCGTTGCCGGCGATGCACTTTTCGCGATCGCACACCTTCATGCGTTCTATGACAACCCGCAAAAGGATTATGCGCGGGCGCTCGCTGATTTTGAGGACTTCGATAAACGATATCCGAACCACGAAAAATTACAGGAGGCGAAAAACTGGGAGACAGTTCTAAAATTGATGCTCGACACGAAGAAAGAAAATAGCCGGTTACGCAAAAGCATTGATCAGCTTGAAAAGGTAGACATCAAACATGAAGAGAGGCGGGAAAGGTAGAGTCAATGGAACAATTTCATTGACTTGGGAAAATGTGGTTCCAGCTCCGAACTCGTAGTGCTTCCCACTTTGCCATCTTGCGCAATGTAATACGTGCCGCCGTACGGATCCACCGGGAGTTGATTTATAATATTGCGGCGTACAAGCTCGTCAACAGTCGATGGTAATCTGCCAAATTTCTTTTTATACAAGTCTACGCCTTTTTCAAGAAGATCTATCGATTGCAGAGCCTGGATTCGGGTTTCGTAGAGTTTTTTAAGAGACTCCTCGTCAGTCCTTCTCACCGTTTCTTCCAAAAAGAAGATTGCAGTCTCGGTACGATTTTCTTTAAAAGCAAGACGGGCTGCAATACTGGCCAGCATCGGATCGCCGCCTGGCCTGCGCGATGCTTCCATAAGAAACGGAGCAGCCTCGACATCCTTATTTAAAAAATAGAAATCATTGAAGCCGATAAAGAACGGCAGCATCCAGTCCCAGTCCCGGTAGCGGCTCCCTTTCTCCAGAAGATCATTAGCCTCCTCGGTCATATGAGCTTCCCAAGGAAGAAATGCATTTGCGTAATAATAGGGATCAAAGAAATAAGGGTCCAAATCTGTTGCCGCATCAAGTGTCTTCAACCACCAGTGCCATTCCCATTCCTTGACCTTCGGTTTTTCTTTACGGTCTTGCGCTTCACCAATAAAAACCATGGAATTCAGAAAGAGCACATCGGATGCAAGGCCTTGGTATTCGAGTGCAGCTACTTTTAAAATAGGCGATGGGAGAACAAAAGCATAATCAGCGCCTTGAGGCAGTTTTTTCATTGCATCAGATGCTTTCCCGAGGGAAACCACATGGATAAATCCTGCGAGTACCACCAATATAATCAGGAATAGTCTTTGCATCAAGGGAATTCCTTCTTCCTGAAGATGAGAGCCGCCAGTGTGATTGCAAGACAGATATACACAACGCCGTACAATACCGTCCATGCAACGTAAGACGTTGTGACCGGCAGATCATGCGCCGCCTGGAGTTTAATATTAAAGAGCGAAAGATTGGGGAAAAGATAATATGCTGCCTTGACTAAATTCGCAGTTACCGGCGAAACGGTAAAACCCAAAGCCTGAGGAGGAGATTCGATCAGTGCTTTCACTCCGCTGATGGACTGGCCGATGATGTACGTGATGATTGTCAGGACCAGGGTGATAAACGATGTTGAAGTAAAAGAAGCGAAGAGAAAACTGACTGCTGAAAGCAGAATAAGCATAAGGATCGTCAAGAAAACCGCTAGCGCTATCAATGACCATGAAAATCTTTCGAAGTATTCGACATGCGTCATTTTCAGAAGCACTATAGCTACCATGGCCAGCAAACTCAAGATACCCACGGTTATCGTGATAAGAAGGACCATGCCGAGGAATTTACCGAAGATATATTGTGAACGTGATATAGGCCTCGACAGAATGGTATAGATCGTCCGTTTGTCCAAGTCCTTAGCCATAAGATTGATTCCTACGAACAGGACAAGGAGCAGACCGGTAAATGAAATGGTTGAAAGAGCCATATCAACGGCCACTTTACCCGCTTCACGTGGGACCATGTTTACGACCAGGGCCGTCGCCCCAAAGAGCAGGAATGCAAAAAGGGTAATCCCATAGATGGCCCTGTTTCTAATGCCTTCCTTGAAGGTGACCAGTGCAATCGGCCATAATATTTTCATGCTCCAGTTCCTCTTTCTGCGAGAGCGACTTGCTGCATGAACACATCCTCCAAAGTATTGTGACCGGACAGAAGGTTTTTCAGGGAATCAACAAGTCTTAGCCTTCCGCCTATAACAATTCCCGCTCGGTCACTAAACCGTTCTATATCATTCAGGATGTGAGAAGAGAAAAAGACGGTTTTGCCTTGAGCCTTCAGGTCAATAAGAAGATCACCAACCATCTTCCGGCCAATTGGGTCAAGTCCGCTCATGGGTTCATCCAAGATAACAACATCAGGCTGATGTATTAACGCGAAAGCCAGTCCAGCCCTCTGGAGCATCCCTTTTGAATAGGTTCGCAGCGGCCTTTTTCTGGCATTTTGCAACTCGACTTTCTCAATAAGGAAGTCGGACCGGTCTCGGATTTCCTTTGAATTCATGCCTGCGGTCTTTCCGCCGAACCAGAGAAGTTCTTCAGCAGTCAGATAATCATAAAAATACGGGTTTTCTGGGAGATAACCGACACTTTTCCGAGCCTCAGGGTTTCTAACGTTTTTGCCCGATATATGAGCGTTCCCGGTGTCTGAATAAATAATATCCATGAGAATTTTTATGGTCGTTGACTTTCCTGCACCGTTCGGGCCGAGAAAACCGAACACCTCTCCTCTTTGAATTTCCAGACTGAGATTGTTAAGGGCCCTAACCCGCTTACCCGTGATGCCTTCTTTAAACTCTTTTGATATGTTTTCAATTTTTATCATGACAGTTCATCTCAATATAATGCCTAAAGATATGAAAGATTTGCAGCAATTTATAATTGAACTAGTATAGTATATATAAAGGCGGGAATAGTGTCAAGAAAAGGCCGGGTTACCCCGGCCTTTTGAATTCACAGCTATGCTACAAACTGATACATTTATTGATATTATAGAGGCACCCAGGCGATTGCACCAACACCAGCGGGGTTGCCAGCACAATTACCGGCGCCCGCAACTCCAACACCCCCCGGATAAAAGTCATCAACACCATTGGTAGCAGCAGGCGTACTGGCTGCTGTCATAGGGAAGCTGAGTACACCATTGACCCAGTAAATATTAGTGGTGTCAGAATCCATACCAAAACAGCGGTCACCGGATTGGTTCTTACTTCCCATCGTATAACTACCGCCAGCAGCGGACGTATTGATAACAAGGCCGTCATTTTGAGACACACCTGTCGAGAAGCCCGGAGCTGGAATAGCAGCACTCGGGGCACCAGCACCATTTATTGAGCCTGCAGCGATTGCACCCGTGTTATTTGGTAGTGCTGCGGTATTCGTAAACACCGCGCCTGCACCAGGGGCACCAGCAGCGGCACTTGACGAATAAACCTGCCAATCTGAGAAAAATGCCTCTGCGGCAGTTCGCGCATTGCGGATATCAGCAGTTGCAGCAGCATTGTAACCTTTGATACGATAGGCGCTGAACTGAGGGATAGCAATGGCCGCCAAAATGGCGATGATGGCCACCACGATAAGAAGTTCGATAAGGGTAAAACCTTTGCTGTTCTTAATCTTCATTTGTTTACCTCCCATTATGTTAGTTGTGATAGATGCACAAAGATATTAAAATACTCACTGCTTCTGTTTAAGGCTTTATTATATTGGGATATTCACCTCCTCTCATTAGCCTTAAGTTTTCTATCCGTAGTTTATGCAGAATATATGCCATCATATAAGATTCATTTTATCAACATCTTATAATTAATTTATTAATAAAAAAACCATTATTTGTCATTGGACACTGACAATAAATGTCACCTGTTGTTTTCTTGACAAGCAGTGTATCGGATGTTAGCATTAGTCAATTTATGATAATAACATCCGCAAAATTAATCACTTGTCATTCCCGTGCCACGATATTTACCGATGGCGCCATTGTTATTAAAAAAGGAATCATACATGCTGTCGGCTCAATGAGTAACATCATGCGACAGTTTTCTGATAAGAAGGTCATTCACCTGCAAACTGCCGTTTTGATGCCGGGACTGGTAAACACCCACACCCATCTCGAACTTCCCGCACTTCTCGATACTATACGGAGCAAGACATTTCCGGAGTGGGTTTTGAATCTTATTGCCGCTAAAAATAAACTTGACAACAAAGACTACTCGAAAGCGGCGCTCAACAATATCAACGCGCTCATCCAGACAGGTACGACGACGGTCGGGGAAATCTGCACCCATGGCATAAGTCCTGCTTTTCTGAAACGGAGCGGTCTCAGGTCAATTCTGTATTATGAAAAGATAAATATGGAGTCAAAGGGAAATGGTCGGGTGACAAAGAATCTCCTGTCACCTGGAAAAGACTCAGTGCTGGTTCAATCCGGTCTTTCTCCTCACTCACCCTATACGGTTTCAGAATCGGTATTGCGTAATATCCGGAAAGCAGCGCAAAAGAGGAATATCCCACTGGCCATGCATATCGCGGAATCAAAAGATGAGATCCGATTGCTGCAACGAAAATCGAGCGGCCTCGAAAAGCTCTATCAGTTCGCCGGCTGGGACCTTGACTGGGCCCCGATAGGTTTATCGTCTTTCGAGTATCTCAACAGAATCGGATTTCTCTCCCCCAACCTCCTGGCCGTGCATGCGGTTCAGGTTACAGACAAGGACATCGGCATCATGAAAAAAAAGAAAGTGTCGGTTGCACACTGTCCGAGAAGCAATAAAGTAACAGGCGTGGGAAGAATGCCGCTGAAACTGTTCCTGGATGCAGGGATTACCGTTGGTCTTGGCACCGACAGTCTTGCCAGTGCCCCAACTCTGAATATGTGGGACGAAATGCGCTACGCTTATCGCATTTACCGTCATGACGGACTGACTCCAAAGGATATCATTTTTCTTGCCACTTCCGGAGGCGCCCGGGCCATGGGAATGGACAAACAAATCGGGTCTATTGCGCCCGGAATGAAAGCAGATTTGATTGCCGTTGCTTTGCCGGCAAAAAATACGGGCGATCTTTATTCAGACTTGCTTAGGGAAACGAAATCCTGTATTATGACCATCGTTAATGGGAAGATTCTTTATCCAAGAGATGCTTTCAAACCTGTTTAGACCTTGGTGAATCTTCGGTTTCTGTCCTGATTGTTCTTAAGGGAGGACACATGAAGTTGTTCCAGCCCGGACTTGTCTTTTTACTGAGTTCGTTGTTTCTGGTTGTGTCCTGTAATGACAACCCCGCGCAGCAATACGGCACCGCTATGACGCAGTCGTATAAAAGCGCTCAAAAGCTTGATGCCAAAGTGAACATCCTGCAGGTTCAGAAGTCGATCCAGGAATTTTATGCTGCAAGCGGCAGATATCCGGCCGACCTTAATGAGCTTTCAACAACGAGCGGCCTGACCCTAAAGAGCGATAATTATGTCTATAACCCCGAGAACGGCACTCTGACGGAAAAGCAATAACCGCGTTCCCGGTGCAGCGAAACACCTTCTTGAGAATGAAATCCATCGACCATATCAAAAACAAAGTATTTTCCGGCAAGCGCCTCACCCGCAAGGACGAAATCGATCTTTTCAAATCAAACGATCTTCTCGCTCTCGGCCGCATAGCCACTCATGTTGCGCAGCAAAAGAACGGGAACCGAGTCTATTTTGTCCAGAACATGCACATCAACCCCACGAACATCTGCGTGAACCGCTGCAAATTCTGCGCGTTTAGCCGGAGCAAGGGCGAGCCGGGTGCCTATGAAATGAGCATCGATGATATTCTGGATAAAGCTCGAAGCGCTGGGGAAAATGTGCGTGAATTCCATATCGTCTCCGGCCTTCACCCCGATCTGCCCTTCTCCTGGTACCTGGACATGCTCGGGGCGCTCAAGAAACAGTATCCGAAAATCCATCTCAAAGCCTTTACCGCCGTAGAGATCGACTACCTGGTAAAGCTGTCCGGCCTGAGTCTGACTGATACGTTGCTGAAACTCAAAGAGGCCGGTCTGGGTTCTCTTCCCGGCGGCGGCGCGGAGATTTTCAATTCCTCTGTTCGAAATAGATTGTGCGCCGAGAAGATCAGCGGAGACCGCTGGCTCACGGTGATCGAAGCTGCGCATAAAACCGGGCTCAAGACAAACGCTACCATGCTCTATGGTCATATCGAAACCGCCGAACACCGGGTAGACCATCTCATTCAGCTCCGCGAACTCCAGGACCGTTCCGGCGGCTTCCAAGCTTTTATTCCTCTCAGTTTCCATTCACAGAACACAGAAATAAAAAAATCTGCTTATACCACGGGATTCGACGACCTGAAGACGCTGGCCGTATCCCGGTTGATGCTCGATAACTTCGATCACGTCAAAGCCTATTGGGTTATGCTCGGCGAAAAAATTGCCCAAGTCTCGCTCAGCTTCGGCGTCGACGACCTCGATGGCACCGTTGTCGAGGAGCGCATTACGAAGGCGGCCGGCGGAGTCACCGATGGCAGTATGACAAAAAACGATATCGTTCGCCTCATCAAGCAGGCAGGACGCACGCCGGTAGAGCGCGACACAGTCTATCATGTCATCAAAACGTGGAAGTAAATCCTCTCCACAACCACCGGTAAACAAATATGGCTAGGGAATTGGAAAAAATCGCAGCTCACGTTGTGAAGGGAAAGCGCATCACGCCCGAGGAAGGATTGTTTCTCTTCAGACACGCCGATCTTCTTACCCTCGGTGAACTTGCGAACTCAATCCGAAAAAAGCTGCACCCGAGGCGGATTGTGACCTTTGTCGTTGACCGCAACATCAATTACACCAACGTCTGTGTGAACAAATGCGCCTTCTGCGCTTTCTATCGCGATAAAGACAGTCCTGACGCCTATATCCTTTCAAAACAGCAAATTTTCCGGAAAATCGAGGAGACCATTGCCCAGGGCGGGACGCAGATCCTTATGCAGGGAGGGGTGCATCCAGACCTCGGCTTGGAGTATTTTGAGGATCTTTTCTCATCCATCAAATCTAGATTTACCATACAGATACATTCCCTTTCCCCCGCGGAAATAACGTTCCTCGCGCACAAAACAGGCATTTCCATTGTCGACACGCTTCGGCGTTTGAATTCTTCAGGATTGGATTCTATTCCTGGCGGCGGCGCTGAAATTCTTGTCGATCGCGTAAGAAAAAAGGTCAGCCCGAACAAGATCCGCTGGCGTCAATGGGCCGATGTGATGAAAACAGCCCACACACTCGGTATGCCTTCTACTGCGACCATGATGTTCGGAAGCATAGAAACTGACAGGGAGATTGTAGAGCACCTAGTCCGGGTCAGGGACATCCAGGACGAATCCGGTGGTTTCACTGCATTTATTCCATGGACATATCAGCCCGGCAATACGAAACTCGGGGGTCAGCCCGCAACTGCTGTTGAATATCTAAAGGTTCTCGCGCTTTCACGGGTGATGCTCGATAATTTTGCCAACATACAAGCATCATGGGTAACGCAGGGGGCGAAAATCGCGCAGGTCGCTCTCGAATTCGGCGCCAATGATTTTGGGAGCACGATGATCGAGGAAAATGTCGTGGCTGCCGCAGGAGTTACGTTCAGAATGACGAAACAGGAGATCGTAAATATAATTAGAGATGCGGGTTACCTTGCTGCACAACGAAATACGAGATATAAAATCCTGAAGATCGAAAAAGTAAATGTGTGAAATGTGAATAACATCAAGTGCCCGAATTAATACAGAGTGCTCAATTTTTTCTCGTTACAAAAGTCACGCATTAATGTTTTTTTTTAGCGCAAATGTTAAGAAATGGAAACACTTTGATTAACGGATGGTTATCCACCATGTACACAAAAGCTGTGGATAACCTGTTATTAACTCTGTGAATATATTTTTTTTTATCGCTATCTTAGCAGAGAGTGTGTAAATTGCCCAATAAATATGCATTGCAAAACCCATAAATACAATGAGTTATGGTATGGTTGCAACAACACCGTCTTTTTTTACGTCCAAAACACGCACGTTAATTTTTTCCCCTATATGTTTTTTTTGCGCACCAATGATATGCACTCTGATGTAATTATCCGAAAGTCCTGAAAGTAGCCCCGTTTCAGCATCAACCTTGTCTTCTACCACAACGAGCAGCTCAGCACCATGATGTTTTTGCCTGAACACTAAGTTCTTTTCCTGTCCAATCCGACGAAGAAGCTCGCTCCGTTCTTTTTTCACGGCATCAGGCAGATGGCCTGCCATTTCTGATGCGGCAGTGCCGGGACGCGGTGAATAGCTGAACACATGCAGGTGGGTAAGTGGCACACTTTCAATGAGTCGCAGCGTATTATTGAATGCCTTCTCCCCTTCGCCGGGATATCCAACCATAACATCCGCGCCGAGAGCGACTTGGGGAACGGCACTAGCGATTTCTTCGACAAGTTCACGGTAAAAACCAGCCGTATAATTCCTCTTCATTGACTGTAATATCCCGTCATCGCCGCTTTGAAGCGGAATATGGAGATGCCTGCACAGACCTTGACCGATCAAACGGACAATGCCGTCCGTAATTTCCCGGGGTTCGATGGAACTCAAGCGAATTCGTGAATGCCCTCTCATCCCTGCCAGTGATACCAGCAGATCGGTAAGGCTGGTCCTCTCGGACAAATCGACGCCGTAGGTACCTATATGGATGCCGGTGAGTACGATTTCAGGGCAAGCTGACTTCACCAGTTGTTCGAATTCCGACATCAACACCTTTGGATCAACACTTCGTGATCGGCCGCGCGCGAACGGTACAATGCAGTAAGAGCAGAAGTTGTTGCATCCGTCCTGTATTTTGAGAAATCCCCGGGTTCGGCTCTTTATTGCTCTGACCGGCACAAACATCCCGGCATGCTCGGGCATCTCATTTGACTGCGATGTGACATACTGGGTGATTTTCGACTTCTCACTGTTGCCGAAGACCGCATCGACGCCGGGCATGCTCTTGATCTCGTCAGGACGCGTCTCCGCGTAACAACCGGTTACAATAACCTTTGCTCCCTGCCTTCTGCGCGTTGCAGCCCTGATGACCTGACGGCACTGCGTATCGCTCTTTGCTGTTACCGAGCAGGTATTGATAATATAGACATCAGCCAATTCGTTAAAAGACACAACCGTATTTCCCTGCGAGGCAAGGTCCTGGCGAAGGAGGTCTGTTTCATATTGATTGATTTTGCATCCGAGGGTTGTAAAAGCTATTCGCATAACTGACCGGTTAGGGAATTCATTCCTGCTTCGCTTATTTTCACGCTGACGAGGGAGCCGATGAGCGAGGGGTCGGCTGCAACGTTCACGGCTTTGTTCCCTCGTGTTCTACCCGTGATCATTCCTCCTTTTTTGCTGCGACCGTCAAGGAGTATCTCCTGAGTCGTGCCGATCAATTCCCTGTTCTTTTGGATGGTGATTTCTTTCTGAAGTGCGAGAACCCGTTCAAGTCGTTTTTCCTTGATATCTTCCTCAAGATGTCCGGGTAGCCCGAGAGCGCTCGTTCCCGGTCTTTTTGAATATTTAAACGCAAAAATGCCGTCATAGCGCACTTCCGACAGCAGTTGCATAGTCATTTCGAAATCCTGTTCTGTTTCACCCGGAAATCCGGCAATAATGTCGGTAGTCAGTGCAATATGGGGCACTGCTTCGCGAAGTTTCTTCACTTTATCGAGGTAATCCTCACGCCTGTATCTTCTGTTCATTGCAGTGAGGATTGAGTCTGAACCGCTTTGCACTGGCAGATGAATGGATTCGCACACTTTCGGCAATTCACGAATCGCAATGATCAGTTTTTCTGACAGGTCCCGTGGATGAGAGGTCACAAATCGGATGCGTTCTATCCCGACGATCTCGTTAATCAACCGCAACAGGGCAGGGAAATCGATGCCTTTTCCCAGCCCTTTGCCGTAGGAATTCACATTTTGGCCGAGCAAAGTGACTTCTTTATAGCCCCAGTGCCCGAGTTCGCGCACTTCCGCGGCGATGTCCTCGGGCATGCGTGAACGCTCTCTTCCCCTCAAATAGGGAACAACGCAATAGGTGCAAAAATTGTCGCATCCATACATGATTGAGACCCATGCCTTGAGTCTGTCTTTTCTGGTAGCGGGAAGGCGCTTTCGATGATACTCAGGATCTCCAGTTGTATCAACGAGGGTTCTCCCTCCGAAGAAACGCTGCTGCTCTAGAAGCGAGGAAAGACGGCTGATGTCCGAAGGGCCGAAAATTATGTCCACGTAAGGCGCCCGGGAAAGGATTCCCGCCCCCTCCTGCTGGGCAACACAACCAGCTACGGCGATTTTCAGGCCGGGATTCGAGGCTTTCAGGCTCTTCAAGCGCCCGAGTTCGCTAAAAAACTTTTGTTCGGCCTTTTCCCGGATGCTGCACGTATTCAGGATGACCATATCCGCGCACCCGGCATCAGCTACCGATGCGCATCCCTGCGCTTCGAGAATGCCGGTTATGCGCTCGGAATCGTGTTCATTCATCTGGCACCCAAATGTTATGATATGGAACGATTTCATAGAATTAATATTATAATCCGCCGATGATGGTTTCACAAGAGGTATCTCGAGGTGATTTTTTGCATACACAGGATTTTGAGTCGACGAGGCTTAGCGGGTTACTGTAAAGCGAACGGCTTCTCCCCGCTTTATGGAGAGGGTCATGCGGGCATTCTGCTTGTACAGGAATATTTCAAGAGCGCCGGAGCTGTTGATGATGGCTCCCGGTGTCCCCAGAGTTGATTCTGCGTAGTACTTCTTGAGACCCTTTATTTCCTTGCCGGCAATAACGACGCTGGATTCATCCAGATTGGTACCTTCGCCGAGTAACTGTTGTATGCCCTTGAAGGTGATGTCGGTAATAATATTGCCGAAGCGGTCGACATGCACGACATGCCCTTCGATGCCATTTTCGACAATTTTCGGTGCGGGGACATTCAACTTCACATAATCCGTAATTTCGTCTCCGAAGTTGCCTGATGCAATCCCTTTTGCCAGCCAGCCCGCTACTGGAGCGAAAACGTCCCGTCCATGGAAGGTCGGCCCCGGATTGGGGAGAAAGTAATGGGACGCAGTGATATGATGGACGCGAATCCGCTCCGCCTCCTGGTAAATCAGGCTGAACAACCCATTGTCGGGGCCGACAAAATAGTATCCTTCCGTTACAACGATGATAGGTCTTCTTCCACTTCCGACACCCGGGTCGACAACAGCAACGTGTATTGTGCCTTTTGGAAAGTGACTATAAGCCGACTTCAGGACATACCCTGCCTCCCAGATATCCTGCGGTGTGATCTCGTTGGCGATGTCGATGATCTGAACCTGAGGATTGATCTTGAGAATGACACCCTTCATACTTCCAGTAAAGGAATCGCGAGCACCGAAATCGGTTGTCAGCGTTATGAGAGGAGGCATCAATCCCTCGATCGAATAGATTAAAAAACTGGAGGAATAATATCAGCACCCATCCGCTTTGTCAACCTCAAGAATATATTGCTGCTTCTTCTTATTTTACCAAGTGGGGATTTTCGTGGCCGGTTCTTGACAAATAGGCTCTGTATGCTATGCTTCGTTTAATGATTGTTTAAACCAAAATTATGGGAGGTGTTTTATGAGGAGTACCAAAGTTCTTTTCTTTTTTCTCCTGGTTGTTTTGCTCGGTGTCGGCAGCACATTCGCGGCGCAGGACGTTTCATTAGAGCTGGGGAAAAAGCTGTTTAGCGACCCCGAATCTGGGAACAAGCGGAAAATCATGCAATACCTGCCACCTTGACGGTAAAGATCTTTCGAACGCGGGAGCCATGAGTGGACTACCCGGGATCATCAATGCTTGCATTACCCATAATTTGAACGGCAAAGCTTTGGATGTGAATTCCGTGGAAATGAAGTCCATGATCCTGTATATCAAGAGCTTTGGACAGAAATAGCCGGCTTCAGCAGTAAAACCAGCAGTGGGATGTTAGAGGATTTTCTGAGCGATGTTTTCAGTTGACCCCTCTGCTCCCGCGGGGGGGTCTGAGAACAGAATCTGCAGTGGCCCTCAGCGGTGACAGAGTCTGATTCGGGAATCCTTGGGCTTCAGGCCGGAGAGGATGTCAAATAAGCTGTTCTGCGATAGAATCGAATCGGCGTTCTCTGTATGAAAGAATTCCGATGATGGGGACACCACACATTTTTTCTATGAGCGCTGGATTCGTTTTTTCCGCCAACCCCGTTTTCCCGTTTTGGGCATGGTTGATTACGATACCTGCAATATCCAGCCCCTTTTCATTCAATGACGCTACTGTCAATAGTGTATGATTAATTGTACCGAGCCCGGTCTTGCAACGATTAAGACCGGGAGCGCCATGTCCCGAGCTAGATCACGATAAGTATAATTCTGTCGAAGCGGGACCATGATTCCTCCCGCCCCTTCAATGATCATGAAATCATGCCTTCGGGCAAGCTCATGATATGCTTTCACTATTTTCCTGATAAGGATCTTCGTCCCCTCAAATTCAGCGGCGACAAGTGGCGCGAGGGGGGGGTTAAAGCGGTAGGGATTGACAAGAGCCAGAGCGTCTCTTGTATTCGATGATTTCATAAGGAGCATCGCATCGCGGGGAATGAGCCTGCCCGCTTGCCGACGGCATCCTGTTTCCGCGGGCTTCATTACCCCTGTGTTCACTCCTGTACGGACAAGCGCACGTGCTAAACCTGCGGCAACGTAGGTTTTGCCAACACCCGTATCGGTCCCGGTAATAAATACCCCTTTTTTCATAATCCCCCGCGATCACAAGACCCGGCTGTCGAGATTGAACACCTGGCCGGAAACATCCTGCATCAGAGACAGATGATGCACGAAATCGGCCACCTCGACCGGATTCGAAACGCGTCCGAGCGCGTTTGACTGAACTATACGGTCGAGCATCACCTTTGATAGTTCGCTGCCCATGTCCGTGGGGAGGTAACCCGGCAGTACGGCATTTACTTTTATATTGAACGGGCCGAACTCCTTTGCGCAGGCTCTGGTCAGACCGATGAGTCCAGCTTTCGAGGCTGAATAATTTGCCTGCCCTTCTCGTCCCTGCAGTCCGACGATGGAACCAATCGAAATAATTTGTCCATCATTCATCCTCATCATAACCTCGGCAACAGCGCGAATGCAGTGAAACGGTCCTGTCAGATTGGTTCCGACCACCTCATCCCATTCTGTCTGGCTCATGCGGAGGAGCATGCCATCTCTGGTCATGCCTGCATTATTCACCAAAACATCGATACGGCCCCATCGTTTAATCGTATCGGCAACCATTGCATCGACTTCAGCCGTTATCCGTAAATCGGCGCGTACGGCAATGGCCTCTCCGTCCGCGGACCGGATGCTCTCGACCACAGCCGCGGCACCGCGCGCTCTTTCCCGGTAATGGACGACGACCTTATGGCCGCTTTTCCAAACTGAAGGGCAATCGCTTTTCCCAGCCCCCGCGACGCGCCGGTCACAAGCACGACCCGCTTTTTATCTCTCGGGGTCATCCGGGGACCCTTCCTTCTTTGCACCGGTCAAGCGCGTCCAGCACGATATCGATATCATCGTCACGGTGGGTTGCCATGACCGTAATCCTCACTCGTGCCGAGCCTTCAGCAACCGTAGGGGGCCTAATGGCCGATGCAAAGATGCCGTATTCAAAGAGCCTGCTCCCTGCGTTGAGTGCTTTTTCAGTATCTCCGATTACCATCGGGATGATTGCCGATTCAGAACTACCACAACCAAGGCCCAGTCTACTGAGCCCAGTCACGAGCCGATCCCTGTTTTTCCAGACCCTCTTCTTCAAAACGGGTTCACGCTCAACTATATCGATTGCCGCGATCGAAGCCGCACATACCGATGGCGGCAACGCCGTGCTGTACACGAAACTCCGGGAACGGTTTATGAGTAAGCTGACAAGGTCCCTGCTGCCCGCTGCATAAGCACCGAAGGATCCCAGCGCCTTCCCCAAGGTCCCCATTTGGATAGGAACGCGGTCTTCGAGACCAAAGTGCTCGGCCGTGCCCTTGCCTCTTTCCCCGAGCACGCCGACCGCATGAGCGTCGTCAACCATCAGTATGGCGTTATACTTTTCGGACAGGGAGACGAGTTCAGGAAGCGGGGCGATATCTCCATCCATGCTGAATACACCGTCCGTGACAATAAGCCTGCGCCTTTTGGAAATCGCCTTTCGCAGCAAATCTTCGAGATGGTTCACATCTCTGTGCCGGTAGACGGCAACCTGTGCCCTGCTCAAGCGACAGCCATCAATGATGCTGGCATGGTTTAGGTTGTCGCTCAGGATAATATCGTCAGGGCCGGCAATTGCAGATATTATCCCGGTGTTTGCTGCATAACCCGAGTTATAAACAATGGCCGCTTCTGTATTTTTAAAGCGCGCGATCCTCTCTTCAAGTTCCGCGTGGACCGCACTAGTGCCGGATACCAAGCGCGATGCGCCCGCCCCACAGCCGTAGCGGTCCGTGGCAGCCTTTGCCGCTGCACGCAGGGCAGGATGGAACGAAAGACCGAGGTAGTCATTCGAGCACATGAGCAACAGGCTCCTGCCGTCAATGATAACTCGTGCACCTTCCCGAGATTCAATAACGAGGGGCTTCCGGAACATATGCCTTTGACGTAAATCGGTAAGTTCGCGCTCAAACATGGTCTTTTGAGAAATTGGAAAGCCCTGTTCTGTGATCCTAAGTTAATTTCCCAGCGTTGGAAAAACCTTGCATTCGCCGGCCGATGTGATCAACACGGGATCGAGTTGGAGATATTTGACGAAAGCTCCCAAATCAAAATGATCGCCGTCGACGAAAAACACTCTTCCGCCATTCGGGTCGCCGGTTTTCTTCAGTTCAGGAATTCGAAGGTAACCGGTGTGAAGTGAGGCAACATAACCTGCTGTGTAATCGGAATCGTCAGACCAGCAAAGTTCAGCTACAGCGCCGGGAGCATGGGCGACTTTCGTGGCCAGCGCGAGTGCTTCAAACGTACGGAAGTGAGTAAGCCCCAGTGCTGCCAAACGTTGACGGGTAAGCACCAGTGTTTGCGCATCCCAGTCGAACCGTGATACCCGCACCCCTCTTTCCTGGTCCGGTTCAAGCCGTTCTCCGGTCCGAGCATCCATAATGATTGCGCCCCGCATCGTATGGCCAGAAATCGAAGCGCCTTTGCTCAGATGGCTGATGGCTTTCTCGGCAGAATAAAGTGATGCCCCGGCATGCTGAAGAGCACAAACAGCTGCTGATCTTCCTGCCTGCACCGAAGAGATGTCCAATGCCGTCATATTGAGAGCCTTGATTCTTTGGAGTGGAAGCTCACCCAGGTTTTCGGCAATTACGGTAATCTGATCTGGCAAGGGAATCCTGGCCGTGGCACGCGCCGTAAGTTCACGTATCACGGTATCTATTGCATCAGACTGGACGATCCGTTCCGCTCCGGATACGTGCCCGCCCTGATAGGACGCGCGCATGCGAATGCTGTAGAGCTGTTCTTTCATAACAGGTTCAGACCTGGAGACCCAGATCACGAATCATGGTGAGATCTTCGTTCGGGTCGAGACCGGAAGTTGTAAGGTAGTTGCCGATCATGAAACCATCGGCGCCTGCAGTGAAAATCAGGGGATGGAGGCGCCGCAGCGCAGTTCCTCTTCCGGCACAGACGCGTATTTCCTTATTGGGAAGAATAAAGCGGAACAAGGCAATCGACTGCAGGGCTTCAAGCGGTGTAATTACGGAAGTATTTTCAAGCGGAGTTCCTGCAATGGGCATCAGAAAATTGATTGGAACCGAGTCGACGTCAAGTTCCCGCAAGGTGAAGGCCATTTGAATGCGGTCCTCCATTGTCTCGCCCATGCCGAGTATTCCACCGCTGCATGCGGAGAGCCGCAAGGAGCGGGCGCGGCCGAGCACTTCAAGCCGTTCATCAAAGGTGTGGGTTGTGCAGATACGGGAGAAATAATTCCGGGAGGTTTCGATGTTGTGATGATACCGGTCGAGTCCGGCATCTTTCAGGAAAGACAGCTGGTCTCGTGTAAGCTTCCCGAGCGTGGCGCACGGAGAAAGGTCGTGTTCACGAACGAGACGCACCCCTTGCGCAATTTGTTCGAGATCTTCCGAGGAGTCAATGCCGTGTCCGCTGGTCACGATGCAAAACCGCCGCGCCCCGTTCTTTTTTGCGCTTCGTGCGGCTTTGGCTATTTCTTCAGTTGAAATCAGCGGGTAGACGTGGGCCGAGGTTGAATGGTGAGCAGACTGAGCGCAATAGGCACAATCCTCGCTGCATGCCCCTGACTTTGCATTCACGATAGAGCATATATCAACGGACGAACCCCGGAAATGTTCCCGAATACGTCCCGCAGCAGCAAAGAGGTCCCAGAGATCCGGTCCTCGAACAAGAGACAGTGCAATAGCGGACGTTATATCGAGCCTGCCTCCGTTCAAGACGCTTTTCAAGGCCTGCGGAACAGCTGTCGGTGACGGAGCTAACATGGCCTTGTTTTACCTGATGGCAGGCCATTTGTCAACCACTTTGTATAATAGAGGTTAACAATTGAGATGAGGAAATAATCACAGACGATTTCAAAACACAGGGGACGCTGTCATATGTCCCACCCCTTTTCCGAGCGGTCAGGATAAATGAATGACGCTTCCTGTTCACTTCGGATTTCATGTGATGATACGTCCTCAATTGTGAAATGGAGCAGAGAGGCGCGATATTGCAGATTCTTTCTCAAGACCACGACATAAACTTTCGTCTTCAGCACACTGTTCGGCGGTATGATAAACGGGTTCATGGCAATATGCAGTTCCACGTCCTTTATCCCCGATATGCTCAGCTGATAAATGGCGGGTTTGAGATTTCGATTTTCAACAATTAGTGAATAGACGTTTACCGCGCTTTCCTTTTGAGCGATTTGCGCTATCGGTTGAGGTTCATCGCGGAACACCCAGAATGCCAGCGGCATGCGAATATAGACCTGAAACGCAAACAGCACTGCAATGATTCCAAAGGCGGCGGCGAGCCCCACAACGCGGACGCGCGATCCTTTCGAAAGACCGGATTCCTTTACATAACGTATAAGCGACCCTTTATTTCTCGATTTCATCATCCTGCTGCAAGCATCAATGCACTCCGCACAGTTGATGCATTCCACCTGCAACCCCTCGCGAATATCAATGCCTGCAGGGCAGACCCGCACACAGGCTTCGCAGCCGCCACAGTCTTTAGCAAGGGCCCCGTCGAATGCAATGGTTAATGTTTTTTCATCAAAGAAAGCGCTTTGAAACCGCGCGTAAGGACAGACCGAGCCGCAGAATTTCTGACGGACGAAGGCGACGTTTAAATAGATAAGAACAGCAAAAAAAGCCCATGTTCCCGTGGTCCAGGCACCCAGCTGCCACGCGAAAATAGCGGAGGCCATTTCATAAGGAGATACAAAATACCAGATCAGACTCGCCGAAACGATTGCCGAGAAGAGGAATAGAAGGGATTGGGAGATCACGGCCCGAAGGAAACGGTGTTTGCTGAACTTCTCCGAAAGCGTTGTTAAGCGTCCTGAAAGAACGGACAATACGGTCTGCGGACACATCCAGCCGCACCAGATACGGCCGTAGAGCACGGTAAAAAGCATTATACCGATTAAAAAAAGCAGAAAAATAAGCAGAAAAAAATAGGCTTCGCTGATCCATATGACAGAGCCGAAAAAATACAGTTTGAGTGATGAAACGTCGAACCGCAGGGCGCTTTCGTGCTGCACACGCAGAAAAGGCACTCCAATCATAAGGGCTGCTTCGATCCAGGCGACAGCCCAACGCCGCGACCGAAAGGTGGTGAACACTTTATGCGCCATCGATGACTTATGCATGCTTGTCCTTTTTTTTATAATACGTCATTCCAACATAAAATGCCAATAAACAGCTAAAGTCTAACACGTGCTCGCATACATCGTACTCTCTATTAGGGATATCAAAAGATCTTGCCCTCTGACCGTGTAGAAGTGCAAAGAGGACTGGAAGAAGAAAAGGATCCCTTTCCGGATTTTCCTTTGCATTCTGTCAATGATTTTAGTCGAAGCTTCTCCGGGGACGGGAATAGATATATGGTTGGTATCCCGTGAGGATGACTTTATCAGGAATAAAATGCCGTATCGTGCTGCACCGTTTGCCGGCAGACATCGAACTTCATCGAACCGAGGAGAAAAGTCACTCAGCGCAATCTTCCGTTTTATGGCAATGCGCCGCCCGACGTTTTCGTCAGGTTATTTGTTGTGCTGGGAATAAATATAATTAGCCACAGCGCGAACCTTTTCCGCGCCGAGCTGCTTTTCAAATGCCGGCATGCCTTTCGGCGTGCCGCTGCTGATTACGCGGATATGGTCAGCCAGCGTAGCGCCGTAGATGAATTTCGGCCCTGTAAGTGCAGGACCAATACTGCCCTGTAGATTTTCTCCATGGCACATGACGCATTCCGTCTTATAAATCGCCGATCCCGCTTGAGCCCGGCCGGCTTCCGGCATGCCCGATACTACCTCTTTTGCCTCAGGAGTAACGACTGCTGTTTTAAGAGCATCCATCTTCCGTTTATATTGGTCAGCTTGAGTCCATCCCGTGGTCTGCGGTGAATAGAAATACAGATAACAGAGACCGAAAACAATCAGGCCGATGAACAGGATCGTCATACCCGTCGGCATCCGCGACTTTCCCTCCCGCCTCTCTTGTATTCCGTCAAATTCGCTCATAGGTCTTCTCCCTGCGCAGAGTTTGTCAATCCCATTCCGAATGCCGAGATCTGTGTTCAATCGTCATCGAGCATGCGGTATTTCGGTTCTTCCACCTTCTGCTTCCGTTTTCCCTGGAAATAGTAGAATATCATCCCAATCATGACTCCGATGAGAAGAAGGGTAAATCCAATATAGATCCAAGTGCTCATAATATTAATCCCTCGTTTCCTTGCCGAGCCTCATAAGATAAGCCACGAGGGCGTCCATTTCGGTTTTGTCCGACAAATCCCGGAGATCCTCGGCGGTATAAGGGTATCCCAGCACGTTCATTTTTCTCTCGCTATACGTCGTGTCCAGTTTGCGGTCGGCTAGCCAGACGTAGGAAGGCATGTTCGATTGAGGGTACATGCTCTGCGGGCTTTTTAAATGCAGGTAATGCCAGGGAGCCGGTATTTCTCCCCACATGCGCAAGGTCCGGCCCCGTCCGCTTGGACCCCCATAAATGGGGCCGGTCGATAGCGGAATCTTCCAGCCGCGAAGGCGGGCCGTAGCGGGCCGTTTCGAAGGGAAGCGGACGAACGGTCTGGGTATGGCAGTTGTTGCAACCTTCGCGGATATAAATGTCCCTTCCTTCCAATTCCAACGGTTTGTAGGGTATTATCTTCTCAAGATTCGCTTTCGCGGTTCCCATAAAGAGTGGAAGAAGGTAATCAGAACCGTACCGATGAGAATGGTAATCATCGCCAGAATGAGGAAAACAACCGGCCTTTTATCGACGTTCATGATAATTTCCTCCGGTGACCAAATACCATTAATCAGGCTTTCTGCACGGCTGGCGCCGTCTGAATGGTCTTGTAGATGTTGTACACGAACACGAGAAAGCCCGCAAAAAAGATAACCCCGCCCGCTGTTCTCATGTTCCAGAATGGATAATTAGGCGTCAACGTCTGAATGAAGTTTGAATAGACGAGGCTGCCGTCCTTGTTCATGGCCTGCCACATGGCTCCCTGCCGGATACCGTTTATCCACATAGTAACCGAGTAAGTGAGCTGCCCGATCAGCACGAGCCAGAAATGAAGATTCGCCAGTTTTATGCTATATACTTTGGTATTATAGATTACCGGGATCATGTAATAAAACCCTGCGGATAGCGTCATGGTCACCCACCCCATGGTCCCCATATGAACGTGTCCGGGCACCCAGTCGGTATAATGGATCAACGCACTGAATGCACGGACCGCCTGGCTCGGTCCCTGTATCGTCTGCATAGCATAGAAGGTGATACCAAGAATGATGAATTTCACGAGGTAATTCGAACGCATCTGTTCCCACTGACCATTCATGGTTCCATAGCCGTTGATCACCGACGCCCATGAAGGGGCAATCAGGAAGAAGCTGAATGCGATTGCGACCGTCTGAATCCAGTCCGGCAGCGGTGTGTAAATGAGATGGTGGGCGCCAGTCCAGAGATAGGCGAAGATCAGGGACCAAAAGCCGATAATGGAAAGGCGGTGGCTATAGAGTGGTGCGTTGGTTGCTTTCGGCAGGATGTAATAAAAAACGGCAAGGGGCAGCGTAGTAAAGACAAAAGCAACGGCGTTGTGGCCGAACCACCATTGCACGTTCGCGTCATTGGCGCCTGCATAAATCGAATAGGACTTGAACCAGGATACGGGCACGGCAATGTTGTTTCCGATGTAAACAATAGCAACGCCGACGACCGTCGCGAGGATGTACCAGAGTGATACATACATCTGCTCTTCTTTCCGTCTGATGATCGTTCCAATAATATTAATGGAAAACATCACCCAGAGGATGACGATGGCAATATCGAGCGGCCATTCGAGCTCAGAATATTCCTTGCTTTGGGTCATGCCGGCAAAGAGTGAGAGCGCCGCAAGGACTATGACAATATTGAAAAAATACAGTGTGGCCTGCGCGAGTCGTGGAAATGCGAGGCTTGTTTTTCCCAGTCTCTGCACAAGAAAAAAGAATAGACTGAATGCGGCAGGTACGGTAAAACCATAAATAAGGGCATTGGTGTGAATGGGACGGAGTCTCCCATAGGTCAGCCAGGGAGTGATGTTGAAAGACGGATAGACGAGTTCAAGGGAAATCAGGATGCCGACGAGAAGTCCAACGATAGCCCAGAACAAGGATGAAATGGCAAACCCTTTTATGGCACGATATTCGTATTGGTTGTCCATTGTCATTTCTTCCCTCCTATCTCTGAAATAACAATACTGGGATTATACTTTTTGTTTCACAAGATCCTCGAAATTCGCTTTTTTTAATATTTCGACCATTTTGGCCTGAACAGATATCCACAGCACGTGGGATGGGCAATGCTTTGAAAAAACGCAACTCTTTTTGTCGGCAATACAGATATTCAGCGCAAGTTTGCCTTCAATGGCTTCTAGCACATCAAGTGCGGAAATATCACGGGCTGGTTTTGCCAGTGAGAATCCACCCTTAACACCGCGATAGGATCGAACAATTTTCGCCTTGACTAGTTTTTGAAGAATTTTTGCCAGAAAAGTCCTTGGTATCTGATATTCATCAGCTATTTCTGCGATAAAGCTGACTTTTTTATACGGTTGCCGAGCTAGGTACAAAATGCTTCGGATGCCGTAATCGCCTTCGCGTGTCACTTGCATAGCTTAAAGTATATCGGACCTTTTTTTATTGTCAAGGAGCACCATTCGTTTTTATCAAAGCATGTCACCATGCAACACCTTAACGGGCAGCCCCATTTGTGATATAATGCCCCAACAGGAGAAGACATGAAATCAATCGCTCTAAGATCTGCTCTGATGCTCTGCTTTTTCCTCCTCTTCCCGGCCTGCCATTCAAAACAGGAGGGTGCTGTCGAAGGATCGGTCTTACCGCCAAGTTCAGGCGTTCGTATCACCGTCAGTCAGTCCGGGAAACCGGTTTGTGCTGTTGATGCCGGCGCGCAGGATGGCAAATTTAGGATTGCGCTTGCTCCCGGGAAGTACGATATCAGCATCAACGCGCCCGCCTCTCCTTTTCCCGTGACTTTCTCCGATGTTACTGTGGCTCCGGGAAAAGCATCAACACTGCCTCCCGTGGCAATTGCCCAACGCGCCGGTTTGGCAACGCTATCCGGGACGGTCTTGCCCTCTCCTGCACTGTCGAAGATAATACTGCTGTACGAAGGCAGCGAGCGCGCAACGGTGAATACTGCTGCGGATGGCAAATACGAATTTACCGGGCTGCCTTCCGGTACATATACCCTTCTGGCATCATCGGCGGGTTATGCAGACGACAAAACGGAAGTGCGAATCCTGGATGATCATAATGTAGCGCAGAACATGAGGCTATTCTATGTGACTGAAATCTCTGGTGTAGAATGGGGACGCGGGACGATCCGGGCCAACGGGAGAGGCATGTTCCCGGCAAACGGCACGAACCGCACCATCTCGCGCGAATTGGCGAAACGCGCTGCTCTGTCCGAAGCCGAGCGTAATCTTCTCAGAATTGTTGAGCAGATTAAGCTTGATCCGAATCATGATATGAGATCATTAATGAACGAAGGCAAATATACCGTAAAAATAAATGGTTTTATCAAAGGATTCACCATCGTCGCGGAGCAGGATGTGGATGACGGAGTGGAAGTCGAGTTGGAACTTCCGCTAACCGGCGTCAGCGGTTTGACAAGATATCTTACAGACTGACTTGCAGATAGCGGTACGGTTTTTTGCTGCATCAAACAGATGGTCCCGATCAGATAGATGCCCGTATTTTTTAGAATCAGACTTATTGATAAATCCGTCACTCATTCAAGTCCGGTCTGTCGGCGATTGCATCAACAGCGTGTTGAATATTTTTCATTCGTATTCCCGTTCTAAATCCCCGACAATCGCCAGCCCAAGAGACAGGGATCATGAGAGAAGGCCGTCCACCACTACCGGTAAAACTTTTCATCGGAATGCTGTCTCCGGAACCGGAACTGTTCACAGTATGCACTGAAATCCTCGGCCGTGAATACGGACCAGTCGAATCCGAAAGCAATCTTTTTAGCTGGGATAACACGAATTATTACCGTGAAGAAATGGGAGAGCACATCCTTCGTAAATTTCTCTTCTTTGAGCGGGTCATGGACCCTGGAAAGCTCCCCTCAGTGAAGCGTTTCACCATCGATCTGGAAAAGCAGTTTGCCTCGCTTGAAAGGTACTCCCTGCGGCGCAGAATCAACATCGACCCCGGCTATGTCACGGAAGCCAAGGTCGTTCTTGCTACGACAAAAGATTTTGCCCACCGTCTGTATATCGGCGATAATCTCTATGGGGAAGTCACGCTGCGATACAGCACAAAAAAACGTAGCTTCATCCCCCACGAATTTACTTATCCCGACTTCCGAACAGAAGCCTATCTGACCCTGTTTAACGGCGTACGGAAGTCTTTGCGGGTTGCACTGCATGACAGGACCCGGCATTGGATAAACCCAGAGGAAACACAGTGAATGCACGTCAGGAGGGTAGTTTGTCTCAGGCGTTCATCGGAACTCGACTGAGAGTAAATTTTTCGTTGCCTCAACAGTTGATGGGGGGATGAATTCACGAACGCCCAAACTGATGCGATCAAAGGGTTTTATCTTTTTATCGAGGAACGTAAAATTGGTATCACCCCATGTTTGAAACTCTTTTACTGACTGTCTGATTTGCGCATGTACCAGATCTTCTATGACTTCATAAGAAACTTTTCCCAACTTGAGCAAGTGGCCGCCGAGAGGAATGTATTCGTTTTTTTTCTGAAGTTTTAGTGTCTCAATCAGTTCTGTCTCGCTGATCAAACCATCTTCCACGAGCTGATCGCCGATAGCACGGGAATAAGGAGAAAAGGCCTGAAGTATTTTTCCTTCATACATAAGCATCGTTCCTATGTTGTTGCCCGATTCAATAACCAATTCGCCGGTCCTCGATCGCATGCCAACAAGAAATAGGACATCCGTAATATTCAACCCCAAGGGATTATTTTTCATGGATGCTATTTAATCATAAATGCCGGTTACTGTCAAACCCCGATTTACCTGCGAAGAAGGGAGGAAAGATTTCCAGACACTATGAGACGAATCTTCTTTCTCGGTCGTACGTTCCCGGCAGGAGAGCTGATCCCGATTATTTTGAACAATTCCTCCAAATTTACTAATCCCGTATTAATATATAAACGCAGCGATCAGCATATTAAAAAGACTCCATAAAGGACGCCGCGCAGACGGATTTCCGGAGCGCAAATATCAGTGGTATAAATTTCGGAATACCAGTGTTCATGCACCGGCGTCTAACCGGGATTCGGCTCTATCATGGTTAGTGGCCCAGCAAATCACGAGTTCAAAATGCGACTCCGATTGCAGTTTGCGGAGTGTTGCTTTCTTATCTGTGGCATGTAGTACGATAACTCTTTTTTTACTGTACTCCTGCTAACACAGTTCCCACTCGCTATCTTCTTCAAGGGGGTAATAGTTTTTTCATTCACCTTCCCACGTTGTTCAGGCCAATTTCAGATTAATTGATTGAGAATCATCGGGATGCTTTACGTCTTTCCGAAAACAGACGCTTCGGCGCTCTCAATTGCCGTTTTTACAATTCTGCCCAATTCCTTGGCTTTGACAGGTTTATGCACATACTCGAACACACCGAGACTGAGTGATTTTAAGTAGGTTTCCACTGCTCCATAGGCGGTAAGCATAACAACCGGCATTGCCGGCATCATCTGTTTCAGCTGGAGTAGAAATTCAAGACCATCCATGCCAGGCATGCGATAATCTGTTATGACAAGATCTACCGGTATGCCTTCTCGAATAACCGAGAGACCGGCATTCGCATCGGGCTTGATAATAACCTTGTAACCGAGATGGTTTAGTATTTCACCAAGACTTCTCAGATTCTCAAGCTCATCGTCCACCAAAAGCAGTGTTTTCATGAGTCCTCCTTTCCTACTTTTGATTTCAAGACGATCAATCAAGCGCTTCTGTAAATGGACCGACGTTATATGTGAACGTTAATAATCTATTAAATATAAATAATAGCAATAATAATGCCCATAAATTTTGGACCTGAAATCAGTATGTTAGGAATCCGAGAATGACCAGATTCAGACTGGCCATAAGAGAAGGGACATGCATTATCAACGATAACCTGTTGATTTACATGGAGTGAAGGAGTGTCTAATTTTGGACCGTCAGGTTTTTCGAGTCGTCTTTCAAGGTATGCTGTAACAACCCGTAATCCGCGACGGTATCAATACTGATCCCGTGTTTTTGGAGCTTACTGTACAGGGTGGATCTCGGTATGCGGAGAATTTTGGCCGCAAGATGTTTGTTTCCACGGCAGTCTTTGAGCGTCTTAATAATCAAATCTTTCTCGGTATCTCTCAGGGACATTGTATCGCGGGATTTCGGCTCGACTGTCTTGCCGTAAATGTTTTCGGGCAGGTCAGCGGGCATAATTTGCGGACCTTTTGCCATGACCATTGCATATTCAACTGCATTTACCACTTCCCTCACATTTCCTGGCCATGAGTAATGAAGAAAAAGATCGAGCGCTTCTGGCGACATGTACTGCGCCTTGCTCTGCCCCCGATGACGATCCATAAAATGATTAACCAGCAATGGGATATCGCTGACCCGCTCGTTCAGTTCAGGAAGCGTGATTGCAATGACATTTAACCGGTAGTACAGATCATCACGAAACTTTTTTGCAGCCACGGCTTCCTTTAGATCAACGTTGGTGGCGGCAATCAGCCGGAAATCGACATAGATGGCTTTTGTTCCGCCGATTCGCTGAAAGGAATGCTCCTCCAGTACACGCAGAAGCTTCACTTGGGAACTAACCGGCATCGTATCAATTTCGTCGAGAAAAAGTGTTCCGCCTGCCGCAGCCTCTACCCTGCCTAGTGCCCGCTGGATCGCACCGGTATATGCGCCTTTCTCATGGCCGAACAATTCGTTTTCAATTAGGGTCTCAGCAAACACTCCGCAGTTAACCGCCTGAAACGGTCCGTCCGCCCGAAGCGAGCGGTTATGGATTGCCCGTGCAACCAGTTCCTTGCCAGTGCCGCTCTTACCTTGGATAAGAACGGTACTATCCGAAGGCGCGATATTTTCGATGATGTCCCGAATTCGTTCAATCTTGGGGTGCGTTCCGATAATTTCGTAATTCTTCTTAAGCCTCTGAATTTCTCCTCTAAGTTCCTTGTTTTCCTTAAGGGAGTCATAATAGGCCCGAGCGCGATCGAGAATCTGAAGCAGGTGGGGAGATGAATAGGGCTTCGTAAGAAAATCGAACGCGCCTATTTTCATAGCCTCAACGGCAAAATCAATAGTACCTTTTCCGCTTACCATGATGACCTGGGTTTCGGGAGTCTGCACTTTGAGCGACTTGAGTAGATCTATCCCTGTTATGTCCTTGAGCATCAGGTCAGTGATGATGACGCTGTACCGTTCCTGAAGCGCTTTCGCAAGAGCAATAGTTCCGTTTTCCGCAACGTCGATCTGGTACTTGCCCTCCCGGTTTACTATTTCGCGCAGTGAATCAAGCACCAATGGTTCGTCATCAACCAGCAGCACCTGCGGCCTCGTCATCATTTTTAAATCTCCCATTTCCTCTATTAACTCAGTGGAAACAACGTTTTATCTCGCCGGTGTTAGAACAACAACCCCCTGCTTTAAACCTCTCCTTTTCACTTTTTTTTCTTGTTTGAAAGTACGGATGCATGCCTCAGAAAAAAAACAGACATCGCAAGCCGCCAGTTAGACTGCGCTCTGGGTGCAATCTGCCCGTTCCTGTTTCTTTTCGGAACAAGTAGGCAAAAACTTTAGCTATTTCTTCGTTTTTGCAAATAGGTTATAACGATAAGGCGATGAAGAACCGCAACCAATCCTTTTATTTTACGTACTACTCCTCGCAGCGACAGGCAGAGATATCGAGATAACCGTTCCCTTTCCTTCTTTGCTGAAAACGGAAATATCACCGTCGTGCTGCTTGATAATGTTATAGCAGATAGCGAGCCCGAGTCCCGTGCCTCGTTTCACCAGCGATTTCTTGGTTGTGAAAAAAGGCTCAAACACCCTCGCCAGATTTTTTTCTGAGATGCCGGATCCGGTATCCTCTACATTGACAGTACAACGTACGTCATTGCATGAAGTGATTACTATTATCTTGCCGCCCGGCTGCATTGCATCCAGCGCATTCTGGAATAGATTCAGGAAAACCTGCTGAAGCATTCGTGCTGACCCTACCACAAGCCTGTCCCGGCAGCCATAACTTTTCTTAACCATGATCTGTGCATCGGCAATCTTTTTATCGGCCAATTCCAAGGCTGCATCGATGATAGGGCTCAATTCTATCTGTTCAAACGGTTCGATTTGGGGTCGTGCGAATTCCAGCAAATCCCGGGTCATCAGCGCGAGATTATCAATACCAGTCTGAATTTTTTCCAGATATCCCCGTTTCTCAAAGCTGGGTGGCAGGGATTCAGAGAGTAGATAGACATAGTTACCGATGTAATCCAGGGGGTTGTTGATCTCATGGGCGATCTCCGCGGCAAAAGTGCCTACCGCAGCCATTTTTTCGGACTGGATCAGCCGTTCTTCCAGCCTCTTCTTGTCCGTTATATCGCGGAATATCAGTATGGATCCCTGAAGATTCCCCACCGTATCATGGAACGGAGAGAGCGAGGTGGTGAATATATCCCCCTCGATTGCCATATTCCACTCCTGTTGCACCGGCTCAGAGGCGTCAACCATGGATCGGAAAGAACGGCTGCCGGGATAGCCCGGAGAATCGTGAATAATCTCGGTGCAGTGTGCGCCGATGATAGCTTCATAGGATTTTTTCAACCGTCTGCTAAAGGCCCGATTCACCCGAACGATCCGCCCTTCCTTGTTAATTATGCAGATCATATCGGGAATAGAATCAAAGGTGGCTTCCCAGTCCGTTTTGGCCTTGACAATCCGATCGTAGAGATGCTCGCTGTCCAGGTTCTTATCTCTGTTTTCTCGACTCACTGCAGCTCCATTTCAACATTACGCCAATCGAGCCCTTTCGCAAAGGGGCCTATTTTATTTCCGTCGTCCTTGATCTTTGATAAACTCAGATTAAGAATACTCCCTTACTGGATCTCCCCGAGCCTGCGGTTAACCTCCGCGATTATGCGGACATCAGCTGTCCACCGATGGTCAGAATCCTGATCAGACCTTGTACCTGGTCATCCGACATCCTCGTCCGGGACGATCGATAAAAAATCGTTCGATGTTGATAAAAGGAACAGCCCAACAGCATTTCCCGTTATCGAAACGTCATAAACTTAAATTCCGGTCACATAGCGAGAGACACGATGTACCCGAACCAAATTATAGCTAAGGCGGCAAGCATGTCAAGGAATGCACGGCCATAATCTGTTTGTATTCTCAGAAAAAGTCATCCACTCCGGCAATGTCATGATTCCCATCCCTTGGGATTTTTCAAGACCCTGGCGTATCATCAAAACAAGATATCGAAACTCGATTTCTGCTGATGCCCTTAGCCCTCATAGACTGCCGCATTCAGTGGGATCCCCTTTGATCTTTTCGATTGCATGAAAAAGCGCAGGGAGAACAACGGCAAGGTTCTCGCGCACGGCCCTCGGGCTGCCGGGAAGGTTAACAATGAGGGTCTGTTTTCTAATGCCAGCCACGGCGCGTGATATCATGGCATTAGGTGTTTTCTTGTAACTTTCGGCACGCATGGCTTCCGTCATCCCGGGGAGTTCTCGTTCAATAACCTCCCGCGTTGCTTCGGGGGTGACATCGCGCGGAGCCACCCCGGTCCCCCCTGTGGTAAGAATGAGGTCTACATTCCCGGAGTCAGAAAGTCGCTCAAGAACTTCGACAATGCGTGTTTTCTCATCTGGCAGGATTTCATAATGGATCGCGGACGCGCCGATGGTGGCAATCATTTCACGAATCACGAGGCCGCTTTCGTCCACTCGTTCTCCCGTGGAACCTTTATCGCTGAGCGTGATGATTGCCGTACGTATTCCAGGAAGTGTCATGGCATGTCCTTTCTGAAATGTATTGATCAGCCGCTGAAGACGACGTGTTCATCTCAACAGTCTTCACTCTTATATTCAGCGTCAGCGCCAGAACCTGTTCGGAAGCGATAGCGAACTGATATTTTAAGGTATATCTAGCGGTTATTTGTTCCGTTATGAGATAATGGTTAGGAGACAACTCCACCCACGGTGATATAGGGTATCCGCAGTGAAGGCTGTGCGTCACTCACCGGTGACCCCTGGCCGTCCTTCCCGCAGGTCCCGATTGAGAAACCAATGTCGGAGCCCACCCTGTCGATCGCTTCCAGCACCTGGGGACCATTTCCTGTGAGCGTCGCACCTCGGACCGGCTCTCCGATTTTCCCGTTTTCTATCAGATATCCCTCGCTTACTTCAAACACAAAATCTCCATTTACTGTATTTACCTGACCACCGCCCATTTTGCGGACAAAAAGCCCATTTGGCGTTTCACGGAGGATCTCACCGGCATCGGTCTCGCCCGGCATGATCATGGTGTTCGTCATGCGTGGTATCGGGCGGTGCTTGTAGGATTCACGCCTGCCGTTGCCTGTTGAACGCGTCCCGTCCTTCATCGATGCCAATTTATCATACATAAACGTTTTCAGCACGCCTTTCTCAACCAGGATGGTACGTTCGGCATCGGTCCCCTCGTCATCGAATCGGAAAGACCCGCGCTTGCCGGGAAGCGTGGCATCATCTACAACGGTTACGAGCGGCGACGCTATTCGCTCACCTATCCGTTTCGAATACACCGATAAACCCGATTGGGCAAGATCAGCTTCGAGCCCATGTCCCACTGCTTCATGGATCATGGTCCCTCCGGCCTCCGAGGACAGGATGACCGGCATCCTCCCCGCGGGCGCTTTCCGTGCGGAGAGCATCATCACTGCCCGACGAGCCGCCGTTTCCGCCGCAGTATCAAGGGCATCCCGGTCAAACAGTTCCATCCCCGCATTGCCGCCCACCGGTTCATACCCGGTCTGGACAATCTCCCCGTCAGCGGCAACGACATGAACAAGCGCAGTCAGGTACAGACGCTCATCCTCCGCTATCCTGCCATCCGAAGAAGCTACCGTCACCCGTTGACGATGTTCACGATAAGTAACCAAGGCCTGCCTTATGCGCCTGTCAAACAGACGAGCAATCCGATCAGCATTGAGCACCATTTGGACTTTATGGTTCGTATCAACCACTTCTGGCTCTTTTATAATTCTGTAATCCACCCGTGGCTTTATTTTACACAAGTCGATAATGGAGATTTTGGCTCCGCCAACTGCCGCATGCCTTACGGCATCAGCTAGTTCAAGTAGCGATGAGGTAGTGAGGTCGTTTGTATACGCGTAAGCGGTACGCTGTCCGAACAAAAGCCGGACACCGGCACCGCAGTCGATACCGGAGACCACTTTTTCCATCCGACTGTCTTCACACATGAGGGAAAGCGGTGTGCTTTGTTCTACGAAGATATCAGCGTATTCTCCTCCGTTGCTAAGCGCTTTTGTCAATACTGCAGCATAGTCAAGAGCAACGTCCATTTAATCTCCCTCCGATCCAATCCGAACTGATTCGCATAATCTCTGCTTTACAGCATTAACTTCACCGCTATTAAATCCTGCGGCTGATAAAAAGCCTTCATTCTTCTATAGTACCAAGGCTTGCAAGTTATTGCAATTTATAATTTTTTTAGTCATGGCGTATTCGCAGCGCAAACTGATACCATCGTGTCCGTCGACCCGCCGATAATATTTTATACTGGATGTTGACCAAAGCCGTTCTTCACGGCAAGGCTGCCATCCCACTCAACAACCTAACTGAATGATTGTCAATCTTATATCTTTTCGTCTTTATCCAATCGCGCGGTTACTTCCGCATATCTACGCACATTAATGCTCACTATAAAATTGATTTAACGCTATTGTTTCCCAAAACGAGCATGCTTTCATTTTCGCATAATACCTTGTCATGATACAACAAAATAAATCGTCATTTTGATGACAACGAAAATATTAGGAAGCCCACATCCCCCTTTTCGAGGACGAAGGCTACGCTATCTGGCCCGCGAGGGACGATGATGAGTCCCTCGTGAAAGTCAGAGAGATAGCGTCTGAAGTTCTGTTTCTTGACATTATAATGCCGGGAACGAACTGCAATAATGCCTGCAATGTAGCCAAACAAAACCCTGCTCTCAGAAAAATCTCCGTGATTATTCTGGCCGCCAAAAGCTTGGTGGCTGGGTAGGAGTTCGGACACGGATTCGGCGTCGGTGAGCATATCGACGGCCCCCTAGCCCTCTGGAAATTTACGCAAACCTTAAATAAATCCTTGCGGCGCAGTCGCTATCGATCTTCATCCATGAGGCAATGAGCGGCAGGACATTCCTGCCTCATGGCTTGTTCCTGTCCCGAAGCGCCTCGGAGCAAACTTCTTTTTGATGACCCAACGTTACGCTCAATGCGCTTCCAAAGACCTCCGGATTTCCTTTTCCTCCTTGACTTCCATGCTGTTTTAGCTGTAAATTACCCTATGTTTCAACGTTTTATACGCACACTCCGGCAGAAGAAGGTTTTCACACCCACGAGATTTGTCTTTATTCTCCTCGTTGTCCTTTCGTTCATCATCATTCTCGGCCAATTTTTTCAGCAATCCCTTCAGGAAGAGATGGCAAATCAGTTCAATCAGCAGCAGCTGTTTCTCGCCCGTGAAGTGGCGATGAACATCGAAAGTTTTACTGATCACGTATACCAAAACCTCAAAATCATCTCACAACTGCCGGACATCGAACGCATCAATGTTGACTCTCATGTCCGTTCAGTGACCGAATCGATAAACTTCAGCCTTCGGAACCAGGCCTTGATCTCCACCCAGGTGCTTGATCGCAATGGCATTCTTCTGTATGACAGTTCCTCACCCGGACGCGAAAAGGCCGACCTTTCGAAAACCGATTATTTTGCAAAAGCGCGAGTGCTCCCCAAAAATGAAAAACTGATCACCGATCTCTTTGACGACTCTGGCGCTCATCAGGACAACAAGGAATTCATAGTGGCCGTTCCTGTTTACCAGCAGCTGAAAAAACGAGAGTCCCCGGTATTCATGGGTATCGTTCTTGCCATCCTTTCGGTGGACGGCATCACCGAACGGTACCTTTCCCCGATCAAATCAGGTACGCGGGGCTACGCTTGGATGCTGGACAGTGAAGGCACGCTCCTCTATCATCCCACGAAACCGGAGATGGTCGGTAAGAATCTCTACCAGACTGACAAAACCTGCTTCCAGTGCCACAAGTCGTTCGACAGCGAAAAAATAATGATCGAGGGAAGAGAAGATACCTCCGGCTATTACGTGGCGCCGGGCGGAGAACGCAAGCTCGCGGCTTTTTATAAATTCCCGATAGCACGAAAATCCTGGATCGTGGTGGTTTCCGCCCCTTACTCCGATATAATCAGCCTCATGCAGAAAAGCAGGCTTTTCTACTCCCTTCTCATCATTTCCATTTTCATCACGACCCTCACCGCATCCGCTGTTTCTATCGTTGCCTATAAAAACAAGATCAAGGCGGAAGAGAAAGCCAAACATCTCGAAAACCACCGCCGTCTGGAGGAGAAAATCGAGATAGCAAAAGACTATCTCGAAAATATCATCGAAAACACGCGTACAAACCTCATGGTCCTGGACACGGACCTGACCGTCAGGAGTGTGAACACCGCCCAGGCCCAGACCCTCGGCCGGTCGAAAGAGGATGTGATTGGCAAGCCTTTTTTCTCGCTCTTTTCCCATGAACTTTTGCCCTATGAAGGCATCCCGATAGGCACCATCCTTCAAAAAACACTCGCTGGCAGGAGCATCGAAATCAGGGACTATCCCATCATGGGGTTGCATGAATTCCCGCTCTATCTTACCATGAATATTAATCCGCTCCTGATCGACGGGAGAATTCCGGGTATTCTTATTACGAGTAACGATGTGACCAAACGCGTCCAACTTGAAGAAGCGCTCAAGCATTATACGGTCGAGCTTGAACACAAGGTTGACCGGGGCACCGCCACGGCGAAAAAACTGGAGCAACAGGTCCTCCATTCCGAGAAGCTCGCCGCCCTCGGCAGACTCGCCGCAGGCGTGGCCCATGAGATCGGAAATCCTCTTACCTCCATATCAACCTTCGCACAATTGCTCCGGGAGATGGCACAGGACGAATTTACGCAGAATAGCCTGGACATTATTAACACTCATATCCAGAGAATCACGGACATCGTCCGCCGCATGGCCACCTTCGCACGTGCTGATTCCTTGAACATCAAGAATGTCAATCTGAACGACGTCCTGAACTCCACGCTCGATTTGATGCGGCTCGATAAACGCATGAAAAGCGACATCCAAATCGCAGTCTCGCTTGACCCCGACCTGCCCCGGGTTATGATTGATGAGGGCCAGATAGCTCAGGTCTTCATCAACATTATCCTCAATGCCTTCGACGCCATGCCTAATGGGGGAACCCTGCGTGTTGACACACGGCGGGGTGGAGAAGATCAGGACCGGGAAGCCATCATCATATCCTTTGCCGACACCGGCATCGGAATCCCGCCTGAGGAATTGCAGCAGATTTACGATCCCTTTTTCACGACCAAGGAGGCGGGCAAAGGCACGGGCCTCGGACTTTCCTTGAGTTATGAAATAATAAAACGGTTCAAAGGCGATATCAATGTTTTTAGCGAAGTCGGAAAAGGCACGGTTTTTACGATTTTTCTGCCAATTAAACCGCATTGAGGAGCATCTATGGGGAAACCAAACATTCTGGTTGTTGACGATGAAAAAGACATCTGCATGGCGTTGAATATACTCCTGACGAAGGAAGGTTACGCGGTCAAGGAGGCATATAATGGCGAGGAGGCTCTTGATCGCCTGCGCGAGACGAATTTCGATGTTATCATGACCGACATCAGGATGGAAAAAATGGACGGATTCGAGGTGCTGAAGCAGGCCCAGAAGATTAGTCCCGAAACATCGGTCGTCATGATGACCGCCTTTGCCTCCGTCGGCTCTGCAGTCGAGGCAATGCGTGCCGGCGCCTCGGACTATATCACCAAACCTTTCATCAATGACGAAATCAGGCTGACAATCAGGAAGCTGCTTCAGAGCAGAGAACTGCAGATAGAGAACCAGATACTCCGCCAGGAATTAAGCCAGCACCGCGGGGGTTTTTCCAACATCATTGGCAGTTCGGAACCCATGCATAAAGTTTTCTCCTTTATGGAAAAGGTTATTCCCAACAAGAGCAATATCCTTATTACTGGGGAAAGCGGAACAGGAAAAGGTCTTGTTGCCCAAGCCATCCATTCGTCCGGCCCCCGCAAGGACAAGCCCTTTATTTCCATCAATTGCGGCGCCATCCCGGAAAATCTCCTGGAAAGCGAGTTATTTGGCCACAAAAAGGGCTCCTTCACCTCGGCGAACGAAGACAAGAAAGGTCTGATCACCATGGCCGACGGTGGAACGCTCTTTCTCGACGAAATAGGCGAGCTTCCTCAAGCGCTGCAGGTAAAGCTGCTGCATGTAATCCAGACGAAGGAACTTACGCCAGTGGGCGATACGCGCGTCATCACCGTGGACGTTCGTATCATTGCCGCGACGAATGCCGACTTGATTCAGCGGGTCAAGGAAAACAGGTTCCGGGAAGATCTGTATTACCGCCTGAACGTGATCGAAATCCGCATGCCTTCCCTGCGGGAGCGTCGGGACGATATCCCTGTACTCATCAAACATTACCTTGAGATCTTCGCAAAGGAATCTGGAAAAGCAATCAAGGACATCGACTATGAGGCGATGCAATCGCTCCTCGCCTATGATTGGCCAGGAAACATACGGGAGTTGAGAAACACGATTGAACGGGCGGTCGTTCTCGCCGACAATGAAGTCATAACGATGCACGATCTACCCGACAAATTCAGGACGCTGGACGTCGAAGGGGTCTCAACATCATCCCTGCGGCAGGCGCTGGATAATTTTGAGCGGGAATATATTCGGCGAAGTATCGCGGAGAATAAAGGGAGCAAGGAAAGCACCGCAAGCAAGCTCGGCATAGACCTCGCTACGCTTTACCGGAAGTTGAAGAAGCTCAGGATCGAAGCTTGATCACCGTGCCGTTTCTTTGCCGGACGGATATCTATGAGATCGGCCCGTTGTCACTGGAAAGGATGCCCTCTCTCTCGGACTCTCGTCGTATCTGCCCTTGAAGCCGGACGGTGTTTACCGCGGACATCGGCAAGGAGATCCATTGCATCAGGCTTTTAAGACTGATCTCGTCGTCGGTAATTTCCATCAATACTCCCCGGTATGATACGCCGTTTGCAATGACTTCCACTTCATTTCCCATCATGGACTGGATATCAGGCATTCCGGCCTCTCTCTCCCACCGCTGACACACACAGGGCGATGTTAACTAGGGTTAGCTTCTCAATTTTATGAAACCTATTACGCACGAGCAGATTGAAACGGGGTGAATCCTTGCCCATCATAAGTCCGTCATGTTCAGTTTTTTCATGCATCAGAGGAAATCCAGAGCGTACTGTTCTCTTCAGCATATTCGAGGCAGCTGTTCACCCTGCAGCATATCCATGATGCGCGTTCCGCCGATGGCGGTTTCCAGCAATACGCCTCCCTGCGGCGAATCGTAAATCTCGCCAATTATTGCAGCTTCACGTCCATGTTCGTGCCTTTTCATACTTTTCACCATGGCATCGGCAACCGTCGCATCTACGATAGCAATGAGGATCCCTTCGTTTGCGACATAGAGCGGATCAAGTCCCAGCAGGCTGCAAGCGCCCCTGACCCCCTGAGGGATCGGGAGGGTAGACTCGCTGATACGGATGCATAAGCGCGATTCAAGCGCCGCCTCCTTGAGCGTCGTGGCAAGACCTCCTCTAGTTGGATCGCGCATAAAATGAATATTCGGCGAAACACCGTACATTGCTTCCACAAGGCTGTTCAGCGCACGTGTATCACTCGTCACCGGCGGATCGAAGGTCAAGCCGTTTCGCTCCGACATGACAGCCACACCGTGGCTGCCGACCTCGCCGCTGATGATGATTTTGTCGCCTTTACCGATTCTTGCTGCCGATATGTCCCGACCGTCCTGCAATACGCCGATACCCGATGTGTTGATGAAGATCCCGTCCGCTTTGCCTTTATTCACTACTTTCGTATCCCCGGCTACAACCTTTACGCCCGCTTTCGCTGCTGCAGAGGACATGGAAGAGATGATCTTTTTCAAATCAGAGAGAAGAAAGCCTTCTTCTATTACGAATCCCACAGAGAGATACAGCGGATTAGCTCCCGAAACAGCAAGGTCGTTCACTGTCCCGTTTATGGCAAGTTCGCCGATATTACCGCCCGGAAAAAAGAGTGGCGTAACCACATAGGAATCGGTGGTATAGGCCAGGCGAAGAGACGGTACGTTTACCACGGCTGAATCGCCGGATCCCTCGATGCCGAAAGCAGGGCTAAATTGGGATTTAATTAGCTCATGCATGAGTCTGCCGCCGCTGCCGTGTCCAAGAAGAATTCTATCCACTCTTTGCTCCCTTAAAAATGAGGGTCTCGATGCAATCGCGCTATATGTTTTTGGCGGACATATCAGAAATATTTTCCATACTTATAATATGCTGCGCAACTTCCCTCGGTGCTGACCATACAGGGACCGATCGGGTTTTCAGGCGTGCATCCTGTTCCGAAGAGCGGACACTCTGTCGGAATCTTTACGCCGCGGAGAATATCACCGCAGGAACAGAGTTCCGGCTCACTTGCTTCCGATGCGGGAGGATTAAACCTCCTGTTTGCGTCGAACGCGGCATACTGTTCCCGCAGCTTCAGGCCGCTTGCGGGTATTACGCCGATCCCCCGCCAGTATGCATCGGCAGGCTCAAAATAGCGATCGAGAAGCTCCACCGCACGCGGATTTCCTTCCGGACGGACAACTGTGCGATACTGAATTTCTACAGCCGAACGCTTCTCCGCTATCTGGCGTACGATCATCAGGATACCTTCGATTATTTCTTTTGCTTCGAATCCGGTTATGACTGAAGGTTTTTTATACTGCATCGGAATGAATTCATAGGGCTTTTGCCCGATGATGGTGCTCACATGTCCCGGGAGTATAAACCCGTCCACCTTGACATCGGGCGAGTCGAGCAATGCTTTTAACGCAGGCGGCACGAGTTTGAACGCGGCATACACGGAAACGTTCCGGATTCCTGCCTCTTCAGCCCGGGCGATGCTGGCGGCGATAAGCGGTGAGGTGGTTTCAAAACCGGTTCCGAAAAAAACAAATTGACGTTGGGGCTCCGTGAGCGCAAGCTTCAGTGTGTCGAGGGGTGAATAGAGAACCCGCACGTCAGCGCCTTCCGACCTTGCTTCCAGCAGTGATTCTGTGCCACCGGGCACACGCATCATATCGCCGAAGGTCGTTACGGTAACGCCGGGCATTTTTGCAATAGCGATGGCAGCATCGACATCCCGAACAGAGGTTACGCACACCGGACATCCCGGCCCGCTAAGCAACGTTATGCTCTTCGGGATCACGTCACGGATGCCGTGTCTGAAAATCTCAACAGTATGGGTACCGCAGACTTCCATCAGGTTCAGTGGTCTGCTGATTTCCTTTGTCAGGGCCTGCAATTCGTCCAGCATCTGTTTCATATCACGCGCTCCCCCTCCCTCACCCGATCCTGTTTCATTCGTTCTCTTACGAGGTAGGCCTGTCCCAGTGAAATACACGCATCATTGCAAGGCACTTTACTGTTAACATACACATTCAACCCCCCGGCGCAAAGACTGGTCGTAATGCCGTTCAGGAGATACCTGTTCTGGAACGTCCCTCCGCTCAAGGCTATATCGCCGATTCCGTAGTGCCCGGCTATTTTTTTTGTCAGCGTCACAACTGCAGCGGCAACGGTATTGTGAAACTTCGCTGCAATTGTTTCTCTCGGAATCCGGTGCAGCTCGCGAACGATAGCAAGTACAGTCGGTGAAAAATCTACGATAGTATACCCGTTATTCTGTGTGAACTCAATTGGATACACTTCGGAAACCCCCTCTTGGGCACAGGCCTCGAGAGCCATGGCGGCCTCGCCTTCGAAGGTGTTCCGATCACAAATGCCGATCAATGCCGCTACGGCATCGAACAACCTGCCTGCCCCGGACGAAAGTGGAGAGAATTCTCGAGAGCGGGCAATAATCCCAACATTTTCTATATTTGTTTTGCCGTATTTTTCGACAAATCCGGCTTTTTCGAGAAGATTCCAGGCATCAGCAACGCCGGAGTTCATAATAAAGCTGATCGCTGTCTTCCAGGGTTCACGGATGGCAGCCTCTCCGCCGGGAAGCGGAATATAGCTCAGATGTCCCGCCCGTTTAAAACCATCGATATTAGCAACGATAAATTCACCACCCCACAGATTGCCATCAGTGCCGTATCCCGTGCCGTCGAAGGCAACGCCGATGATCTGATGATTCAATCCATGTTCAGCCATAACCGATCCGATGTGCGCATAATGATGCTGGATGCCGATGGTCATCAATTCCTTCCCGGGCCCCGTTGCCTTGGCCCTATATTCCTTTGCCCATCGCGTCGACAGATACTCCGGATGCAGATCGTGCACGATTGCCTGCGGCTCAGCCCGATAAACCGCCTTGAGATTCGCAAGTATGGTTTCGAAGAATCTTACAGTTTCGTAATTTTCCATGTCACCAATATGTTGGCTGGGGATAGCAAACCTGCCCTTTGTCAGAGTAAAGGTATTCTTGAGATCGGCACCGCAGCCGAGCACTTCTGGGCCTTCATCATGCAGCATAATCGGATCAGGCGCGTATCCCCGGGATCGGCGGATGAATAATAGATCAGCGTTCTTGGTTTTTGGTTCAGCGTTATAACTATGTTTATTACCTTTATCTGAATTATCATCCTGGTGCTCACTCTTGACTCTTAACTTTGTACTTCTCACTTTTAGAACCGAATCATCTACACGCATAAAAATATCGCGATTGTGAAGGAGGAAGCCATCCGCGATGTCCGCGAGTTTCCCAAGGGCCTCTTCGTTGTCGCAGATAATCGGCTCCTCCGAGAGATTTCCGCTCGTCATGACGAGTGCATCGAAATGAGCATTCACAATTGGAGTTTTCGCATCAAGGGGATGATGGAACAGGAGATAATGTAGCGGAGTATAGGGCAGCAGGAAACCTACATCCCTGTTGTTCGGGGACACCGCATTCGGCAACGGACAGTTGTTCCTCTTTCGAAGGAGCACAATCGGCCGCCTATTCGAGATTACCGCATCATGTTCAGCTTTGGAAACGACGCAAAACTTTTCTATTCTGTCGACATCAGGGGACATTACAGCAAAGGGTTTGTTACTCCTCCTTTTTTTTTCACGCAATCTTCTGACTGCGCCGTCGTTCATAGCATCGCAGGCAATATGGAATCCTCCGAGTCCCTTGATTGCGACGATCCCGCCCTGCCGGAGAACATGAACAGCTTTCTGGATGGCATTTTCTTTATCGTTTACTTTGAACTCTGTACTCTGTACTTTGTACTCCACACGGGGCCCGCAGGTCGCACACGCATTCGGTTGGGCGTGAAAACGACGATTCTTCGGCTCTTCATATTCCTTCATGCATGAGGGACACATGCTGAAGTCCGCCATAGTCGTGTTCGGCCTGTCATAGGGGACCGACCGTGTAATGGAATATCGGGGTCCGCAGTTCGTACAATTGATGAAGGGATAGAGATACCGGCGGTCCGCAGGGTTGAGCATTTCCTGGAGGCAATCGGGGCAGATTGAGACGTCCGGGGAAACCAGGGTAAAGGGCAATCCTTGCGCATGATCGAGGCTCTGCCGTATGGCGAATTCTCGGTAACCGTGGAAGGGGAAGGACGTTACCGTGAACTCGGTGATTTGCGAAAGCGGCGGAGCCTCATTTCTCAGCCGATCGACAAACTCGGGCAGACGCGTTCCCTCTACGTCGATAAATACTCCTTCGCTCGTATTGGTCACATACCCCTTCAAGTCCAGAGATTCGGCAAGGTTGAAGATGTAGGGACGGAAACCGACGCCCTGGACAATGCCTTTGACTACGATTTGAGCTCGCGTAACCATTGAGCCCATGCATCGATCCCTGCGCCGGTGGCGCAGGAGACTTCGAATATCTTCAGATTGGGATTGAGGGCGAGCGAATCGTTCCGGACCTTGTTCATATCGGTGTTCAGGTAGGGAAGAAGGTCTATCTTGTTCAACACGAGGGCTGAGGACTCACGGAACATGAGGGGGTATTTCAGAGGTTTGTCGTGCCCTTCTGCGACGGAAGAGTACCATCATTTTCATATCCTCACCAACCTTGAACTCCGCCGGGCAGACCAAATTGCCTACATTTTCGATGATTAGCATGTCCAGGTCTCTGAGCGGCAGTTCATCGAGCACTTCGTTTATCATGTTCGCGTCCAGGTGGCAGGCTCCACCTGTATTTATCTGGACCACGGGCACTTCGAGCGCGCCGATCCGTTCTGCGTCATCGGAGCCGACAATATCACCCTCGATCACGCCGATCTTCAGATGGGGTTTGAGCGCCTGAATCGTTCGTTCGAGAAGCGTCGTCTTGCCCGCTCCCGGAGCACCCATGAGGTTGACCACATAAACTCCGGCATCCCGGAATCGTTTACGGTTTTCTTCCGCGATTCTGTCGTTCGCTTCAAGTATGCGGGTGACGACCTTAACCTTCATTCATTGATCTCCATGTCCACGATTTCCATTTCTCGTCCGCTTTTCATTTCAATAAATTGGGATCCGCAAAGCGGGCAGGCAAAAACGAACCGGGCATTATCCACGGTGAAATCCTTCTTGCACTCGGAGCAGACACCGCTTATGGGGACTGGTTCTATGACAAGTTGGGCTTTTTCCGCCACCGTATTTGACTTTGACGCATCGAATGCAAACTGGAGCGCCTCTGGCATCACGCCGGCCGCTTTTCCGATACGAAGCCTGACAGAATCGACACGGTGACCACCGGCCTCACGGCATTTTTCCACTACAATATCGAGAATACTAAGGGCAAGAGCGGTTTCGTGCATGGAATTTCCCGATTCAACGACTTCCTTTTCGATCTTTTGTATTGCGAATCCGGCATGGACAAGAACATAGTCCCCTACCCGCGGTTCTTCAGGCATGAGCATGAGATTTACTTCTTTTCTCGCTCCGAATACGTCTATAGTTGCCGACAGGTTGTCTATGCTGATGATTCTCGAGGGGATTGCGAGACACATGGATAAATCCGATCAAAACAAGGGAATTTGCTTCCTGCATTGCTGATACCATTTATCGCACATCTAGTCCGCCCTGTCAAGCCTGCAAAGCATCGTCAGCCGCCACGCCGATCCGCACACGAATTATCGCCATCAGATAACCTTCAAATTCTTCAATTCCTCGAAGAGCAGTTCCTTCACCTTCGGGATAACCGCTTTCAATTCATCGCTCAATTCGAGTGACCATGAGGTGACATCCTTGGGCTGCACTCCAATGATGACTGTTTTCGGCCTTTTCCCGGTCAATTCAGTCATATGAAGGACGTCGATGAGGCTTATCTGATGCAGGGAAACCCGCTGTTCTGCTGTGTATTTCATGTCCTCGGGTGCAAAGCGGAACAGGGAACCAGGAGTGTCATTGGCCTCAACAACATCGATAATGATAAGATGATCGATCTCATGGAACAACGGGATCAATTGATGACTGACCGTCCCGGCTTCCATCACTTTTACGTTTTTTGGAAAGGCTGTATCTTGAAGGGCATTAATCAGATGGACGCCGAAACCATCGTCCTTGAGCAGAAGATTACCGACACCGAGTATGAGAACTTCTTGGGGAGGCGCCGAAACGCCTCCCCGAATCTGATCATCTGATATCATCTTAATGTTTTTTGAGCTTGTATCCCGTAAACATGGACATAAGTGACTTGTCCTTGTTAACCATGGTGATCATGACGCTCATGTACACATGAACCAGCACGAAGATAATGAAGAACCACATGACGAGGATATGCCAGATCCTCGTATAAGATTCTCCCCCGAGCATGTTGCTCACCCACAGGAAGCTGCTCTGCGCATTGATGAACCCGAAAAGATTGCCATGATAGAGCGCCGCTCCGGTTAGGGCCTCGAAGATAATCGCGAGGGCGATCACGAGGTAGGCCAAGGCCTGGAGCGGGTTGTATTTGCGATAATCCTTGTGTGAGCCTTTCATAAAGAGGTAGTAGCCAAGGATGTCTGGGATATTCTTCAGGTTCTCAATGACCGAGAAATCTTTCCAGTCGGCATCAAAGGTAGACCGGAAGGCCATATAGATCCTTATGACGAGCCCTAAAATAAGCGCATATGCGCACACAAAATGGGCAAAGCGCATCGACGCCATAATCGTACTGTCCGGCCCTCCGGGGATAAACGGCCAGTGGATGTAGATGCCGGTGAAGATAAGCACTGCGATCGCAATGACCCTGATCCAATGGTCCATAATATAGCCGAAGTTCCATTCCTTTATCATTTTATCTGCCATGGTGTCCTCCCTATACGACCTTGAAGTCCATGATTCGGTTAGACTCAGGATGGATCACATGAACCGTACAGGCAAGGCACGGATCAAAAGAGTGGACCACTCGCAAGACCTCAAGCGGTTTCTCAGCGTTCTCCACAGCGGTACCAATAAGAGCTTCCTCGATCGGTCCGCGTATCCCATTGTCGTCTCTCGGGCAGACATTCCAGGTTGTCGGCACCACGCACTGATAGTTCTTGATCCTTTTCCCATCCACATCGATCCAATGTCCCAAGGCGCCGCGCGGGGCTTCCCACAGACCGATTCCCTGCGCCTTGTCGGGGATTGTGTAATCAGTGTACACCGCTGTATTCCCGTTCTTTATGTTTCCGATGAGTGTGAGTCCCCACTGCTGCATGGCATCGGCCACCATTTTGCATTCCAAGGCGCGCGCGGCGATTCTGCCGATAATGCCGAAAAGCACCTCTGGATGCCCCGCATGTCCGATCTTTGCGAGGGTATCATCGATCAGTTTCGTGACCGTGGGCTGCCCAGAAGCATAGGCTACGACCATCCTGGCAAGGGCGCCCACTTCCATGGGTTTGCCCTGAAGCCGTGGCGCCTTTGACCAGGTGTATTTCTTGTTGGAATCGTAACCGGAGTACTCCGGATCCGTCTCTCCCGTGGCGGGATTAAGCGGTTTTGAGTTCTTATACCAGCTGTGCGCCGTATGCTCCATAACGTCTTCCGGCTTCGCATCATGGACTTTGGGGAAATCGGACGCGAAGATCGCACCCCTCGGCAGAAGCCGCTTTTTGGGATCGAAGGACGCATCCTCGAACACGCCCCAGGAAAGGAAGTTGGCGTATCCCTTGCCCACGCCCGCGGCGCCGAGATAGTAGGGCGCAATGGCAAGCAGGTCGGTGATGAATACGTTATCGATCCAGTCCTGAAGCTCCTTCACTCTAAAGAGGTAGTTCTTAAGGTCATCGACAGACGGGACATGCGTCACGCCGCCTGGAGGGCTTGTCATAGTCATCGGCATTCTTCCGCCGAAGAGGGCGCTTACTGAGGCGGCCTTTGCCTGCATTTCGAGAGCTTCAAGATAGTGGGCTACAGCCAGGAGGTTCACATCCGGCGGAAGTTTATATGCCGGATGCCCCCAATAGGCATTTGCGAAAGGACCAAGCTGTCCGGACTCGACAAACGCTTTCAGTTTCCCCTGCACCTTCTTAAGAGACGCTTCCTTCGGCTGAGCCTTGAGAGCCGATACCACATCAACATAGTCGAGGGCATTCAAATGGTAGAACCAGAGGATGTGGGAGTGTACGAACTGGGCTCCTTCAATCATATTTCTGATGATGCGGCCGTTGTCCGGCGGTCTTACCTTGAATGCATCATCCATGCTCATCGACGAGGCATGGCCGTGCGAAGTAGGACAGACACCGCAAATACGCTGGGTAATATGACAGGCGTCGCGGGGGTCTCTTCCCTGTAGAATGATTTCAAAGCCGCGGAACAGCGTGCCTGTTGTCCAGGCGTCTTTAACCCGGCCTCCCTCAATTTCCACATCGATTCTGAGGTGGCCTTCAATTCTCGTCATCGGATCAATGGTTATCCTGGCCATTATTTTTTCCCTCCATCATCTTTCGTTCTGCCGGAAGCCGCTGTCGCAGCGGCATGAATCGCGATGCCGGCAACCGTAGCTACTGCCGCAACCGCGCCAATCTTGTCAGCGCCGGCCTCCACCCCGCCGAGGCCCGGAATCTTCACGCCCGGCAAGGGTTCATAGAATCCCGCAAACTTGTCGGTCCATCCTCGCTCGGCGCAGCCGATACACGGTCCGCCAGCTTTGATGCACCAACTGGTCCGGTTGTTGTACTGGATCTTGGGGCATGCCGAATAGGTCATCGGTCCTTTGCAGCCCATCTTGTATAAGCAGTATCCCATGGCCTCTTCGTTGGAACCAAATTTCTCGACGTACCGGCCCGCGTCGAAATGAGCTCTGCGTTCGCAATTATCATGGATCGTCTGTCCGTAGAACATCTTCGGCCTGCCGAATCCGTCGAGATCGGGCAGCTTTCCGAGAAGAAGGAAGTTTACGACAACCCCGACGAGGTATTGCGGATTCACCGGACAAAGATCCATGTTGACCAGCGGTTTGTTAATGCCAACCCTCTGCATCGCCTCTTTCGTGCCGATAATCTGGGAAGGATTTGGTTTCGCAGCAGGCACCCCTCCGTCCGTGGCGCAGCTCCCGATAGCCAGAATGGCAACGCAGGGACCGGCCATCTCCTTAAACACGTCGAGCATTTCCTTACTGCCGATCATGCCGAAGCCTTTTTTCGTCGGGATACCGCCCTCCACGATAAGGATATAACCTCCGGCTTTCGCGGAATTGGAGAGTATTTCTTCCGCCTGTTTACCGGCTGCGGCCATAATGGTTTCATTGTAATCGACGCTGAGAATGTCAAGAATGACAGTTGCGGGATCCGGATAGGTAGCTTTGATAAAAGATTCAGTACAGCCGGAATCTGATGCGAAGTTGAGCCAAATGACTGGAGTTCGTTTTGAGGCTTTTTCCAAGGCTGCTGCGATTTTTGGAGCGAATGATTCAGAGAGGCCGAGAAGGACGGCAGTTGCACCACAATACTTTAAAAAATCCCTTCGTTTTATGCCACGAAACTCCAAAGCATCAAAAAACTGTTTACTTGCTTCTTCTTTCTTACTCATAAGCGTCCTCCTTATAATTTGGTTCAAAAAAAACAACCCTATTTTTTTGTGGATTGGCCGGAGTGGACAGAAGAAAAAAAAGAAACCGCGATTAAATTGTAACCTATAGTTACAATTTATGAAAAAAGGTTAGCATAGACAAATCTATTTGTCAAATTTATATCGATATAAAATAATATTTTTTATTGTTAAGGACATGCTTAACTACTAAAATGTAAAAGTACTTTTGGTTGTTTTCTCACCTCACGACGATGTTATATGTTTTCAATTGCACTTACATCGCTATTCAATGCTCACTAATTTTTATTGATGGCATAAAAGACATGTTAAAAGGGTCATCCCATCTCTGGGGCACAAGGGAAGCATCAGGGAGTCGACTGCACTTTGACTTGTGATTCTCCGAAAACCCAGGCCACGGCGAATCCGGCCATTACTGATTGTTTTGTTCTCATCAAAGGACTGTCGGCAAAGACTGCCCCTGACAAATTGTCGTATCGCAAAAATGATCCAAACCAGTAGTCTTTAAACCGTTTACTCAAGGTCAGGATAAGGAGCGATCCGCTGTATCCGCCCCGAGTGGTGTAGGCCGGACGAACGCCCGGGATTGCATCGGCGTCATCAACCTGATAGTAATATTCATGATATTCTTTCGAGGCAAACAGCGGCCCCAGAGCAAGCCCGAAATTCCACCCTCTTTCCGAGCCAAGATTTAAAAAATCACAATTAAGTTGGGGATTAATCACGAATCCCTTTCCGGAAAGATAGGTGAAGTCCGATGCAAAGACAGCTCGTACTGGAAGCCGGAGTTGGACAGCACGGTCTCCGCTGCAATTAGATGTAAGACAGATTTCCAGAGAAGGCCCTATCTGGAAAGTGGGATCGAGATTAGGCATCCCGGTGCGGGCCGTGTTCTGGCTGCTTTTAACCGGCAGACCGCCGTCCACACTAAGATTCAATTGAACGCGGTCTGAATTAAACAGCCGGCCATAGAGGCCCTTCCTGTCCATCCGGAGAATCTCTCCCCGATATACGATGTACGGAAAGGGAAGAACGAAAATTCGCTGCTGGTTGGAACCCCGATAATCAGGCAAGCTTATTCCGGTTACTCCGAAACCAGCCTCCCATAATGGCAATTCATCAGCCCGCAGAATTGACGATAGAAACAGAGAAACCGCAATAACAGGCGCAATCCACCTCATCAGGCGCACCCGATCTAAGCAAACATGAACCGTACCTTAGGCTCCGATGTTACGGATTTGATAAAAGTTAAAAATTAGATTCCTGACGTCTTTCAGGATTCCTGAAGATTGTGCTGTGTTTCTCTGCTGTAGTCAATGGTCTCCGGTCAGCCGCAATGATTGGAGTAGATCAGTGCCCAGCTTTTGTTCGAGATCGTTTTATTTCAAGTATTTAAGAATGTACTCCGCTATTTCGTGAGCATCGTGGTCCGATATGGTCTTTTCGTCGAATTGGGTCATGCCTGGACCCGGGTTTCTCATAATATGCATAATGTCGGCAGCAGTCATGACATGGTTGGCCTCGCGGTCTTTTTTATGGAGCGTTTTTGCCGGATTTACGATATTCCCCCCATCGGGATGGCAAATTTTGCAGTTTGCGGCGAATAGAGCCGCACCTGCCTTTTCAGTCGCCTTATCCGCGACGGCATATCCAGCGCTTATACAAATGACCGCCAGTGCAACAAACCCAAGAAACACATTTTTCATAACCATAGATTCTTTCTCCTTTTCTTAATGTAAAACGTTTTTTCGAATATTTGCTTCTCTACTTGCCCGTTCCGTATTCCGCACTCAGGTACTCAGTGATGATTTTTGCGTCTTCTTCATTGATCGGCGCACCCATCACTTTGATCATTTTATTCACTTCAGACGACCAGGTCGCCCCTGGCAATGCCGGCTGCATGGTTATGTATTCTAGGCTGTGGCAAATATTGCAGAGCGAACTTACTTTATCCAGGCCAGGTCCGGGCTTCAACGTTACTTCGGTAACCGGCAGCGTAATGGAGCGAACGCTGCTCTTACCCAGATCACTCCCGCTCTGCCCCTGAACATTGCCCGATGTCGATGCCAACATCACGATAGCGGCCACTATCAAGAGATTTTTCATGTCCTGTCTCCTATAGCACGTCCACGGTAACTTTTTCGACTATGTTTCTCATGTAGCCGGCGGGATTCCAGCGCGGGTCAAAGGGCTGAGATTCGCCATTGTTGTCCGTTGCCCTGACCATGAGAGTATACTTCCCCTTCTTTTTCGGCAGCCATGAATAGGTCCACTGGATCCATGAGTATTTCCCCAGGTTTTTTCCGAGCTGCGTTTCATTCCATGTTTTACCGTTGTCGATTGATACAAGTACGTCCCTGATGCCGTAACCTCCTGAAAACGCGATTCCCTTCATCGCTACTGCTTTATTCGCCTTGACCGAAGTTCCCTCTTCCGGATCTATAATGAACGACCTCGTGTTCATCCGGTTAATGGGTATTGATTTCTCCACTTTCCCTCCCGGTGCAACGCAGGCACAGGGGTTGTCCGGGATCCGGTATGCCGTCTTCACCCAGAATCCTTCAAATGGCTCGGAAAGGACAGTTATATCGCTCAGGGCCTTTACCCAATACGTCGCAAACCATCCGGGCACAATGAGACGAGCCGGAAATCCATTAAGCATGAGCAGCGATTGACCGTTCATCTCATAGGCGACAAGGATGTCCGCATCAAGAGCCTTGTCAACGGGAAGGCTTTTCACTAAATCGGGGACGCTAGGCAGGGGCGGTTTATCAAGTCCGTTGAAGGAAACGTCAACTGCGCCGGGTTTGACTCCGGCCTCGCCCAGAATATCTTTGAGCCTGGCCCCGGTCCAGGTAACATTTCCCATGGCTCCGTTCTGCCACTCGCCGCCGGCCACGGGAGGTTCGAAATAACTTCTACTGTTTCCGGAACACTGAATAACTGCGGTCATCGTTACTCTTTCATATTTTGTTTTTAGATCATCCATGGAAAGCTGTAGCACGTTATCCGTATGACCGCCTACCTTGAGTCGCCACTCTTTTAAATCCACCAAAGTAGGAACCTGTGAAATATGCCACCTCACAAAGAGAGCATCGTTTGGCGTTATCAGTTCACGGAAATATTGCATCGGTGTTTCCAGCTGCGGTGGGCGTGATGTCAGAAGGATCATATCCGTTTTCTCGGGAAACCGCACAAGGTTTTTTCTGTCCACTGCGGCCAGAAGCTCTCCCGGAATTTCACCGAGCGTCGCCATACCGGCTACAATGCCGGCAGTCTTCAGAAAATCCCTTCGAGTGAATTTGATTATTGGATCTCCCATGGCGATGTCCTCCCTTGAGAAAAAGATGCCTTTCTGATAAACACATGATCTCTTATCACAGGAATTTGTACCGCCCGCCAGGAATATCATGAAGAACCTGGAGGATAACCGTCAGAGCAACATAAAAAAATAATCTAGAAGAATAGGGAATTGCTTATAATTGATTATAGCCTAAAATGAGAGAATTTCAAGACATCAGCATGAATTGCGGTCTGAGAAACGGCCTGTTTATCGCCTAGGCGTCCCAAGGCAACAGCAATAAAAGCCGAATAAAACGATGGGAATCAACCGAAAAAATTTCATGAAAAAGCTCAATGATCATTATCATTCATGTTTTTTGCCTGGATGACAAGGTAGCCAGAAAAAAGAATTAGTACGCCACCGAGCAGGGCGGTCCATGCCGGTGTTTCGGAGAGGAGCAGATAGGCCATCGGGATCGCTGAAAGCGGCTCCATATATCCTAATATGGCGGCGTACTGCGCCATCACCTTCCTGAGCGCATTGTAGTAAAGCAGCGGTGCAAGCGTCGAGTGCAACATTCCCGTAATCGTCAGGAGAGCCAGGAGGCGAAGGTTCAGGTGATACTCGACGAGAAACGCCGCGGGTGAGAGTGCGAGCGTTGTAATCCAGAGAAGAACGACAACCGCCTTGTGATGCAGCAACATCCGGCTTAATTTTCTTGAAAAGAGGATAATGAAGGCATAAGCCACTCCGGAGACCGTGCCGGCGATAATGCCGGACCGGTGAGGCCCGCCGGTACTCAGACCGCCATTAGCAGCAACGATCATAATCATGCCGAGGAGCGCGATGGGCAGTGAGAGGATGGTCACCTTTTGCAGACGTTCGGATATAACAAACGGAGCGAGCAGGGCTACAAACAGGGGCGCTGTATAGTGGGTGAAAACCGCATTTGCCACCGTAGTATGACCTAATGCGTAAAAATAGGTGATGTTGTTCGTAATGGATGAAAGCGCAAGCAGACCGAAGATCCACCAGACTTTCGAAATGCCCCCCAAACTCAGTTCTCCCCGAAAAGCGAGGATTGCCGGAACGGAAAAGCTGGCGATCAGGGACGTGTAAAATAAAACGATGACGGGAGGTAGGGACAGCCAGCGGATGATCGGGCCCCAAGTGCTCCAGATCAGCATTGCGGCAATGATTTTAAGATAATTGTTCATCAAAAAAAGGGTCAAGGGTCACGGGTCGTGGGTCACGGCTAAAAACAAGACGATTTCCCATCCTGCTTTATGCTCTCCTGACCCCGGCCCCTTGACCTTTGACCCTGGAACTTTCTTTGTTCGTACAAAAACCGGATTAACCGGATTCCTACGTTCCCATCTCCCACGACTCGAGGTACAGCTTCTGCTCCTGCGTCAGCCTGTCTATCTACACACCCATGGCGTTCAGTTTGAGCCGGGCAATCTCCTTGTATTTCATCTGATCTCCATCGTAACCGATAAGACCAGCGGGGATGGAAATGTTCCGCCCTCGTCGCAAGGCTACGCTGATAACAGCCAGCCTAGTAGCGGTAGTGCTCCGACTTGTACGGACCTTGCTTGGGCACGCCGATATAAGCGGCCTGTTGGTCAGTCAGTTCGCTTAATTGCGCGTTCAATGTGGTCAGTTGCAAACGCGCGACTTTCTCGTCTAGATGCTTGGGCAAGGTGTACACGTTGATCGGGTAGTCCTTGGTGCGGGTGTACAGCTCGATCTGAGCGAGGGTCTGGTTGGCGAACGACGACGACATCACGTAGGACGGATGGCCGGTGGCGCAACCCAGATTCACCAGACGTCCCTTGGCCAGCAGGATGATGCGCTTGCCATCCGGAAAAATGATGTGGTCAACCTGCGGCTTGATTTCTTCCCACGGGTATTTTCCCAGCGAGGCAACGTCAATCTCATTATCGAAGTGGCCGATATTGCACACGATGGAGTTGTTCTTCATCTTCACCATGTGATCGTGCGTGATGACGTGGTAGTTGCCGGTGCAGGTCACGAAAATGTCGGCCTTGTCGGCGGCGTATTCCATGGTGACCACTCGGAAACCTTCCATTGCAGCCTGCAATGCGCAGATCGGGTCGACCTCGGTGACCCAGACCTGGGCCGACAATGCGCGCATGGCCTGGGCCGAGCCCTTGCCCACGTCGCCGTAACCGCAGATCAGCGCAATCTTACCAGCGATCATTACATCGGTGGCGCGCTTGATGCCGTCCACCAGCGATTCGCGGCATCCGTACAGGTTGTCGAACTTGGATTTGGTGACCGAGTCGTTGACGTTGATCGCCGGAAACTTCAGTTCGCCGCGTTCGTGCATTTGATACAGGCGATGCACGCCAGTGGTGGTTTCTTCGGTAACGCCCTTGATCGCGCCGAGACGTTTGGAATACCAGGCCTTGTCGGTGGCCAGCTTGGCCTTGATCGACGTAAACAAACAGGTTTCTTCTTCCGAGCCCGGTTTGCTGATCAGCGATGCATCTTTTTCTGCGCGCGCACCTAGGTGCAGCAGCAGCGTGGCGTCGCCGCCGTCGTCCAGGATCATGTTGGTCAAACCGCCATCCGCCCATTCGAAGATGCGGTGGGTGTAGTCCCAGTAATCGGTCAGCGATTCGCCTTTTACCGCGAACACCGGTGTGCCACTCGCAGCGACAGCAGCGGCAGCGTGGTCCTGGGTCGAGAAGATATTGCACGAGGCCCAGCGCACTTGCGCACCGAGCGCCTTCAGTGTCTCGATCAGCACGGCGGTCTGGATGGTCATGTGCAGCGAGCCGGTGACGCGCGCGCCTTTCAGCGGCTGGGTCTTGGCGAATTCTGCACGGATCGCCATGAGGCCGGGCATTTCAGTTTCGGCGATGGCAATTTCTTTGCGGCCCCACAAGGCCAGGTTAATGTCGGCGATGACGTAGTCTTTAGTAGACATAAAGCTCTCCATTCAGGTTAATGAATGGGCGCCGTTGCTACCTGTTGAGCCACCCATCGAGCCTGACAGACCCACCTTGCGGTGACTGCTGCAGCGCCCCTCGACGGGGTGGTTTGATATTTGAATTACAGTCCTGCGTCCGCGCAATGCTGCAGCCTTGTCAGTGGCTTCCCACTTGAATTCCGGCTCTTCGCGGCCAAATAGTATAAGTCACACAATGTTGAAGGCAGCCACACAGGGCTGCCCCTACCTAATTTTCACGCCATTTACACATAGTCTGGATTCTATCAGCAATCCAAATTTCGCAATAAGCTATTTCTTCAATCCCGCGTCTTTTTTGAGCTTCGCGGCTCTGTCCGTTTTTTCCCACGTGAATTCCGGCTCGGTCCTGCCAAAGTGGCCGTAGGCCGCGGTTTTGAGGTAAATGGGCCGCCTCAGTTTCAGAGTTTTTAAAATGCCCTTCGGTGTCATGTCAAAGTTACTTCTGATGATCTTGACCAACGTGTTATAGTCGACCTGACCGGTCCCGAAATCGTCCACGTGAATTGAGACCGGCTCGGGAACGCCAATGGCATAGGCAAGCTGAACCTCGCACTCCGATGCAATGCCAGCCGCAACGATGTTCTTTGCAATATACCGTGCCATATAAGAGGCTGAACGGTCAACTTTGGTCGGGTCCTTGCCTGAGAAACAGCCGCCGCCGTGACTTCCCACGCCTCCGTAGGTATCTACGATAATTTTACGGCCCGTGAGGCCCGTATCCCCCATGGGGCCGCCGGTCACGAATCTGCCCGTAGGATTGATATGATAGATAATTGATTTTTCGTCCAAGAGCTTTTTCGGCAGTACGGGAAGGATCACCTTTTCAATGATGTCCTTGCGCAGTTTCTTGAGATCAACAGCGGGACTGTGCTGGCTCGAAACGACTATGGTATGCAGTCTATAGGGTTTGCCGTCCCGGTATTCGATGGTCACCTGCGACTTGCCGTCCGGCCTCAGGTACGGAAGGATCTCCTTTTTTCTCACTTCTGACAAGCGTCGGGTAAGCTTGTGCGCAAGCATTATGGTCATGGGCATGAGTTCGGGGGTTTCATCGCAAGCGTACCCGAACATCAGTCCTTGGTCCCCTGCACCTCCAGTGTCCACGCCCATAGCTATATCGGGGGACTGAGAGTGCACGGATGTAATAACCGCGCAGGTCTCCGCGTCAAAGCCGTACTTAGCGCGTACATACCCAATATCCCTGATGGTCTGGCGAACGATATCAGGGATCTCCACATATCCCTTGGTAGTGATCTCACCTGCCACCATGGCAAGGCCTGTGGTAAGCAGCGTTTCGCATGCCACCCGGCTCATGGGGTCCTGCGCCAAAAGCGCATCGAGAACTGCATCTGAAATCTGGTCGGCTATTTTGTCTGGATGTCCCTCGGTAACCGATTCCGAGGTAAAAAGATAATTTTTGGTGCAGCTGCTCATCTGGATTCCTCCTGGCCTTTAAGACCGCAAAAATTTTGTTTTTATAGCATAAATGCCGATTTTGTCAAGGGGAAAATATCCTGTATAGAGATACTGCGATAGTGCATCGAAGCCTTAAGAGCCACGAGCAGGCTTGAAGAATACATTAACCGGACTAACATTTCAACATGTTTTTTCGTAATCCGAATCTGCTCTGTGCCGACATAAGGATTAGCGTTCACCTGCCACGCGTAGTTAATGATGCCGTCAGGTCAATGAGAAAATCCCCCCCTTTTTCACCATACGCAGAGTCTGTGCGAATCGGCAAAAATTATTTAAACTTCTCGATAAGCTACCCAGGACCCTCATGGGGTTGCAAAGCAATCGCCGGATCGCCGACGTGGAAATCGACAAGGGAGGCGCAAATTATTATAGGTCTTCTCAAAAATATGATTTTTTTCCGCTCTTCTTCAGGGGTGGGCTGATATTTCTCCTGAGGTGGGAATAGCTTTTCTCTTAAAAAAGGGGGAAGTCAATGATGTTCTAATGATAGCATCCCCCATCCGGGGCATCCATGCTTTTTTTATATTACTTACTTGGTCTCGTCTTCTGTCTCTTTGAACAAACGGGCAGGATCGAATGGCTGCAGTGTGGCACTAAAACTTGCGATACCGGCAGGCGGCTCAAGGTAACGAATCTCGAAGGTCACCTTGTCTTTTGGCGGGATGACTGTTCCCTGCTCCTGAAGAGCATTTGCTTTCATTTCTTGGACACTTGCTCCGCGTTTGGCGAGAATGGCGTAATCACTCCGTGAATAAAGCTGTTTTCCGTTCAACAGTTTCATTTTGTTTATCACCGTTCCCTTTGCATCGTAGACATCTACGACAACTAACCATGCCGGCTGCGGCTTGTCTGTTGAATTTTCAACGACCCCTGATATGAGCAGATCACCATTCGGCTCCAGAGACCCGGCTGCATTCGTGATACGCAGACCTTCCATCGAGATCAAATGCGCCGCGGAACCATTGGATGACGGCCCCGGTGACCGCAGGAACATATATGCGCCGAAACCGACCAAGACCAGAATAATGACCGCGACTCCAATGATCATTGCCCTGTTGCCGGACCGGCGCGATTCGGTCGGTGACGCTCCTATGACGGGAGAGGATGCTTGTGACAGGCGCTGTGAAGATTCTTTCTTTAATGCTTGCGCAGCGGGAACAGCCGGTTTGGGCGGACGCACCGGTTGTGACCCGGTCTGGTACGGGGGAGTATTTTGAGCAGGTTGATGCCTTCCGCTGGGAATTGCAGCCGTTTTCGGCTCCGACCGGATGTCCAGTTCAGCCACTGCTGCCGGCATTACTGCAGCCTTTGTTTCTGGTTCTGGCTTTTGCTTACCCTGATCTGTTCCTGGCGTTTCGCTCGGCGAGGTACTGGCCGGTTCCCGTTCAGGCGCTGTAGCTGGCTCCACAGCCATTTCTGTTTTCGGTTCCTGTTGAGATTCCGGCTGTTGTTCCAGTTCCAGCTGAACCTCTTCCGTTTTTTCGATCGCCAATGCGACAACAGGTTCCGGTTCATCTGCAGCAACCGGCTCTTTAACTGTCTCTGAATCCGGTTTTAACTGAAGCTCAGGTTCGTGCTCGGGCGCAGGTTGAACCGCATCAATGGCCTCGCCGCCCGCTGCAATCCCCGGTTCCGCCGCCTCAGGTACTGCAACCTGCATAGCCAAAAAAGTATCTGTTTCCTGTTCCGGTTGAGGTTCAGGCTGTTTCTCAAAAGCATGATGAGTATCCTCTCCGACGGCTAAGGTTGGCGTCGTGCCCGGTTCCGGCTCAGGCATTTCAACTGTCATTGCCGTTGCCTTAGTTTCTGGTTCCGGTACAGGCATTTTCTCCTGTTCAGACTGGGGAATTTCAGACTTCTCGGTCTGGGATTCGGTCTTAGCAGGGGATTCCGGCTCACTCTCCGGAAGCGGCGCAGCCTCAGAGGCAGGTTCTTCAAAGGGTGAACGATCTACCGCGACTGGTTCTTTCTTTTCGTCGAAGAAATCAGGAATTGGAGACTTCAAAAAATCCTCACCAGCCGTTGCTTCCATGGTCGGCTCAGTAGCCGCTGTTTCCGGGGCCATACGTGCTGGTGTTGTTGCAGCCTCAGCGGTTTGCTCCACTCTCAGTCCAATTTCAGATGTTGCCTGCCTGGGCTTCTCTTCGAACAGATCTAGCACGGAGACCGCGGATTTAGATAGAGTATAGGTCGAAAAATCCTCTATAGTGATTCTCACATATACGCCGCAGCGTGTGCAAACGAACTTGATGCCTTTGCCACTGATCTTATCATCGGAGACACGGAAAAGCTTATGACAATTTCCACACCGGACTTCCATCCTGCGCTGCCTCCTTGAGAAATAACTCTATCGAATTACGATATCAAGTCCTGAAGCGATCCATAGATGCTTATTGCCGTACCCCGTATCTCGCATCCGGATGAGGGCTTCTCCCTCGTTTGTGCTATTGTAATATATTTTTAAAAAATTATCTACTTCTCTGAAGTATTTTTTTCACCCTCATCCCCTGCGGGGAGATCCTTCTTATCACCGGGAATGCGATATTCGTCGGAAGCCCATTTCCCCAAATCCATGAGTCTGCAGCGTTCCGAACAGAAAGGACGAAACGGATTGTTTTCCCAAGCTGCTTTTTTCTTACATATTGGGCAGTTCGTAAGTCTTTTCTCCATCGATTGTGCCTGTCCTCTCGTCTATTCGCTTCGTCCACCTATTTAAACACCTAAGCGATTGGAATTTCATCCTATTCGTCAACATAGGGTATCGGTGCGGACCGATACACCGCCTGGTTAGAAGTATTGTCCAACGCCTTGGAACCAGAACTTTAACACCGCGTTTTCCTTGCCCTCCGTGGGAGTGTTACACTAAAATCTGGCCGTCAATCCTGCATAAACTTCAGTTGGAGGCATAGGATATTCTGCGATTACCTCATATGATCGGTTTGTGAGGTTCTTAATCCCCACAAAGAGGTCTGTTTTTAGGTACGATCCGAAGGTAAGCGGTTGTAATATCTTTGCATCCACGACTACGTAATGTGCTGATGGATTTAGTGTGGGGTCAGGTTGCAGGTAGTTTCTCACATAGCGTCCTTCTATATAGAGGTCCGTTTTGGTCGGAAACGTCATGTTTACATGGCTCTTAAGCTGTTCTGCGGGAATGCCGGGGACATAACCTCCTGTATCTACATCCTTGGGGTTCATGTATATGTAGTTCACCGCCCAGGTGAGAACATTAAAAAACGTGGATTTAGCCTCTGCTTCGTACCCCGAGATGTGCGCGTCACCGACGTTTACGGGACTGTATATGATCGGATTTGCTTCCCAAACTATCAGGTCGGTGACATGACGATCAAAAACCGTAATTTTGAGCATCCGTCCCGTCCCCAGTGACTGTTCTACCCCTCCTTCATATTCCACGGAGGTCTCTGGCTTAAGGTTTGGATTGCCTTGCTCAAAACCGTCAAAGGCCCAATAAAGGGCTTCCAACGTTGGCGCCGCGAAGGCGTTCCCGATTGAAGCCCTAAATGTCGTTCCTGTAGAAGCTATGAGATACCGAGCGCTGGCTTTAGGATCAAACTCGCCGCCATAGACCGAATGGTCGTCGTATCTGCCTCCCAGAACAAGAGTGAACGGTTGGCCAATCGTAATCTCGTCCTCAATATATCCTGCCATAAGTGACGCTGAATGTTCTCCTGCAATGGTGCTTTCGAGATGATCGCCCCTTGCCTCCACGCCCAGGGTCAAGAGATTCCAGGAGGTTATAAGCCAGTTTGTCTGTAGTTCTACGCCATTCGAGGAACTGATGTTGCTGCTGTACGGAGGATTATCAGGGTCGTTATAGAGGATCTTGTCCCTGTTATCATATACGCTTACGCGCAAATCCAGTACCTTTGAAAACTTCACCTTATAGGTAAGAGCTGTATCCACACAACGATCCCATTCTCGCGCCAAAGGACTCGGAAATGTGATAGGGCCTGGCACGCCTATCGCCTTTTCTACGTAGTTCAATGTGGCCTCTAACGATGAATCCTTGGAGAAATCATAACCGAGCTTCGCTCCCGTTGTGGTCTTATCAAGATCGCTGTTGATGCGATAGCCGCCGTCCCTTTCTTCGTTCACGGACAGATCGTAATAAAAATTACCGATCCTGTCCGAATTATGTGCGCCGAGGGTCCAGTATCCGTGGCTTCCACCTGCGCCGGTGATGGTAGATGCCAAGCCGGTCGGTTTTTTGGTAATAATGTTAACCACACCGCCCAATGCATCAGCTCCATACAAAGCGGAAGCAGGGCCGCGCACAATTTCAATTCTGTCAATGTTTTCGAGCGGGACGGGAAGATCTGACATATCAAAACCACCGGTACCTGCCGAATTTAACCGCATCCCATCCAACAACACCAAAACCTGGGTGGAGGTCGAACCTCTGATGCTGATGCCAGTTACTGCTCCGGTCGGCCCGATGTCGTTTACTACGACACCCGTGGTTCTTTCGATGATCTCCGCCGCAGTCGTTGCGCCGGATTCCCGAATTTCGTCAGCGGTAATGACCGTGACTGATTGTGTTATGTTCTCTACATCCTGTTCCGTCTTAGTGGCTGTAACAACGACCTCATTCAACTTCACGGTCGTCTCATCTGCTGATGCTGCATACGAGAACATTACTAAGAAACATAATCCCAAAACAAATACTGTAATACGACTTTTCATTATTTCATTCTCCTTCCTTCGAGGTTATGGTTATGAAGAGGTCTCCTGGCTCAGGACTTCCTACTCGCCGGCCTTCCCAGATAAGCCGCCAATTGATTTAAGCTGTTGAGTCCGCTTAAACGACTTGAACGGCCGTATTCCAGTGGCATGCTCGGCTTTCGTTTCCATTACAGTTGCGCGACAGCAGGGGATTTGCACCCCATTCCGCTTCTTCATTTCCGTCAAAGAATTCCGTTTTCTGACTAATCAACAACGACTATGTATATCCGGACCATTCCGGATTTACGCAATCACCTCCTTTTTAAAAACGATTGGCACCGAGGGACCAAAATCATTGAATCAGACAAGAGGACTATGAATAATATTTTCAATGGACCTCATATCGATGTTCTTTTGGAGTATGGCCGCCCATTTTTCAAGAGCCTGGTCCCGTACCTGCGCATAATCGACCGTTGCGCTAATAGACTTGAACCCGCGCTTTTCCCTAAGTACATTTATAAAATCCCTCCGGAACCGGTCATTATCGAATATGCCATGGAGATAGGTTCCCCATACTGTGCCCTTGGCGGAGCCATCCTTAATGTGTTCGGAGTCTGGGGCCCAAAGCTCTGAGCTTGCGGAAATCCGTTTCAACGTAAACAATCCGACATCGCCGGTCGTCCTGCCCATATGAATCTCATAGCCCTTCAGAATCTCATCGTTATTAAAGGGTAAACATTGAACTTTGAACTCTGAACCACGGTTCAAAACCGCCTCCGCCTGTGCTGTAACTTTGCTGTTTTCGAAAACAGTCTCCGTATCAAGCAGCCCCAATCCAACAATTTCTTTTTGATTGCTTTCGACGCCAAAGGGGTCAAATATTTTCTGCCCCAGCATCTGATACCCTCCGCACAACCCGACGACCATCGCGCCCTTCTCCGTGGCCCTTTTCACGTTTGCTGCAATGCCCGTTTCCCTAAGGAACTGGAGGTCATTGATGGTGTTTTTGGAACCGGGAATCATGACAACATCGGCGTTTTCAATATCCTCAGCGCGAAGTGAATAAATAACTTCCACATCCGGCTCATAGAGGAACGGGTCGAAATCAGTGAAATTCGCTATGTATCTCAGCCGCAGGATAACGATCTTTACCCTGTCCGGACGTCCGGCTTTCATGTTCAGCGAGTAACGCTCAAGAGGGATGCCGTCCTCCTCGTGCAGGCCCAGGTCGCCAAGATATGGAATTACGCCGAGCACAGGCCTGCCCGTTTTTTCGCAAATCATACGCAAGCCCGGTTCGAGGATGGCCATGTCTCCCCGAAATTTATTGATGATAAAGGCCCGGATGAAACGTGCATCTTCGTTAAGGAGGGCGACTGTTCCAAAGAGCGACGCAAAGACTCCGCCTTTATCGATGTCGCCCACGAGGATGACGGGGGCCTGGGCATAGCGGGCTACGCTCATGTTCACGACCTCGTCGTTGCTCAGATTGATCTCCGCCGGGCTTCCGGCGCCCTCAATTACGATCAGCTCGTACATTTTCGACAACCGGTCAAAGGATTCCGTCACTGCCGGCCATGCCTCGTTCTTAAACGCATAATAGGAGCGGGCGTCCATGTTGGAATGGACCTTGCCGTGCATGATCACCTGGCAGCTCGCTTCGCTAGTGGCCTTGAGCAGGATGGGGTTCATGTCAAATGTCGGTTCGACCCGGGCCGCTTCCGCTTGCAAGGCCTGGGCCCTGCCGATCTCACCGCCTTCCGTGGTGATAAAGGAGTTGAGTGCCATGTTCTGAGCTTTGAAAGGTGCAACGGCGACACCCGCATTCCGAAACAGCCTGCAGAGGCCTGCGACGATCAGGCTTTTTCCGACACCCGAACCGGTACCCTGTATCATAAGTGCTTTGGTCATAAATATTCCTTTACAAATCTTTTTTTTCAAGAATTATATTGGCGTTGCCCCCTATAAATTATTCTCGAAGCTGATAAAGATGCCTTTATTCCCCGTTTTCCTGATCTCTACATCGACATCAAAGGCCTTTTTCAACATGTCCTTTGACAGGACATCCTCAGGCCTGCCGGAACCGATGAGATTTCCCTCTTTAATCAAAATCACCTTTTCGAACTGAAGAGCGATGTTGATATCATGAAGTGCCATCACCACGGAGATGTTCTTTACTTCGCGCAATTTCATGAGCAGCTTTACCAGCTCAATCTGATACTTGATATCGAGGTTGGCCAGGGGTTCATCGAGGAGAAGGAGCCCCGCGCCCTGCAGCAGCGTCATGGCGATGAAGGTCCTCCTGCGTTCGCCGCCTGACAAGTCCGCGAGCCGTGCGTCAGCCTTATCAATCAGCCCGACCATATCCAAAGCGTCATCGACGCTCATCGCAGGGGGAATATCGTAGGGATACAGCCCCATGCCAACCAGTTCTTTAACGAGGAACGGAACGCTGATATCTAGCGACTGGGGAAGATAGCTGATGAGCTTTGCGCGATCTCTGTTGTTCACGACGCTGAGGGCTTTTCCCCAAAGCAGGATGCTTCCTGCCGCAGGTTTCAGAATCCCGCTCGCCAGCTTCAGAATCGTCGATTTACCTGAGCCGTTCGAACCGAGTAGACCGATGAAATCCCCCTCCCCAATGGAAAACGACAGCTCTTCAATGAACGGCCTGTTCTTTTCATAAGAATAGCCTACCTCATTGAGTTCAAGGATAGCTGTCTTAGATGCTGAGGACATCTTTTCTCCTGAGTAGATACAAAAAATAGGGTGCACCGATGATGGCGGTAACCACCCCAGCGGGAAGTTCCATGGGAGGCAGCAGCGAGCGGCTGATCAGGTCGGCAATACAAAGAAGCGAACCTCCGCCGAGCGCGGAAGCGGGTATCAGCAACCTGTTGTCCGCACCGAGAAAAAACCGCATGATATGCGGAATGAGAAGACCAATAAAGCCGATCATACCTCCGAGCGAGACTGAGGCTGCGGTCAACAGTCCCACGGAAATGAAGAGAATCACCCGCTCACGCTGGGGCGAGAAACCCAGACTGTGAGCGAATTCATCACCAAGGATGAGCGCATTGAGTGCCTTTGCCCTTGTTACCGGGAGCAGAATCCCGGCAGCAACGAACGCCAGACCGTAGGGAATGCGGGACCATTCGGACATGGAGAGATCGCCGAAGATCCAGAGCATGGCGCGCCTGAGCCCCTCGTCGGTCGAGATGCTCATCATGAGCATTAACAGCGCTGAAAAAAGAAAGCTCAGCCCCACCCCTGCAAGAAGAAGCCGCTCCGGCCAAAGGCCACCTCTTTTCCAGCCCATAATGCCGACAAGACCGCCAGTGACAACGGCGCCCGAAAAGGCCAATACCGGAACGGTAACGGGTCCCAAAAAAGTGAACCCGCCGATGATGCCGAGTGCGGCCATCAGCGAAGCGCCGCTCGATATTCCGAGAATGTAGGGATCGGCCAACGGGTTGCGAAGTATTCCTTGCAGCACCGCTCCTGACGCCCCGAGCGCCATGCCCATGAGGAAGGCAACAAGTACGCGCGGCAGACGGACGGAGACAAGTATCTCCCGGTCAATGTCGCTCAGATTGAAAGGCATGATGGTCCGCGGCCCGAATAATGCCGAGGATAGGATGACAAGCAAAGCGATGGACAGCAAGACCCCTATTCTTACCTGAGACATTCAGCAAGCTCCTCGATGCCTTTAATCACCCGCGGACCAAGACGGTACAAGCTGTCACCAAGGTAGCAAACCTTACCCTGTTTCACTGCGGGCACTGATGACAGCCGTTTAAGAATTCCCTGCGAAACGGCCCGCATATCCATCCCCGAACCCTTGCCGATGACGATCACGTCCGGCGACCGTCGTATGGCTTCCTCAATCGAGAACTTGGGATATTCCGTCTTTGCCGACCCGGAGATGTTTTCGTCTCCGAGCAGCGAGATGGCATCGTCAATGACAGTGCCCGGCCCTGCTGCGATGAGCGGTTCAGGCCAGACTATGAACAGGACTTTTGCGGCAACCGTGGTAGGGGATGTGTCTTGTCTCCTTTTAAATGCTGCAATACCGTCTTCTATCTCTTTTGCAAGTCTGTCCGAACGCTCTTTTGTACCCAGAGCCCTGCCCAGTTCCTTGATGCCCGCCGGAAGATCACGAAGCCGCCGTGCCGTGGATATAAACGTCTTTATGTGCAGCGATTGAAGCCGGTCTGCAAACTCCTTCGGATTACCGTCCGTGGTCATTACGACGATATCAGGTTTCAACGATAGTACCGCTTCCAATGACGGATTGGACATTCCGCCGATCTTTGGCTTTTTTTTCGCCTCTTCGGGATAATCGCAGAACGTCGTCACCCCTACGATATTATCCCCGAGCCCTAAGGCGAACATGATCTCAGTCATGCTGGGAGCGAGCGAGACTATCCGCCTCGGCACAGTTACAGGATCGGCGGCAGACACTGAGCAATACATGACGAAGAACGTCAACACTATGATGACAATAATTTTTTTCATGGGCAGCATAACAGCAGGTAATCTCCAAGAGCCTCTATCGAGGAACTTTTTTAATGCTACTCTATTGCCGCATCAATGTTTCAGGACCAGCTGAATATCTTACCCCGGCCCGTTTCCCAAAATAAAAAATCCCCAGTCTTCCGAAGAAAACTGGGGATTAATAGATACTATTAACCCACACAATATCTTAGCGCCGAAGACTGTGCGAGAACATCCAAGCAGGTCTTCTGGCTCTCCCACCCTGTCTGCCTTCCCAACCCTTTCGGGCCAGTGGCATCTGAGACAGAGTTATTGACCTCGTGTTTTGCGAGGCCGGGATCACAGCGGCGGGTCCGCTCCCGATTCACACGGGATTCCTTTTGCCTGTATGTATCACTAATCAATTACCGGATTTTATAACACAGGGGAATCGTAAAGTCAAAATGTATTTCCTTTCTCATGTATTTCCTTTCTCTTTGATTGTTGCATGTCACTATGGTATAATCCGCAGCACTTTCATCAATGTACAGGAGAAAAAATGCTTTTAGAAGACCTCAAACAACAGATAAATAACGTCAAAGGCAGGCTGGAAACCCTGCGGAGGCATCTTTGACACTCCCGTTAAGGAATCACGTCTGGAAGAGCTCACACGCCTTACGGAAGCCCCAGGTTTCTGGGACGGCAAAAACAAGGCAAATACCATCTTAAAAGAAAAGGCGGCCCTTGAACGTTCACTCAGGGACTGGAAAGCGCTTTCGAATCGTTTGTCCGACTTAGAAGCTATGGCAGAGCTTGCAGCGGAGGAAGGCGGTGATTCCCTGCGGGCCGAATTGGAGCAGGAAATCTCTGTCATCGATAAAGACATTGCATCCGCCGAGGTTGCAGCGCTACTTTCCGGCGAACAGGACGCTTCAAATGCGATCGTATCGATACACCCGGGTGCAGGAGGGACCGAAGCCCAGGACTGGGCCGAAATGCTCATGCGCATGTACCTGCGCTGGGCCGAGAAGCGAGGGTACAAAACCGAAATCCTCGACTACCAGGCCGGAGAAGAAGCAGGAGCCAAATCAGTCACCTTCACCGTTTCCGGCGATTATGCCTACGGCAGGATGAAGGCCGAAGCTGGTGTACACCGCCTCGTGCGCATCTCGCCTTTCGACGCGAACAAGCGCAGGCATACCTCGTTCGCCTCTGTCTATGTCTACCCCGAGGTCGAAGACGACATCGATATCGTGATTGATGATAAGGAACTTCGCATCGACACCTATCGTTCTTCAAGCGCGGGCGGCCAGCATGTAAACAAGACCGATTCGGCAGTCAGAATTACGCATCTGCCGACGAATATTGTTGTCCAGTGCCAGAACGAGCGATCGCAGCTTAAAAACAAGAATGTCGCCATGAAGGTCCTGCGGTCGCGGCTCTATGAAGTGAGGAAAAAGGAACACGAAGAAAAGATCGGCAAACTCGTGAGTGAGAAAAAAGACATTGCCTGGGGAAGCCAGATCAGATCGTATGTATTCCAGCCTTACCAGCTAGTGAAGGACCATCGTACAGGCGTTGAGGTGGGGCATGTTACCTCCGTGATGGACGGAGATCTGGACCAATTCATCGATGCGTACTTAATAGCAGGAACCGGTAGACGGTAGGCGGCACAGGGAGAGAGATCGGCCTCTCTTCCTCCTGCCTCTAATGTTTTCCCCCCGTGTTTTTCTGTTTACTGCCAATCGCCTGCTGACTTATTCACATTCCCGCCATCCGCGGCCCCCGTGATTCAATATATTTCTTTACACCCTGGTACAACGCTTCTGCAATTGCCTGCCTGTAGGAGTCTTTCTTAAGCAATTTTTCTTCCTCAGGGTTGCTTATGAACCCTACTTCGGCCAGAATACTGGGAATGTTTGTGTTCATTAAAACATAGAAAAAAGCACTTTTAACCCCGTGATTCACCACGCTGCCTTGCAGTGGCCTCACGGAATAAACGAGTGAAGCCTGCACAACGCCGGCGAGTTGTATCGACTCTTCAATTTTGTTGTCAATCTTTAAATCCTTCAGCATCTTGTCGACTTCGGAATCAAGTTCACCCAAGCTTCGGGTCGACATTGCGTTTTCACGCGCCGCTGTTGCCATGGCTTCTCGATCAGACGCCTTGAGCCCCTGAACATAGGTTTCGATACCCCGTGTTTTTCGTTTCCTGTTGGCATTGACATGAATGGAAACGAACAAATCGGCATTATGCGACTTGGCAATAAATGGACGCTGATCCAGAGGGATAAAAACATCGCGATCCCGCGTCATCACAACATTGCATCCAAGGCGCTCTTTTACCAGGGCAGCCAATCGCTTCGCGATGTCCAATGTTATAGTTTTCTCCTTCAGTCCGCTCTTTCCGATGGCGCCCGGGTCATGGCCTCCGTGGCCTGCATCAATAGCAATCGTCTTTATTTTAAGCCCCATCTGTCTTGACAGTGTCAGCCGGTCACCTTCGTTGATTGTTTCGGATGGCTCGGGAAATGTTGGCATAATCCTCGGCGTGTCGGGTTTTGCCTCCGATTTAGGTTCCTCCGCCAAGGTCGTTGTCTGGTCGGTTTTTGCCTCCGTTTTAGATTCCTCCGCCAGGGCCGGCTTCTGGTCGGTTTCGATCTCGTCAAGAGGCTGCACGTTCTGCTGCGTGTCCGTATCCAAACTCTCAACGCGGCTCTCGGCCCCCTTTCCGCCTTCGCCGGTCACATCAATGACGAGACGATCGGGATCGCGAAGAGGAAATGCCGCATAGCTTTTTATGCTGGCGAGGTCTAGTACCACCCGAACGATATCCGGAGCGTACTGGCTCGCACGCACTTGTTTGAGTATGCCGTCGTTCACTGGCAGCGGCTCTTTGTCGACTGTCGGGTCAAGCCGTGTGCTCAGAAGATCAAAAACCAGACGGTCCGGATGCTTCAATTCCTGCGCCTGAAACTGGACCGAGTTATTCTGTTCGATAACGATACGGGTATAGGCTCCGCCAGACCAGTAACGGATCTTTTGCACAACACTGTCCGGTTTCGTCTTGCCGGGGGCCGCGATCACCGGCACAGGCATTTTCCGGAGCTCCGTCTCCTGTTTGTGCTTCCTGCTTTTGCGCATTTGCGGAGCAACGCGCTCTTTTGCCTTGGTCGTCCAGGAACTGTCAGGATAGTATTTCGACAGCCTGTCCAGGGCGTCAGCGGCGCCAGCACTATCCTTTCGATAGTTGAGTGCTATTTCAAGAGCATGATACAGCGCCTCGGGAGCCCTGGCGTTTTTGGGGTAGGAGGACTGGCACGAGAGAAAGTTCCCCGCTGCTTCATCCAGGTCCTTTGACCGTTTATTATAACGGTAGAGTTCCTCGTATACACCAGCGCGGTCAAAGCACGCTTCGGCAGCGCTCGGGCTCTTGGGATATTTTTTTTCCACCAGCTCGAGCGTCCGGATACAGTCCATCCAGTAGGAGCGATACCTTTTCTTTTTTGATTTTTTCAGATCAGCCAGGCGTTCGGAGGCGATACTATACTTGTGCCCGGCTTCGGAGTTATAAGACGGGTAGGCAGGCGCAGAAAACGCCAGCATAAGGGTGCAAGCCATAAAGGCCGCAATAAAGGAACGGCCGCGAGTCATCATCATTTCCTGTTGTTTTTTAACTGAATTTACTGTCATTGTCAACAAAAAAAGGCCCCGGATGTCCGGGGCCGCCATCTTTTCTTGAATCATTGAATTGGTAAAGCGGGGAAAGCGGTGTTTCGGCCTTCCCCTTCCGTGATCGCTGCCGCGAATTACGATGCAGTCTTTGCCGTTTCGACCAGTTTGGTGAATCCGGCCGGGTCGGTTACGGCGAGATCCGCAAGGATCTTCCGGTCGATTGCCACACCGGTTTTTGTGAGACCTGCCATAAATCTGCTGTAGGTAACTCCATTCAGCCGCGCTGCGGCATTGATGCGCGCGATCCAGAGTCTGCGAAAATCCCGTTTGCGGGCCTTCCTGTCCCGATATGCATATTTGAGCGCACGATCAACTGCCTCAGTAGCTGATCGGAACAGTTTTGATTTTGCTCCCCAGTATCCCTCGGCAAGGTTGAGCACCCGCTTTCTTCTGGCCCTCGTCTTGGGGCCGCCTTTAGCTCTCGGCATTGTTAAAACCTCCTCTGTTCATAATTCCGGTTCACAGTCCTCATATGCTGGACTCTGAACGTTGTGTTCTTTGCTTGTTACTTTAATCCATAGGGCAGCATCTGCTGGAAATTTTCCCGTTCGCTTTTGGTGATCTCAAAATCGCCGCTAAGCCGTCTTTTGCGGGTGGCATTCTTGCCAGACAGCAGATGGCGTTTCCAGCCTTTGCGCCGCATGATCTTTCCCGACCCGGTGATCTTGAGCCGTTTGGCCGCGCTCCGGTTCGTTTTCAGTTTTATCTTTACCTTTGTCTTTGCCATGCTTCACTCCCCTTCCGAAATCTTTTTTTAACTCCACTGTATTGACACAAGAGAGGCATACCGCCTCCGCGGAATTACTCTGGAAAGCATCGTTGACCGTCAGATCCGAGTTATGCAGTCTTTGCCTTGGCGCCGAGCAGCAACGTCATGTTCCTGCCTTCCATGCGCGGCGACTGCTCCACGACGGCCTCATTCTGAAGTTCAGTAACGACCTTATCAAGCAGGGCTCTGCCCTGTTCGGTGTGGGCCATTTCGCGTCCCCGAAACATGATAGTTACTTTGACTTTGTTGCCCTCTTCGAGGAACCTCTTCATGTTGTTCATTTTAAAATTTATATCATGATCGTCGGTCCGCGGACGGAGTTTTATTTCTTTTACAACAATTACGGTCTGATGCTTTCTGGACTCCGCAGCTTTCTTGGCAATTTCGTACTTGTATTTCCCGAAATCCATGATCCGGCATACCGGCGGCTTTGCCGTAGGCGCCACTTCGACCAGGTCCAATCCTGCCTCCTCGGCTTTTTTGATCGCCTCTCGTGTATCCAGGATGCCAAGCTGCCCTCCATCTGCATCGATGACCCTGACTTCCCTAACCTTGATGCCATAATTGGTTCTTGTCGTAATTTTACTGATAAACAATCACCCCCTTATCAATTCTGTGGAAATGCCTTTACCTCTGATATTTTTTCCTACAGCGTCAATGAACTCTTTGAGTGTCATGACACCAAGATCCTTGCCGCCTCGTTCGCGCACCGCCACGGCGCTCTGTTGCACTTCTTTTTCCCCGACAACAAGAATATAGGGAACCTTCTCCATCGCGGCCTCGCGAATTTTAAACCCGATCTTTTCCGACCGTCCGTCGAGTTCCGTCCTAATCCCCGCCGCAAGCAACTGGTCCCGAACACTCTTGGCGTACTCAAACTGCTTGTCCGTGATGGAAATGACCTTTGCCTGGACCGGTGCGAGCCAAATCGGGAATGCTCCTGCGTAATGCTCTATCAGCATGCCGAAGAACCGTTCGATAGATCCAAGAAGCGCCCGGTGAATCATATATGGTCGATGAGCGTGGTTGTCAACACCAATAAAACTCATATCGAACCGCTCCGGTTCATTGAAATCAAACTGCACTGTGGAGCACTGCCAGAGCCTGCCCAAGGCGTCCTTGATCTTGATATCTATCTTGGGACCATAAAAAGCACCGCCGCCTTCATCCATCTCGTATCCAAGGTTGACTTTTTCGGCAGCCACCTTGAGCGCCTGCGTTGCGCTCTCCCACATGCTACTGTCACCCACGGCCTTCTCGGGACGTGTAGCAATATAGGCTTTGAAATCTTCGAACCCGAAGGTCCTGAGCATCTTCACTACAAAGTCGAGAACCCGGATCACCTCGGCTTCCATCTCTTCAGGAGCCACGAAAATATGGGCGTCGTCCTGCGTAAATCCCCGGACCCGCAAAAGCCCGTGCAGAACGCCGGACCGTTCGAAGCGATACACCGTGCCCAACTCCGCATACCGAAGCGGCAATTCACGGTACGAACGGAGCTTGTTCTTGTAGATCATGATATGGAACGGACAGTTCATCGGTTTAACATAATACTCCTGCCCTTCCACATCCATGGAAGAATACATGTTCTCGCGGTAGAACCCGAGATGGCCCGAGGTCTCCCACAGTGTCCCCCGTCCCACATGGGGCGAGTACACAAAATCGTACCCGTTTTTCTGGTGCTCGTCGCGCCAGAAGTCCTCGATGGTCTTTCGAATAAGCGCGCCCCGCGGATGCCACAAGACCAGGCCGCCGCCTACTTCATCAGATAGCGAGAAAAGATCGAGGTCCTTGCCGAGTTTTCTATGATCGCGGCGCTTAATCTCTTCGAGTCTCGTTACGTAAGCGTCCAGCGTATCCTTGCTCGGGAACGAGATACCGTATATACGCTGGAGCATCTTATTCTTCTCGCTGCCACGCCAGTACGCGCCAGCAATGGAAAGGAGCTTGAAAGATTTTATCTTCGACGTCCACGATACATGGGGCCCGCGGCAAAGATCCGCGAAATCGCCCTGTTCGTAGATCGAGATCGTACCGTCGGGCAGCTCTTCTATGAGCTCTACTTTGAACGTCTCGCCCAGTTTTCCAAAGAACGACAAGGCTTCAGCCTTGGAAAGCACTTTTCTCGTGATCGGTAGCGCAGCCTTAGCAAGCTCCGCCATCTTCTTTTCGATCTTGACTAAGTCTTCGGGCGTCAAAGGTCGTTCGAGATCGAAATCGTAATAGAAACCCTCTTCGATGGCCGGCCCGATCGCAAGCTTTGCCTTCGGGAAAAGCTGCTTCACCGCTTGGGCCATGAGGTGCGAAGTGCTGTGCCAGTACACTTCGCGGCCCACCGGGACGTCAAAGGTCACTATCTCGATCGCGGCGTTGTGATCAACGGGGACGTTGAGATCCTGAAGGTGACCATCTAATTTTATGGCAAGCGCGTCTTTAGCGAGGCGAGAGCCGATTTTCTCGGCAACTTCCTGACCGGTGATGCCAGCTGGCATACTTTTGTCCCGACCGTCAGGCAGCCTGAGTTGTATTTCACTCATAATATAGATAACATAGGTTGTTGTTAAATCATGGTAGGCCCGGGCGGTATCGAACCGCCGACCTCTACCGTGTCAAGGTAGCGCTCTCCCCCTGAGCTACGAGCCTAAATGTCCTATTTCGTGACGAAAGCGAATTTTATGAAATTTCAGAGGTTTTGTCAAGAATAAAAACATTTCTCCTGACTTTTATGCCGACAATTGTGACTTATTTCCAGTACCTTAAAAAAAACAGCCTGCATCTTTATGGGCCGCTCACTATTGGCTATTTTTCGCATTGACAATTTTTTCTTCGTCACCGAAACTCCACCGATTAGCTCTTATCGCCCTTGCTGTAGCGGATTTTAAGCAGGAAAGTGAATTGCCCCGCAGCAGAGCAGGCTGTCCGACAATTCCTATATCTTATGATAGAATAGGATGCAAAAGATCGGACAAGGAGCGCGGGAGATGGCATATATCCAGTCGTTTAAAGAACAAGCATGGTTGTTACCACCGAGCGTAGAAGATTTGATTCCCGAGGACCACATCTGCTTTTTGGTTGAGAGCCTTGTGGATAATCTCGATTACCAGACTTTTGACATTAAATATTCTGGGGCCGGCCATCCGGCATACCATCCTCGGGTTTTGTTGAAGCTTTTAGTGATGGGCGTTCTGGACAGAGTCAGATCCTCTCGGAGACTCGCACGGAATGCCCGGGAGAACGTCGTATATTTGTATTTATCCGAGAAGCTAACCCCTGACTTCAGGACGATCAGCGATTTTCGGAAAGAGAATCCATCGCTAGTAAAGGATGTTTTCAAGCATACGGTAAGCTTTGCCAAGCAGGAAGGACTGCTCGACCTGTGCCATCTTTCCACGGATGGGAGTAAGGTAAAGGCCAATGCATCGAACCGGAGAGTATTGACGAAGGATGAGTTGAGCGTTTTGCTAAAGTTTGTCGACGAAGAGCTTGAAGAATGGGCAAAACGAGATACTCAGGAGGATGCCGAGTTCGGCGATTTGCGGGGAAGCGATCAGCTGCCAAAACAGAGCAAGAAGGCAATTCGTAAAGCGGCGCAATATTATGTTAAGAAAGTCCGCGAGAGCGGTCCCGCCTTTAAAGAGGAAGTACAAAAAGACCTTGAAACTGCCAAGCAGGAAGTAGAGGAGCAGGGATTAAGCAAAGTCAGCGTCACTGACCCGGAAAGTCGTTTCATGAAGAACAAAAAAGGGCGGATTGAGCTATCGTATAACCCTCAACTCACCGTAGACAAGAAAGGCTTTGTTCTGGCCAATGATGTTTGTCAGAGTGCTCATGACGCGGGACAGTTGCAACCACAGGTAATCCAGACAGAAGAAAATCTCGGAAGCCTGCCTGAGGGTATTGCTTGGAGCTTTGATTCCGGTTACTTTGAAGGGGCTAACATCAAGTTCCTTGCAGACAAAAAGATCGATGGCTATATACCTGACAACAATGAAAAGAAAGAGGCGGATCCTTTTGACAAGAAGCATTTTCAATATGACGCGGTAAAGGATGAGTTTCGATGTCCTTTAAACCATCCGGTGCCCTTTATGGGAGAGCATTTTGATAATCAGAAGAATAAAACGATAAGAGTTTATAAAGGGACCGGATGTTCCGCTTGCCAGAGCCGAGACAAATGCACGAAGCGAAAAGACGGCATACGTTATCTCAAGATGTATCCTTACGAGATAGAACGGAATGAAATGGTCGCTAAGATGAAAACTACGCACGCCCAGAAGGTATATAAACTACGTCAGCAGATCGTTGAACCGGCAATAGGAGACATTAAGGAGAACCAGGGACTGCGAGCATTCCTTGCCAGGGGCCTTCAAGGAGCAAAGACAGAGACCAATCTTGCTTGTGCGGCAAGGAATCTAAGGAAAATCTGGATAAGTTTGAAGAAGAAGGAAGAAAATGGAGGAGATAAAGTAAGGACACGCGGTCAAATACCCCCTCCACTATCTTCTTCAGTGATATATCAGTTTTGTTAGAAACAAAATGCCCCCCAACGCAGATAATTGTCGGACAGCCTGCAGAGCTGCGGGGCATCAAAACCGCTAGAACCTGAAACGCTTTCAGAAGCTTATCCTGACTCCGTCAGGATTGTCCTTTTCATCCCAGCAGTAGTACGGCCGGGTATTCAAGGACAGGTTTTGTAAATTATAGTCTTAGACCAGTTGAATTTTAAGGTTCTTTCTTAAAGACCTGGATGCTCTTTCAAGGATCTGCAGAGTAACCGATACATTAAACAAGGCGCGGCGGCATCATCCTCGTTTGATGGTGCTGCGAATGCGCTCCATGGCCTGCTTCAAGCGGTCATCCGGCACCGTAAGCGAAAGGCGGAAATACCCCTCACCGCCTTGTCCGTATGCGATGCCTGGTGTCACGAGTACGCCAGCTTCTTCTAAAAGTTTTGTAGTGAACTCCAACGAGGACAAGCCGGGAGGTACGGCGATCCACAGGTAAAATGTCCCGCCGCCACCCGTTGCGCACATGCCAATCTCGTCGAAAACACGCAGTACGATTTCCCGCCGCCGCTGATAGATCGTGAGCATGTTTTCGATATCTTTGTCTCCCGCATCCATTGCCTTTACACTGGCGAGCTGAATGGCGTTGAACACACCGGACGTTACGTTCTCCTTGTACCTGGACATAGCATGAATAATCTTGTCGCTGCCGACGGCCATACCAATGCGCCAACCGGTCATATTGTATGCCTTGCTTAAGGAATTGAACTCCACGGCGACATCTTTAGCACCCGGGACTTGAAGCAGACTCTGCCTGCGATCGGCCGGAAAAACTATTTCGCTGTAGGGATTATCGTTTAACAGCAATAGCTTATACTCTTTGGCCCAAGTGACCAATCGTGAGAAAAAATTGCCGTCAGCACAGGCTCCGGTGGGATTGTTTGGATAATTGAGGAAAAATGCCTTTGCCTTCTGGCATACCTTTTTGGGGATCTCCTCAAAAGCTGGCAGAAAACGATTTTTTTCCAGCAGAGGGACATCGTAGGCTTCGGCGCCGGCTATGTGGATATTGGCCCTGTATGCGGGATACCCGGGATTCGTCATAAGCACGATATCGCCCGGATTGACGGTCGCCATGATAAAACTATGAATGCCCTCCTTCAGTCCATTAAGGGCCAGTACTTCGGTTTCCGGATCGAGCGTCACACCGTACTTCCGTCCATACCACCGCGCAACAGCCTGCCGGAACACTAGCATGCCTTTATGCTCATCGGTCGGATACTGATGGTTCGCCGGATCGAGCACGGCTTCTCTCAGCGCTTCTATGATGTAGGCAGGCGTGGGCTCAACAGGATCCCCAATAGCAAGGGAGATGAGGTCCACGCCGTCAGCCTGGGCCTTCCTGATCTTATCGCGGAGCTGCATGAACAGGTAGGGCGGAATATTTTTCAGCCGGTCTGCAAGAATATCCATACGCAGTTTCTGTTCCTTTCGTATTTCCAGAAAAGAGAAAATGTTTTACCACGTTTAATCTTGGGCCCAAGCCCGGATGGCCCGGCCGAGCCGCTTGATACTCTTTTCGGCAATCACGGGATAAACGCAGATCTCCAGAATCGAGGCCTCTTTGGGGCCCCCCCGGCTGTGTGGATTACCGTTTTGCTCGCAAAAGGGTTCGAGCTGGGAACAATCGGACATGTCCGTATTTTTTGTGTCGAAGCCTTCCTTGAGCAAATAGGCACGCAGATCATTCCGCTTTGACGGTTCAACGGTCAAGGGGTAATAAACATAAATATGATCGCCTGTTGTCGAGGACGGAACGTTGATCTTCGTTATCCCGTCGAGGCTTTCGGAGAGAACCTTTGCATTTCGCCTCGCTCCTTCATTAAAGGCGTCGATCCGGTCGAGTTGAAGAAGGCCAATGGCTGCCTGTAAATTGGCTAGCCTGTACACACGAGGATTTGACGCGGCAAAGGTACTCAGGAGCTCGTCGCCGACCTCGGAATCCATGAGAGGCTGTCCCAAGAAAAGCTTGAGGCGCAATACCTGGTACACAGTTACGCCGAAGACTTCAGGGCGGGTCAGGAGCCACAGCATCCAGATAAATGCCGCATTTTTTAGAACTTTTCCCTTTGTGGGCATGGGCGCCTTTAAGAGAATGTCCTTGGCCCGCTTCGCGATCCCATCATCGGATGTTGCAATGGCGCCGCCGCCGAAGCAGGGCATATTCTTGCCTTCGGCAAAACTGTAGATCCCGATGTCGCCGAAGGTGCCTACGGAGCGGCCATCAACACGGACTCCCAGAGCATGGGCGCAGTCCTCCATGAGGCGAATATTCCGTTTTTTTGCAAGCTCGGCAACCTCTCGGATCAAGCAGGGCTGGCCGAAAAGATGGGTCGCAAGCACCGCACCGGTTCGCTCATTGATAAGAGGAGAAATCAGCTTTGGTCCAGAATTGAATGTCACGGGGTCCACATCGCAGAAGACCGGTTTGTAGCCCAGCATCTTAGCCACCATGGGCATGACAGGAAAGGTGAATGCGGGAAAGATAATCTCTTTCCCTTTTTCGAGCCCGAGCGATTCCAGGGCCAATTGAAAGGCTGATCTGCCTGATGCGGCTCCGAAAACGTGAGGTGCGCCCAGCCAGGCGCCGAACTTTTTAGTAAAGGCTTCAAGCGCCGGTCCTTCCTGAACCGTGCTCGTCAGTGCGGAGGTGATGAGCGTTCGAAGCGCTCCTGGCGGAAGGTTCACACATCGTCGCGGGATGGTGCCGATTATTGCCATGCGTCATTTCTCCTTTTGTCAAAATATTTTTCTGATGCCCAGCAGGCTCCAGAGGATGTCGGGATTGTGCAGGTAGAATGACCCGTACCGCCACAGGTGGCGCAGTGCGAACCGAGGCCGGAACAGGTAGCGCTTGTAGAAGTTTGAGCGCAGTTTCACCAGCTCCTGCGGCGACACGGCTGCCAACGACACGAGCGGACGGGCGTAATGGTAGAGCTGTTTTGATACGGAATCGGCAAACTGGTCTTTGTACAGATCCCAGGCCTGCGACCCGGGATAGGGAGTATAGAAATGGACCTGGATGCTGTCGGAGTTGAGCTCCATTGCCAGTTGGATCGTCTGTTCGATCTCTTCCCGTGTTTCCGTCGGATTGCCGATCACGTAGTAGGCGTTCGTGCCGATGCCGAGGTCCCGGGTCCAGCCGAAGACCTGCCGGCAAAGCTCAATCCACGAGCGGTTGGCGCCCTGCTTGTGCATGGCCTTGATGATTCGCTCACTGCCCGACTCCACGCCGATGCCGAGCATGACACACCCCGCTTTTTTCATGAGTGTCAGCAGTTCGTAGTTAAGCTCATCCACACGGACCCTGGCCATCCAGGGCATCTTCGATGTGCGTCTGATCAGTTCCTCGCAGAGAGACTGCATAAACTTCCGGTTCGCCGAAAAGCTGTCGTCCTGAAACGAGCAGATGTTGACACCCTGTTTGGCCAGATGCTCCATCTCGTCGGCCACACTTGCGGCCGAGCGGCTTCTGAGCTTCTTGCCAGTGCTGACGCGCATTACTTCGCTGCAGAACATGCAGCTGTGGGGACAGCCCCGCGTAGCGACGAGGTAGCCCCAGACCACTCGGCGAGGGGCCTGCACCGGGAATATGGATTGATAAGCATCAAGTTCGTCGGCCGTGTACGAAGGAAAAGCCAGTCGGTCCGGCTCTTCCACTAGGAAGCGTTTGCCGTCGTCAAAGAATTTTCGATAGTGTGTTTTCCAGTTGTCCGAGGCCGTGCCGTTAGCGCGTATCTGGTCGAAGAGCCGAAAAAACTCCTGCTCCGGTTCTCCCAGCAGGATGGCGTCGTACCTTTCCGTTTGTTCCCGCGCCAGGTCCCGATGATGATAAAAACCCTGTCCGATCCCGACGATTAGAGGCGGATGCTCCTGCATCTTCAGGGCGATGACGTACTGATCGGCCACGTCGATGTCGAAGCTCGATGCTGAAATGACCACGAGATCGGGCTTTATGGTTGCCGATTGGTCCAGGAGCATAGAGATACTCATCGGCCTGATCCAGCAATCGAGAAGATGGATTTGCAGATCCCGTTTCTCTTCCAGGCCGGCCTGAAGACACTTGAGTGCGTAGGGGGGATCAAAGAACTGAGGGTGCTCTACGTCCTTGTCCACGGACGAACTGACGCGCATCAGGAGTATAGTATGGATGTTCATGGTTCGATTTCCTTTTTAATGGCGATAGTACTTATCGTTGTGCCGTCCCTATCGGGGCGGTCGTTCCACGTGCGAAGGGAGAGTGTTCTCCTGATCATCCAAATGAAGGCGCCCAGGAGGATGTGTAGCCAAAAATCGATAAACCGGTTCACAACGGTCAGAGATGCGGCAAGCGGCGTTGAAACGTTCACAAACCGCAGGCAGCTGAAGAGCGTCAATTCCACGGCGCCTGCGCCTGAGGGGGTGAGCGGAAACGCGGTGACAATCATGGGGATCATGGTCAGGAACAGGGCCTCCCCCGCTTTGAGATGCACATGGAACGCCCTGGCAAGGAGGAAGAACCACAATGTCTCCATTGTCCAGATGACCATGGTCAGAAAAAGAACGGGGACGATCTCTTCCCGGTTCGGCAGCATGCCAGTATGAAAGGCGCCGATCCTCTGGCGAACAGCCTCGGGCACCCAAGCCGGTACGGCGCGCTTCAGCACGATAAAGGCCACGATAACGAAGCTGGTGGCAAGCGCTATCAGAAACGCGATCACCAAAGCCCAGGCAACGGACCTCGGGAACGCCGCTTGGAAAAGGTACCACGAGGCCGTGGCGGCCAGGAGGAGAACGAGCCACGCATCGATCATGCGCAGAAAAATGATGGAGCCCAAGGCGGCCGAGCGACGGACCCCGCAGTTGATGCGGGCAAGGTGCGAGGCATAGATGTCTCCCAGCTTGGCCGGTACCACGTTGTCAACGAAATTATAAAAGAACACGAGCAGCCCGAACCTGGCGTTGCCGCAGCGATGCGGCACATGGCTCAGCATTCGTCTCCAGCGGATCCCTCGCACCGGATAGGTGCCGTAATGAGAGAGAGCGGCGAGGACGAGCAGCCGCTTGTCGCTGGCAATCCATTCCCGCCAGACCTGCGCCAAGTTCACATACGACACCAGGATGACAAGAAGCAGAATGGTAATGGCAATGCTCGCGAGAGTATGCCAGCCCCAGAGCTTCAGACTACCACCTTCGCCGATGGCGAGCGGTGTATTTTTTCCTTCATTTAAGGAGCTGTTCAATCTTTTCGCCTAACATCATATTCGGTCAGCAGTTTGCTGCCGGTCAGCACGCTGTCTCAGATCAAGACATCGGCCTGTTGGATATGAGCAGTTTGTTGCCTTCCCCACCAATAACGTAGGAGGATTTGAGCATGTGTTCAAACTGCAGGTACTGTTCCCGACCGATGACGCACAGGACCCTTTTGTTTGAAGCTAGGTACTGCTGTAGTTCTTGTTCACTCTGGAGAATGGTCGCCCGTCGGTTCGTATAGAACAGGGCGGAATCCCAGAGCATCCGGAAAAAAACGAGATTTTCCCCCGGAGGAAGCATGCCGTCCATTTCCTTTGCCAGTCCCTTTGTGGAGCGATACGGATTGATCTGGGGAATGTAGACGTTATTGATAACGATGATACCTACGACAAACGTCGCGGCCAAGGCCGTGAACGTGGCCCGGTAATGCCGGAGGACGTGTAAGAGAAACGCGATGGTCACGATGCCCGTGATGACTATCAAGAAACTTAACAGGTCATGCAGGTTTATTCCGTACTGCATTTGCATTTTTTTTAGCGCTGGGTGGAACAGAATAACGTATACCGTACCTGCCAAGAAAAGAACTGGCAACGGTGCGAGGGACCAGGCAGTGACCCGGTGCAAGCCGGGAGTCGGAACCGTCATAATTTCGTGCCAGACCCTGCCGATCAGCAAAGCAGCCGCCGGAAGTGCAGGCAGGATGTAGGTGCCTAGTTTCGAGCTTGCCACAGAGAAGAAAAGAAAGATCACCAAGAACCAGCACAGAAGAAAAAGCACTCCGTCGTCGATCTTCTGCAGTTTCCTATCCAGAGGCCGGAGAAAGGCCAGGGGCACGAAGCACGACCACGGCAGCATACCACTAAGCAGGACTGGAACATAGTAGTAAAAGGGCCGGGGATGGGTAGCTTGCGCCTTTGACAGAAAATTCCCGAAATTTTGCTTGAGAATAAAATACGATATATAATCCGGGTTTCTCATGCTAATGAGCACGTACCAGGGCGCGGCGACGATCAGGAAAATAAGCGCTCCCCATCCCAAGGCCATCTCCTTCAGGAAATTGAGTCTGCCCTTCACCAGGAGAAAGAGACCAATGATCATGCCCGGCAGGAGGAGCCCAATGGGTCCCTTGGCTAACACGGCGAAACCCATCGCGGCATAACACAGGAACAGATGTATCCGGCGATGCCGTTGATTGTCGTACGCGATGTAAAAGAAATACAGGGCCAAGCTAATGAAGAAGGCCAGAGAGATGTCGTGCATTACCGTTCGGGAAAGAACGATAAACAGCGGGCAGGTGGCCAAAACCACACCTCCCAGTAAACCGGCCCGGGAACCGAACAATCGTCTCCCGAATGCGTAGCTTACGAGGACCGTCGCAAGACCGAGGACCGCGGCCGGCAGCCGTGCCGCAAACTCTGTGAAACCGAATACGAGGAATGAGATTGCGGCAAACCAGTTGAAGAGCACCGTCTTATCATAAAAATTTTCCCCGTTTACCCTCGAAGTTACCCAATCTCCAGTCAACACCATATCCTTAGATGTTGCGGCGTGCATGCCCTCATCGACATCCCACAAGGGTCTGTCGCCCAGTTGAAAGAACAACACAACGAAGCAGAGAGCGCAGAGAACAAGAATGGAAAGATAATCCCCTCTCCTGGTCCCTTGACCCAATACTTCCGGCGTGGGAGAATTTGTTACCAACGAGGACGTCATAATGCCTTTCCCTGTACTGTGTTAATTCTGATGAACTCATAAAAAGCTTGAATCAACCATGAAGTCATCATGGGTTCGGAGTGAACCAATTTATCAAGTTTTTTCTCCATGTCTCGATGCCTCAGTGGCAGATTTTAACAATTCTATGACTTTATTTAATTTTGACCTCATCCAATATCGGCTGGACAATGCCGAATACCCGCTCTGGAGTGATTCCCTGAAGACAGACGTTGTCGCTGCATACGGTCTTGCGGTGGTTTGCCGCAGATACGCAGGGAGAACAAGCAAGGTCGGCGAAGATTGGCGTCGCATTGCCGAGCGGGCAGTAGAGCTTCGGGGTCTCCGGACCGAAAAAAACGAACATGGGCATGTCGGTCACCGATGCAAAGTGCGGCGGACCAGAATCGTTGCTAAGCATAAAAACGCTCACCGAGTAAAGAGCGGGGAGCTCCGCAAGGCGCGTATGTCCAGCAAAGTTGACACATCGCTCATTGCGGACTGCTGAGTTTATGGCCTCAAGCCACACTCGATCCTCATTCCCTCCCGTAAGCAGGATGACCGTCTCCGGGTATCGATCCAAGATGACCCCTGCCAATGCTACATAATACTCCCGCGGCCAGCGCCGAATGGGTAGCAGCTCCGAAGCGTTGGCATTGAACAGGACAATCCTGTGACGGCCAGCTTCGTAAGCAGGAAAGACATCTTTGATTTTTCGCCGAATCGATTCCTGCGCCGGTTCCCCTATCGCGACTTTACGCAGTCTGGTTTCATCATCCGAGATGAACGTCTTCGAGAGCGGGATTTCGGCTTTTCCCTCTATCAGGGCGTTTGCAAGCGCGATAAAGTTCTTTGACATATGTTGGTGATGGTTATAGGATACTTTATGCGTCAAGAAGTCACCGCAGTATAGCCCCTCATTTAGGAAAGCATGAAAGCCCACGGTGCGCCGTGCCCCGGAAAATCCTGTCAACAACGCGGAGAACCGGGAAAAGAGCTCCATATCAATGACCGTATCGATACTTTGCCGTCGCGTCCAGAACGGGAGCCTGACCGCATCGGCGACGAGCGCAACGAACGAGCTGTCGTCGATGGTGTAGATGTTCTCTTGTGGGACAGTACCCAGTAGCGCCAGGCTCGGGCGATTCCTCTTGAAGATGACGAAGAAGATATTAGCCTTCAACACACGCTTCAACTTTTGCATTGCCGGGTCCGCCAGGATCGTGCTACCCATCTCCGAAAGCTCGATCAGCATTATGTTCCTAGGTAGGGAGCCGGTCTTCGGTTTCACAAAGAGGGTGAACATCTTCTTCATGATCGTCCCCGCAAAGCATAGAGGCACGCCGAAAAAATAATCCACTTTTCTCATGGTGTCGACTTTCATTAATTTCTCCGGAGACACCCCTGAGAGCGTCCATGTCAGGCTCAGAATCGGAGGTCTCTTTTTACAAAAAACTTGAGAAGCAATACGCTCTCTAAAGTTGGCACTCGCAAAGACGAGTGAAAAATATCAATATGTGGGTCAGCTCTTCTTTTACGTTATTGAGTTTTTCTGCGGTGAGATTGCGTGGCTGCGCGGTATTTTCCCAAAGGAAGGCTGCAAGCAATCCTCCCTCATCAATAGAGATCTTCGAATAGGTTCTGGGATCGTGGAATTGCGCCTAGAAGCAATCGTTCCGAAATGACTTGATCTTTCGTTTAATGGATCCAATATTGTCGGCCAGCATACGTTATTGCTAAATATTTTTAGAATATACACCTCGTGCCGTGCGATGTCAATGATTTGATAGGATGTTTTAAGGTATGTTCTATTGGATTGGGGTCGATACTTTATGAGTATAATAAAATTTCATCTGCGGTAGTTTGAGTGAAGAAACTACGTTTTGAATGCAGACGTATCCACGGCATTAAGTCCTTCTTTAAACATCGCTCCATGGAATCCACGTGCTTCTTAAGGTACTTTACTTTATCTCAGCGCCATTTGAACGTTTCACCTTGCCTAATTGGCAGACTAAGAGCATTTGTCTATATCCGCTGCCACTGCCCGAGCGTTGCGGCTATTCACATCGAGGTGGACGCTGATTTCGGCGATGTGGGTCGAAATATTGATTCTATTCCCGGACAGTCAGGACTCAAACAACGCGCTGAGTAGTTTCGCCCAATATTCACCAACTTGGCGGGAATCGGTATTTCTATCCCGTTCCGTGTAGAATACTGAACGTACGTATGGGATAATCCTTTCCCCATGCGGTGAACAAATGGATGGTCACCAACGACTTGACAAACTGTTTATAAGTCGGCATGCCCGCTCCAACTGGAAAAACGTCGATACATTTTTTATGCCGAAGTTCGTCCGGGAACGCTCAGTAATTATACTGGTTCGCTCGTGTGAGCTTAGCAATGGTTGCGAAGAAACCAAAGTGAAGATTGCACATGAACAAAGAAATCCACGGCACGGCTTCCCCAGATAATGACCACGAGTGCTGCCATCGTGACAAAGAAGCGCATTCCCCGCTCTTCATTGCCCTGTGACTCCATAGACTTCACCTCCTGAACAAGAGAGTACTCTCCCATTTAAATACCCTTTATTTTTTGTCGACGTCTGCCTCCCAGAGATAACAGGAGTATCTAAGTGAAGCTTATCATCCCATCGTTCACCATAATTTGGCTCAGCAGACGGCTACAAACCGCCTACTGAGCCATCTACTCTATTTCCTCTGATTATCTTCCCATTTGTATAATTTATTCTTCGTTGTTCAGGAATTCCTCTTTTTGTCGTACACTAAATCTTATGGGTCCTTTCGCCGCAATATAAAGCGGAGCAGCACCGGCAACCATTGGTAAAACGAGGCAAGATTGATACTGCCAAAGTTCATAAAGCCGGTCACTGCAGTACGAATCCGCTTTATATCGTCCTGTATTTCTACGATCTGGGTCTTAACACGCTCCGCCTCGGCAGCAAGATGTGCCATCGCAGCCTCGCGTAAGTCCCTTGCGGCATCAACTTCGGGACCGAGGTGCAGACGTCCGGCAACAACGACCGCCACCACGGCCAGCACGATATCGACTATGGCAACGACAAGAGCAGCACTGGCATTGTCAAGATGCGGTGCGAGATACAGATAGAGGGCGATATTCAGCATGCCCACGGCCAGGACGGCCAGAAGAGCGGCGGCGATGTAGAACGCAGCCTGCTGGACGGTGCGACGCAGTTGAAGGCGCAGCAGAATCATCTCTGACTTCAGTAAGAGGCGCATCTTTACAAGGAAATTATCCATACGGTTACTCCCTCCGGCTGAGCAGCCGACCTGTCAGGACACCAAGCGCAAAGATAATAAGCGCTGTCTTAGCCGGCACGTCCTTGAACTGAAGGTCCAGACCGCCAATCAGTCCCTCAGCCTGTTTGATCAAGTCACGGAGCCATGTCCCCGCCTCACCGCCGGTCTCTTCCCGCGGTCTTTGTTCTGGCTCCTCCGAGGAGTCCTGCGGGCCTGCATGGCCTTTAGCTGCCTCGAGTGCCAGCAATTGTTTTTTCAACTCCTCGATTTCCTGCATGATTTCACGGTCTACCATGGGTCATCCTCTCCTTTCTGTATGCATAAACTGCTCACGTCTGCTATCATTAATGCAGTTCATAGAAGCCTCCTGTCTCTTGAATTTAGTTCCGGATAAACTAATTCTTAGCAGGAGGTTTCTGTTTTGGGTAGATTGAAAGTGCACCATCCCTTATAATTAAATGGGGAGGATTAACTTCATGCTCTACCTATATATATCTTCCTGTAGTTGTTGTAGTTGCAGATCCACGAAACACCAACAGTACATTCAGAAATTGTTATCTCCGTAGTTCAGCTGGGCGCATTCTTTTCACACCATACCCGCCGGAAAGTGATCTCCTACTGATAATCTTGCCTGAAACCATGGACAGACCTTCGCCTGTATAACCATCCAAGTACTAGGCCAAGCGGGTACTTACAACTCCTGGCGCGTTGGCCTGAAAAGGATTTTGAAATCCACGTTCTGTCATTTCCTATCACTTTTTCAGCATTGCCGAAGAGATTTCCACATATTCTGTGTGGCCGGTGGCCGACACCTTCACGTGTGTGCCACCGATGTAGATGCCTAGAATTCTCATGCGATAGAATATTGCGTACTAGATCGAGTCACGAATTCTTTCCCTTCTTCTTGCAATGCACCACCAATTCGGCAGGCAACGGCCAACTGTGTCCTTGAGCAAGCAGACCCTGAGCATCCTCCGGTCCCCAGGTGCCGGCGGCGTAATTGGGAAAATCACTGGGCGGAGCTGCCGCCCAGACCTCGAGCACCGGCATCAACAATCGCCAAGCCGCCTCCACCTGATCGGCGCGCATGAACAAAGTGGCGTCGTTCTTCATCACGTCCCAGAGCAACGTTTCATAGGCGTCAGGCGATCGGGCAGCGAAGCCTTCCTGATAATTGAACCGCATGTCCACGGGCGCAGATGCATCTTCGGCCCGGGGTGTTTTGCCTGAAAGCGCAGCACGATGCCTTCGTCGGGCTGGATCGACATGACCAGGCGGGACGGACTGCCAATCGAGGGTGGCCTCGGCTGGAAACGACTGATGCGGCACCGCGCGAAACTGGATGGCGATTTCCGAAACCTGCCGGGGCAGGCGTTTGCCCGGTGCGCAGATAAAACGGCACGTCCTGCCAGCGCCAGTTGTCCACGAACAGCCTGCAACGCCGCAAACGTCTCGGTTTGGGAATCGGGCGACACGCCTTCTTCTTCGCGATAAGCCGGGCACTTTTTTGCCGCCGATCCAGCCCTTGCCATACTGCCCGCGCACGGCGCATTGATGGACGGCGTCTCGGTGAATCGGCCGAACGGCGTGGAGCACATCCACTTTCTTGTTGCGAATCTCGTCGGCTTCGAAGGAAACCATCGGTTCCATCGCCACCAGACAGAGCAGTTGCATCAGGTGATTCTGCACCATGTCGCGCAGCGCTCCCGCTTGGTCGTAATAGCCGCCGCGATGCTCGACGCCCACCTCTTCGGCCACGGTGATGGTCACATAGTCCACGTAACGCCGGTTCCAGATCGGCTCGAAGAGCGGATTGGCAAAGCGGAAGGCCAGAATGTTCTGCACCGTTTCCTTGCCCAAATAATGGTCGATGCGGAAGATCTGGGATTCCTCGAAATTGGCGGCGAGGATGGCATTCAGGGCGCGGGCGGATTCCAGGTCATAGCCGATCGGTTTCTCGATCACGATCCGCGCCCATTCCCGGTCGCGCGCCAGTCCGGCCTTGCCGAGGTATTTTGGGATTTCGCCGAACATGCTCGGCGGCGTGGCCATGTAAAAAATGCGGTGGGCTTTGGCGCCCCATTCCTTTTCCAGCTTCGCGCATTGTTCGCCCAAGGCCGTATAGGTCTGCGGCTTCTTGAAATCGCCCTGCTGGTAGCGGATATGCCTGGCGAACTCGTTCCAGTCGCCGGCTTTCGCTGTTGCCATGGCGCGAGAACTTCTTGACGCCGTCGTGAAGACGCCTGCGCAGCTTTTCGTCGCTCATGTCAACGCGATCCACCGCGATGATCGCAAAATCAGCGGGCATGCTTCGGTCCTGGGAGAGGTCGAACAAGGCCGGCACGAGTTTCCGCCAGGTCAGGTCACCGGCTCCGCCAAAAATGACGAACACGGTCGGTTCGAGTTGGTCATTCGTTTTCATGATTCTCATTCTTTCTCCCATTCCGTGTGAAACGTGCCCTTGGCATCGATCCGCTCATAGGTGTGGGCGCCGAAATAGTCGCGCTGGGCCTGGATGAGATTGGCCGGCAGCCAGGCGCTGCGATAGGCGTCGAGATAACCCAACGAAACCATCAACCCCGGGGCCGGCACTCCCGACTCGGCCGCCTGGCATACCACCTGGCGCAAATCTTCCTGATGCTCCATGACCTTGCGCGACAAGTTGGGATCCAGCAGCAAATTCGGCAGATCGCGCCTCGCGCGAAACGCCGCGCAGATGTCTTCCAGCAACGCGGCGCGGATGATGCAGCCGCCCCGCCAGATCCGCGCCACGGCTTCAAGATCGAGGTGATACTTGTATTTGTCCGAAGCAACCGCCAAAAGCGCCATGCCTTGCGCGTAGATGATGATCATCCCGGCAAAAAGCGCGCGGCCCAGTTGCGTGAGGAAGGCGTCGCGGTCGCCGGTGAAGCGCCGCGATGGATCGCTGATAAATCGCGCTGGCCTGCTCGCGTTCCTTCGCGAACACGGACAAGTCCCGCATCGCGACCGCCAGGTCGATCGTCGGGATCGGCACTTGCAGTTCCATCGCGCTTTGCGAGGTCCACATGCCGGTGCCTTTCTGTTTGGCCACGTCGAGGATTTCGTCGATCAGCCGCTTGCCGGTCTTCTCGTCCTGTTTGGAGAAAATATGGCTGGTGATCTCCACCAGATAGCCGTTGAGTTCGCCCTTGTTCCATGAAGCATAGACGTCATCGCAGTTCATCGTCGTTCAAGCCCAGACCGCGTTTCATCAGGTCGTAGGTCTCGGCGATCAGTTGCATGACGCCGTACTCGATGCCGTTGTGGACCATCTTCACGAAATGCCCGGCCGATCCGGGGCCCAGCCAGGTCACGCACGGATCGCCGTTGACCTTCGCAGCGGCCGCTTCAAAGATGGGGCGGACCCGCTCGTAGGCCTCTTTCGGCCCGCCGGGCATGATGCTCGGTCCGTGACGCGCGCCTTCTTCGCCACCCGACACGCCCACGCCGAGGAATTGGATGCCTTTCGCCGTCAGGTTGCGGGCGCGCACGTCGGTGTCTTTGAAGTAGGAGTTGCCGGCATCGATGATGAGATCGCCCTTGTCCAAGTGCGGCAACAAATCCTTGATGACCGAATCCACCGGAGCGCCGGCGGGCACCAGCATCATGACCGCGCGCGGTTGGCGGAGCAGAGCGATGAACTCCTTGATATCCGCCGCGCCGCGAACGTCGCGCTTGCTGTGATTCCTTCCGCAGGGCCTCGACCTTGGTCTGGTCCTTGTCATAACCCGCCACCGAAAAGCCGTGGTCGGCCATGTTCAGCACGAGATTGCGCCCCATGACGCCCAGGCCGACCATGCCGATTTCATACTGTTGCTGTGTTTGTTTATTAGTCATGTTATTTTCTCCAGAAAAGTTTGCGGAAATTGGTAACATTGATATTCATCTTCATTCTTTCGGCAACGCCCGCTGCACAGCACTATCAGCAGCTATGCCAATGCGCATTATTTTTCCTCTACGCTCAGCGTTTCGAAGCCGGAGATGACATCGAACAGATCCTCGTCGATGCCGCTCTGGCACAAGCGGTGGGAACTATGCCAATAAAATAACGCAAAACACGGCGTTTGAATATTTTTATCATACGACTGGTTGTCACCCTTCTCGACTCTGTGCTGTTTCTTCCCATATAAACCCAATACGGCGCGCTTTTTCTTCCGTTTTCTTCGCTTTTTTTAGCAGAAAATTCAGTTGAGACACATGCTGAATCAACTGAAGTTTCTCTCCCTCTTCGGTAGTCCCGTAGAACGTAATTATGTTTGAAGGAGAACATTCAATTTTTTCAGCGTGAAAAAATACATTACCGCCGAAAAAGGCAAGTGCCACCCCTACCTCATGCTCGTTGTCTAGTTGCGCCTCAAACTTCTCGACATATTTCTGTATGGCCTGGTAGGCGGGGATGGCCGGATTATTCTTCAAGTGATCAGCTCGTGCTGCCTCCGTTTGGATCTTGTTCATTTCCACGTCTTTTTCCAAGGGGTCGAGAAAATTAAACTGAGCCGCCTCTCCTTCAGCCAATGGCTTTTGAAAATCATTAAAATCAGTCATTTATTTTTCCTCCGCGCTCAGCGCTTCGATGCCGCAGATGACGTCGAACTGCTCCTCGTCGATGCCACTCTGGCGCAAACGATGGAATTTTCCGTTGAGGTCCTCCAGCAATTCGTCGATATTTTTGTCGGCGCGTTGCATCGCCGCCAAGCGACTCGCGTTCTCGCTCGCGAGGGATTCGGCGCACGCCCGGAAAAGCGAGACGAATAGATATTCGCGGACGAGCGCCCGCAAGGTCGCGGTGCCGCCGCCCATGACCTCGGGCAAGTTTCCCGTCGGCCAGGGAAGTTCTGCCAGCTCGCGTCGACATGTTTTGTCCATGCGCCCAACCTCATCTCCACAGGGCGATAGTAGTTGGCCAAACGCGCGCCGAGTTCCCGTATTGTCCGATGCTCAATGCGGCCACGGCCTTCATGGTGCGAACGACGGATTGGAAATCCCCCGCTCCGCATATCTTTCGGCGAAGGCTCGCCGTAGTGTCCGCTCATGACTTCTCCTCGGCTTCAGGCTTAGCCTTTGCTTTTGCTTCAGGCTTAGCCTTTGCTTTTGCTTGAGGCTTAGCCTCGGCTTCGGCTTCATCTTTCCGAGTCTCCCGCTCCGCCTTCTCCAAGTCTTCAACTGCTTGAAGATCCTTGCGCCCCAGTTCCTCGTAGAGTTCATGAACTCGTTTGACGATCTGCGGCGTCAAATCGGACGGTGTCTTGGCTTTGGCCTCGGGCTTATGTTCAGCTTTGGCTTCAGGCTTTTCCTCAGCTTTGACTTCAGGTTTAGGTTCGGCTTTAGCTTCAGGCTTAGGTTCAGTTTTGGTTTCAGGCTTTGCTTCGACTTTGACTTCGGATTTAGGTTCATCTTTGTCAGGCTTAGATTCAGCTTTGGCTTCAGGCTTCGGCTCAACCTTGACTTCAGGTTTAGGTTCAGCAGGTTTAGCTTCATCTTTCCGAATCTCCTGCTCCGCCCTCTCCCAGTCCTGAACTGCTGGACCGTCCTTGCGGCTTCGCTTCTCGAAGAGTTCATATGCTCGCTTGGCGATCTGCTGCGTCAAATCTGACGGTGTCTTGGCTTCGGGTTTAGGTTCAGCTTTAGCTTCCAGCTTAGCCGTAGGCTCGGCTTTGGCTTCGGGCTTAGGTTCAGCTTTGGCTTCCGGCTTAGGTTCAACTTTGGTTTCAGCTTTAGGTTCAGCTTTGGCTTCAAGCTTAGGCTCGACTTTGGCGGGATCAAAAATCCGATACGCGAGCAGTTTCAGGCGGTCGTTGATAAGGAACCACACAAGCGCATAGCCCCAAACGAACAGTGCCCAGCCCCAGCCGAGGGGTGTCATAAACAACCCATAAACCGCTATCAGAGTCGCCACCAGTTGCGTGCCGAACACCGCCAGCAGCAAAATCCGCGCGGGACGTATGGACCAGAACGGGCCGCGCGTGCGCGTCAGGAAGATCGTCAGATGTCCCGCTACGGACAGCTTCAAATACATCAGCGTCTGGACGTGCACACGATCGAAATGAAAGACGCGCTCACCAAGAAAAAACAGGCCGAATGCGGACACGACCCCGATGACACCCAGCACCGTGGAGATCCCCAGCACCATACGCATGTTCCATGCTTCGGGCTTGTCCTTGTAATGAACGTTGTCATAGGCAATGGACAGGATCGCCCCGTCGTTAAGCAACGCCAGCATCACGATCATCACGGCGGTCACCGGATAAAAGTTAAACACCAGAATCGCCAGCGTCATGAAGAACAGCACGCGCAACGTCTCGGCGATGCGGTATATGGCATAGCTGTTCATCCGCTGGAAGATTTTTCGGCTCTCCTTGACCGCGTCAATAATCACCGACAGGCCGGGCGTCATCAGCACGATGGCCGCCGCCGCCCGTGCCGCGTCCGTCGCGCCCGAGACGGCGATGCCGCAGTCGGCTTTCTTCAGCGCGGGGGCGTCGTTCACCCCGTCGCCCGTCATGCCGACGATGTGGCCGCGCTTTTGCAGGACATCCACGATGTGGAACTTGTGTTCGGGGAACACTTGGGCGAAACCGTCGGCCTTCTCGATGGACTCGGCCACCTCTGTGGTCTCATCATGCTTCGAGTCGCCCAAGCCGCCGGCGTCGAGGATATTTGTGCCCATGTCTAACTTTTTGGCGGTTTCCTTGGCGATGGCCAGGGCATCGCCCGTAACCATCTTGATCTTTACGCCCATCGCAAGCGCGGTCGCGATAGTTGCCTTGGCATCTTCCCGCGGCGGGTCGAACAGGGGCAACACACCAAGAAACTGCCACTGCCCGTCGCCCTCGGCCCGCGCCACACCCAACGAACGAAAGCCGCGCGCCGCGAATTCGTTGACCGCCTTCTCGACGGCGGGCTTCACCTGCCCTGCATTGGCAGACAATTCCAAAATCACCTGCGGAGCGCCCTTGGTCACTTTGAACGTCTTTCCCTCTTTGTCCTTGACGGTGGCTTCGGTACGCTTATGCACGGCATCGAAGGGCTGGAAGTGGACCGCCTGGTAGCCTTTCAAGGCCTCTTTGTCTTTCAATCCCCCCAGGACGGCCAGGTCAATGGTGTCGTTATTGTCCGCACGCGACGCCAGCGCGGCGTTTAGGATGACTTGCCCGGCATTGGCATTATCCAGACTGAAGGGATCGCCCAGCGTCAGCTTATTCTGGGTCAGGGTACCGGTCTTGTCCGCGCACAGCACGTCCACACCCGCCAATTCCTCGATGGCCACCAGCTTGCTCACAATCGCTTGCTTCTTGGCGAGCAGGCGCGAACCGACCGCCATGGTCACCGACAACACGGTCGGCATCGCCACGGGAATCGCCGCCACGGTCAACACCAATGCGAACTGAAGCGTGGTGAGGATCGGATCGCCGCGGAAGAGCGCGACGGTAATAATCACTGCCACGAGAGCCACCGCCAAAATGATCAGGTAATTGCCGATCTTCAAAACCGCCTTTTGAAAATGGCTGACGGTGTGCGCTTCCTGCACCAGTTGCGCGGTCTTGCCGAAGTAGGTGTTCGCACCGGTGGCGTACACCATCGCGCCAATTTCGCCCTGGCGGATGATCGAACCCGAGAACACCGACTCGCCTGGTTTTCGCGTGGCGGGCAACGACTCTCCCGTCAGCGCGGACTGATCCACCTCCACCGGATCGCCCGCCAGCAAGCGCGCATCAGCAGGCACGATGTCGCCCAGACGCATGCGGATGACGTCGCCCGGCACCAACTCGCGCGACGCCGGGGTGACCCACTTCCCATCACGTTTTACCCGGGCCTTGATTGCCAGCTTGGCCTTCAGCGCGGCGATGGCGTCGCCCGCCTGGCGTTCTTCCCAGAATCCGATCACGGCGTTGGCCAGAAGCAGTAGGAGGATGATTCCAAAGTCCGGCCAATGCCGGGCTACCGCCGAAAGGATCACCGCCGCTTCGATCATCCACGGGATAGGACCCCAAAAATAGCTGAGGAATTTCAGGAACGGATTGGTTTTCTTTTCTTCAATCTCGTTAGGCCCATATTGAGTCAGCCGTTTCTGCGCCTCGGCTTGACTGAGGCCGTCTGGCGACGACCCCAACTTTGCCTGCAGTTCCGGCATGGGAAGGGATTTCAAATCGTCCTTCGCATTTGGCTTCGATCCCGGCTTCGATTCGGGAGCCTTGGGCTGGTCGGTCTTAGGTTCCATAATGGGTATTCCTCCTGTCTTTCCTATGCCGCAGGTTTCGGAGTTGCGGAATACTTGTTGTCATGCTCATGTCCTTGGCATCGAGGCGTTGCATTCGTTTCGTTCGCGACCGAAGCCGCTACGCTTCGCCCAACCACTTCCGCGCGGCAGCGGCGTCGGTGTGATCGAAGTATCGGATCGTCGCTTTCGTGAACGGCTTGCAGAACGTCGCCATGCCGTGCTGCCACCTCTTTTCCCCGACCATCGAGATCCTCTCTATGTCGGCGAAGTGTTTAATTGAGAACTTGGTATCCTCCCATAGCGCACCGGCTTCCCAGCCGTGGAGGCCGGTCATATCGAACAGCACGCGCAACTTTCCGTGCTGCTGGACGAGTCGCTCGAACTCAGGCACAAATTGCTCGTAATCCGCCTTTACCAACTTCCCGCTGACGTGAACGAAGAGAATCTTCCCGCCGTTTTCTTCATTGAGTTGGATGGACACTTTGGACTCCTTTGGTTCATTTCACGTTAAAGCCATCTCGGCCCGCGAAAGCTGCGTAAAAGCCGGGTAGCCGTTTCTCACACCATATCTTCAGGGCTCCAGGCCCTTCTCAACGACCACTTCCTTGGTCTCTTCTGACCTATGGTTCATGGTTGCCAAACCCTACATCCGCAACACCGCCGCGTACCGCACGGTCACACCGACATCCGGGCACTGGTTTTATTGTCCATGCAACAGCTCCTTGGATCTCCTGTAGCGCCGGATCAGGATATTGGTTGAGCTATCGTGATTGAGTTGGCCCTTGGCACCAGTCTCAAGTTCGGAGATGATGCGCACAGCAAGCGCCTTCCCCAGTTCGACCCCCCATTGGTCAAATGAGTCAATGCCCCAAATGGCTCCTTGAGTGAAGACACTGTGTTCGTACAATGCGACAAGCTTCCCCAGCGCCACCGGACTCAATCGTTCCAAGAGGATTGTGCTGGACGGACGGTTGCCCTCGAAGGTTCGGTGCGGCACCAGCCATGCTGGCGTGTTCTCGGCTCGGACCTCCTGCGGCGTTTTGCCAAAGGCCAGCGCCTCTGCCTGGGCAAACACGTTGGCCAAGAGCAAGTCGTGGTGGCGACCGAGAGGGTTAAGCGGCTGAACAAATCCGATGAAGTCACAGGGGATGAGTTTGGTCCCTTGATGAATCAGTTGGTAGAAGGAATGCTGGCCATTGGTACCCGGCTCCCCCCAGTAGATTGGCCCGGTTTGGCCGACGACTTCAGATCCATCAAGCTTGACGTGCTTGCCATTGCTCTCCATCGTCAACTGCTGGAGGTAAGCTGGGAAGCGTTTCAAGTACTGCTCATACGGAAGAACCGCGATGGTCTGTGCACCGAAGAAGTTATTGTACCAGAGGCCCAAAAGCCCCATGAGCACCGGCAAGTTGCGCTCGAAAGGGGCAGTACGGAAATGCTCGTCCATCTGGTGGAAACCGTCGAGCATGGCACGGAAATTTTCGGGGCCAATGGCGATCATTGTCGAAAGGCCAATCGCCGACTCCATTGAGTACCGCCCGCCGACCCAATCCCAAAACTCGAACATATTTGCGGTGTCGATGCCGAACTTAGCCACTTCCCCGACGTTGGTCGAGACCGCGACGAAATGCCTGGCAACAGCAGCGGGATGCTTCAAAGTCTTGAGGGCCCAGTCGCGGGCCGTGTGCGCGTTGGTCATCGTCTCCAGAGTCGTAAAGGTCTTCGACGAGATGATGAACAGTGTCTCCTCAGCATCGAGGTCACGGGTGGCCTCGGCGAAGTCGGTGCCGTCGATGTTGGAGACGAAGCGGAAGGTCAGGTCGCGCTGGCTGTAATGCCGCAATGCCTCATATGCCATCACCGGCCCCAGATCAGACCCACCGATGCCAATATTGATGATGTTGCGGATCGGCTTGCCGGTGTGGCCCTTCCACTCCCCACTGCGCACCCGGGTGGAGAAGTCGGCCATCTTGTCCAGCACGGCGTGGACCTTAGGCACGACATCTTCGCCGTCCACGATGATGGATTGCCCTTTGGGAGCGCGCAGGGCAACGTGCAGAACGGCCCGCTTCTCCGTGACGTTGATCTTCTCGCCCCGAAACATGGCATCGATGCGAGCCCGCAGGCCAGACTCCTGCGCCAATTGCAAAAGGAGTCTGAGTGTCTCGTCGGTGATGCGATGCTTCGAATAGTCAAAGTAAATTCCGACGGCCTCAGCTGTCATGCGTTCCCCTCGTTTGGGATCGTCCGCGAAGAGCTTCCGAAGGTGCAACTCCCGGACTTTCGGGTAATGGGCTTCGAGGGCCTGCCATGCCGTGAGTGTGGTGAGTTGGGGGGTTCCTGTTGTCATACTGAGCTCCTTTCCATTGCGGCATTGTATTCGCCGCGTCGCGCAGCCCGATTGTACCTGGCTCGATGATACAAAGCTTGCTGTGCCGCCAACACGTGGGCTTCCTCGCCTTTCCAAATTTCCAAAGCCGGCTGCTGGATGGCGCGGGCAAACGAAAACGCCAAGGCCCAGGGCAATCGCGACTTGAACCTGACATTCATGGCATTCAAACAGGCCAAGGCCAATTCACCGGATTGACCGCCCGACAAGAAAGTAATCCCCGGAACGACGGCGGGGACGGCTCGCATGAAAACCGTCCGCAGGACTTCCTCCGCCACATCGAAGTACCGTCCAGTGTATGCCCGCCGTCCATGAGCACTTCCGGCTCGACGACGGGGACCAGTCCGGCTTCCTAGCACAACGCGGCATAGCGGGCCGATGCTTGCGCGTTGGCCTCGATGCAGCCTTGACTGGGAATGCCGTCGCCCACGGCAATCATCGCCCGCCACTTAGCGAAACGGGCGCCCATGTGAGAGTATTCAGCCAGGCGGTCGCGTAATCCATCCAGGGCCTTCAGTAATTTTCTCTCCAGGATGGCCTGCCATGTCCTTTGCACGGATGTCAACTTTGATGCCGGGAATGATTCCCGCATCGGCGATGACTTTAATAAAAGGAGCGCCATCTTTCTTCTGCTGGCGGATCGTCTCGTCATAGAGGATCGCGCCACTGATGGACTCCCCGAGGCCGGGCGTGGTCACAATCAACTCCCGCCAAGCGCGCCGGGCCTCCTCGGTCTGGGGAATCCCCAACCAAGCAAATCGTTTATTGCAGGTTGGATTACTTTCATCCATGGCCAGCAGACCCTTATCGCCAACGACCAGTGCCCTCGCAGTGTCCATAAGCTCTTGTGCATTCATTTCCGATACGCTTTGCATAGCGAGCCCTTATATATATCCGCTCATTTCCCGGTTTTACTTTTGCACCGCTTTCTCCAAGGTCGCCATTAATTTATCAAAGGATTTGCTGAATTTTTCAACGCCTTCATCCTCAAGCTGTTGCGTCACCTTGTCGATGCTAATGCCAAGTTTCGGCAAGTGGTCTAATATCCAGCGAGCCTTCACGACCTCTTGTTCGATACGATCTTTCGGTTCTCCGTGGTTGCGGTAAGCGTCGAGGGTTTCGACCGGAGCCGTGTCGACCGTGTCCCGGCCGATGAGCGCTTCGACATATTTCACATCGCTGTACTCTGGGTTCTTCGTGCTGGTGCTGGCCCAGAGCAGCCGCTGGGTGAGAGCTCCCTTAGCAGCTAATTTTCTGAACCGATCACTATTGATAATTTCCTTGTAGACTTGATAGGCTGTCTTGGCGCTGGCGATAGCAACTTGCCCACGCAACTTTTTTGCTAAGTCGGCATCCTCACCGCCTTGGGTGATTTGTTTTTCCAGCAGCGGATCCACCAGCGCATCAATGCGGCTCACAAAGAAGCTGGCCACCGAGGCCACAGTCTTTACCGGCTTCGATTCGGTCGCCCGCGCTTCGACGCCCGCAAGGTAAGCTTCCACAACCTGCCGATAACGGGGAATCCCAAAGAGCAATGTCACGTTGATGTTGATTCCTTCGCTGATGAGTTGCCGGATGACGGGCAGCCCTTCCGCCGTCGCCGGCACCTTGATGAAGACGTTGGGCCGGTTCAGGGCGGCCCATAACCGCCGGGCTTCCTCCATTGTGCCCCTGGTGTCGTGCGCCAGGTGGGGATTGACCTCCAGGCTAACATATCCATCCATTCCTTCAGTCCTGTCGTACAGAGGCCGGAACTCATCAGCCGCACTCTGAACGTCTCGCTGGCTGAGAGCTTCATAGATTGCCTTGACGCCTTTTCCCTCAAGCGCCATGACCCGAATATCCTGATCGTAATCATGGCTGCCCGCGATCGCCTTCTCAAAGATAGAGGGATTCGAGGTCATCCCCCGCAGTCCGTCCTCTTCAATCAGACGCCGGAGCTCGCCGCTTACGATCAGATCGCGCCTGATGTAGTCGAGCCATATTGACTGGCCGAGCGTTCCCAGTTTCCTCAAGGGGTTGTCTTTCATAACTTCATCTCCTTGCTTTCCAGCTCCGCTATTTTCGCAAGGCGGCGCTTGAACCGCTCGGCCCCCTTGAAATGGGCGTTCAGGAACGTCTGGACCAAATCCCAGGACAGAGCATATCCGGTGACCCGGCCGCCCAGACACATGACGTTCATGTCGTCGTCCTCTACTCCCTGATGAGCGGAGAAGGGATCCGTGATCAACGCCGCCCGCACGCCGGGCACCTTGTTGGCCGCAACGCAAGCTCCTACCCCGCTGCCGCAGATAGCCAGGCCCCGGGCGATCTCACACCTCGCCACCGCTCTGGCCAGGGGCACCACGAAATCCGGGTAGTCATCTCCCGGAACCAGCTCATGGGCGCCGAAGTCCACCACCTCATGACCGGCGGCCTTGAGGGCCGCGGTCAGTTGCACTTTCAACTCGAACCCGCCGTGGTCTGCAGCTATGCCGATGCGCATCATTTCTCCTTCACGCTAAGCGTTTCGCGTACTGCCTCATAAGCTTTTTCGCGAAGATCGCGTATGTTTTTCATAACATCCCCCTTGAATACTGCGCTTCCGGCTATAAGATTGGTGGCTCCAGCCTTAACGACCAGCGGTATAGTATTATTATTTATTCCGCCATCCACTCCTATAGATATATCAAGGCCTTTTTGATATAACATTGCTTTAACCGCCGCTACTTTTTTTTCTGAGCCCCTTATAAATGTCTGTCCACCGAAGCCCGGTTCAACGGTCATGATCAAGACCATATCCATCTTATCAATGATATCTTTGATGGTATCGGGCGGCGTCTTCGGCCTTAGCGATATACCGGCCTTCACTTTCAGCCCCTTTATCATCTCCACGGCCTTTCTGAAATTCCGGCATGCTTCCTGATGTATAATTATGCAATCAGAACCGGCTCTTTTAAAATCCGCCACATATCGTTCCGGATGATCGATCATGAGATGCGTCTGAAGATAAAGGTCGGTATATTTTCTTATCGCCTTTATCACTACAGGGCCGATAGAGATGTTCGGCACAAAATGCCCGTCCATCACATCCAGGTGCAGGCTCGAACATCCTGCCCTTTCTACTTTTTTAATCTCTTTGCCGAGATTCGTAAAATCGGCCGCGAGTATTGACGGAATTATCTCCATACTTTGCATAAAATGCTTTTCTTCTTTTTCAATTCGCGCTTGGCTTCTCTGTTTATCTTCAGCATCATGTACCGATGCTCCTCCAAATCCGCGATGGAACGTATGTCGGGCCGCGTTGTTCGCGCTGGTTTATTTATGAGGTCCCTCTTTCCAAATCGCCCATTTTGCCTCATGGGCGCCGAAGCCGGCCACCTCATAACCGGCGGCCTTAAGGGCCGCAGTCAGTGGCGCTTTAAACTCAAATCCACCATGGTCTGCAGCGATGCCAACACACATCATTGTTCCCTTCTTTCAATTGTATCAAACTTTCAGTCCAACTTAAAAGACGAGCCTGAAACGAGAGCTTCTTTCGACCGGTCTCGATACGTTTCGGAGGGTCTCCATTCTTTAGTCGTTCCACTTCCAGTTCCGAATTTCCGGCAAGTCTTGGCCGTGCTTATCGATGTACTGCTTGTGCTCGATGAGCTTGTCCTGCACCATCTGCTTCAGGTAGGCCCCCTTGGCGCCCAACTGCGGTAGCCGATCGACCACGTCCTGCACCAGGTGGAACCGGTCCAGATCGTTCTGCACCCTCATGTCAAAGGCCGTCGTGATCGTGCCCTCTTCCTTGTATCCACGGACGTGCAGGTTGCGGTTGGTCCGGCGGTAGGTCAGCCGGTGGACCAGCCAGGGGTATCCATGAAAGCCGAAGATGATGTGCTTGTCCTTCGTGAAGAGCGAGTCGTAATCCTTTTCGCTCAGCCCGTGCGGGTGCTCGGTTTGCGGCTGCAGCTTCATGAGATCGACGACATTGATCACCCGGATTTTCAGATCGGGCAGATGCTTGCGAAGGATGGAAACAGCAGCCAGAATCTCCAGCGTGGGCGTGTCTCCGCAACAGGCCATTACCACGTCCGGCTCGGCGCCTTGGTCGTTGCTGGCCCATTGCCAGATGCCGATTCCTTCCGTGCAATGCACGACCGCCGCGTCCATGGTCAGCCATTGGGGCAGGGCGTGTTTTCCCGCAACCACCACGTTCACATAGTGCCGGCTGCGCAGGCAGTGATCAAAGACCGACAACAGGCAGTTGGCATCGGGCGGAAGGTAAATGCGCACGATATCGGCCTTCTTGTTGATGACGTGGTCGAGGAAACCGGGATCCTGGTGCGTGAAGCCGTTGTGATCCTGCTGCCAGACGTGGGAGGCGAGCAGATAGTTCAGCGAGGCGATCTTCCGGCGCCAGGGCAGTTCCAACGTTACCTTCAGCCACTTGGCGTGCTGGCTGAACATCGAATCGACGATGCGAATGAAGGCCTCATAGCTGTTGAACAGCCCATGCCGCCCGGTCAGCAGATATCCTTCCAGCCAACCCTCGCACTGGTGCTCGCTGAGCATCGAGTCCAGCACGCGTCCGGCGGGCGCGAGGAATTCATCATTCTTTACTGCTCGGGCGTCCCACTGACGATTGGTTGACTTCAAAGACCGCGCCCAGGAGATTCGAGAGCGTCTCATCGGGACCGAAGATACGGAAATTGCGCTGATCCTGATTCAGCTTGGCCACGTCACGCAGGAACTTACCCAGCACGAGCGTATCTTGGCCGTCAACGGCGCCGGGCGAAGGCACATTCACCGCGTGGACGTGGAAGTCCGGCATTCGCAGGTCGCGCAGCAGAATGCCGCCGTTGGCGTGGGGATTGGCGCCCATCCGCCGGTCGCCCTTCGGCGCCAGCTCGGCCAATTCCGGCATGAGTCGGCCATTTTTATCGAACAACTCCTCGGCCTTGTAGCTTTTCATCCAGCTTTCAAGCTGCTTGACATGATCGGGATGCTCGGAATCCACCAGGAGCGGCACCTGGTGCGCTCGGAACGTGCCCTCGACTTGCAGGCCATCGACGACTTTCGGTCCCGTCCAGCCCTTGGGTGACTTGAGGACGATCATTGGCCAGCGCGGCCGGGTGGTGTCGTTCTTGTTCCGCGCATTGCTTTGGATTTGCCGGATGTCCTCGATGGCCTTTTCCAAAGTGCCGGCCATGAGTTGATGCATCTTTTCCGGCTCGTCACCTTCCACAAAGTGGGGTGTCCAGCCGCAGCCTCGAAAGAATTGCTCCAATTCCTCATGCTCGATGCGGGCCAGGACGGTCGGGTTGCTGATCTTGTAGCCATTGAGGTGCAGGATCGGCAGCACGGCTCCGTCGGTAATTGGGTCGAGAAGCTTGTTGGACTGCCATGCGGTCGCCAAGGGGCCCGTTTCCGCTTCGCCGTCGCCGACGACGCAGGCGACGATCAGATCGGGATTGTCGAACGCGGCCCCGAAGGCATGGCTGAGCGAATACCCCAGCTCGCCACCTTCGTGAATCGACCCCGGCGTCGTCGGCGCAACATGGCTGGAAATCCCGCCGGGAAACGAGAATTGCTTGAACAGCTTTTTCAGCCCGGCTTCGTCCTGGGTGATGTTCGGATAAACTTCACTCCAGGTGCCTTCGAGGTAAACGTTGCCCACGATCGCCGGGCCGCCGTGACCGGGACCGGCGATGTAGAACATATCCAGGTCATACTTCTTGATGACCCGGTTCAAATGCACATAGATGAAGTTCTGGCCTGGTGTCGTGCCCCAGTGTCCGACCACCAGCGGCTTCACGTGCGACAGTTTCAGCGGCTCCTTAAGCAAGGGATTGTCGTAAAGATAAATCTGGCCGACCGACAGATAGTTGGCGGCGCGCCAGTAGGCGTCCATCTTGTGGAGCAGTTCCGGGGAAAGTTTTTTTGTCTTCATGTTTTAATTCTCCTTTTTTCGTGTTCGGTCTATACGATGACCGTCTCGAACTTGCTGATGAACGGCGTCGGCTGCGCCAGACCGGTCGGATTCGCATAGGATCGTAGAAGCCAGTGTCGCTCACTTGTTCGCCTATCCGGTTGTTTCGTTTTTCGATTGACCGGCTTCGATTCCGCCGTGTCCTGCTGACGTAGAAAGATGCTGAGCACGCCATAGAACACGATCACCAGATATTCCGCCTGCCAAGTTTGCAAGGTTGTGGACCAGAATTTAGCCGAAAACAGAAATGCAGCGATGGAGATCTGCGGCTGGCCCGCGATCGCGCGTTCCTCATTGTAGGCGTCGGCGCCGAAGACGACATGCAGCGCAAGCGAGAGCACAAACAGCAGCAAAAACGACAAAAGCAGCGAATTGCGGTAGAAACAGGTGAAGCGACCAGCATTACGCCGCCTTTGCTTGCTTTTCGCCTTGCGCGGATCGCGTGAATGTGGCGCGCCTCGCTGGTAGAGGAAACTGCTGAACACGATCAGCGAGGCAAGCTGCAGGACGGCGGCCTGCCAATTGGAGGCGAGGCCCTCCAGGAAGGCGCCTGTGGAAAGATAATGCCAATAACCGATCGATGCCTGCCCATGCGCCGCCAGAGTCTCGTTTTGCAGCAACCTGCCGGCAAAACTTTGCGCTGAAATGCAAATGACGTAAAGCGCGAACAGAGCGATCGAGAGTGAATTGTCCTTGATCGGATGGATCAGTCTTCGCATCCGGCACCTCCTTTCACGGTCGAGCAAATCACGCATGTAAGAAAGCCCGTCCTCGTGTTTGCTTCAACGGGAATGTTTCTTGGTATCCGGTTCATCAACCCAGTATCCTTGGCGATTATAATGTCGATGCAGTGCGGTCTCATAATCCCGAGTTAGCAGAGACTCCCTCCGTGTATTCCGGTGACTGCCTGATGGCCTCTCGGGAAAGATTGACGAAGACTTTCGACTCGCTCCAACTAACGCGCTCGATCCATTGCGGTGAAACCAGGACCTTTTTCCCCGGCCACCAGTTCTGCGTATCGATGATTAGATAACGAATCGCCCACGTCTCGTCATCGATGATAAAATCCTCGACGTGGCCAATCTCGCCGTCTGTGGCTTGGATGTGATGGCCACTCACATCGTGAGTGCTGCGCAAATGGGGATCCCAGCTGCTTTCTCATGTTGGGTGGATTCTCTCCATTTTTCACGGTCACGCACAATGTAGGGAGAAGTAAGGTCCCCACATGTATGGGCCGCCCCAATACATCGGCCATCCATAATACCCGTAGTAGGCCTCCTCGAATTGTCGCGAGACGGGCTTGTCACTGTTCAAGGATGGACTGTCCTCAATCTGCTTTTTGGTCAAATCGATGGCGATGTGTTGCTCTTCTTTCATCACAGCGCCCAGCGCATACGGGGAAATCAACACCTGCCTGCCCGTAAGCCAGTTTCCTGTGTCGGCGACCAGATAGCGAATCGTCCAGTGCTGGTCATCGAAGTAGAATTCTTTGACCTTCCCTATTTCCCCGTCGAGGCTGTTCAATTTGTAACCCTTTAGTGTTTTGGCTTTGTTTAGCATAGTAGTACTCCTTTCGTTCTTTGAGTTTCGATTTTGTTCGCTGTTGTCGCCCAGCTGATAGCGTGTTTGAGAAATCGGTTTCACCGCGATCTGCACCGGTGCCAACACTCTTATTGCGCCGGTGGGGGCGGCTTCGCTATGGGGGGACCGCGCACCGAAACCGGATCCGACCGAGAGATTTATTTCGTCGCATGGTCCGAATTCCTTTTTTCACCGGCCATGCCAAATCCGAGAACGCGGCAAACCGTCTTGGCGATCATGAGTTCTTCGTCCGTGCGAATGACGCGGACCGCAACCCGGCTGGCCGCCGCGGAAATCACGCCCTCATTCGCCGCGTTTCGCTTTTCTTCGAGTTCGATTCCAAGAAATCCCAGCCCATCGCAAATCCGGGCGCGGACCATGGGCGCATTCTCTCCGATGCCTCCAGCGAACACCAGCGTGTCCAGTCCGCCCAACGCCGCCGCGAATGCGCCGATCCATTTCTTGACCTGGTAGCAAAACAGCGCGACCGCTTCAGCCGCCCGCACGTCCTGCGTTTCACGCTCGAGCAAGTCACGCATGTCGGAACTGGTCTCCGATATCGCCGAGCAGCCCGGACTGGAAATTGACCATCTCGTTGAATTGCTTCGCGCTCATTTTTTCAGTGCGCGCCAGATACCAAACCAGTCCGGGATCGAGATCGCCGGAGCGGGTGCTCATCGGCACCCCGGCTGTCGGGGTGAAACTCATGCTTGTGTCCACGGATTTGCCGTCACGCACCGCCGCCAGGCTCGCGCCATTGCCGAGGTGGGCGAGGATGACCCGGCCTTGTGCCGCTTCCGCTCCGGCCAGGCGGGCCAGTTCTTCCATCAGAAACGCATACGACAACCCGTGAAACCCGTACCGCCGCACCCCCTGCGCTTCGTAGCGGCGCGGGATCGGCAACAACCGGGCCACGCGCGGCAGGTCATGGTGAAAAGCCGTGTCGAAACACGCCACTTGGGGCAGGTCGGGAAATCGGCGATGAAACGCCTCGGTCAACAGGATCTCCTCCGGCAGATGCTCCGGATCGAATGGACTGAGCCGGCGCAGCTCCTCAACCATTTCCGGAGTGATTCGCTGCGGCTCGCTATACTTCGGCCCGCCATGCACCACGCGATGCCCCACCGCGGTCAATGCGTCACGTCCGCTGCGTTCCTCGATCCAATCCATCAGCGCGCCCACCGCTGCCGTGTGATCCGGCGCCGTCAATCGGCCGCGAGAAGTTGTCCGCCTGTCCGAAGCCTTTCACTGCAAAGGTGGCGTCCGGCAGTCCAATCCGCTCAATCCCGCCCTCCAGAATCCGTCGGAGCGAGTCACCGGCCTCGAACAGCGCGAACTTGATGCTCGACGAGCCGCCATTGATCGTCAGGATGCGTGGGTTAGCTGGTTTCATGGATGACTCCTTCGTCATTCTGCAATCCGAACGAAGCCAGTTTCGCGCATGTGGACCTGTAATCCGTGTGAAGAATGCTTCGAATCCCCAAACCTTCCGCGATCTGGACGAACATCGGGGTGTTCTCGATATAGACGACCTGCCCGGCTGGCGCCTGGGCGATGTCCAGCGCAAGCCGAAAGATGTCCGCGTCGGGCTTGCGGAAGTGGACGAAGCAGGAGGAAATAAAAAAATCCACGAACCCATCCAGCTTGAACTTTCGAATCCGATACGAATTCAGTTCGCGCGCTTCGTTGCTGACCACGGCGATCTTCAATCCGTGCCGCGCCTTGAGCCGGCGGACCAGCTCGATCATCTCGGGGATAAGGTTTCGATTGCGCGAACATGAAGCGCCGAAACTGAGCCCGGGTGAACGGTCGCTTTTGGTAGAAGACCACCCGACCCAAATATTCTTCCAGCGTGAGCTTTCCCTCCTCGTAGGTGTCGAAGGTCAGGTGATGCCGATCCTCCATCTCGGCCCACTCCAGCTTGAAGTTCGTCGCCGCCCGTTTGCGGGCATGATGATCCCACCCGTTGGTGAGCAGGACACCGCCGATATCCAGAAACAATGCCATGATTGAATTGCTCTTTTTCATTCAGCCTCCCCTCAGCATAATTGTGCCACGTGAAGTTGTGTTCAATAATGGATTCTTATTCATCCTGCGAAAAAATCACCACCGTGTATGGCCCGATACTGATTTTGCCGGAGCAGGGCAGCCCATCGGTTTCTTCCTCATGGGCCTCGACATCGGGGGTGGGATGATTGGCAAAATCTTGGCCGTAGTTATGGGAGTCGCTGTTAAATCGCGTTTTCCACAGTCCGGCCCGCGGAAAACCGATGACATAACCATCGCGGTTTTGATTCGTCATATTCACCACCACGACGACGCTATCGGTCGGGCCTTGTTTGTCCCAGCGATGGAAAGCGATGATCTTGGCCCCCTCGTCAAAATGATAGAGATGGAGATTTTGACCGCACAACCCCCGCGTCACACCCGACAGATTGCGCCGCAGGGCGATCAGGTCCCGGTACATTCCGAGAATACCGTGTTCGTCCTCGGCCCGGGACCAGTCGATCGGGACTTTATCCTGGAACCAACGGTCTTCCAGCAACTCCTGCCCTTCAAAAATCATCGGGATGCCGGGCGAAGTAAGAACAAGAGCACCGCCCAACGTGGAGCGTTTCTTGGAAAACCAGCTGTCCACCTTGCCCGGCCAGATCTCCTCCGGCACGCGGGCCCGGCCATTGGCAACCTCGTCGTGCGACTCGGTATAAATGACCCGCCGAAAGACATCCAAATCGTAGCGATGCTCGATCGCTTTACTGACTGCCCCCAGATCGCGTGAGCTATCATCACGGGTGATAACGGCCCGGCGAACGGGGTGAACAAATTCGCTATCCCATTGCGCATTGAAGCCCGCGCCGCCCGCCCCCACCTCTTTGGTGACCCAGGCGTTATTATGCATCCCTTCGGCGATGCTGATTTTACCGGGAAACGTTTTTGGATTTCCTCATTGATCCACTGCATCAAGCTCCAGCCCTCGGGGATGTCATTGGCCGGATTGTCGCCATTACCCTCGATGTTCTGATATAGGGTATCATGTCCCAGCGCAAGCCGTCGGCATGGTACTCCTCGAGCCACATCAGAGCGTTATCGCGCAGGTATTGGCGCACTTCGCCCCGGCCATAATCGGGGCGCGTCTCGCCCCAGGGTGTTTGCGAGCGGCGATCATTGTAAAAGTAAATTCCCCCTTTCTCATTTTCGCTCCAACCGTCAAACTGCCACAAATCAAGATCGGATGGACCAAAGTGGTTGTAAACGACATCGACGATGACAGCGATACCATGCTCGTGGGCCGCTTTGACAAATCGCTTAAACGCATCCGGCCCACCGTAAATGCTTTCGACGGCAAAAGGATGAGCCGGATTGTAACCCCACGAAAAGTCGCCCGGAAACTCCGTGACCGGCATCACTTCCACGGCATTGATCCCCAGTTCCTCGAAGGTAGGGAAGTTTTTCAATGGCGCTATCGAACGTGCCCGGGTGCCCCTCTTCTTTGACGTTAAATGTGCCGACGTGCATCTCGTAAATGACCAGCTCATTCCCCGTGGCCATTTGAAAGTTATCATCACCCCAGTCGAAGCTTTAGGGTCATAGATAACTCCATTGCCGACCGAGTTGGTCACCTTTCTGGCATAAGGGTCAATGCGAGAAAGAGGAGGGAGCTTCCAATCGACAGGGGTGTGAATCAGATATCGGTACTCATCTCCCAGCTTTTGCCTCTGGCACGTCAGTCGACCAGTAACCGTTCTTCTCTCTGACGAGAGGTGTTGAGGTCTTGCTCCAGTCATTGAAGGTTCCGGTCACGTAAACCTTTTCGGCATGGGGAGCCCATACGCGAAAGGTTACCATCTTTGCATTGGGTATGGCACCCATGCCCGGATGCTTTGCCGTTGTGCGAGATTTTTCTGCCATTTTTCCCTCCAAAGTTTAATCATTTCTATCGGAACGGGCGCACTCTAATTAAACAGAAAGGAAAGTCTTGCCAGACTGATTAGTTTAGCAGCCTAGCTAGGTCCTCTTCGCGATCTGTGGCGTCGGGTCATCTTCCTGACATCAAGGAGTTGGACGGGGCTCACCGCTCATCAGGCGCGCTCATACGTTATAGTCAGGCTTCGCAGCCTTTGCGCGAGATCCTGGGTCAGCGCGCCATCCTTCAGGCGCCATTGCCAGTTTCCTTTCGCAATTCCAGGGAAATTCATTCGCGCCTCCGACCCCAGCTCCAGGAGGTCTTGTGCAGGAACGATGGCTGTGTCGGCCTGCGATGCCAGCGCCTCACGGATCATAGCCCAGATAACCTCCCGGTCGTTTACTCCCAGCTGTTTTTGCAAGGCTTTGCGTTGCGTGCTTGGCAACTTTCGATACCAGCCCGCCGTTGTGTCGTTATCATGGGTTCCGGTATAGATCACTGATTTCACCGGATGCTGTTCCGGTGGAACTGAATTGGTTTCGAGATGTGAGCCGAACTCGAATTGGAGCACCCGTGTGCCCGGGATCTGAAATTGATCCAGTAAAGCCACCACTTCGGGTGTTGTCGCACCAAGATCATCCGCGATTAAAGGCAATAACCCGAGGGCTTCGCGGGCGGCTTCGAAAAAGGAAGCGCCTCCGCCAGGTTGATACTGCCCGTTCATTGCCGTCCTGGCTTGTGCAGACACTTCATAGGTGCGGACAAAGCCGATGAAATGATCCAGCCGATTGACATCGAACCGTCCAAAAGCCGTCCGCAGGCGTTCGATCCACCAGTGGTAGTGCTGCTCTTGAAGCGCCTCCCAGCGATACACGGGGAGACCCCACAGCTGCCCGGTCTTGGAGAAATAATCGGGAGGAACTCCCGCGACCACCGTAGGGTTTCCATCGGCATCCAGTTTGAAAAGCCCGGGATGAGCCCAGACATCGGCGCTTTGGTGCGCCACGAACAGGGGAACATCGCCGATCAGCCGTATTCCTTTGGACGTGCAGTAAGCCCTTAACTCTTTCCACTGCACGGAAAACTGCCACTGGACGAACTGATGGTAACGTATGTCATTGGCAAAGTATTTCTGCGCGCGAATGACGGCATCTGGCTGGCGGGTTCGCAGCTCCTGGTTCCATCTGGTCCAATCCGAAGTGCCCTCTTTCCCCTGGATTGCCGAGAACAACGAAAAATCGTCAAGCCAGAAAGACTCCGCGCGTGCAAATGCGTCGAGCTCAGATTGCCTGTCACCGTGCCTGTTTTTTTCGAAATGTTCGAATGCCTTTTTTAACCATTGCAGCTTCAAGCGTGCCGCCGCGCGATAGTTCACCTTTCCCTCGCACTTGGAGATGGGAATCGCGATATCCTGGCGGCCAAGCAGACCCTGCTCAACCAACCGATCGGGACTCACCAGGAGCGGATTACCCCCAAAGGCAGACAGTGACTGGTAAGGCGAATTTCCTTCCCCTGTTGGGCCGATGGGAAGCATCTGCCACCAATGCTGTCCACTCTTTGCCATGAAATCCACAAAGGCAGTTGCCGCAGGTCCCAGATCGCCGATGGGATAAGGGTTGTAAAGGGAGGTAGGATGGAGCAGTATCCCGGAGGCTCGTTGATTCATACGGAACCCCCTCCCGAGTTTGATCCCTGCTTCCGCGCCAGAAGTATCGCGCTGGAACGGGCTTTTACGTGATAGGTCGTTGAATTGTCCAAGAGCGTTTCTTCCCCTGCGACAGACAAATCTTGCGGTGCCGAGCGGGACGTGTCTACCGCGAGATGCCAGCTGTACCCTGGCGGCAGCGGCGGCAAACCAAAGTCGGTCTCCTCCGTACCAGCATTGAACATCAGGTAAAGCCTGTCTTGCTCATTTTCATGGATCAGGCAGGCAAATTGTTTGCATTTCGGGTCGGCCCAGTTGGGCAATCCTCCTTGCGGGCCAAACCAGTGGATCTCGGCGTCCGTGTAGAATTGCTCCTTACTCAGAATCGGATGAGCACGACGAAAAGCGATCATGCCACGAGTGAATCGGAAAATCTCCCTGATGCTGTTCCAGATAGTCTCCAGTCATACCAACTGGTTTCGTTGTCCTGGCAGTAGGCGTTATTGTTGCCGCCTTGTGTGCGGCGAAATTCGTCCCCGCCTGAGCAGCATCGGCACACCGCGCGAGATCAACAGAGTCAACAGGAAGTTCTTGATCTGGCGTTTTCTGACGGACTCGATGTGCAGCATCTGCCGTCTCGCCTTCAGCGCCATAATTCTCGCTGAAATTCTCGTTTGTCCCGTCATGATTGTTTTCTCCGTTTGCTTCATTGTGCTTGTTGCGATAACTCACCAGGTCATTCAGAGTAAAGCCATCGTGACAGGTGACGAAATTGATGCTGCACTCGGGGCCTTTGCCGGACTTGGAATAAATGTCGGCACTGCCGCAGATACGGCTGGCAAACAAACCGAGCATCCCATCATCGCCACGCCAGAATCGCCGGACATCATCCCGATACCGGCCGTTCCACTCCGCCCAACGCCGTTCGGAAAAACTTCCCACCTCATACGCACCGGCGGCGTCCCATGCCTCGGCGATGATCTTCACATCCCTTAAGATCGGGTCCTCGGCGATCCGTTCGAGAAGCGGGGGATTGGCCAGCAACTTGCCGGTACCGTCCCGGCCGAGCACCGCAGCCAGGTCAAAACGAAATCCATCGACATGCATCTCCACCACCCAATAGCGCAACGCGGTCAAGATGTGGTCCCGCACCACGGGATGGTTGGCATTGATGGTGTTGCCGGTGCCCGTGTAGTCCTTATAAAAACGTTTATCGTCCGCCAGCATGTAGAAGATCGTGTTATCAATCCCGCGGAAACAGAGTGTCGGCCCCTGTTCATTTCCCTCGGCCGTGTGATTGAAGACCACGTCCAGGATCACCTCGATGCCCGCCTTATGAAAGGCCTGGACCATTTCCTTGAATTCCAGCTTCTGCTGACCCAACGCCTCCCGCACTGCTATAGGAAGCTTTAGGCGCAAAAAAGGCCACGGGATCATAGCCCCAGTAATTCCTGAGTGGTTTGCCGGTTTGTGGATTGATTCCCGTGCACTCGGTGTTCATTGAATTCCTGCACGGGCATCAGTTCCACAGCCGTCACCCCCAGTTCTTTGAAATAGGGGATCTTTTCCATCAGGCCTCGGTACGTGCCGGGATGCTCCACACCGGAGCTGGGATGGATAGTGAAGCCACGAACATGGGTTTCATAAATGACCGTCTTCGACCAGGGATGTCTGGGTGGCACGGTCCTCATGCCAGTTAAAATGCTCCTGCGTGAATACGCATTTCGGCATGGCTCCGGCATCATCGACCTTCGAACACTCCAAGTCTCCCTCTGGCACCAGACGGATCGTATCCACGGGCCGGGCCGAAATCCCAAGTCAGGCAACCTCGAGATCGCTGTGGCGAATGGATCGAGAAGAAGTTTGTTGAAATTGAAACGATGGCCATCCTTGGGTTGATACGGGCCGTCCACGCGATAGGCATACAGCTGGCCAGGCCGAATCCCCTTGATCCATACGTGCCACACGTCACCAGTGCGGTTGCGCGCGGGATCCAGATCAATCACCCTGGCGGCCGTGGCATCTTCGGGATGATCAAACAACTCCAGCCGAACGCGGCGTGGCGTGATCGGCTGAAGAAAGCAAAGTTGACGCCTTCGCCACGTGTCATAGGTTCCCAGTGGCAATGGCACACCAACTCGAACATCAGTCCGCTCCGAAACCTCTGCCACATAATCATGCAGAGGCCGTTCGGACGTAGTCAGATCTGTGGCCGCGTCCACCTTTTCTGCGGCCTGGCCTGTCATGGACAACTTCGGGCCTTTGGGGCGTGCATTCTTTTCGGTTTTTTGCCTTTTTCATTGGGTCTTTTTTATTCCTTCTTTTACCTTGCGGGATCTAATCACCGCTGCCACAGAATAGGAGCGTCTTCCAGCGGCATCGCAACGCCATCGCAGTGCGGTATGATACGCGCCGTATAATCTGTTGCTGGACGGGCCGCAGACACTGACGCGCTATAAACGTAGCCCCCGACGCGCTCGGCCAGTTGGCCGGACGCAGCTTCATCTCCTGTCGCATCGGACCGCTGCCATTGATCCCATCGGCATATAGCTCGACTCGCACGGCATTCGGATCGAAATCATTGAGATACACCTCAACCTCAAAGATATGCTGATTCGCCATTGGTCTGTACCTTCATGTCGCCAAAATGTAGCGTGCCCCATTTCTCTTTCAGAGTATGTTCCCAATTGACTATGTTCTTGCCCTGCTCCCTTTATCGGCAGCTGCGTTGACGGTAGGCCGTTGCAGCCGGAAGGTAATGTTGCTCGGTGTATTCGCGCACGGCGCGGTTCGCGGAAAATCGCGGTGTCAACCGCGCCATGCTTTCCCGCATCCGCGCCACCCAGGCAGTGGGGATGCCCTTCTCGTCGCGGGTATAAAATTCAGGAATCACTTCATGTTCAAGCAGTTCATAAAGTTCCTTGGCTTCGTGATCATCCCAAGCCGGATCGTCGCCATGTTCCCGGCCATCTCCCAACGCCCATCCTACTTTCGGGGTATAGGCTTCCGCCCACCAGCCATCCAATTCCGAAAGATTGATGCCTCCATTGACGAGCACCTTCATGCCGCTCGTTCCGCTGGCCTCCCAAGGCCGGCGTGGCGTATTGATCCAGACATCCACTCCCTGCACCAGATGTTCAGCCAACAGCATGTCGTAGTCACTGAGGAAAATCACATGGGGCCGTGCCTCGGGCCGACGGATAAAATGTATCCATTCCTGAATCAAAGCCTGCCCTGCCAGGTCTGCCGGATGGGCTTTACCGGCCATGATGAGTTGTACGGGACGTTTTGGATCGGTCAACAAACGAAGCAATCGCTCGGGGTCCTGCAACAAAAGATTTGGCCTCTTGTAAGTAGCAAAACGCCGGGCAAAACCCAGCGTTAATGCATTAGGATCAAAAATATTCTTCACACGTCAATCGCTTGGGCGACGCGCCGCAAGCAGCCAATTCCCTGGACAATCGTTCGCGGACATATTCAATAAGACACTTGCGGGCAGCAGTACGCAATTGCCAGAGCCTCATCGGAAACGCGACGAATATTCTGCTCCAAGGTTTCAGTTGTCCCCAGCCAGCGGTCCTTTCCACAGGCTTCTGTCCAAAGATCGTCGGCTGGCGCTGAATCCCAGCTGGGCATATGCACTCCGTTTGTCACATGTCCGACTGGAATTTCCTCCTTCGGCCAGTTCGGAAAAAGAGACGCAAAAAGATGTCTACTCACTTCCCCATGTAGACGGCTGACGCCATTGACTGCACCACTCCCGCGTATGGCCAGATAGGCCATGTTGAAAGTTTCTGAGATCATCTCTGGATTTTGTCGTCCCAATGCCAATAAATCATGGAACGGAATGCCAATTCTTCTTGGCATACCGGCCGAGATATTGCTCAACAAGTGCGGGCGAAAAACGGTCAAACCCTGCTGCCACCGCAGTGTGAGTCGTGAAAAGATTTCCTGACCGCGTGACAGCCAACGCCACTTCAAAAGGCTGCCCATTTTCCTTCATAAAGCTTAGGGCACGTTCCAAGATGGCGAAAGCCGCATGTCCTTCATTAAGATGGCAGACTTCCGGCTTAATACCCAGCGCTTCAAGTAACCGCCAACCGCCGATCCCTAAAAGCATTTCTTGTTTGAGTCGAAGTTCTGGAGTACCACCGTAAAGCTGGCTCGTGATCCCTCGATGAACAGGAATGTTCGCAGCATCATTGCTGTCCAGTAAGCAAAGCTTTACCCGACCAACCTGGACCTGCCAGGCACGCAACCATACCGAGTACCCGGGCAAAGCAATCTCTAGCCGCAACCATTCGCCGTTCTCTTGACGTAAAGGTGTAATAGGCAATTGTCCGGGGTCGTTATAAGGATAAAGGGCCTGTTGTGCCCCATCCTTGTCAATCACCTGTCTGAAATAACCTTGGGTAGAGAAGACCGACTCCCACTACCGGTACGCCCAGATCACTGGCCGCTTTGAGTTGATCTCCGGCCACATTACCGAGCCCTCCTGAATAAATCGGCAGTGCTTCGCTTAACATAAATTCCATGCTGAAATACGCGACGCAAGTTAAAGGAGACTGAGGATGATTTTTCTGAAACCATGCGGAGGATTTCGCTACCCGATGCCTGGCCTGTACAAGGTCATCGACGCTTTTACGGAAGGCGGGGTCGGCTGACACACGCTGGAGCTGGTCCCGGGAGACCGTCTGCAGGACGGCCCAGGGGTTATACGTGAGATCCCACAGCGCGGAATCAAGCTGCCGCCATATTTTGTCGGTAGCATGATTCCACGACCAGCGCATATCCAGGGCAAGCTCCGCCAGGGAATCGAATCCTTCGACGTCCGTGGGTAAAAGACTGTAGATCGGCTTGCTGACAGGTATTTGTTTGCTCATAGTTTCTCCTCCAAGGTTCCTCCACTTGCACTTGTGTTCTTGAGCACCACCTTATCTCCTGTGACTGCCCCTAGTATTGGGGGCATAATATAAGGACAAGAAGAATGTCCCCATTGAAGCTACCCGACTCTGTAACGATCAATCACTCGTTTTTTTCCATCCAATCCATTCTGGAATCCCATCCTTGTCTCTTAATCGCAGGACTTCATTTTCCAGCTTCACAGTCACGGCAATCATTAAAGGTTCACCCCTAACAGTGACCTGTGAGCCGCTCACTGTGACCTTATCGCCTAATTTAAAATGTTTTGCTTGCCAAGGACCTACAAGGTAGAAGGCGGGACCCAGATAAACCGGAACTATCTCGTTTTTGTCAACATAAACAGTCAATCGCATTTGCATACCAAATCCAAATTCGGGAACTTGGTCTATTTTTATCACTTGTCCTGATATGGTTTTAGTTGTTTTAGAGTCAAAGATTTTTTTGTACGGGTCTTCTGCCCGCGGGGGAGGATTTATCCCTGGACCAGAAGAAACCGGATTATTATAATGATAATAGTCGTCATAACCATAATCATAACCGACTGGCCCCCATTGTGCATAATCGGAGGGGGCGCCATAATACTTGAAAACGTTAGCCCCCCAACGCATATCCCCCATGTCTGGCAAATTCTTCCTGTCAAAAGCAGGTGCTTTTTCCATTTGTTCTTTGGATTGATTGAGGAAGAATATGCCTTCTGACGGAAGCGCTGCAAGGGATTGCCAGGGGACGGGAAGGAGCTTATCACCGATGCCCAAAAAACCACCGGATTCAACGACAGCGTACACAATTCTTCCCGTATCTATATCGACGACTAAATTATCAATCTTTCCTAACGTCTCCCCTTTCAAATTCATTACCTTGGAGCCTATGATTTTTTCCACCATAAAGGCATTAATTAGCTGACCTTCTGCTGTTTTGTTAGCTGTATCTCCTACCCCCGGCCCTTTTTTCTCTTGAGTAAAGCCATTCATCCCAAGAAACAGACCGACAATTGCCAATAAAATGATTATTAGATGTCTCCTCATTTTGCATTCCGCCTTTTCGTTTTTTCTAGATCAGCTACAACCTTGAACTGCAATTCTAACCGCCCAATCCCATATCGAATGTAAGCATGAAAAAACGTTTTATCCCTTCTCCCTCTATTTGCCGGGTCTGATTGAGTTCTCAGGTCACATCTATGAACGAGCAATGTGTCGTTCCTTCCCCATTTTTGCAAATAAAACACCCAAGCTACAATTTGTGACTGGTATGTCTATGTCCGGCCGTTTCATGCCCTCCAGTCCCTGTGTACTTGGCGGTGTCTTCATCAAATGCCATTTTGCACGCTGGAACACAGTAATAATAGGTCTCTCCTAATTTGCGGTGATTTGGCCGGCGCCTTCTTCTCATCCTTTCTCATGCCGCAAACTGAATCTTTGGCCATCTTTTGCACCTCCTTTATTTGCTCATGGTTTCTCTCTCAGCTTTGCTCAGACGGGATCTCTGGCCGCCGCTGGTGCGTGAATAAGTGCTCATGAGTTTGCATTCATTCTTTCAAGGAGGTCGTGGGCAGCTACTATCGACGACTCTGGAGCAGTGCTGGATTCTAAAGCCTTTATGAGCGTTGAGAGTAAATCGTTGAATCCATCCTCTTTCTGGTTCACCAAAACATGGTGCGCTCCCTGGCGCAATAAAACAGAATCCGACCCACTTTTGATCAACTCCTGTAATAATGCAGGCCAGGCGGACTTTTTGAACTTTATCAATGCTTCGGCAGCCAACCATGCTATGTCGGGGTTGCTGTCATCGAGTGCTTTCGCCAACGATGGAATTGATCTGGTATCGTTGATCGCACCGAGCGCTTTGGCTGCTTCCCAGCGAACTTGATCCATCCTGGAACCCTGCAAGGCATGTATGAGGGAAGAGACAGCGGGTTTCCCCAGATCCACCAATGATTCCCTTGCTTTCTCGCGAGTCATGCCGTCCTTGCTCTCCAGCATGTCCATCAAGGACTCTAGATTTGTGCTAGTCGCTTTTTGCTTGATCATGGTTTCACCTCCTAATTTATTTTGTTTGCAAGCCCTTACCGCTTTGTCGACACAGCCAAAGCGTCGTTGACGATCGTCTGCGCTTCCTCCAAGATGCGGCGCAGATGGTCCGTTCCCCTGAAGCTCTCCACATAAATCTTGTAGATATTCTCAGTCCCTGACGGACGAGCCGCGAACCAGCCACTTTCCGCTATTACTTTCAATCCGCCTATGGGAGCGCTGTTGCCCGGCGCGCTGGTGAGGACAGTCTTGATTTTTTCGCCCGCCAAATCGGTGATTTTAACCCGCTGGGATGAAAGTTTCGCCAACAGCTCCTTTTGATCCGGCGTGGCTGGAGCCTCAACGCGGTCATATGCAGGCTCACCAAACTCGCGTGTGAGTTCGTGATAGATTTCGCCGGGATCGCGGCCCATCCGGGCCGTGATCTCTGCAGCGAGCAAGGCTGGCACAATCCCATCCTTGTCAGTCGTCCAAACGGTTCCGTCGCGACGGAGGAAAGATGCGCCCGCGCTCTCTTCGCCACAGAAGCCTAGCGAGCCGTCGAGCAAGCCATCAACGAACCACTTGAAACCAACAGGTACTTCGTAGAGTTTCCTTCCAAGCTTCGCAGCGACGAGATCGATCATCTGGCTGCTTACCACCGTTTTGCCGACCGCCGCATCCTTGCGCCACTTCGGCCGGTGCTGGAAGAGATAGAAGATAGCGACGGAAAGGTAATGGTTGGGCGGAAGCAATCCCGCGCTTCGGGTGACGATTCCATGCCGGTCATGGTCGGTGTCGCAAGCCCACGCTATCTCGAAGCCATCCTTGATGTCAATCAACCTCTGCATCGCATAGGGTGAGGATGGGTCCATGCGGATCTGGCCGTCCCAATCCACCGTCATGAAACGAAAAGTCGGATCGACTACCTCGTTCACGACGGTAAGGTTCAACCCGTAGCGCTCGGCAATCGGCTCCCAGTAGTGGACGCCTGCACCGCCGAGTGGGTCGACTCCCATGCTTATCTTCTCGGCGCGGATGGCATCCATGTCGATCACATTGGCGAGATCAGCAATGTAAGCATTGAGATAGTCGTGCCGATGCGTCGTGGGGGCGCGAAGAGCCTTCTCGAAAGGAATCCTTTTCAAACCGAGAAGGCCATTTTCGAGAAACTCGTTTGCCTTCGCCTCGATCCAACTGGTGACGTCGGCTTCCGCCGGCCCGCCGTTTGGAGGATTGTATTTGAACCCGCCGTCATGCGGAGGATTGTGTGACGGCGTGATGACGATGCCGTCTGCGAGCCCCGTCTTACGCCCGCGGTTGTATGTCAGAATCGCGTGGGAAACGACAGGGGTTGGGGTGTATTCATCCCCCTGTGCGATCATGACTTCCACCCTGTTTGCCGCAAGCACTCAAGCGCACTGGCAAGAGCCGGTACGGAAAGAGCATGCGTGTCCATACCTAGAAACAGCGGGCCATCAATCTTCTTCTGCTCACGGTACAGGCAAATAGCCTGACTGATGGCGAGGATATGCCATTCATTGAAAGCCTTATCGAATGCGGAACCACGATGTCCCGAGGTGCCGAAGGAAACCCTTTGCTCCGACACCGAAGGATCGGGCACCTCGGTATAATAGGCCGTGATTAGTTTGGGCACGTTGACGAGCATCGATGGCTCGGCCAGCTTTCCTGCAAATAGACTTATCTTCATGCGTTTCCTTTAAATACCATAACGGTATTCTCGTCGCCGATTGTTTGATATCCTACCCTGTACGCCAGGTAATCTCCGCCGACTTCCTTCCAGATCCTCTCCTCATGCAGCTGATGATTCCTCTCCGTCAAGTCTGCACGTAAACAATAAAATAAGGAAACCGACTTCCATCCTTAATGTCTGCCTGATCGCAACTGCTACTTCCTTTTCAGAATGCAGCAGCCTGCGGTTCCTTCTTCACGACGAGTATCGAACAGGGCATCCTTCGCACAAGTTCGTTGTTGCTTATCGAACAGGAAGTGTTCCCGCTACCTTCCTTATGGGTAAGCACGGTGAGAAGATCGATATTCCTTTTCTTGACAGTCTTCACAATTTCGTCCGTTGGATCGCCCTCCGACATGTGCACACCGATATACATGCCGTTCCTGTTTTTGTTTTCGTAGTTTTTGGATTTAGACCGTGCTTGATAATCGCAAAGTCGGTATTCTCCTTGTTCCCCTCTAATTCATGAGATGACATAATGTACATTGCCACAGAGCTATGAATCTGGTGATTGCGCCTGCCCGATTCTGCCTACGGTTGTGTCCCGCTGTGGCACTCATAACAATGGCCTTCCTTCCACGCGTCACCGATGTCGACCGGGTGCCTGAAATCCAGGCCGGTTTCGGCAATGATCTTTTCTCGGGCTAATTTCGGTCCCTGGGCAATGATGACATGGCAGGTGCGGCAATCGTTCGGGATGATTCCTGAACTGCTTGCATGCTTCCCGTCATGACAGCGCATGCAGCCGCGAAAGATGAAGTGGCCGATGTTGTTCGGATAATCGGACCAGTCGGCCTTCATGACTGGAAATATATTCCGCTTGTAGACTTCCTGGACTGTGAGGACGGCCTCCCCGATCTGCTTCTCCTTCTGTCCGGCAATGTTCGGGTAGTTTTGCCGGTAAAAATCAGTTATATTTCCGGCAATGCCATTCATGGCCGCGGTATCCGAATCGTACTTCTTGGTCAGTGCCTGCACCGCAGTCTTCTTGATCTCGGGTAGCCCCGCGTCGATCTGTCCTGTCAGGAGTGCGAGATCGATCGCATTATCCGGAGAGCTGTAATCGTGGCTCGGGCGGTTGTGGCAATCCATGCAATCCATAGTTCGTATTTCAGCTTCCGCGATCTCCTTCTGCGTTAACGGTTTTTCCCGATCCTGGTACACAGTTACCATCCCCCTAGCCTTATCCGTCAACCTGACCCAGGGAATGTCCTGCCTGCCCTTGTTCCGCGCAATATATTCTACTTGAACCGCTATATTCATGTGCCAGTGAATTCCCGTGCTCAGGCTTGTGTTCGGACTGCCACCCCCAATCTTTATCAGCATATTGATCGGCCAGGAAGAATTTGGTTTGTCGTATTGGTAGTGGACGAACTGTCGCTGCTTTGCGCCGAAGAACGCGCGCGGCCAGTGGCAGGTCTGGCAGTCCTCCTGTACTGGCCGGAGATCTTTGATCGGGGTTGGAAGGGGTCGCGGATAGACGTTCGCAAGAACGGCGTAGACCTGGTAGAGTCCCGAGAACTTTGATTTTGCATACCACCCCGCACCCGGCCCGATGTGACAGTCGACACACCTTACACGTGCATGCGGAGAATCCTGGTGCGTCGTGTATTCAGGCTTCATTACCCGGTGACAAACAAGACCACAGAACGAAACCGACTCGGTATATTGGTAGGCCTGGTACATCCCGACAGCGCTCATGAGCATGAAAAGAACAGTACCGAGCAGGAAGATTACAGCCACGTTCCGGTGTCGTGGGTTGTTGAGGTTTATGTCTGGCCATTTATGGTACGTGATCAGCCCGGTCCGCTGTCGCTTGCGCCACTCGATGAACATCCCCACCGGCACCAGGAGCAGACCGAGGATGAGGAAGACAGGCAGCACGATATAGATCAGGATACCGATATAGGGATTGATCTTTGCGGACAGGATCGACAGAATAAGGAAAAAAAGGAACACCAGAATCGAAACCCCGGCGATGATGGCCCCTGCGGTGCTCAACCAGTTGTGTATCAGTCTCGGCTTCCTTTGTTCTTCCATTAGTGGTTTCCCTCCATAACCAGCCTCCCAGAATACTCATCATGGGAAATGAAGATTACAGCCAATCCGGAGGGCTGCATTCCTCATGGTACGCAGCCATCCGGATCATGAAGAGAGTTAGTCTCCGACGCAACCGCACTGCGAGTTTAGAAGAATTTTTTGACGTTCGCCTCAAGCCTCTGCCAGTAAGACGCTTTTGGTTCTTTCTGACATTCATCAAAGATTATGGGCGTGATCTTTTCTGTCCCATCGATGTCGATCACTGCGTCTTCCGGCTTGCCGCCACGTGCGTATGCGACCGAATAATAAACGACTTTTGGCCTGATCGTCTCATCAAGCATGACAAAATCCTCGCACGTCATCTTTGAAAGACTAAGTCGGGTTTTATTGTCACTTTTGGCACCATTGTCACTCTTGTCCGCAGCCAATGCTATGCCACCGGCTACGAGCACGGCAATTACAACGAGCACAATTTTCCTATACACGGCTTTTCTCCTTTTTCTTTCAAGTGAGTTGAAAACTAAAACATCTGGATCACTTAATACGTATTCCATTTACTGCGAGGCCAGCTATAACCCCCTTGCTGTGCACGCCGCATGACGATAGTGCCGTTTACCCTACACCCAGCGATCCGACTCTTGATCCCGACCCGTTGCCTGACGAGTCTGCTTTAAGCGTGATGAATTACTGTCTCAGCTGCCTTAGTCGTCTCTAAAATTTTCTTTGCCTTTTCAACTTCTGCACCTGTCCCGTGCGCCGCCAACAGGAACTTGTTCGCTTTGAGAGAGGTCTCATATTTGAGGACGCTGTCTTTTGGAATGCCGATACTGTAAAGCGCTGCTCCAACGGCGCTCATTCCACCCATAATTACAGCCCCTTCAAGCGCACCAATGATCCACGATACCAACGGACCGCCTACAACGATAGGACCAATCCCGGGAATAAAAAAGAGCGCAGAACCAAAAAGGAATCCCCATAATCCACCCCAGAATGCCCCCAACTTACCCCAGTATTTGACACGGTCACCCGTATTGTAATAGCCCACCACTTGCTCGTCAGAATGATAGTCCTTGCCTACGATGGATAATTTTTTCATGTCATATCCTGATTTCTGGAGTTCCTTGATAGCATCCTCAGCCTCGGTGTGGGTATTGAATATAGCTACAGCCAAATTTTGCTTTGCCATGGCGCACCTCTTTCTTTTTAGTGTTTTAATTTTATTATTTGGCTCAATAAACCATTTGGAAAAACTCCGACAACTACGCCATATTTTTTCGATCAATTTAACTACTTGTATACGTTACATGCATTCTCCTTTCTCATTGAAATCCCCTCCCTTTGATTTTTCCTTCCGTCTTCAATCAAGGCATTTCTCAAAGTCTTCCGAAAATAAGAACAATAGATCAAGAGGGCAACGGCCTCAGGAAAAAGTCGGCGACGAGTGATCACAGTCCAGAGCAGTAGCTGCAATAGTGGAACCTCTCTTTGCCGATGATTCCCAGAATAACGATAGATCGTGTGAATACGGCCGGAATTCAGCTTGGCCTTCTTAAAGCACCCATAAAGCGCAAACATGCTTAAGGTAATTACCATAGCTAATAGCATACATCTTCTCAATTACATGATTTACTTCTCCTCTGCCGTGATGAGTATAGTCAAATATCATAGTAAAGTACGAAATTGTCCGTGTTCCTCAAATACCGCCGATGTTGGATCGCTGTCTGCGGAAATTTTATCAAAGTTCGGTTCTCCACATCTATGGTATCTCATATAGACAGCCATCACCTTGAGAAGTCTAATTCCCCATAGCTTTCTCAAGACTCTCACCAGACTCATTCCCACCAGCCTGAAACAAATCCACTGCGCTCAGCATGAGAGACTTAGCTCGTTTATAGAGATTATTTATGTCCTGTTCGGTTTCTTTTGCGCCGTTATCTACCTTACCTTCAACTGCTTCAGTATCTTTCATGAGTTTCTCAGCCTCGGTACTGGTTTTGGCATCTCCGCTCTTGATCGCTTTTTCCAAATATGTTTTTGCCTCTTCCAGGTCTCTTTTTGCACCAGCCAAATCTCCCTCGGCGAATTTCTTGGACGCCTGCCAGAGACTTTTCTTGGCCTGTACAACAGGGAGAGAGTCCATGACGCTGATGAATTGGACGCCGTTCTCCGCCGACTTTAATGCAGCATCCGCCTCTTGGGCCTCCTTTTTCCTCAAAAAACGCTGGGCATTTATAATATGTCTTTCGGTATTTCCAAGTGGCAGGTCAATCTCGGCGTAAAGTAAGGACTCATCCGCTAATTTCAGCTCTTCTCCGGCGCCTTTTTTGTTCCCCTTTTCAAGATGTTTCTTGGCATTGTTGATATGTTCTCTGGTCTTTTCCACTGGGACGAGGCCTTCGATGTCATCCAGAGAGGCATAAATCGGTATCAGATCATTCATGACAGTTTCCGTGCTCTCATAGGATAGGTGTGTTTTCGCTACCCAGATACGGTCCTTGATCTTTTCTGTCGGCTCTGTTGCCTTGATGATCTCAAACAGGGGATGTGTCTGTTTCAGCTCATTCTGAGCACGTATCAGATTTTTTTCATGAATGTCCGCCCTTGCCTGGGCGATATGGCGCAACACTTTGATAGCTGCCGAAGATATGATCGACTGTTCTTCAGGTGTGACGGTTCTGCCACGTGTGATTGTCATATTTTTCTCAGCGCTGTTGGCCTGAACAGTACCTGAGTGAATCATTCCCAACAAGAGCATACTCGCTGCCAACGAGACTGATATCAACCTTTTCATTGTTATCCTCCTTGTTTGGCGTTTTAGTTTTGGAGATGTCGTGCTTTCTTCTACAGCATATCCGCCAATTCGATCTTTCTGGATCTCGTTGTGTTGCGAAGTTTCCAGATCGCCTGGTTCTCAATCTGGCGGATCCGCTCGCGGGTGAGGCCAAATTGCCTGCCGATGCTGTCCAGTGTATGCGGATCCTGGGTGTTCAGACCGTATCGCATCTCAATGACGCTTCGTTCCATGGACGGTAATTCACTAATCCATCCTCCGATATACTTGCTCCGGCTCTGCTCCTCGGTTGCAAAGGACGGCGATGGCATATTGTCGTCGCTCAATACGTCCTTCAGGGTGTCTTCGCTCTCACTGTTGATCAACATATCAAGGGAGTAGGTCTCCCGGGTCAACTGCGCGACCGCCCTCACGCGCTGGACGCTGACGCGCATCTTTTCGGCTATTTCCTCGTGAGACGGCTCGCGTCCGAGAATCTGCGTCAGTTTCCTGACCGTGCGGGCATATAAATTCGCCAGCGCCGACACGTGGACCGGTAGGCGGATCATCCTCACCTGATTGGCGATCGCCCGTTCTATGGACTGCCTGATCCACCACGACGCGTAAGTGCTGAACTTGAAGCCCTGCTGATATTCAAACTTATCGACCGCCCGGATGAGTCCGATGTTTCCCTCCTGGATGATGTCGGAAAAGGTAAGACCGCGATTGATGAACCGCTTGCCGATGGCCACCACGAGCCGCAGATTGGATTCGATCATCCTGGCGCGCGCCTCCGGATCTCCCTCGGCAACACGCTTGGCCAGTGCCTGTTCCTCCGCGAAATTGAGGAGCGGCGTTTTCCGGATCTCCTTCAGATACATCTTGATCGTATCGAGATCACATGATGCGGCCCCGTGGGCAAGTTTGGCGCCGACGAACACAGTTTCTTCACGGCCTTCGTCGGCAGCAGCGACTTCCCCGTGCTCGCCCCCTTTGCCCCAAGGGTCGTCGATAAATTGTTCTTGCAGTTGCTCTTCCTCAAATGCCGTAGCCGTCTCAGTCATCACACTGCCTCCGAAATTTGACTTCTATGGACGATGGTTGCCGGCTTATGCTAAGAGCATTTACTTGACTCAACCTATCGCAATATATAGTAAACACTGTTCCTTGGCGTTTCGCTGCGCGAGCAATGATCAGCTGGTAAAACAAGCCGTTTGCGGCGATGCTGCGGTATCCTAAAATCATAAGATCTCAAAATACAGGGGGTGGTTGAGTGATGTAAATGCCCCTAATAACGATTAATGTCAGTCATGGATTCATACTCAATCGTTTGTATCCTTGCCGTTTGCCGTGGTCCTTGGGGACCACGGCTTCCAGGTTTGTCTGATGTGCTTCGCCTGCAATGCCGCCTTCAGGATCGATTTGGTGATGTTTTGCAGATCCAGAGGCTTTTCCACATAGTCGGCGAATCTCAGACCCTTCAACTGCCCTTCCACGGAATCGCGGGCACAGGCGGACATGACGATTACGGGAATGTGGGGATACGTTTCATCCATCCAAGCCAGCAAAGCAAATCCGCTCACACCGGGCATGTTCAAGTCGGTGACCACCACGTCGATAACCGCTGTCTTCAATATCTCAAGCGCCTTTGAGACGTTGTTCGCCTTGTATATATGTATTTTTTTTGTACTCAATCGGAGTCCTTTAGCAAGAGTCTCCAAGAAAAACGCTTCGTCGTCAATTAATAGAACATCCGTCATTGTTGACTCTCCTTAACCTTCATCTAGGCAATATTTGAGCATTTAATATAGCGTCCTCATTCCTGCGCTTTTGCTAACCGCCAACCCGTTCAATTATTTTTCCCCCTATCTCGTCCGAACCGCTTTTATCGCATCCAAAATTGCTGTGGATGCAATGGTGTTGAACCTGATGCCCGACTCTACGTAGAGCAGTCTCATTACCCCGTTCAAGACATCGAAATAGGCGGACCTCAGATTTTTCCAAGTCCTCTCTGGTCTTACACTCCTCCTCGAAGAGCAAGACTCTTTCATCCTCCATTTCCGCGTAGCAGTTGCAGCTTATGCAGCCGCGATCCCGCCGATCGGGCCAAGTATCATTTTACCATTTGAAAGACCCCCTCCTGTTTTTTAATAGGTGAGCATCGTTGCTATCAATGAATAGGATCGTCTACTACTGATTACACGCTGATCATGTACGTGTTGTTGTGGTGATCTTTCATGTTTTTCTACCCTACAGTCAAGTCACGACGCTGCAGCGATAGTCGGGCAGCATCGCAGGGACAGCCTGAACTAGCGGCAGTTCGAGGAAATTTTCTGAATATGTTTTTCTTCGTTACTTCCTCTGTTAAATATAAAAAGACGTACTCTTGAAGAATATGTAATATCAACTTTTGTGCCAGAGTAGAACTGTGGACCATGTGGACATAACACATTGATTGTGTTAGATAATATGGAAATTTAAGTTGCAGAGGTAAAGAAAGGCCGTTAATGCAATCCGTCGCATTTAACAGAAACGTCAAATATGACGGCCATGGGGAGAGAATATTTGGATCCGGGAGGTTGAGTCAGGATGACACTTATCAAGTCTGCCTGCAATTGTCTACTTGGGGTTATAAACCCTACAGTCTCTTTTAGTGCTTTGCTTCTAGGAGGACAGCATATCAATACTCGCGACTTTCAACTCGAAGCAGAGAATTCGCCCGATTAACGTACGTTGCATTCTCCACCCCCCAAGGTTGTGCTTTCCAATATTTGAAACTATCAACGATTACTGGGTTATATTATGCACCCAGCTAGGGAAGGGAAATGTGCTGCCTCTCAAAGCCGTCTATCTTCATGATCCGTCGTATTAATGATGCATCTGCTCGTGCATGGTTGCCCCGTCATGGTCACCGTGCATGATGGCATGACGCGCAGGAATCTCATGCCGCAGCAGGGCCGCACAGAACAACAAACAAAGTAACAGAAACGCTTCGAGACGCACGACGCGTTTGAAGAATATGAGAGCATCGACTCCTGTCTTATTCAACGAGAGGCTTGAATAAAACTGTTTTTAGACTTTTATCATAGAAAAAAAGTAATTCTCATTTGCTTCGAGGATAATACTATTTCCCTGGTCTATGTTGATATCTCTCACAAAATGTACCTGGTAATTTTTTAAGCTGTAGGTTGATTTATGCAATACATAATCTCGGTCATAGATGACCGTAGAAGTTATCAATAACACGTATAAGATAAACCCTGTAAAATAAAAAAAACGTGAATAAGAATCATGGTTGCCTTTGAAGATTATTTTGAAGAAACCAAAGTCACCGCTGGCATATATCGCGAATGACATCAGGAAATACCTTGAAGGATTATCATACTGAATGAGCATAAGCATTCCCGCTATAAACATGACCACTGGAATGAAGTACAACAACGTGACCACCACACGCCTATGATCCTGGAATTTCTCTTTCTCTCGCATTATGTAACGAGCCAGATAACTACTCATCATTGCAAACAGAATGGCAATGACAATGAGATATACCTTCTCGATGCTGGAGGCAAGATAGTCTTGCAGGGAGAAAAACTGTTCTACCTTAATATGAAACAATCTAAAGAAATAATAATTGTAAATAAAACCGGTCAAAATGAAGGCACCAGCAATGGCCAAGTAGAATGACTGGAAATCACTTACTTTCAGCGCCCTTCTCATTTTTATTCTTCCATCCACGTCTGACATAATAGTTTGCTCTCTACGGGGTGTCGGGCTATAATTGTACCGAAGCGACCCTGGGAATCATGATTTTTCTCTTACCTATCGCACACTCGCGCCGCTAAATCCTCTAACAATAATTTACTCCAACCGGAGCCGATTCGCCTATCGCCGGTCCTCAGAATCTCAATAAAAACCTTTTTAACATTCATTACTTCGATTCAGTCTCGCGTTTGCAATTCCAGACGATTAATATTCTCATCATTTCATCATGCTTATAAAACACAAAATTAGTCAGAAGGCAAAAAAGGTTATTTCTGTGGGGGCTGGGGGTTATTCTCGCGCTTCCGAAAATAGTTCAACGGTCTCTTCTAACAGTTCCGCAACACGTTCCCAGGTAATAATCCCCGTGACATCAATTGCTTTCGTCGATTCAGGGTGCCTGAGTACCACTGCCACTGCGGCGTGCGGCCGGTGCATGCGTGCCACGATGCTGTCCATCGTCTCGTTATTGCGGGCAAAGATAAAGTCGCGCCGCATCATATCAGCCACGGAGTGCCAGCCCTTGCGCTCGTTCTCAGAAGCAGATAGCGCATAGTCCCTTGGAGCAACACCCGCGACATGGCCATCCTCAACGACAAGGAACCACCGTACCTCCGGATGCTCCGAAGAGCAGCGAGTGAGATCATCCAGACTGTCCGATGATGATACTGTCACGACCGGCTTCTCCATAATGTCCTGCGCACGCCTGGCATGGAGAAGATTCGCCTGGAGCGCAGCGGGAATATGGTGGTCGCGGCGTGCGAGCTTCATCGTATAAATACTTTCACGGATGAGCAGCATGCGGGTTCCATAGCTTAGTACTACGGTGATCGTCATCGGCATGATGACGCTGTAATCCAAGGTCATCTCGAAGATCATGACGATAGCCGTCATGGCTGCTCCCGTAGCGCCTCCTACCATGCCAGCCATGCCGGCCACGGCGAAAGCAGCAGGACTTACCGGAGCGTGTGGAAGAACATGCTGGAGAACGATCCCGAAGGCGCCTCCGGCGGTTGCGCCCAGGAATAAGGATGGCGAGAATATCCCGCCAGAGCCTCCGGATCCCAGCGTGATGGCCGTCGCAAACATTTTCAGAAAAAACAGTATCACGAGAAGAAGTACAACGCTGATATTTCCTTCCAGAATATCCTCGATCGTAGAATAGCCTACGCCGTCGACGTAATAATGGCCCGTCACAGATATTAGACCATACATCAACCCTCCTACGGCCAGCATGCCCCCGGCATGCTGCAGATAGGGGTTTTTCACCGTACGGTTCTCGAAAAAGTCCTCGACCAAGTAGAGCGAATGGATATACACCGTGGAAGCTAGACCCATGAGTACACCGAGTACAGCATACGGTCCGAGGAGCCAGGGATTGAGCGGATGGAAATAGGGCTGTTGAAGTGCGGGTATGACAAAAGACGGATGGACGCCGAAGAAAAGTTGGCCAACATATGTTGCTGTGATCGTGGCAACTGCCACAGGCACCAGCGTGGCTACGCTTACTTCGTTCAGAAGAAGCTCGACAGCGAATAGGATGCCCCCGATAGGCGTGTTGAAGGTCGCGGCAATGCCCCCTCCCCCTCCAGCGGCAATGAGCGTGATTCGCTGCTTCGTTGTCAAGTTGAAGAGCTGCCCCATAGTGGATCCGAAGGCAGAGCCTATTTGTGCGATCGGTCCTTCTCTTCCAACAGACCCGCCACTGCCGATGGAAAGCGCCGAGGCAAGGGACTTAACCACAGCCACGACGGGACGTACAACGCCCTTACCATAGTACACGGCGTCCATCACTTCGGGCACGCCATGGCCCTTTGCTTCTGGAGCAAATTTGGTCACGAGGAAGGTCACACCCAGTGAACCGATCACCGGCACAAGGATAACAAGGGGCCCCCACGTGCTGACAGCTGTATGCGCATTTGCATCATAAAGAGTAGAGAGTTTGCCGTAAAATAGTATGTTGTGCACCAGCGCGATGAGCGTGCGGAAAACGACAGCACCCAGTCCAGCGATCACGCCAGTCAAGAAGCAGAGAAGCAAAAAGCCCGCTTGCCGCCTGGGTCTCATCATCATGTCAAGCGTTACCTTAACCATGGCTGCCAGATGGCATAATTCGAAATCTCATGTGCATCCGCCTCAAGCGCACCGTTGCCGATACATCTCATTACGCTCGGTACTCTCTTACTGGATATTCATAATTATATCAGGAAGCAACTTGTGAAGGAGACGGATTTTTATTCATTGAACTGATCTTTAAGGTTAATTGTTACGATGAAGGCAAGTCGGCCCTACAGGGGCTAAATGGAGTTCAAAAGATCGAGACTGGCTTTCATTACGTTCATGAGACAGATACTGTTTATTACGATCCGAAGGTGATCACGATCGAAGAGATGGAAACGGCCTTGAAGAAGGCAGGAACGTATGTGGAAACAATTAAGATGAAAGAGAGGAACTGATCATGTTTGTGAAATTGTTGATAGGAACATTGCTGGTTCTGCCGCTCCTGGTTACCCAAACCAACGCAGGCACAATGCCATCTGTTGAAAAAGCAACATTCGCGGGAGGGTGCTTCTGGTGCATGACCCCACCTTTCGAGAAACTGGACGGAGTAAAAGAGGTCGTATCCGGCTACACCGGCGGGCATACCATCAATCCCACCTATGAGGATGTGACTTCCGAAACCACTGGCCACCTGGAATCCGTGGAGATCACCTACGATCCTGCGAAGGTGAGCTACAAGATGCTCCTTGATGTGTTCTGGAGACAGATTGACCCAACTGATGCCGGCGGTGAGTTCGTTGACCGCGGGCCGTCGTACAAGTCCGCAATTTTTTATCACAACGAGGAACAAAAGCGGCTGGCAGAAGAATCGAAAAAGGGCCTCGAACGATCAGGGCGGTTCGATAAACCGATTGTCACTGAGATCCGGCCTGCCGGTCCCTTTTACCGCGCCGAGGAGTACCATCAGGACTACTGGAAAAAGAACCCGATCCGATATAAATTCTATCGGTACAATTCGGGCCGCGACCAATATCTTTCAAAGGTCTGGGGAAAGGATAACACGATGCATACAGAAACAACCGAAGACACTAATACAAGTGTTTATATGAAGCCGACCAGCGAAGAGTTGAAAAAAAGACTGACCCCGATTCAGTACAATGTAACTCAACAGGAAGGCACAGAGCCGCCCTTCGGAAATGAATACTGGGACAACCACAAACCGGGGATCTATGTCGATATCGTCTCCGGCGAGCCCCTGTTCAGCTCCCTCGACAAGTACGGTTCAGGCACCGGATGGCCGAGCTTTACCAAGCCACTCGAACCCGGCAACATTGTGACGAAAGAGGACCGTAGTATGTTCTCGGTCAGGACCGAGGTAAGAAGTAAACATGCCGACTCACACCTTGGTCATGTATTTAACGACGGCCCGGCTCCGAGATAGTGTCAACTATTTTGTGTAAATTGCATATAGGGGTAAATGGGGTCGCACCTTACCTACGCGATTTGTTCTCCAACTCAATTCCATCTTCAACGATATGAATGCAAGCAGCCGGTAGCATGCTGCCTCTCCTGCCACTATTTCCATAGGCTTTGTTCTTCGTTTAAATTCTTTGTTCAACCGTTCAATGACATTCGATGTTCGTAAAGATATCCACTCCTCATGCGGAAAGTTGAAAAAGGTTAAGCATCGGTCGATCGACTGGCTGAGTGAACTCACCGCCGACGGGATCTCCTTGTTCCATTTCTCTGAAAACGCTTCGTAAAATGTCATAGCCTTCTCTTTGGAGGAGGCATAGAAGATGGAACGAAGATCATCAGCGACTTGCTGCTTTATATTCTTGGGTGTCTTGGTCAGGACGTTCCGGGCCACATGGACCTGGCAACGCTGTACCTTGGCTTGCGTAAATTCCTCCTGGAACACTTTCTCCAGGCCCGACAGGCCGTCCATGATGCCCAATCGTACTTCATTGCCCTTCAGACCCCGATTTTTTAAGTCCCGGAAAAACTCTCGCCAGCTTCCCGCGGACTCCTTATCGCCGCTCTGGATGCCGAGAACAAGTTTCGAACCATTCTCCGTCACGCCGATAGCCACCAAGACGGGGACTTTCTCAATGCTTCTTGCTACACGCATAGAGAAGATGACACCGTCCACATAAATGTATTTTATGGTTTCGTTGGATAAATCACGGCTCCTCCAACGTTCAACGGCTTCCGTCAACTCCTTATTGGCCTTGCTTACCTCCTGGTGCGAGATGTTTCTGCCGATGAGCCGCCTGCTGATAAGGGAGAGGCTCCTTGTGCTGATCCCCGTGAGGTACATGAGCGAAAGGTCCTCGGTGATTGCATCCTCGTACTGTTGGCTCCGGGGGATAACTTGCGTCTTGAACTCTCCATCCCGGTCTCTCGGTATCCGGAGCTCTACTTCACCGATCCCCTTGATACAAAACCTTCGCGAATAGGTCCCATTCCGATGATTGGCGTCTCCATCGACGCGTTCGTATTTCTCTCTGCCCAAATGATGGGTTAGCTCGGCATCCATAAGATTGGTAAGGTATTTCCCCACCTCTTCCTGGATGTCCATCCGCATCATCTCAAATAATTGCCCCGGCTTCCCCTGGATCGCCTTGAATAACTCCGCTACTTCTGTTACACTGACCGTCAGTTCCATAGGGTGCTCCTCCTTTTTTAATGTGTCGGCAAATACATTATATAGGAGGTGCGCCCTTCTTTATACCTTAAAGCAATTTCACACAATCCAGTTTACTCTATCCGGCTCCGACGGGCCTGCGCTACTGCATGAACTCGGCATCACTCAGGTTCATCCCCAAGGAGGACTTGGTAAAGGACGGGTACGGAACATACTCGAAGCTCTTTGAAAAGTAAGACGGCAGTGAAGTTTGATGAACAGGCGAATCCGGTCCGCCTTCTCAAACAGAAGACGGATCGGTCTTTCATCTGGATCCACGATTATGTAAGATACTACATGAAACATACAATCTCCTAGAAATGCAACTGCTATGAGATAGACAGCTTCGTGCCGGAGTAAATGATACCCGCTAAGCACAGAATAAATTCAAGCCACAGCATCAGCACCGTATCCTTTTCCAGTCAGCCTGCAATGATATTCAGGCACATATCGTGGTCTTCTTTAATCGCTCCTTATCCGAGCGTGAGGCATGTGTGACAGGGATCTCATCTGGAGTACTTGTGGAACATTCTGTGCTATGATGGCGGTAGTTCTTTCTTCATCACTACGCGCATCATGAGTGGTGCCATCAACGTCGTTAAGGCAACAACGAAAACAACCACAGAATACGATGTATCGTTAAAGATGTTGTTTCGCTTGCCAACCTCAGCAAAAATGAGCCCCACCTCTCCCCGGGGGACCATAGCAACGCCGGTGGACAGCTTTTCACGAATGCCACCCGGGGCCCATACGCCGCTGACTATTTTGCTGAGTATCGCTCCGATGGTTATAGTACCGGCGAATGCCCAGAATGGTCCCGAAGTCATATCGATGGCTCGCAAATTGATCGATACGTCGACCATTACAAAAAATACGGGAACAAATAAATCGATGATCGGTGTCATGCTCTCCTCAATCTTCGCGGCTAGCTGATGGCTGTAATGGTCGATGCTTGCACCGGGGGGGAAGGGGAAAACTCCTGGCCAGGGCGATCCCGGCAGTAAAGGACCCCAGAAGCTCCGGGGCCCCTACGCCATGGGAAATAACCGCCATCCCCAAGATCAACGAAATGATGATGGTGGGGATCATGCCCTTGGTGCGGCTCGAGGAGGCAAGCTTGGCCAAACCGGCGCAATCAGCAGAAATGCCGAAATAAATATCAGTATACGGATGGTTCCAGGTATGCTGATCGAGCCTCTCACGGCAAAACCATAGAGCATGGCCAGGACCACGACACCGATCACGTCGTCCAGGACTGCAGCGCCTAGCACAATCCTCGCCATTCGCGTGTTATGCTAGTGCAAATCCTTCAGCACTCGTACTGTGATGCCGATGCTTGTGGCTACGATTGTGCCTCCCACGAAGAGTGAAGGTATCATCGCCATCCCAAACCAATGATAGGACGTAGAAGCCAAACACGCCGGGCACAACTACGCCGGTGACCGCTACCAGCGTCGACCAGACCCCTTCTTTCACGAGCTGACCAATGTCCATCTCTAGCCCCACTTCGAACAAGAGTAGCAGGATGCCAATCTCTGCAATCAAGTGTAATGTCGCGTCGGGCGACACTAACCCCAATGCGCTCGGCCCGATGATGAGACCTGCCACCACCTCGCCAAGAACCGAGTGAATGCTGAGTCTGTTGAATATCTCAGCAAAAAGCTTAGCTGAGAGCAGGACTACGAGCAACTTTATAAAAAATTCAGAAACTTCCACCGGCGTTTCTCCTTCGGCGATAAATAAAAAAGGCTAGCACAAGCATTTATTTTATTATAAATGCTCTTTGCTAGCCCTCTTTCCCGGTGTACCCTACCATATCAGCAGAAGTACTTCCGGGCGCGTCAGTCCGCCATGAAACGTTATAACTTGCTCTTAAATTTTATTATAGTATCCGTCGCCATTGGTTGTCAATCGTAATCCAAACACAAGCTTTTTGACGGTGGACATAATCACTCGGAAACGGCCGATCATTTGAGCCATGATCCTTTGTGAATGCGATATCTTTTTGATACAGAAGCACGCTATTTTTTAAACTTTTGAATTATTTTCATAATGCTGCCGCTGATGCTTTTCTGCCCTGGTTGAAACACAACTTCACCAGCGTCCCGCATCTCGCTGCCCTTGGCCACCGACAAGGATGACGACTTTGCCAGCGATAGCACCTGACTCGGATAGACACTTCGGTGACCGGTCATAAGAAAACTGATGATGCACGCCACGGCTGCATAGGGAGCGATTTGAGGTCCGAACAGCTCGATCGCCATGATACTTGCGGATATCGGTGTATTGGCCGCACCGGCGAGAAGTGCGACCATCCCGATGGCTGAAAACAGCGACGTATCGAAACCCAGGACGTTAGCGAAAGCGCTGCCGGCCGTTGCGCCGGTGAAAAAGATGGGTGTTACGATGCCGCCACTTCCGCCGAAACCGAGTGTGATCGACGTGAACAGTATTTTGAGCAGAAACGCACCGCCAGGAATGCTTCCGCCGGCCAGTGAGGCCTTGATTGTTTCCAGACCGAGACCGAGATAGCGCGTGGAAAAGAGCAGTGAAAGAATGATCAGCGCCATACCACCAATGAGCCCTTTGAGCGGTTTCCAAACCTTCACCCGATGGCTCAGCCGTTCAAAAAGGCTGAGCGATTCAATGAGGAGGAGCGAACAGAGTCCGAAAAACAGACCGGCCAGGCATATCTTAAGGAAGAAATAACTGCTAAAAACGGGTACGATGCAGACAGCTTCATGAAAGTATTTGATTCCCAGTGTAGTAGACACCTGATAGCCAACGATGCCTGCCACAAAGGACGGGAGGAGCACGTCATAGAGCATGGTACCGACAAACAATACCTCAACGCCGAAAAGCGCGCCCGCGATGGGCGTACCGAAGACCGTGGCGAAGCCGGCGCTGATGCCGCAGATGACCAGTTTCTTCCTGTCCTGATCGCTGAAGCGCAAGAGCCCTGAAAAAGCCGAGGCTATAGCCGCGCCGATCTGGGCAGCGGGGCCTTCCTTGCCGGCCGAGCCTCCAAAGGCGATCGTTATGATCGTGGCTACTAGTTTCACAGGCACGACGGCCAGTTGTATTTTCCCCGAATGCCTGTGTACTGCCTCGATGACCTTCTCCGTGCCATGGCCCTCGGCGTCGGGTGCGAAGACCTTCACGATAAGGGCGCTCAGGAACAGGGCCGCCGGAAGAAGAAGAAAATAGTAGTGATACCGCGCTGTGGCGAAGATGCCAAAGCCGAGCAGTTTCAAGAACACTGTTGTCGAGATACCGACGAGAATGCCGATGCATGTTGCCAAAAACAGCCACTTCAGGATGCTGATAAAAAGAACGGACCCTTCCACAACTTTTTTTCTCATAATATATTACCTATGCTCAATTCTAGTAGATACCTCTCTTCCGTCTAACATTCATCTATCGGCATAAACAAGCGGAATGATAATCGTATCTATCTTTTTTACACGTCATTGACTCTCTAAAGGACTTCGGACATACAGGACGCCGCAATTATGGTCATAGAAACGAGACCACTCAAAATAATTATATCTGCTGTTTTTACATATAATTCAGTTTTTTCTGGGAGCGCATGGAAAAGTACGAGAGTACGCTTGCGATGAGAAACAACGACATCGAAATACCAATCATTTTTATCGACAATAATTTGTTCTATCCTTCCAACTTTCCAAATCTTGACAAAATTCACGATAACGAAGCATATTCCCAACAAATTTGATGATGTCGGCAATATATGCTTTGACATGTCCCTGTCGTTGTTTTCTGGCATATCGATCTCTCTCTGAGCGATCGTGTTTATTTCGTGTTATCAAGTGTGAACACTTTTCCTCTTTAAAAAAATGGGTGCCGAAGAACCAATGAGGTTTCCGGCACCCGTCAAAGTAAAACAAGTGCTGCATCTGAAACAGCAGGGAGGAATCACGCAGCCTTCCTGATTTTCCGTTTAGATGATTTTCGATGCGTCTTCTCGAGTAAAGAGATCTCTGCCTCGTATCTCTTGAGCTGTGCCGTAATATCTTTTACTTTGGCGTCCGCTGTAGGATTTTTCCCGCCTTTCGCCACGACCAGTGAGTAAACCCTCGCGCCCAGGTCGGAAAAGCCATTGTGCATTTTTGTCTTGAGCGCGATCAGTTTGTATTGACGCTTTCCTTCATCCGTCAACTCGCGCGCTCTCTTCCTGGCGACCATGGCGCCTTTCTTGAGCGACACGGTGCCCTCCCTAAGCCCTGTTTCCAAATCAGCTTTTAATTCGGCCCATATCATCCTGTCCAGATAACTCATCACGTCACACCCAGTTCGTCGGCGTTTTTCGCGCACGGCAACCATACCAAAATGCGAGTCTATCAGTCGATTGGCCCTTGCATAAAGGCAGGCCGCATTGATATCGTCTTGTGTTTTTCCACGTCAATGAAGCAATTCACTTTTGCCGTTATTCCTCGACGATTTCGCTGCCCCTTCATCAGTCTTCGGGCTTTTCTTTACGTGGTAGACGAAAGCCAGAAGAGCGGCTGCGAGAACCACATATTCCGGAGTAAAGATGTTCATTGCCATCTCCACTACTTCCATTGAGGAACCTACCTAATGGCGGCACCCCAACTATTGGAACTTCGGCCCGGAAAGCACTCGTGCCGCTGTGTGCCGCTGTGTGCAGTACACCTATTCGCCTACAGCCACGAAATCATCACGCCGGTTCTTCTGCCAGCAGGATTCATCATGTTCGCTGCAAATCGGCTTTTCCTTGCCGTAGCTGAGGAGTGAAATCCGATGTCCCGAGATGCCCATTTCGGTCAGATACTTTTTTGCGTTCGCTGCACGCCGTTGACCGAGCGCCTGGTTGTACTCTTTCGTCCCCCGTTCGTCACAATTTCCCTCGATCTTAATTTTTGCTTTGGGGTTCGCCTTAAGCCATTCTACATTCGCCTTAATGATGGACTTCGCATCGTCGCGGATAAAGGACTTATCGAAATCAAAATAAACGGGCTTGAGCCCTTCCGCCATCGTCGCGGCTTTTTCATTCGGTGCTTCAGCTTTCATTTCGGCTGGAGCAGCTTCAGTCGATGGAGCCGGTGTGGCCGGAGGCATCACCTTTTCCGCCTGTGGTTGTGCTTCCGGCGTCGTTGTCACTTCCGCTTTTTTAGGACAACCCCACAAGGTAGTAATGCCGACAAATAAGACAAATGATAGATACAATGAACTTTTGCGATCCATATAGTATTTCCTCCTCGTTTTGTTGATGTCGTTTAGTGCGGTTTTACCGCCGCGATAATGAAACACAAAATAATGTTCGTTTTGGTGATAATGCCATATGGGCGTATTGAATCAAGTCTAGCCATACGTTCTTGATTTTCACAGGATAGATATTCAGCCTGTCATTATCATTTCTTTGCTCCTTTCATGCGTTTTGCTGTATAATAAATGTGTGGCGTCGCATTTATTGACACTGTGACCAGCATTTGGTTTAATCGGGTGTTTCTTTTTTAATTGCATTCCTTATTGTATGTGCTAAAATAGTTCGTATGCCAACTTTATTAGCACTTTATTTCTGCTTTGTCAAGCCAATTGTGAGGAGGTTCTATTCTTGAGCAAGAGATTAAATACGGTCGCGGTAATCATTGATAATCTGCGCAGGGTCTTTCAGGTCGTCAATGAACAGTCAAAGAAGGCCGAGCATGCGACAGGTCTCACTGGCCCTCAACTCTGGGCAATCAAAACCATAGCCCAGGAAGCTCCTATCATGGTATCGGAGATAGCCCGTCGCATGTACCTACACCCTGCTACCGTGGTAGGCATTCTTGACCGCCTCGAAAAGCAGGGGCTGGTCATAAGGGTACGGTCGACGGAGGACCGCCGCGTGGTCAGGGTGGAATTAACCGGACAGGGCCGAGCATTGGTAAAGAAATCGCCGGAAGTTGCCCAGGGCCTCCTGGTCGCCGGGCTTGAAAAACTGAGCTCCAACAAGCTGGAAAACATCGCGCGGGCGCTGGACCAAATGGCAGAGATCCTCGGAGCGCAAAACATCCCTCCCCGTCTTATTTTATCCCAGGAAGTAAACAAACCTGCAAAAACAGTGAATAGTGCCATAAGGGAAAAAGCGGCCATAAGACAGCGATCTGCGACAACAAAATCCCGATGAACAAGGATGAAGAAATAAAGGTAACTATCAATCGACCTTTCTTGCTGACCTTGCTTGCCGCAACCTTTGCACTGGGAGTATTCGTTGGCAGTGGTATGGGCGTGTTTACGTCTCCTACCGCAAGCAAAGTCGAAGCTGTCCCTTGGAACACCGATGGAACGTTTAAGTTCATCCGTGCCTCTGTGGAATCGAATAACACCGGGAAAAATCACGCGACCAAGGAACTCAAGCCTTTCCAGTACAAAGTGAATGCTTTGATTGAAAACGCGTTAAAAAATAATGATGCTGCCGCTGTCTCGGTTTATTTTCGAGACCTGAATAACGGGAACTGGTTCGGCATCAAAGAACATGACAAGTTCTCACCGAAGAGCCTGTTAAAGGTGCCCTTAATGATCGCCTATTTCAAGTGGGCGGAATCGAATCCATTGGTACTGAGGAAAACCCTTACAAACACCGGTAAAGGACAAGAAGCTGCGCAGAGACAAGGCGATCAAGTAACTACATTGGAACGAGGAAAATCCTATACAATCAATGACCTTATCTTTAGAATGATCGCCCATGACGATGCAGAGGCGTATGCTCTCTTGTATGCGAACCTGCCATCAGGGCGTCTTGAGAAGACATTTAATGACCTTTACGTTGAATACGATCCTCACAAACAGGAAGACTCCTTGTCGTTGAACGCTGTCGCGGCTTTCTTTCGCGTCCTATACAATGCCTCCTATCTTACAGAGGAGATGTCGGAAAAGGCGCTTCGGTATCTGTTGAAATCATCATTTCGGACAGGAATGGTCGCGGGTATTCCCCCGAACGTTGATATCGCAAGCAAACATGGAGAGAGAAGAATATCAGCCACTACAGACGGTGAAGATAAAGAGCTCTCCCAGCTCCACGAATTCGGAATAATCTATTATCCAAATCGTCCGTTCCTCCTCGGAATCATGGTACGGGGCAAGGACTTTGACCAGATGTCGAAAATTGTTCGTGATATCACTCGTCTCGTTTATGAGGAAGTCGATAAACAATCATAGCCCTGCTCTTACGTTCTCTCGCTCGTACACCTCCTCCATAAGTTGTTCGGTCGCCGGGCGTTCGGGTGCGCTCTTCGCCGTGAACGGTTCAGTCCCTTCTCCGGCAGTCTTCGGGGCTTCACCCCTACCCTCCGCCGGGAAGGTGTAGGCGACGGTCGGAACGGGGACGATTCTGACGGTGGTGTCCCCGTTGTACATTGAAAACGGGCGCACCGGTGCATTGAGTATTCTTCGGCGGAGCGCAAAAATACCTTCTCCTGATTCGGAGCAGGTGAGGCTATCGCGAGATTGGTGTCGGCTATCGTTTGCTTCTATAAGACCTCCCTTCAAACGTCAGGAAATGCCCGTTCAGGCCCAGGCGGTCGAGGATCGCGGAGGCGGTGACCGAGTCGAAGATTTTCCCCCATTGCGACGGGATCAGGTTGGTGGTGACGACCGTGGTCCCGGTCTCTGAGCGCTTCGAGATAATCTGGAAGATGCTGTCCGCCTGCTCCTTGGTGGGGAAGACGTACCCCATCTCATCGAGGCAGAGCACCTTGACCCTGGCGTAGTAATCGATCAGGTTGTAGATGCTTCTGGCTTTTGCGAGTTTCGCGGTAAGGTCGAAGATGCTGATTGAGACCGCCTGCTGGCCCTTCATGATCGCATCCACGCACAACGCGTCGGCGATGTGCGTCTTCCCCACACCCGCCGGGCCGATGATCACGATGTTACAGGTCTTCTGGAGCCACTCGGTGTTCATCAGTTCCATGATCTTGTCCCGGGGTATCTTGGGATTGAACTTCCAGTCAAAATCCTCGATTCGCTTCACCCGTTTGATCCCAGACATTTTGAGCAGATGATCGACCCTGCGCTTCTCCCGGGCCTGATATTCAGTCGTAAGAAACCGGTCGACTATGACCCGTTCCTCTTTGGTGAGTGATTCCCTGTCCGTCAGGACCTTCAGGTTTTTCCACACGTCATTTGAGGTTGTCATATTCCGATAAGTCCCTTCCTTCGTAGGTAATGTCCAGGAGCCGCTGGTTCTGGGGATAAACGGGGTTGTCCTGGGTCTTGTGCGGCAGGTTCAGGATATGGACGAGATGCTTCACGCGGCACATCCCGCCCTGGTTGGCCTCCCTGATAGCCGACAGCAACATTCCTTTTGAGGCCTGCTTGATGAGCTTGAACAGCTCATAGGCAATTGCCACGGGATCCTGACCGTCTTGTTCCGCCGCGGAGAGAAACTGTCGCAGCGAGAGGTCCATGTTGCTCATGAGCTGGTATATCCGCTGGTACTTAAAGTTCGGCGTGATGGACAGAGGCCGTTCCCGGTGTAGGGGGTTCTCGATCTTCTGGCTCCGGAGAAAGCTCCGCTTGTGGGTTGTGATCTTTTTGCCCTTGTCGTGGAGCTCAATATGCTCGGGATACGCCAGGAGTTCGAGCGTCGGCCCCGAGGACGGGACCGAGTAGCGGTTGGTCTCGAAAGAAACAAAACCCGTCTTGCCGACCGTGACCACGATTGATCTGCGTGGCTGGTAGTGTATCTGCGGCAGGGAGGTCAGCTTTTCTTCTTTCAGCATTTCAGCAGGCGGCCGTTCTGTCGTGCGATGGACCCTTTTATTCCTCTCCTGCCGCCAGAGCGAGACCTTCTTATTGAGCTCGGCAATGGTCTCGCATGGGGTGACCCGGAGATAATCCTTGAGGTCACGTATGACCCGTTCCACGCGGCCTTTCTCATTTGGCCTTCGTACAGTGCAGGGGTGTACCCCGAAGCTGTAATGCCGGCAGAAGTCCATGAACTGGGCGTTCAGTTTCAGCTCAGGCGTTCGCTTGATCACTACGCTTGTAAGGTTATCGTACCGGCACTTTCCGGAAACTCCGCCTATCTCCCGGAAGGCTTCGATGTGGCCGTCCAGAAAGAACTCCATGGTACAGCGGGGATAAAAACGAACGTAGACATAACGGGACCAGGACAGAAGGAAAACAAAACCGTACGCAATCCCGGACGGGATCCGCCACAGTGCCCAATCCACTTGGGACTCTTCCCCAGGCAGGAACGTGAGCTCATGAAACACCGGCCTTTTGCTTTTTCGCCGGTATTTGCGGGTATGAACAGAGAGTATGGTGTAACCGCCGGAATATCCATAGGGCTTCAAGCGGCTATACACCTGCTGCGCTTGCAGGTAGGGATGTTCTTGGTACCACTGCTCGATCAGACGCTCATAGGGATCAAGAAGTGTCTGTTTGAGGGGCTTCTGTATGCTCTGACCGTTGATAATTCTGGTGATGCGCTTCTTCCCCATGGAAAGCGCCTTCGCAATCTGCCGGATCGACAAGCCTTCCACCGCGCGCAGATGCTTCACCCTGCTTTCGAGGGATTCGTTCTTATTGCCCGCATCGTTCGTCATGGCGGCATTATTACCATACTGCGCCTGGAATTTGAATCTGGTCTTGTATCTCGCCGGACGAAACCGGGTAACACACTGATCCCGCGGCACTATTCCGCGTACTCGGCTTGTATCTCACGTGGGGCGGCACGGTAAGGCGGCCAAACGGTCAGTAATATCAATCACTTGGAATGGCATCTCGGCTTGTATCTCGCGAAGCACGATGACGTTTTTCTCAAATGCATCAAGGGCTTTAGAGAACATCTCTGCTTGTATCTCACCGGGCGAGAACGTCATCCGCCGCTCGGTTCTCTTCTGTCGCCAGGTCTTCTGATAATCGGGGTGGTCCTTTCTCCACGCCTTGACCATCTCGTACCTGCCGAGCCAGTAATCCGGATTCTCTCCGCGATAACGCTTGTTGCTCTCGCCCTTCTGAATCTTCCGGCACGCCGCCGAACACGTCTTCTGGCGCACCCCGATCCTTCTGTCCGGCACGAACTTCTTGCCGCAGCACTGGCAACGCTTCTTTCCTGAAACCATCATGCATTCTCCCTGGACTCTGTGATGGCTTCACTGTACTGACTTTGACTGAAAAGAAAAACTGAAATGAAAACTGGGGAAAGATAAATCAAGAGGAAGGATCAAAAGGCAGAATCAAAAGGCAGAATCAACAACGGGGACACCACCGTCAGAATCGTCCCCGAATTCGTCGTCGCTAACAGAAGGCCAGTTCCATCTGGATTTTCTGCTGCTTACCGTCCATGAGTCATGCGTCCTACTTGCCGCTCCATTTAACCCCTTGCGGGGGCCGTTCGGGCCTTCGATATGTCGTTCCCGGCTTGTGCGAGCCCTGCTGTTTCTCCCCTTTCGGGCGAGTGTCCCAATCGAGTAAGCCGACTGCACATATCTAATTTGCCCTCTGCTGACTTCTGCGGCACGGTCAGGAGGACCTCAGCTCCACCTCAGTCCCGATTCCGGGACATGCAGCAGACCTCCCGCGATAAGTCCGACCGCCTTCAACGCGCAACCGCCGAATTTACAACCAGCGCCCTTGATGGATATGGACTTCGCGATCATTTGCCCGCTCGTCCAGCGCCGTATGCCTCATATCCGGTTCTTGTCCATCGGCTCGCGTCTTTGCTCCACGCTTCCTTCAGACCCCACCTCGCGATGACGCCCTTGCGCTTCGCTATCACTTCTCCTCCATCAGGATGTGAAGAGGACTTGCACCCCCAAGCTGTCAATCATGCTCGGCACACAAAAAGGCCTATTCATTCTTGAATAGGCCGTAACTCATTGATTATTGGTGTCCCTGGGGTGACTCGAACACCCGGCACGCGGTTTAGGAAACCGTGGGCCTTAATGTATCATATTGATTTATAAAGCATATTAAGTCACTAAATGGCAATAAAAGGCATATTTTAGCAATAAAAAGAGTAGCAAATGAGTAGCAGTTTATTCTTTATCGTTCACTTACCAAAGTACCGATATAGTGCTCTTTCTTGTTAAGGGGGTTAAAGACAATTTCTACTTCATCGTCAGAACTCTTCCAGTTCGCTCTTATCAATCTTGTTGCAGTTGTATTGCGCAGTCGAATAAATCATTCTGTTAGGCCAGTTGAATTTTAAGATCCTTCCCCAACGCCCTGGCTGCTCTTTCAAGGGTCTGCAGAGTAACCGATACATTTGAGGGATCAAGCAACCTGTCTAAGGCGGATCGACTTGTTCGCATTCTTACTGTCAATTCCGACTTGGTCATTTTCGCTTTCTTCATTTCTAATTCAATCTGATAAGCTATGGCTCTCTTGATTGCAACAGCTTCCGCGCCTGATCGTAACCCTTCTTTTTCAAGAAAATCATCAAAGCTACTGCCTCTATGCACGTTTTTCATTTAGCACCTCTTCTATATTTGCTGAGGTGGGCTAAAGCCGTCTCAAGTTCATGTTTTGGTATTTTCTTCGATTTTTTTATGAAGCCGTGTAATAAGACCATATAGTTGCCGTCCACTGTAAAGAGAATTCGAGCGATGCCATCTGTCAATTTTGTACGCACTTCCCACAAATTTGCATCGATTTTTTCGATCAGCGGCATCCCCAATGGCCAGCCGATTTGCGCTGTTTTAATATCTTCGCCGATGATCTTCTTATAATCGCGAGGAAGGTCTTTTAACCATTCACGGACCGGTTCATTGCCGGTCTCGGAACGATAAAAGATAACATTCAGCACAAAGATAATATCGACCATGTGTTATCTATTGTACCATTTTTGGTACAGCTGTCAAGAGTTAATTACCTGTGCACTTTTTTCTTAAGATCATAGACTATTCTTATAACGAGAAATGCACACACTTCAAATAGGATAAAAGCATGCGTCAAATAATGCGCTATTACAAACTTCACCTACTAGTCTGTAATTCCGATCATTCGAAACTATCATCAAATACTGTTCGTAATTTGTACATGAACAGATCGGACGCTGGTACAACCGATCGACCCGAATAGTTAGCAGCCCTATACCCGATTGGGTCTTTGCTGATAAACTTACCTGTCTTCGGGTCACAATACCTGACCCGGTAGTAACACAGCCCTGCGTCTCGATCCCATTCTCGCCCCGTAAATCTATAGGGATTCGCTAAGGAAAAAAGGACTCGTATTATACTGACGATTGGATATTCGTCGCCGATATCGATGGGATCAAATATGCGTTCACAGACTCACGAAGTCTTTTCGCTATATAAGATATGATATACGCTAGAACAAGCGTGATCGAAAAAGAGATCGTAATTTGACCAAGAATACCCATAGGCTTATGAAAGAAATCGCGAAATCCATCATCAATGAAGTAAAAGTGCAGTATATAAAACTCATAGCTTAGACCAGCGAAAAAGCCTGATGCTTTAATAACTGACCTCGGGATTTTTTCGGACAGATGAAAAAAAGAGGCACGAAGGCCAACGGATACAATGAGAACACTAGTCCACGTATGGCATAGGGAATTACTTCGCTCGTCGAGAGTGCTACTATCGTCAGCAAACTAGCACAGAACAAATATGTCAAAAGAATCCGTCTCTGATACATCTCGTCGAGTAAACCATGGATACTGACGTATAAACCCACCGAGAACGATATGATGACGTTAAACGTGGATTGAGTACCATAGGCATAATTGTTTATTACTGTTGAGACAATTATGATCAATATAAGATGCATCAGGCCATTACGATGCCTGAACAGCGCCGCCAGCATCGGAAGGAGAAGATACAACGCCATTATTATCGTTATGAACCACAATCCGGCTCCGATGGGAGACTTGTTGTCCACAGCCAATATCTCTATAAAAGCAGATAACCCCATATAGTGAAGAAGTGTTTGCTGAACGAGCAGATGCTGTTTACCTATATATGCATACAGCGAGAGTACGACGGAGAGGCACAAGGCGAGGGAAATATATATCCTAGTGAATCTTTTTATAAGAAATGGTCCATAATTCAGCATCGTTGACGACAAGAGGGCGGCGCTGATAAATCCGAGAAGTGACATAGTAAGACCTGGACTTAAGGTTGTAATAGCGAGGTGGGCAAAGCCATTATCAATCCGAGGATCTTTCGTAATAGTATGGTCAATGAAAATCGTCAGGATGGCAAATGATCTAATCAGGTCAAACGAATCTATACGATTACGCATATTCCTCCCCTCCTATCAGCCAGGATGTTTAACCGATAACAGAGCTAGTACGCTGCATACTGGTTGCAATTGGTCCACAAAAGTAAAGAGTATTGCATAAATCCCTAGTGTAGATTTGCCGACATTGCTCAGGACTACGTTTCTAAAAAGAAACGTTATTCGAAAGAGATGCTACTGCAGCTCCTACCCCCTAAAATAGGTGCCCATTGCGAAGTCCTGATGTTAATTTGTGCCATACAACCTCCAAAGAAGTAAATCTCTGAGAAATGAAGAAGCCAGCCGACTCTGAGAAGTGCAACGCCTTTTGAAAACCACCCTGGATTTGGCGTAAAATTCGAAAGAAAGCAACCAGAGACGAGGAAAATTGTGCCAAAGGTCTTGCGCCGGTGGTATTTGGATAGCCACCGCCAAAGCTCCTCCTCCCGAATTGTAAGGTCCAGAATGAATTCCTGGTGGGGAGTTGCTACAAAGCTCAATCTGCCTTTATCAGGGGCCATGATGGGCGCGCCAAAGGACTCGATTGCGAGACTTCCACATCCCCCTGCTTCGCAGAATCCGCAAGCTGTTTGATCATGGAGCGGGTCAATTCCACATTATTATCCTTCGCTGCTGGGTAGGTTTCAAAAAACAACCGTCTGATGAACTGGCTGATATTGCGTGCGGGCGAACGGCGCCCTATGCCCCTGGCGATGTCCAAACAGGCACTGTTTTCGTTCTGCCACTGGACATAAAGAGGATCGCTGTCTGCTGAACGACGTGTTTCAGCCCAGTCAATGCTGTGACAGATGTTCCCCTGGAAATGATCCTGCCATTCCGCCCACTCGGGGCAGCGGACTTTGAAACGATGAGACATGTTTTCTTGATCACGTGCTTATCGTAGGCCAGCCGTTCTGTCAATAATAATTATAAAGTGCATATTCTTTCGAGTTCATCGGCCAGCTTTTGGGTAAGAAATTTTCTATCGAATTTCTCCAGAATATGAGAAGTATCATTCTGTGTGAGTGAATTACGGTTTTTCATCGACTGATAGATGAAATGTTTGATCCCTTCCACATCCGCAGAATCGAAAATCCCTCCGGCACCCGTCGAGCGGATCAGATCCGCCGTAGCGCCTGCTTCGGTAAGGGTCAAAATTCTAGTGCCAGACCCCATGTACTCATAAGCCTTGCCAGGTATTGAAAGAGGCTGTCCAATCGCTAGGAGCAGTGCCAGATGGCTTTGTTTGACCATCGCCAATGCCTCTGCATAGGGAACCTGTTCTAAAACTTCTGCGACTGAACCGAGGTTATAGTTATCGATCATCTCTGCCGTCGGATATTCGTTCACCTGTTTGCAGTGACCCACTAATTTCACGCATATGTCCCGAGAACTGATGTCGCCGTCTTGAATCAGCTCTTTCAGGGCTTGAAAAACAGGCTCGGGGGTTCTGCCGTAATATAATGTCCCCGTGTAGATTATGGTGAACTTATCATATTTCTTCAAATGGTCCATCTTTTCGAAAATTCCTTTGTCAAAGCCATTTGGGATACATATAAATTTGCGGGAAGACTGATTTTTATGTTTTTTCTTCAGGGCGCTCAGAAGATTTTCCGTGTTCGCGATTATTAAATCCGCTTTTTGAACCACTTTTTTCTCCAGCCAGCGATCGAGCTTCATCGACGAATCGGTTGTAACTAATAACGGCTTTGAGCCATCGATTACCCAAGGGTCGCGAAAGTCCACAACCCATTTCACTCCCGTGATCATTTTAACCAGGTAGCCTATTAAATGGGCCGAGTGGGGCGGGCCGGAGGTTACTATGCAGGAAATATTTTTTCGCTTTATCTCCCTGACCGCCCTCAATACCGCGGGCAATACCCAGCCTCTTTCTCCATCAGGCAGCACGAGAAAGGAAGCAATGAAGCGCTTGAGTTTTTGAAATACCGATTCCGGTCTGGAAGAATTGTTTTTCTTGTCAGCATCACGTGTGGCCACGCCGTACGAAGCGGCCGGCTTTCTCTTAACGATACTTATGCAGACTTTTTTTAATTTTAGGTATGTCCATGATACAAATGAGGATAGTTTGACCGTCCTGAAGATCCTTTCTGCCTTAATACAGTTGAGCCTGCTGGGGTCCACCTCTTCAATGTAGCGCTCTTGTATGGTCAACACATAGGGATTCCAACTAAAGGAGGGGAGATATTTAACGAAGTTGACGATTCTTATTCCGCCGACAGCAGTATTCGGCGGGAAATAATATGCGACGAGCAGGATGTTCTTCATATTCGAAGTTGACAGCTTTTCGTTTGTCATCTTTTTTTGAATCACGATTTTTAATAAATAGTGGAATATCTTATTTTCCAGTCCATGCTCGTAATCATGAATGGTTCACGCGACCAGTAGACGTCGGGACAGCTAGTTTCCGATGCTTAATAGACCGACAGATTACTCTATATTCGTTGACGCGATGCTCAAAATAAATTTAATTCACCTCTCCAATCGATCCACATTTTATGGAACCGTGCAAGCATTCTTTCTATTCTATATTGAGTAGAGTTCATTCCTGACGATCCTTCTGAATGCCGCGGATACCTGAAGAACAAAAGAGAGAAACATGAGTCATGCAACGCATGACCACCATGAAAAGCCCGCAAACACAAGATAAATAACGATACGGAGCTATTGCATTACTTTTGCGGTCCTCAATAATAGGATAAAGAATGCAACTCTACAAAAGCGATAGCTAATCTCGAGTCCCTCTTTACCTTTAAGGCAAGAACAGTGCTGTTGATTTAAGTTTGGACATCGATGAATGAATGGTCGTTGTGCCGCTAAAGGTCGAATATAAAGCATGTCCTTGCGATATACTCGCCAGTTTTCAAGCACATTGGTCCATTGGTGTGCTTGTTTTGTTTCAAGGCTAACATAAAAAAAATCCAGTAATCCTGACCTAAAACCGATAGGTTATCAAAACACCTTTATCCTTCCCATCCATAAATGGCGCAAAACTCAGGTTACTCTGTTTAGTATGGGAGGCAACGACTGCTTTACCGGTGAAATACCCTATTGCGGACCCTACAAAGACATCGGATGCCCAATGAGCATTTTCATGTAGCCTTTCGAAGCCTATGAGTGCAGATGCCCCGTACACCAATGGAGGAACAATCATATTGTCGTACTCGGTGGCAATAACGGTGGCTATTGCAAATGCTGAAGCGGAATCACCTGAGGGGAATGATTGGTAGTCCCCGTTGGTCGTATATCCAGACCACGTATCGTGCGGATCCCCCGTATAGGGACGATGCCTCCCTGTTGAGTATTTCAAAACTTCAACAAAAGCACCCGTAATGAGAAAGCTTTCGGTGGACAATAGAAATGTTGCCTTGGCTTTATTATCTGAAGCTATGTATCCGTAAGCACCAAGGCCCACCAAGACAGGCACAGAGTAAGTGCCTATCTTTTTGGCATCGTCTGACAGATTCTGATATGTCCCGCTATCGTGTTTTAGCATCCATGTCTTAATCTGCTCATCCTGCGTATATAATCCCACGGCGACACCCGTAACGATGGATGCCTCCAGCCAGTCAGATGGGTTCCACCGTGCTGGCGATGTTAAGATATTCATGGTATCTGTCAAATAGCCAGTGAAATAATCCTTATTGAGTTCAACCGACGTTGTCCCTGAGTCTGGCAATTGGGTACTTGCCGCAGTAACTATCGAATTGTCAGTGGCAAGAGCGGATGAAGTGATGGTAAAAACGAGAAGAGCGACAATTCCATATGTTCTCAAATAATGAATGAACGGCATTAAGTAGCTCCTTTTGAAATAATAAAGTTTAAAAAATGTAACGGCACATTATAGCGAGTACACACAACATCGTGGGATTGCAACTCTTTGCTAAGGCAGCATGTGAGCATTAAAAGTAATTTCGACTAATGCTGAGGCAGTTATGATCGCGTTTCCGGATTCATGGTGATCTCACTTAAACGCAGGAATCCTGCACCAGTGCCCTTTCGGGCAAAGCCTCGTATACGAAGAGCCGCCTACCACACATCTTGGTAAATGCATCCGAATAGAAATAGGAGATGGCGCGAACCAGATTACAAATGTCTGTCGTGTGTCTCCATCAGTAAATATCCAAGTCTTCGAGCCGCTAGGCGCAAAAACAGGTAGCCTTGGACTTGTCCTGGGCGAGATCCGTGGAGTGTGACACCCGTTGTCTCTTGCCGTACCACAACAGCTCAGTTTATCGGGATACTCCCCCGATATTGCGGGAGAAGCGAGCGGTGGCGCGGGATGTCGAGAAGCGCCTGTGAAATCAAATATCGATAATCAAAAGAGAAAATCAGGTCCAGCCAAATATACGGTATTCTGACGATCCACTTAGGCGTGTTCCCCAACGCCGGAGTGTACACGAGAATGCCATGCTTGATAGACAGGTCCTAGATATATGCGAACCACGCTCCCTCATATAGATTTGCCTTGTGGGTAACCACAGCCACAATGTTCTCTCTCCGCTCGATCAGCTCACGGAGACATTCGAATCCGACGTTTTGATAATCGAAGGCAAGAATCCGCGGCTGGCTCATGATTCCCCTCAGGGATTCCGCGAAGGGGTCGAACAATCGCGTTGATATGCATAGTTTTATAGATTACAGTATATCAGGAAGGACAGGACGGGAACATGACAGGAAGATTACAATTTTGTCATCTTGTTACTGCCACCGGCGTCGAAGGAAACCGCAGAATGAACGTAGTTCCCCTATCCGGTACGCTCTGGACCGATATTGTGGCGCCGTGGAGATCTGTGATGGTCTTTACAATGGCGAGACCGAGCCCCGTCCCTTCGGGATGGAGCGCGCGTGCAGAGTAAGCCCGGTAGAATCGATTAAAAATGTGCGGAAGGTGTTCTGGTGCGATACCGATACCCGTATCGCTCACCCTGATTTCCGTAAAGGAACGATCTTCGGGTTGTCGGACATCGATGGAAATCCTTCCGCCAGACGGCGTGTACTTAAGACTGTTGGACAGCAGGTTACTGACTGCACGCTGAAATAACGATACATCGGCCCTCACCGGAGCATCGCCCGAGCAGATCACTTCGATCCCCTGTTCATCGGCCAGGACCTCATAATACTGCCGGACGACTTCAATTTCCGCTGAGGCGTTGAAGAGGGTCTTTGTGTCGGTCACCCACGACTCTTCCGAACGTGCCAGGAAGAGAAGGTTGTCGATCAGCCGGGTGATCTTCCGGTACTCTTCTATGTTCGATTCAAGGACGTGCTGGTATTCGTCAGGCGTCCTGGCGCGCGTGAGCGCCACCTCCGCCTCGCCCATCAAGTTGTTGATGGGCGTTCGTAGTTCATGCGCCAGATCAGCGGAAAACCTCGACAACCGGACGAAAGATCCCTCAAGCCTGTTGAGCATCCCGTCAAACGCGACGGCGAGCGCAGAAAGTTCCGCAGGCCATCGCCTTGTGCCGATCCGTTCGTCGAGCTGGGTCGCTGTTATTCGGTGGACAGTACCGGCAATTTCTCGCAAGGGCCGCAGTCCCTTCCGGACGGCGAAGACGCCGACCCCGGCCGACAAGACCACCCCGAACAATACGCCGACGATGATGTTTCTTCGATAGTACGCAAGGACCGCGTTGGTATGCGAGATGTCCAGCGCCAAATGCAGGACATACCGTCCTCCCCCTTCCTGCCCGAGCGGCACCCAGGCGGACATGAGCAGGAAAGGCTTCCCCTGCACGGTTTTCCAGGGAACAACCTCATCAGTGGTTTCGTTGGCCCTGTCCGGGGAAGGAAAGGGTATCGGGTCCACGGAGAGATCATCCATGCCGGGAGTCTCTATCACCTCTGTGTCGCCGTCCAGCACCCTGACATAAAATTTAAAATATTGATGAGCAGGCCCTTCTTCCTTGACCTCCTTTCGAAGGAGAGCGGGATTGGACAAACGATCACGGAAAATGGAACGAAAGACCTGAACATTATCAGCTAGAAATTTGATGTTTTCCCTCTCCAGGCTCGTTGCGATCATCCAGTAAAGGAATCCCGCGGTCAACATGAGCAAAATGGCAGTCGAGAGAATGTAGATTATGGTGAGACGCGCCGTGATGGATGAGAAAAACGAGGCACAGAGACGGGCAGCGCGGGTGGCCAAGCGTTTATCAGCGTTCTTCAAGGACATATCCAAGGGCCCGCGCTGTATGAATGAGCTTCTTCGGGTACGGGTCGTCGACCTTTCTCCTAAGTCTACGGATGGCAACGTCCACAATATTGGTGTCGCCATCAAAGTTCATGTCCCATACCTGCTCGGCGATTAGCGTACGGGAGAGCACCTCACCGTGGCGTCGCGCAAGTAGGGACAACAAAAGAAATTCCTTGACCGTAAGATCGACACGTTGTCCATCACGAGTCACCCGGTGGCGGGGAAAATCTATTTGCAGATCTGCTATCTGGAACAATTCGGGCTGTCGGGCAGGACCGCGGCGAAGAATTGAGTGGATGCGGGCGAGCAGTTCGGAGAATGCAAAAGGCTTCACTAAATAGTCATCAGCTCCGGATTCCAGACCCTTCACCCGGTCCTGAATTGTGTCGCGGGCCGTCAGAAACAGGATGGGCGTTTTTTTCCCCGCACGCCGCAGTTCGGAGAGAATGGACCAACCATTACGGCCCGGCATCATGACATCGAGCACGATGAAATCGTGTTCCCCAGCCAGGGCAAAAGATAGTCCGTCTTCTCCCTCATAGGCAATGTCGACTTGAAAGCCGTTCTCGGAGAGTCCTTTCCGGAGATAAGCTGCCGTCTTTCTTTCATCTTCGATCACAAGTATCCGCATGGCAGTCAGCGCGAATGAATAAGGGAATGTTACAGGAAAATAAAAAGGGATGCAAGAGCATTCTGCGCTTGTGTCTTTTTTGGGGAGTAGGCATTAACAATTTCAGCTTTATATATTCCAAAGATTGGCAACCACAAGAACTGCAGAAATGAGTGTTGACTAACAACGTCAAGCAGAATTATTCATTCTCTTTGTGGTCCCAGTTTTCGGGTTCCGCAATCATGGAACGGTAGCTATATGAAAATAGTACGATATTCTGGTTGAAATGTGCACCATAGAATAGATTAAATTGGTTTTTAAATTCGTTTTTTACATCAGTAGTGTCCGGTTATCGATTTTCAAAAGTGCGATAACTCTCTGTAATACAAAAACATAAAGGTCGAAATGCAACTTTTTGATTTGAACTCAATTTATCTCGATTCGTCCTATAATCCTCCTCAATACCAACTGAGGAGGTCTCAGAATGAATTCGGGAAAGACTGTCTTCGCTCAATTGCTTCAGCATTTACCACGATTCGAATTCAACCAGTGCGTTCTTCGATATCACGGCAATCACAAAGTCAGGAGCTTTTCTTGTCTCGATCAATTTCTCTATATGGCCTTCGCTCAACTGACCTATCGCGAAAGCCTACGAGACATCATAACGTGCCTCAACTCCCACAAGGAGAAACTCTATCACATGGGATTCCGGGGGAAGCTCGCGAAGTCAACACTGGCAGACGCGAACGAACTTCGGGACTTCCGCATTTATCAGGACTTCGGTTATTTGCTCATCAACATAGCCAGCAAACTCTATCAGGACGAAGACCTTGGTCTGGATCTGCAACTGGCAGTCTATGCCTTGGATTCAACCGTCATCGATCTTTGCCTGTCGACCTTCCCATGGGCGACGTTTCGAAAGACAAAAGCCGCGATCAAGGTGCACACACTACTCAATGTGCGGGGATCAATTCCGACCTTTATTTTCGTGACTCCCGCGAGCGTTCACGATGTCAACATGATGGATGCCGTTCCGTTCGAAGCCGATTCGGTCTATACGATGGACCGCGCTTATCTCGATTTCGAACGGCTCTACCAAATCAATCAGCTGTCAGCATTTTTTGTCATCAAGAGCAAGAGCAACACGCGGCTGCGTCGCATCTACTCTGCCCCGGTGGACAAAACAGTCGGCGTTCAAGCCGATCAGACAGTCATGCTCCTCGGCTATCAATCACGTTTGTCTTATCCAGATCCCTTTCGCCGAGTACGTTATTACGATGCCGAACGAAACAAGCGCCTGGTAGTTCTTACGAACAACTTCCTTATCCCGGCCAAGACCGTCGCAGATATTTATCGCTCACGCTGGCAGGTGGAACTGTTCTTCAAGTGGATCAAACAACATCTGCGGATCAAGTCGTTCTTCGGAACATCTCCCAATGCGGTCAAGACCCAGATATGGATTGCCGTCAGCGTTTATCTTCTTGTGGCGATTGTCAAGAAGCGATTGAATCTTCCCGGCAGTCTCCACACAATTTTACAGATTTTGGAGGTCAACCTCTTTGAGAAAAAACCAATTTCTCAAGTGGTTAACGAAGCTATCAATCACGAAACAGAATGTCACGACGATAACCAGCTGAATTTATTTACGTAACAACCGGACACTACTGTTTTTACCTAAATTAATAATAATCATTCTTCTGATTAAAAAAATCGGCATTTTCTTTTTATCTATCAAGCAGAATCATACCCATCTTTTTTACCATCTCTCAAAATCAGGGATCTAATCATAGCCACAGGCACCACGCCAATCCAGGGAAAACGGAATCAGGTTTTGTTTCCAAACGGTTCAAATTTCTTATTGTATCTTTTTTAAATTGATAGCTGCCTACGATAGGCGGGTTCGACAAACCGACGACCGTGGCTGTGGGTGTGAGTGCCCCATGCGCGCCGACCGACTACTGCGAGACGGTATCCGATTTTGTAACCGCCACGCGAATCTGGGTTGTGTAGAATGCGGGGTTGTTGTCTTCCTGCCATTTCGCATAGAGCTTGCTTCCGAATACGGTCAATTGAGACGCAACGGCGCTTTGTGTAGTGTTCTTGTTGATACCGTTCGTATCGTTTCCGGCCACGAAGGTCCAAAAAGAGCAAAAAGTGCGCAACGTAAGTGTACTCGGACATTTCCAACGGTAATTCGATGGTTTTAACAACGAATAATTAACGACCGTTCGATGTCGTTATTTTTACGAATCGTTTACTGTATGATAAGACAAAGGCGACTCGTCAATTGAAATAAGCCCGACAAGCGGTTTAGAGAACCGCAGCTCTACGTTGATAATTAAATGATTTCTGGCAAATTACGTCACATATAAGTAGCAAAAGAGTAGCAATTTTGAAAATAAAAAGACCGATACAATCCTGTATCGGCCGTAACTAATTGATTTTATGGTGCCCCTGGGGTGACTCGAACACCCGGCACGCGGTTTAGGAAACCGCTGCTCTATCCACCTGAGCTACAGGGGCGGATGTATTAGAAATTATTATAAACCGTAAAATAACTTCAGTCCGCTTTTTTTACAGCATCCCTTCGAAATCTATCTTTTTCCGTTTTGTGATGGCCCGCAGTTTATTAAGTGCCTGCGTTTCGATCTGCCGGACGCGTTCACGCGTGATCCCGAATTCTTTTCCGATGCTGTCCAGTGTCTTGGGTTCGCCGTCGCTCAAGCCAAAGCGGAGCTCGATGACCTTCCGTTCGCTTACCGACAACTGCTGAAGCCATTCATCGATATGTTCGCGCCGACGGATATCATCGGAAACACTGGCAGGCGACAGAGCATTGCTATCCTGGAGAATATCCTTGAGGGTATCTTCCTCCTGATCGCCGATCAGCATGTCCAGCGAGTAGGTTTCACGCACTACCTGCGAAATGCTCCTCACCTTCTCAACGGAGACCTTCATTTTTTTGGCGATCTCTTCGATTGACGGATCGCGCCCCAGGGACTGGGTGAGCTGGCGAGTGGCACGCATGTAGGAATTTACGATCTCGGCGATATGAACAGGAAGGCGGATGGTCCTCGTCTGGTTGACGATTGCCCGCTCGATGGCTTGTTTAATCCACCACGAAGCGTAGGTGCTGAACTTGAAGCCGCGCTGATACTGAAATTTCTCGACTGCCCTGATCAAACCCAGGTTGCCTTCCTCTATAATGTCGGAAAACTGCAGACCTCGATTGATGTACTTTTTGCCGATAGCGACAACGAGGCGCAGATTCGCCTCGATCATCTTTGAACGGGCATCCAGATCGCCTGATTCTATCCGCTTCGCGAGTTCCTGTTCCTGTTCAAAGGAGAGAAGGGGGGTTTTCCGTATTTCCTTGAGATAATACTTGATGGCATCAAGGCCCTTCTGTCCGTCACTACCGGTTGCGGCAACAGAAGAGTCTTCGGAGGTGTTTACCCTTTCTTCTTTTTCCTCTTGTTCTTCACCATAGGGCTCGGCGCCCATCAAATCATCAACTGACCGCTCCCTTTCAATCATGAACACCTCATGGGACAAAAAAATAGCGGCCGCACCGAAGCCCCCGTTGTCCTTGATCACAGGTAGTGCGTCTATCCCCGGTCTTCGACGCTGCTTGTTCGATCAACAGTCGTAAATTCCACCTTCCCCCGCTTCCTGCTATTTTCATTTAAGAATAATCATGGGAGGTTGAGCATTTATTTCAAGCGGAGGAGGGAAATGGTCGGGGCGAGAGGATTTGAACCTCCGACCCCTTGGTCCCGAACCAAGTGCGCTACCAGGCTGCGCTACGCCCCGACGAATTTTTACACTATACTAGAACTGAAATCGTATGTCAACGAACTTTCTTTCTTTTTGCAGCGCCAATAAAATTATCAAAAGCCTCTTGATAGTAGTCTTTCTTCGCTCGGATCGCCGCGGGAATCCGCTTTTCGAAGAGCTCACGACCTTCTTCCACATCGTTTTTCAACAACTCAAAAAAGGTCCCGTTCCTGATACCTTCAATCACCGCCTCCTGGTTATAAAGAGCGATATCGGAGACGATAATCCTGGCAAAACGACGGGCTTTCTCAAGAGCTTCGGGATCTCCCTCGTCGACCCCAGGGATATCGCATTCCTCTTTTTGAAATATTGATGCATCGAGGCTCAGCGACTCCGGCATGACCGTCATCATTTCAGAACTTTCTCCTCGCGCAACAGGGGAAACCGTCGCACTCTGCGGAGCCGAATCGCGAAAATCCCGATCAGCACGGGGTACGGCCTCATGGCTGATCAGCGACGGCTTAAATTCCCGTGCTGGCGGACGCGACATTTCCGGAAGTTCGTGGCGCGGCGGCGCAGCCGGTTGAGGAGCAATTCTGGCTGGTTTCTGGGACGAAATGAGATTGTGCAGTTTGACCGTCAGAAAATCCGGGATATGATGTTTCTCAATATAGTCATCGGCACCGTAAAGGTTGTCCGGCGTACGCTTATATCGCCTCCGGTCGTATACCGAGGAAAGAAGAATGATTTTTATATCCTTGGTTACAGGATTGGCTTTCAGCCGTTCGCATAATTCGAACCCGTAGATGCCCGGAAGGCCCACATCGAGCACCAGCCCCTGCGGTCTGAGCTCGATAGCTTTTTTCAGCACATCGACACCGTTTGAAACCAACTCGACTCGGAAACCGGCTTCGGTGAGGACGCCAGCAACCATGTATCTGACCACCTCACTATCATGGGCAACCAGCACAAGAATGCCGCTCGAGGATGGATGAGGCTGCGTGGCTTTTTTTACAGTCGGTGCGGGCACGGCAGGCGCCGGCTGATTCAGAGGAAGAACGTTGCCGCAGCGCGGACATCGTATCGTCACGCGCCTGCCGGCGATCTTGATCTCGTCAATTTTTAGCCTTGCGCCGCAATCGCACGAAACAATCATGGATATTCAGATCTCCTCCCTCTCCAGAACGGGACGTCTTTCCGTTTGAAGAGGCCGATCAGGAAAATGCCTGCTATGAAACCGGCGACATGAGCATACCAGGCAACGCCACCGCGGGAACCGCTCTCTATCAGGGCGTTTAGGAACTAGAGCACGAACCAGCAGCCGAGCACGACCATGGCTGATATTTCCACGGTCCTGATGTAGAAACCGAAAAATACGAGTGTTACCACCCGAGCCCGAGGATATAGAAGCAGATAGGCTCCCAATACCCCGGAGATTGCCCCGCGCGCCGAGCTTGGGAATCATTGAATCCCTGTTCGCCAACGAATGAGCAGACGCGGCGGCAACGCCGCAGAACAAGGAGAAAATGACAAAGCGGATTTTTCCCATTGCATCTTCCACATTGTTACCGAAGATCCAGAGGTAAAGCATATTTCCAGTAAGGTGAAGAAGACCACCATGCAAAAACATGGAAGTAAACAGGGTTGCGACTGCCGGGATTGTCTGAGCCGTTCGTGGAGCGTGAGTAAGCAGATTTGCAGGCACCAGCGCAAAAGCATATGCAAGCGCCTCGCCGGCGACATTCCCCAGCGCTAACTCATAAATAAAAACAATGACATTGAAAATGATCAGGATGCGGGTGACAACTGCGAAGCGCTCTGTGGGGTTGATATCTCGTAAAGGAATCAATCCAGCACTCCGTTCATCCCGTAGCGCCCTGCTTTTTCCATCGCTGACTCGAACTATTCAGCATGGATTCTTCTTAACCTTCGATGCACCGAAAAACCGACCCCAAGATACAAGAAAATGCATGATTTGTCAATGAAATGATGTGCAGACCATAAAAGACGGTCGCTGTTTAGCTTTGCCGTTATACGATGATGACACTCATAAATTGCCTGATTTCGGTGATCAGTAAATCGCCGAGAAACTATGGACGGCAGTCCTACCGCTTGATCTTCCCGCTCGCCGTTTTTTCCAGACGATCGATGAACTCAAAGCCCTTGGGCACCTTGTACTGCGCCAGCCGCTGATAACAGAATCGGCTAAGCTCATTCACATCGGGATTTTCAATGCCGTCACGCAGTACAATCTTCGCCATGGGTAGTTGCCCGTAGAGGGAATGTGCGGCACCGTAAACCAGTGACTCCTTTACCAGCGGGTGCTGATTCAGCACGGATTCGACTTCCTGGGCAAAAACCTTCATTCCCGCGAAGTTGATCACGTCTTTTTCTCTGCCCACGATGAAGAGAAAACCATCACTGTCGATTTTGCCAAGATCACCGGTCCTGAACCAGCCGTCAGCGAGCACGTCATCTCTTCCCTGCCACGGAGAATAATAGGCGTCGAGCATGCCTTTCCCCCTGATGCGGATCTCCCCAACACCATCGGCATCCTTCTTGTCGAGTTTTATCTCGTAATCGGGCAGCGGTTTACCCACTGATCCGCGTTTTTCTTTGCCCCCGGAAAGCCTGATGAATGGGAGGCCGACTTCAATAATCCCATAGGCTTCGGTCAGCTCAAAGCCGAATTTTTCCCGGAACTCACCAGCAATCTGTTCCGGCAGTTTCATGGCTGTCGAAACAGCCAGCCGGATACTTTTCAGTGCGTCGCCGGAAATCGTTTCGGTCCGTGAAAGCAAGCTGTAATGAAAGGGTGACGCGTAAATGAACGTTCCCTTCTCTCTCGAAATCCCGTCGATAAGAGCCTCGGGAAATCGGTTGCCGCATAGCACAATGGTCGCGCCATTCCGGAGGAACAGGAGTATAGTAACAACGAAATGAAAACTCATGGACAGTACCCAAAGCACGGTATCCTTTGAGGTGATCTGCAGACCCTTATCCGCAGCATCGGTCCGCTCGATGATCGCTTCATGGGAAAGCACGACGCCCTTGCTCGTTCCTGTGGTGCCTGAACTGAACCTAATGAAAGCCGGGTTAAGCCTGTAGTACTCGGCCTTTGGACGTTCTCTCGGTGTCCGCTTCACAATCATGAATTCCTTCTTGAAAAAGCCCGGGGACTGCAAGGGAGCACTATATCCACCCCGCCGCAGCCTCGGCTCGGCAACGAGGAAGTCAACGTCGATCCGGTCGATGACTGTTTCGATCTCTTCTGCAGCCTGTTCCGGCGGGATCGGGATAATTACTGCCGATAGAGACAAAATCGCAAGGCTCGCGACGATATAATCGATACTGTCTTCGCAGAGTAGACCCACACGGTGAAGCCGGCTCACCCCCTGTTTTCTCAAGGCCTCAGCGACCGTCTCAACCGAGGAGAGCAATTGACCGTAGGTAATCCGGTCATCACCTTCAATCACGGCAATCTTATCGCCACTCCGCTCGGTTTCGCGCTTGATAATTTCAAATATGTTCATTCGTTATTGAAGAAAGAAATTCTAACAAAAAGGCGTATATTTCATCCAACTCTCCTTGAACCTCATGTCTTGAACGCTTTTCCCGATGCGCCGTTCGACGAATAGTCTTTATGAATGTTCCTCATCGAGAAAATATACCGGGTCCCCAGATAAATGATCTTCACCATCTCCCGGAATGGCACCTTCACCTTGTTCACCCTGAGCGGGTTCGCCTGCAGAGCGACACGGGACAGCTTCGCGAAGTGCGCATAGAACAGTTTCATGTCGAGCTTCGTCGGCAGAATCGTATGCATGCAATCGTAATACAGGTAGGGATCAACGATATAATCGTCCTTGTGCTCTTTCCAGAGATCCGTTCCCGGCGACGGTGAAAAGACCGTAAACGAAACTTCCGCGGGACAAACTTTTATGATTTCCACTTCCAGATCGCGGAAATCTTGGACCGAGAAGTCCGGATCTACCATGAAGCTCGCATGCAGCGTGATGCCGATTTCCTTGAGAAGCTCGACGGCTTTCCGGTTTGTGTCGACATTCGTGCGTTTTTTGTATTTATCTAGCCGCGACCCTACCATGGCTTCAAGGCCAACGTAAACGACGCTCAAGCCGACCTGTTTCCAGAGTCTGAAAAGATCGGGATACTTGACAATGGTGTCTGCCCGAGCCCAGCTGATATACTTCTTCTTGATCCCTTTTTCGATAAGCAGGTTCGCAATCTTCGTCAATCGGTCCCTGTTCAGAAACGTTTCATCATCGACGAAGTAGATATGATCCTCGGGGATCTTCGAGATTTCGTCAACCACGTCTTCAGGCTGACGCTGGAGGTATTTTCCGCGCATCATGTAGTGCACCACGCAAAAAGAGCAGGAATAAGCACATCCCGTGGATGTGCGCATGCTCGCCATGCGTGGGAATATCGTGTCGAGTTTCTTCTCCGTGCTAGAGGTCCAGACGCAGAAGTATCGAGAACGGTCAACCAGTTCCCTCCGGGCACGCGGAATCTGGTCCACCGGAGGGAACTCGGGCGGTGGGCCGGCCGCCTTTTCCGCGAAGTCCGAGGCCCGGGGGGACAGGACGTTGTCGCCGAAAGCGAGCGTTGCGTCGTTTTTGTAGCGTTTCACGATTTCAGCGAAGGCCGTGCCTCCCTCACCGCGCACGACTATATCAATGCCCTCGCCGTTTATGGCATAGTCCGCCGGTACGATCGTTGCATGTGTGCCTCCGACAACCGTAACGATCTTCGGGTTGATCTTCTTCGTCAGCGCCGCGAGGCGCTTGACCATTCCAGACTGGGAGCTGTAGCCGGTGAATCCGACGATTTGCGGATCAAAGCGGCGGACTTTTTTCTCAAAGCCCCGGACTGGGTCTTTCTCGAAGCTCAGGTCCTGGATAATGACCTCATCTTCCGTCGGCACCCCGGCCGCGACCATTTCAAGTTCCAACGGTTCGAGATGCAGGAAACCTTCCTGAAGCCTTTTGGCCACGAGGAGCTGAGGATTCGGTTTAACGAGGAGAATACGCATGCGCAACCCCTTTCTCTTTTATCTGTTGCCAGAAAACGATTTTATGTCGGTAGGATAGGTCCCGTTTAATGCCCTGTAAGCAGCTGCTCGCCCTGCCTGTTCTCCCAATGCCATACAGGTCCCCATGACGCGAGTTGAGCCGAGCGCTTCATGCGTTACGGAAATACATCGGCCTGCTGTCAGAAGATTCGATATCCCCTTGACCATCAGGCACCTGAAGGGGATCTCATAGTAATTGCCCTCGGGAATGTATTCGTATAACGTCCCTTTCTCCTTGTTCCAAAGTTCGATGGGCCAGGCATTTTTCACCACACTGTCGGCAAATTTTCTGGCCTGCAGTACATCTTCCCGCGTCAGAATATAATCGCCCTTGATTCTTCTCCCTTCACGATCGACCACGCTCAGAGAGCTATCGGCAATCCATGATTTGTTAAATGCAGTCAGTGCTTCGGCGAGCATGGCATGGATGGATGAGGCATCTCTTTTTGCGAGGCTTTCACGCTCCGGGCTTTTCTCTCCTTCAACGCTCATCTTGCAATAACCTTCCCCGGGATTAGCGCCCAGAGAAAACGTCGTAAATTTCGCGGAATAAGACAGCCTGCCTTCGTTCACCGCTCGGGCTATATAATAGGGTACTTTTACTGAAAGTGTTTCATCGGCATCATGCAATCCTTTTATCTGTATTACATACCCGGCAAGCTGACGTTCATGTTCAATCGCAAGATCGGACTCAGCACCTGCCAGAGCGGCTGCCTCCCCATTTCCCGAGCAGTCGACAACCACCGCCGACTCGAGAACGGTGCGAACTCCGGCGGATATAGTCACAACCCTCCTAATATCCGAGCCCTGTCTCTCTACCGATTCCACAGCGTTTTCCCGCATCACCATTAGCCGGTTTTCATTTCTGCATAGTGTTTCCAGAACTATCCGGAGCCCCTCGCGTTCATAAGGAAGCACATAAACTTTTCCGATTTTTTGTATTCCCGTTTTCGGAGAGTACCTCAGCAACAGGGCAGCGACTTCACGCACCAACCCTTTGTTCAGGGTATCAGCAGGAACTGCGTCCCCATTCAGATAAAGACCGCAAATATGCTGAAGCAATCCCGCGTACCCCGTGCCGCCAAGGTATGTTTCCCTCTCAGCAAGCAAGGTGCGTGCACCGACGCGGGCCGCCGCAACAGCAGCCAGCGTTCCGGCAACTCCTCCTCCGATCACGAGGACGTCACAGACGATCTGTTTCACGTTTTCGGAACTCCGCATCGTGCTCTGATTCCAGCCTCCAGCATTTTTACTTCTTCATCCTTCAATAAACCGTCGAGATGGGACAGAACTATATTTAATCTGCCGTTGAAATAATTCGTGAAGAACCCCAGTCCCGGCGGCACCGGTACGCGCGGCATATGGAATAGGTTCTCGATTTTTGCTCCCATAAAATCTCCATGGTGGTACGAGCTTTTGCCGAGATGGGAAAAGGCAAACGTCGCCATTTTCCCCTTCAGGGGCAAATGAAGAAGCCTGCCAAGGATTGACGGTGGTGCAATGCGAGTTAGTTGGCTGGCTTCGGCCAGGTCTTTCGGAAAACCGGCTTTTACCTGATCATACATCTGCTGCTTGAGTGATGCGATGATCTTTGGCTGGTCGCCTGCCTCCTGCACCGGGATCTGATAAAAAAGATAGGATACATAATTGAAAAATATCTCCTGCAATGCGTCCGCGTTCGGTCTGAGATCTACAGTGACCGGGATCAGATAGCTCGACCGGGTACGATACCGCCGAATAAACAGATCATGCATGGCCTGTATGATTACGGCGAGGAAAAAGGGAGACTCCATGAGGTAGCCTGCTTCATGGTAAGCGCGTTTGTAAACATCTTCAGTCTCCCCGGGGGTGAACGAAATCAACCGATACCGGTAGGCGCCGCTGCCTTCACGATGAAGGGGCAACTGCTCGGGTGTAGATTTCGACAACGCGATGATCCTGCGGTTCACGTTCTGGCCAGCGCGGAATTTCCGCGACCACTGCGTCAGGGCCGCCGAAGATACGAAGGTGATGTCGCCATCTACGCTGCCATCCATGACATCCTGTTGAAAGAGGCTCAAAAACGCTTCCGCGCCCCTGGCATCGAAAAGGCGATGGTCGAAGGTCATTGATATAACATTTCGGCCTCCGTTCGGCAGAAACTGAAAGGACAGGTAGTCTCTCTTGTCGCGGAATGGAGCGTTCGCGCTCTTTTCAAGGAAAGAAAAGTTATCACCCGGTGACGTGTTGTTATCCGGGGCAACCGTATGAAAAGATATTTCGCCATCGTTTTTCCGCGGAATTTTCCAGTACGGCGCCAGTCTGATATCGCGTGCTCCGCGTCCACTAATTACGGGAAATTTTTTGACAAAACGGTTCAACGCATTACGTACTTCGTTCTGCTGAAGGGTTGAACCGAGCTGTAGCACGATCTGGGATATGTTCCCAACGCAGGTGGCGGACTTCATCATCCGGTCCAACGTATTGATGACCCAGTCTGATCCGGAAAGGTAGCGTTTGCGTTTCGATTCCAGCATAATGACCTGAATTCCTACAATTTCCTGTTGATATGTGTTGCCAGTGAACGGATGCTCTCGAAATCCTTCTTGGTCAGGTCCGACGCGATCAGCTGGAGCTTAAAGGTCTTTTCGATGTACACGAGAATTTCAACGAATCCCATCGAGTCGATGCCGAGATCATGAAAGGCCTTGTCCACGGTGATCTCCGACGCATTCTTATTCGTAATTGCTGAAATACCGTCGATCAATTTTCTTTCGATTTCTTCTACAGTCATGATAGTTCCTCACGATGAGTGATTCAATTGATGTCTTATATGCGTTTCATATAGCGATCAAACGAACTGCTGCTCTCGTAGAATGACAGTCGTATCCGACACATTCAATTGCTGCTATATTCGCCGATCCGCTATCAGTCAGTATTCTCAGACCCTGGGGATTATCCTGTACCGGGTTCGGGAAATAGCGCTGTTTGCTCAGCATCAATGCGCCGGCGGCCACATTAAAGGCGCTGCCCGTCATCATCGTTCCGAAAAGCGGAGAATATGCCGCAAGCAACACCCCTGAATCAGCGCAGGCAAGATAAGCCGACTCGTCGGGAAGCATGCCGTCGGCATCGATGATTATGACATCCGTACCCGCGCCCTGCGAAGTATTGTCATTGATCATGACTGATTGAACAGTGCAATAGGCCTTCTCCATCTTCTCACGCCCCAAAATATAAAAAATTGCGCCTTCACCAGGCACCTGGAAGGTTGGCTTGAAGACAAATGGCTTAATCCTGCCATCCTGGGCTGTGGTCAGCTTCCGGTCGGCAACATAACACAGTACATCGCCGAACTGATCCACAGCGCCGGCCAGAACATAATCGCAGCGCTTCTGCTGAAGCCAGACAAGCGCAAGCTGCAGCGCCGACTGGAAGGAAAAGCGGAACTGCGTTATGGTGAGCGTCGGCCCTTTGATGTCAAGCGACGACGAAACATAGGAAGCCGCGGCATTATGCACCGAATTTGAAAATATCGTGGGAGAAACGGCAGTTTCGCCAAAATCGAGGATATTGTCGAGAAAACCGAAGGTCGTCACGTGCGCGCCAAATGCGGTTGCTACGATTACGCCCACTTTCTCCCTATTGATATCCCTGATTCCACTATCCTTGATCGCATCCGCAGCGCAGATCACCGCCATCTTGCTTAACCGGTCCGCGCGCCTGACTTTTTTAAGTATCGTCTTATCCGGGACGTCGTCGAGATTTGCCTGATATACCGGGTATTTTCCACTCGCTGCCCATTTGGCCTCCACGTCAACCGGCTTTTGCCACCCTGCGACCAGGGTCTCTTCTAAGCTTTTGATGCCGATGCCTCCAGCAAACACGGCTCCGATCCCGAGAACATTCATTCCCTTACTCCCCGCCCGATCACGAGCGCGGCATTATTGCCCCCGAAGGCCAGCGATGTTGAGATTGCATAGTAACCGCCTACCTCCGTTTTTACCCGCACCGGGGCGAGAGCGATGGCAGCGTCCTGGTTTGAAAATCCCGCGCTTGCCGGTATCCAGCCCTCCCGGAGACCGAGCGCCGTGAACACTGCCTCGAGTCCCCCTGCCGCTCCGAGCGTATGGCCGGTGTATCCCTTGGTGGAAAGCATCTTCAGGTCTTTTCCGAACATTCCGGCCAGCGTATTACCCTCCACGAGATCATTGTCATGCGTGCCGGTGCCATGGGCGTTCACGAAGCCCACCTCTTCCGGTTTAATACCAGCCTCATCGAGCGCAGTCCTGAGCGATGCCTTGAGTCCAACGCCGTCAGGGCTCGGGGCGGTAAGGTGATATGCATCGCTCGATGAGCCGTACCCGAGAAGAACAAGCTCCGACGATCGTCCTCGCTTCCGCGCGGTCGTCTTCTCTAGGACCACGACGCCGGCACCTTCACCGAGGTTCAGCCCTTTCCGATCCCTGTCAAAGGGGGCGCACAACCCGGGGTTTACGATGCCGAGCGAGCCAAACCCGCAGTAAGGAACGTGATTCAGTTCATCAGCGCCGCCTGCAAGAGCGATGTCGCAAAGATTGCTCCTGAGCCAAGAAAGTGCAACGCCGATGGCATCGGTCCCCGAAGAACAGGCGTTCACCACAGTAAGCGCTGGTCCGCGCGCCTTGAGCTTGCGGCTGATGACCTCTGCCAGGTTCCCTTTCAGAAACCGTTCAACCGCAGTCATCGGCGCTTCGTCGCGCTCGCGGAATGAAGTGTAAAATTGAAGGTCGTTCAACTGGCTGGCCACAGTCGTGCCCATGCACACGCCGATGCGAAGTCCTGATACATCGCCGAGATCTGCTTCGGCAAGGGCCTGGTCAACGGCAATGAGAGCTAGGCTCAAGGTTCGTTGACCTTCGAGAAAATACCGAGACGGCAGGTTCTTGACCTCGAAAACAGGATAGGTCAGTTTCGTGGGAAAACGCGTAACCGGTCCCGCATTCCGTTGCCCGCGCTCGAATGTTGCAAGCGTTTCAGGAATCGTGTCTCCCGCCGCGGATATTGCTCCCATGCCGGTTATGAGAATAGAGGTTTCGCTCATTGGAATGTGTTTTACCTAGACCTGTTTATCCGTGTGTTCCGCAACGCGGAGCTGGTGGTCCCAAGCTTGTCTGCATTTGGGGTTCCGATCTATTTCGCCATCCCCAGCAAATTCAGCCCCTGATCTACGGTCACGATGCGCATGTCTGGATACTTCGTACGGACATACCGTATCATATCGATGATGGCCGCGCGGTCGTCGTATATAACATGATTGAACTTCGCCGATGCATTGCTTGACTTTCCCAATATCCAGTCCCCAGGTTGTGGTGTTCCAGCCAGGGGAACGAAATAGAGCGACCCAAAATACTGGAACCACGCAGGCGCTTCATACCTGCCCACTGCGCCCGACGGGCTAAAGGTCAAGTGCTCTCCTGGGACAAAAGTTCCCCTCCTGTCCGTGATATCGATCTTGATATCTACCTCATGCTGATACACTATGAGCCAGGCTCGATCGGCATACGAATGATCGATAGTCTGCTTCATCCCGGTGAGATCGTGTTTATAGGGAAAAGATTTTAAAAAATAAGGATCTGTGCCTGCATAATTCACAGCATACGTCCCGCCCCTGCCAGACCGGTAGTATTTTGCCGCAATCTTTCTGACCAACTCGTTGCTCTGGTTGTAGGGATAGACGATATTGTGCACCGTCACACCCAAACTCTCGAGCGTAGCGATCGACCGTGAAAACTCATCCTCGATCTGCGCGGCATTGAGTGACGTGAGATGGTGATGGGATACCGTGTGGCTCATGATTTCCCAGCCCGCGTCGCGGAGCGCCCTGATCTGATCAGCGGTCAGATGGTTGTTCTTGCCGATCCAGTCCGTCGTGACCGCAGAGCAGGCAACGGCACCCTGTTCTGTGAAAATCTCCTTCGCCACCAAGTAATCCGTATCATTGCCGTCGTCCAGGATGTAAGTGAACAAAGGGACCGACACAGTGCGGGGCGAATCGTATTGTTGATGCGCACCGTTGCAGGACAGGAGGAAAGACAATGCTATTGTGATTATGATTAGACGACTCATAAAATACCACACGATAGAATGGTTCGTGACAATGCCGGACAAGTGCGTTTCTTCAGTCAATGAAGCCTCGTAGAGGTGCGCCCATCTGAATGGGGAGTTCGTGCCAGGCTACCCGATTCCTCTTTTAATACTGTATCGATAATGTAGTCGCAAATGTCCTCTACGAAATAAGCGCCGTATTTCGACAACTGAATAGCCGCGGTTTCATGGTTGAGGCACCCGTATTCGCGAAGCTTTGCAACGAGCGGTGAAAAGACATCCACCGGGTCCGCGGCAAATCGAGCGCGAAACTGTTTGCTGTCAAGCCCCTCTGCTATCTGCAGGTTCAGCAACAGTGATCGGAACATCTGTTCTCGTTCCGTAAGCTCGATGTACCTGGTGATAGGCAGGCCGCCCTTCCTGAGAATACGCGAATAGACGGAAAGCTCTTCATACTTGTCAAAGCACATCGTCTTGGTGTACGACCGCGTCCGCGAACCGAACGCGATGATCGGCATTTCCTTGAGCCAATAATACCGGTATGCCCATTGTTTATCATTGGTGAACCTGCCGTTTTGCTCGTATCCGTTTGCGCTCATCCATTCTTGCGTTGTATAGACCATCTCGAAAAGGGTGTCATGGCTGACAACCAGACTCGGCTGATCCTTGTACAGTTTGACGACAAGTGGGTTCACTATTTCATGCCTGATATACTCGACTGAATCAGGACGTATGCTGGCAAGTATTTCGAGATCGCTTTTCACGTGTTCCATGGTCTGTCCCGGAAGTCCGGTCATCATGTCGATATTGATCGCTATGCCGGCGTCCTGCGCATCCCTGACTATCCCTGCAACCTGTTCCTTCGTGTTATTTCTATTGCACAGGAGAAGCGTTCCCCGGTCGAATGTCTGGCAACCGATGCTGATTCTGTTGATGCCTATGGCTTTTAATTCCCTGATTCTCTTTGTATGGGCGAGCGTGTGAGGATGCGCTTCCGAAGTGATGCTACAGGCATCGGATAAATCTATGTTTGATGAAATTACATCTAAAATACGCTCAAGATCGTAATTGGAGTATGATGTGGGAGTGCCGCCCCCGAGGGAAATGCATTTCGCTTTCTTGCCCTTGAATACCCCATGGCCCGCCACCAGCTCAATCTCCTTCAACAGATTATCGAGGTACTCAGTCTGGACTTCCTTGTTCACTTTATGAGGGAAGGAGTTGCAAAAAAAACATTCGGAGGCGCAGAACGGAAGGTGAACGTACAACAATATTTCCTCCTCCGTCAAACTTTTTTTTACTTTCTCAAGAAAGCTGTCCACCTGTGACGGCGCCAGGATTTTGAACCGGTGAGGAATAAACAGGTCCGGCTGGCTCTTCGTATATTCTGCAGATCCATAGAAAAGATTTTTCCTTATAACATCGAGCACTGCATTTTTTTCCATATGGCTATTCTCCCCTGCCGGCATGCTCAGGCCTTGTTCTTTGATGAAACATTGCGTTTTCCCGTAAATAGTCCTTCCTGCCACGGGAAGAAGACAGCAGTCTTCAGTCGCCTGCCGCTTTCCGGCAGGGGCGTAACGGTCGGGAATGTCCCCATCCGGGGGCAAAGGGGCTGTTGACACGCGCAACCCTGCTCCGCTTGCCCGGCTTCAAGGACTTTACTTCTTGTTGTCGTAGACGTAGTTGGCGATGGTATCGATGGAACGGAGGATTTCTTTCCCCTGATCCATGTTCTTGACTTCGAGGCCGTAATTGCGCTGAAGGAGAACCACGATCTCGACGGCATCAAGAGAATCCAGCCCAACTCCCTCGCCGAAAAGGACCTCGTCGTCTTTAATATCCTCGGGCTTGATATCCTCGAGGCTCAGGTCCTTCACGATCATCTCTTTCAATTCCTCCCGTATCTTCTGCAGCTCCTGCTCCTTGGTATGCGCCATCATTCGCTCCTTATCTCGATGCATTATTCATTAATCATTGGACTTCCATATGTCACGGAACACAAACCATTGATAGGGATAGTCCACCACATATCCCTCGAGCACGCGCGCGAACTCCTGGACAGCGGCCTTCATCGCCTCGCTGTTCCCACCCCGACTTCCAGCAGGCGCGGCGATGATGTGGGAAACGTCCACGACATACCGTTTCACGCCGATCCTGGCCGAAAGCAGGACTACCACGGGGCACTGCGCAGCAGCCGCGAGACTGAAGGCGCCATGGGGGAACCGAACCTCGCTGCCGAGGAACGAAACACCGGTTGCGCTGTACCCATAGGTTCGGTCGCCCATGATCGACACGATCTCGCCCCGGTTGACGGCCTTCATCGCCTCGATGACCCCTCCGAGCGTATCATCGGTGAAGATGACCTTCACTTGCTCCTGCTCGCTGTCGACCTGCAAAGCCTCCTTGACCGCCGCGTTGTCTTCGGGCCGCATCATGAGGTGCACGGTCCGGCCGAGTTTCCTGAGCGCCGTCATTGCCACCTGCCAGTTTCCCACGTGTGCGGTCAGCAGGATGAAGCCTTTAGGCTGCTTTGCGAGAAAGGCCTGGAGCTTCTCCAGGTCCTTGAGCTCGATGTCGATATCCTTATATCCTGACGCAACAGCGAACCGATCGATAAGGTTTTTGCCCTGGTTGACAAAAAGCAGGTACACGTCCAGGAGCCTGCGAATCGCCCCATGCTCCGGAAAACGCCTTCGGGCAAAGGCAAGACTTGCCGAGACGACCGCATGGTCGACTGCCAGATAGTAGAGAACGACGAAGTAGAGAAAACCATAGGCGCCGCGCAGGCCGAAGGTCCGGACAGCGACGCGAAAAAACCAGAAACCCAGCCTGTTGCCTCGCTTCCTCTCAACACTATTCCTTGCCGCCATTGACATACCTTACTCTTTTTATCATTGCCGCCGCGATGTACATTACCGCTCCGATCAGAACAGCGGACAGCGGCGCGATGATGAGCGACCCTAGAAACCACTCGTACAGTCGAGACGAGAACTGCTCAAAAACCGTTGTGAACGACAGGTCCGTAAGCCATTCTCCATGTCGCAGATAGTAGCCGACCTCGATGCAGAGCGCCGGGATGAACGGCGGCATGGCCAGATGCTGGACATTGAGCGCCACGATCTTGTTTAGATTCAGCCGAAGCGCGACGTACAGGATCACGAGGGAATGCACGAATAGGAGCGGCAGTACGGCCAGGAACATGCCCATGGCCGCCGACATCGCCAGTCCTTCCGGTGTTGCCTGCTCCATGATCAGCATCCGGAGCACTTTTCCCGGATGCCGGAGCAGTGAGACGTCGAAGGCATTCGCATCCTTGACCAGTTTCTTGTGCGGCCATGGCACGAGCCTTCTTCCCACGAGCATGGAGTGAATGGCTGTGAGCCTCATATTGTCGAGCAAGGGCTTGAAGCTCGACACTCGTTCTTCCGGCTTCGGGTACCGGACTTCGATAGGTACCGTTGTTATTGCAAGACCTGCCCATGCTACCTTGGCCAGAACCTCAGCCTCGAAATCATACCGGACGCCTTTGAACTTCATCTGCTTCAGATAATGCACGGGGTACGCGCGAAAACCGCTCTGGCAGTCATCCACGATTCTGCCTGTTTCGACGCGAAACCAGAAATTTGCAAAGGACCTGCCGAAACGGCTCGATGCAGGGACATGATCAGTATTGAAATTGCGGGACCCGATGACGATCATCGGATGCTGTTCGTTTATCAGTGGAAGGATTTTCCCGATGTCACGAGGCAGATGCTGGCCGTCGGCATCAATGGTGATCATGTACTCGCCGCCATGGTTCTCGACATAGCAACACCCTGTCATGATGGCTTGGCCCTTGCCGCGGTTTTCCGAATGCTTCAGCACGACCACATCCAGACCGAACAGGAGCGCGGATAGATCAGCATCCGTGCTGCCGTCATCGATGACGAGAACGTTTTTCATGAGAGAACGGCATTCTTGAGCCACCGTCCTCACGGTGTCCTTATTATTATAGACCGGAATGACGATCCATATGCGGTCATGAGGTATGAGTTTATTTTCTCGCATGCCTCGGCCTCTCGCGGGGTTTTTTCCCGGGCAGCAGCAGATCCCACATGGGACCGGTGTAACCAAGCTTATGCAGCACCTGAAGGCTGTTGTCCATGGCATCGGGCGGGAACACGCAGTGACGTACGCCCTTAAATGCCATGGTCAGCGTCTCTTCGAGCCATTTCTGGTCCACCGCAGGTGATATATAATAAACCGGATGAAGCATTCCGTCATCGGGCGCAATAATTTTTTCCTTGATTGCGAGCCGCGCAAGCGCCGTCTCAGGCAGGATCCTGATGCCCATAAAGATGAATGCAACGCACTTCTGAAGGCTCAAAATATTCCTGATGCCCTCGTGGACCGTATCGGGCGTCTCCCCCGGACCGCCGAACATGAAGAAATGAGACGTAGCGATGCCGTGCCGCACAAAAAGGTCGTTGCACTCCGCGATATCGCGGAAAGTGAAGCTCTTGCCCATTTTCCGGAGTGTAGTATCGCAGGCCGCATCGGCGCCGACCTCGGCAGCAACGAAACCGGTTTTCTTCATGCGTTGCACGATTTCGTCGTTTAGGCCGCGCGGCTTGAAGAATGCGGTCCAAGGGATGGAGATGTTGCGTCTCTCCATTTCATCAATAACCTCGAGGTAGGCGCCCTCATCGTCGTTAAACACCGAATCGACGAAGAAGACATACTTGGTCTTGAACTTGTCCCTCAGCAGCTCAATGTCGTCGGCAACCGCACGGGGCTCCCTTCTGCGGAGCTTGGATCCTTCGAGCACGGGATAGGTGCAGTAGACGCATTTATAGCTGCATCCCCGTTTCGTCTGGATCGAGGCGATGTTTCCGCTGTGAAGGTAAAATTCGAGCAGCCGTTCGTCATAAAGCGCCGAGTTGATCTCGGCCCCGGACAACCGCGGTGCCGATGAGATAAGCCGCTCCGCGGGATAGATCCCGTTTACCGCATTGTTTGCGAATTCGACGGCAAGGACCTCGCCTTCCCCGACAATGCCGTAATCCGCGCCGGTCTCCTTCAGGATCAGATCCGGGATAAGCGAGAAGCCCGCCCCTCCCAGGAGCACCTTCACAGCCGTGACTTCCCGGATCCTGCTCACGATGTCCTTGACATTCTGGATATAGTATTGCTCGTTCATCAGGTTGACGTTGTCGATGTTCCGCACCGAAATGCCGACGAGGCCGGGGTTGAATTTCCTCACCTCTTCCGCAATGGCTTCCATCGATGTGTTCTGGTGAAGCAGATCCACCTGTAGCACTTCATGGCCCGCTTTCGTGAGTGCTCCGGCAATCATGCTTACGCCGATCGGATAGATCGGGTACGGCGACAGAGTCACGTTAGCTGATATAAGCAGGATTTTCATCATACTTTCCCTTCGGTCTCATCCTTCTGCCATTTTCTGCGCCGGAGGTGACCACCCTGGTACGTTCCGTCCGCTTTTTCCTTTTCGATGACCTTCAGGAAGAGTTTCGCCATCTTGAGGTTTTGGCTGCTGTCGCTGTAGAACCTGTCCCAAGCATAGTAGTAGAGGTCCTGCAGCTTCTCCGCCGTCATTTTCGCGGGCTGATAGACCACCTCGCCGCCCGTGTAGTGCCGCCAGTCATTGGAGAGGATTCTCCCCTCTTTCTGCAACGTCTCCCGGATCGGGGTATGGGGAAAGGGCGTAAGAATCGTGAACTCGGCAAGATCCAGCTTAATCTCAAGCAGGAAGTCGACGAGCCGCTTCACATAGTCCTCATCCTGTTCGTCGGTGCCGAGGATGATCGTCCCTTCAACGCCGATGCCCCGTTCCTGCAGCCTTTTGACCCGTTTTCTGATATGGTCCGAGGTGTCTAAAATGGCTTGGTATACGTACCAGCATCCGGCTTCGGCGGCAAGGTCCAGGATCTCATCATTGTCCTTTATGGGATGACAGACCCACTTCTTTTTAAGCGGGATTAACGCACGAAACAAGTCCTTTTCCCACTGGTCATTCTGAGCCATCGAATTATCAACAAAGAACAGGCGGTTATTTTCTATGGTCGCGATCTCGCTGATCACGTCATCAACGGGACGGGGACGGAACTCGCGTCCGCCAAGGAACGGCGTACAGCAGGGGAAGCAGTTGAACCTGCAGCCGCGCGATGCATGGATGAGGTCCACCATCTGCACTCCGCGATAATTGTAGAGTGGGCGGTTCAGAATGTTTCTGCGAGCCGGACCGACAAGGGAGATGTCGGGGAACTTCCACTGATAGTCGTATTTTTTTTTCAACTGGTTCTTTTTCAGGTCCTCCAGAACGAAGCTGAAGCGGCCTTCCGTCTCGCCAAGAAAGACCGAGTCAGCATGCTTCATTGTTTCCTCGGCATGGAGCATGGTCGCGATGCCGCCGAAGATCACGGGCACGCCCCGGGCACGGAACTGATCCGCAATCTCCCATCCGTGCTGGATCTGGCAGGTGAGCATACAGGAAATCGCCACAAGGTCCGCCGGCGAATCAAAATCGATAGCCTGTACATGCTCATCGTAGAAGGACACCTCCGCGTCATCAGGTATCGTTGCGGCGAAGCAAATCGGCCCATGGGGCGGAAGATGAAATTCTGTCTGGCGATCCAGTTTTGGCCATTGGGGATAAATTAGTTTAATCTTCACACGATGCCTTTCTAGCGGTTAACAGTGACAGTTCCTGTATCATCGAGGCCACACCAGGCGTTTCTTTCACGATCTCCCTGACATCCTCCAGGTCGCCTGAACCTGCCTCACCCTGCCCGGGACTGCTTTCAAGAACAAAAAAAACAGCTTCTGACTCTTCCGCTTTTCCCGCCAGTATGATCGGTGTCTCTCCGGCAGTGATCATATCCTGGGCGATATCGAGTACGGCGACAAGTGAATTGTCCAGTCCCCAGACATACAGCAACGGCCCGAGGAACCCGAAATGGATCGCCGCCTCGCCGACAGGGCTCGACGGAAGAGTGTAAATAAACAGGCTCCCCCGCGAAAGCGTTCGTCCGCTTTCAACATAGTCCTTGAAATAGGCCAGGTCTGCCTGGAGCGATCCCTCGGCATTCGTTCCGATGATGCCGATATCCTGCTTGAGTCCGGGTAAATACTTGATGCCTGCATCCTGCACAGCAAGCGCCACCGCATAGGTGGTCATCCGCGATATTGCGTCGAGCCGTCCGAAGTTTTTAAAGGAATGGGAAAAGATTCCCCGCCTGGGCAAGGAATTCACCCCTTCGCCGTTATCGTACATTAGGCGTTGGCGGCGCCGTACCCCCCCGTACCCCACGTTTGTGAGCCATCCTATGCCTGAAACAGTGATCATGTGGATAAGCGAATTCTTCTCAGAATGGGAGAAGCGGCACCGCGATCGTCGCGCTGGACCAATGTGCGTCTTTCAATTTAAATTAAATTCCGGCCTGACTCTTTACCTTCGCGACCCTCGCGGTTCACGTTCACCGGTTCAATCCTGTTCCGAATACTGGTTTATGCTAATAATCTGTCTTATGAGCTTTTCATTTCGTCAGCACTAGCGCCGTGTTTACTCCACTGAATCCGGCGTTCGTCACGAGAGCCTTTCTGCCGCGTCCAGCTGGACGCTTGATGTCCGATACCCAGCCAAGTGCATCCGCATCAGGTTCCTTCATGTTGACCGTCGGAAGTACAATGCCCTCTCTCAGCGACCGCAACGCCATGATCATCTCCACGAGCCCGGCCGCCCCCATGGTGTGACCGATTCCCCCTTTGAGGGAGTAGAGCGGAACAGCACCGTTCCTGAATACCCCATGAAATGCCCGCATTTCCATGGCGTCATTGTATACGGTCCCGGTTCCGTGCGCGGCAATGAACCCGATATCTTCGGCGCTTATTCCTGCAGATGCCAGCGCCTTGGTGACGGCAAGGATTAGCCCCTTGCTTTCACGGGATGGTCCGGTCATGTGGTTCGCATCGTCGCTCAAACCCCAGCCCGAGATCTCTCCCAGAACCCGGCGGTTTTCCCGGAGGGCCCGGTCCTCGCTCATGACCAGCGCGAATGCCGCTGCCTCCCCGATGCTCAAACCGGCCCTGTTTTTATCAAAGGGCCTAGCAGGTGCCTTATCCAGGGCCATGAGCGACGAGAACCCTGAAAAAATAAACTCCGTTACGCCATCGCAGGCCACAACCAGCACACAATCAGCATGGCCGTTTCTGATCATAGCTGCCGCCCGCGCCGCAGCAGCAGCGGAAGATGTGCATGCCGCTGACACCACCATGCCCGCGCCCCGGACGCCCGTTAATACAGCTACTTTTTCCAGCAGCCGGCTTATCACGCTCTCCGCCGCATCGCCGCTGCCTTCAAGCACGCTTTTTTCCAGAAAATCGACCTCGCCTTTCGTCGTAGCCAGAACCAGTTTCGCGTCCTCCGGGATCGCGGCGTTGTTCTGCTGAAAAAGGGCACCAAACATCTGCATGACCAGGGACTCGCGGCCGCGGTATTCGAGGCCGCTAACCGTGGCTGCCACACTTGACTGAAAGGCGCTGGTATTAAACCGCGTAACCGGCGAGATCGCCGTCCTTCCCGACATAATGCCCTGCCAGCAGACATCGATGCCCATACCGTAAGGCGTTATCACATCCGATGCAACGACTAAGGCTCTCATAAACGATGATGAAGCTCTCCTGCTTTCCATCTTTTACGGCACCGCTCCAGCAACTCCGGTGAGACCATATAGGGCTCTCCCGACTGATGGTTGATGAACAATTGCACCATGTAGCCGCTCGTCGCAAGACTTCCATCCTGCTTGAACAGGTGGAATTCTGTATTCAACCGGGCGCCTTCATTCCAGATCAGCGATGCCTTGATGATAAATTCATCATCAAGGAAAAGCGGCTTGATGTAATCAATATGCAGTTCGACGATCGGCGCGCGCAGACCAGCCTTGAAATATTCCGGATAGGACAATCCGCATCGTCTGCCCAATTCCTCCGAAGCCTCTTCAAAATAGAGCGGGTACCGTCCGTGCCAGACGATCGCCATAGGGTCGGCCTCATTGAAACGCACACGCCGTTTTATTTCAACGACAATCGGATCGGGCGCGCCCGGGATCCGTTCGAAGTAGGATGTCTTTCTCCGCGTCTTCATCCTAGCAGCCGCTGCCTTCTTCCGCGAAGCGGACTTGGAGTTTGAGCTCCGAAATTTTCGTGTTGTTCTTCGATGCGATCGCTTTCACCGTGAGCTGACCATCGTCCTGCGGCAAGATTCTGCAGACAAAGATCACTTCCTCCCCTGGCGATACCGGAGCCAGATACTTTGCAAGAGCGATCTGTTTCAGAATCACCCTCTTCTTGTGCACTTTTTCAAGCGTCGTGAGTGCGCATTGGATCTGGCATACGCCGGGCAGGATCTTCTTCCCGGGAAAATGTCCCTGGAACCCCACGAATTCATCGGGGAATACAAAGCGCGACGTCAGCGTCTGCCCCTCGGAAGCCAGGTCCGTCATGTACTGTTCGATTTCTTTCCTGATTGATCTCAAGAATGGAACTCCTTTTGCCGTACGATCAAGCGATAGCCGTGCTGATAGTTCAACAGCACAATTCCGCGGGGAAACCGCTTGCCGCTCTGTTCCTGATACTCATAGTACGAAACTCGCCAGGCAAGGCCGCTGCCGTCGTAATAATTCTTCTCGACGAGGTCACCCTGTTTTCCTGCAAAGAGATACTCTAACGTTTCGTCGCCTGAGGCTTGACGGAAACTGATGCTGTACCTTGTTCTCCATATCCTCGCATCAGTGGAAGGTATTAGATCAAAGTAAATCCGCTTAATGTCGGTGCCAACCACGGAAGCGATATTGCCGTATTTACTGAATGCCGCGATCGAGTAAACGGGAACAATCCTATCCCGGTTTCCCTCAAGTTCGAACAATTTTACGCCCATGGGGTTGAGACACACGACCCTGAACAGGTAGTCGCGTCTGTTGATTTCAATGGAGCCGATGCCAACAAACTTGCGCCAATTATACTCAAAAACAACAGTATTGAGCAATTGAAAAATGTCCGGCATGTGTTCTTGAAATCGCTCGACAACGCTGCGAGGCGCCTCCGGCGCCATTGGTACCCGGGCCGTTTCTTGAAAAGGAACAGCGCTGCATCCTGCAACGAGCAGGAGTATGACCAAGGCTGGCGTTCTCATTTTAGTGACCGCCATTCTTCGTCGCTCCCAGGATACTGCAAAGGGACGGAACCACGATAATGGAAGAAAGGTATCCGGACACCATGCAGATGACCATGGCCACAGCCGTTGAATGCAGCGCCGGATGTCTGGCAAAAAGCAAGGCCCCCGCTCCGATGACGTTGGTGACTGCGGAAAGCGTGACCGCCATGACCGTGCCGATGCGCAGGTTATACCGGTATTCGTAAGTCATCCCGAGGCCGTAGTCGACAATGACGCCGGTTGTTATGATCGCAGCTATGACGTTCACTACATTGAGCGGCATCTTAAAGAACGCCATGAGCCCCGTCAGCCAGACAACGCCGGTAAGCAGGGGGACGAGCGATATAAACGTTTCCGTCCAGTTCCTGAAGAAGAGCCAGGCGAGTACCACGTTGAACAGGATCGCAGCCGGCGCCAGGATTCTCATTTCCTTTGAGGTAAAATCGGAAATGGACGAAGACATCGCCCTTCCGGAAACGATAAATGCGCCCTGATGTTTATCCGCTATATCCTTCAGGGCTTCAAAAGGCTTTTGCTCATCAGGGAAAAAGGAAAGGATGCTGACCGAATCATTTTTCCTGAGCACGAATCGTTCCTGCAGCCGGGCAATGACGCCATTCGGGTTTTCTTCGTTAACATCATGCAGGTATAAGCCATCGAAGAACGGGGTAAACGCCCGGTCTGAAAAACCGTAGGCCGATGATGCCCCGTTGATCAGCCTTTTCAGTTTTTTTCCCCTTCCCTCTCTCCAGAACCGGTCCCACTGTTCACTGTTGTCTTTTCGCGTCTTTTCAGAGGGCCAGAACAAAGCAAGACTGGAGATGTTCCCGGCTCCGATGGCCCTGGCGGCCTCACGGTATACGATGTCGTTCTTTTCCATTGCTTCTTCATAGGTTGCTCCCTGCACAACCAGGATGGCCTGATTGGTTTTCCCGCCCCACACTTCGTGGAACCTCTGCTCCGCCTGGAGCACTGCCGGTTCGCTTCCATCCAATTTTTTCACATCGCTGTCAAAGCGGATCGAGAACGAAAGCACGAATGCGCACAGCGTAAGCAGCGCCCAGACGACGACACTCAGCTTCGTTGGCCAGCGAAACGATTTGAGGCGGTCACCGATAGTGGGATCGGATACAATCGCGTACTGCTTCCACGACAACAGCAAGGGTAGCACGAACAGGGAAAGCATCAGGCAGATGGCCACGCAGAGAACCGAAAACAGGGCCAGCTGGTGGTACCCGCGAATCATGGATAAATAGAGCACGGCAAAACTGAACATCGTCGTGAGCGCGTCGATGCTTACCAGCTTCGCCAGCTTCACGGTCTGTGCGGCGTCGGCTCCCCGCTTCATGGCGATATACACGAGAAGCCCGTAATCGATCGATATGCCGGCAATGGCGGTACCGAAGCCGATCACGAGGTATGACAGCCGTCCTTCGATGCACGTTGCGATGATGATGGCCCAAGCCACGGCTATCAGGGGAATGACAAACACGAAGAGCGCCCGCGCATCCCGGAAGACTATGATGAAAAGCAGAAGGAACGCTATGGATGCAATGGCCGATGCGACCTTGATGTCCCGCTTCATTACCCGTTCATTGCTAACCGTATGCAGATGGCCGCCGACCATATCGGCCTTAACGTATCCGGGGAGTTCATGAAGTCTGTTTTCCAGTTCCGTGACGAGCTCTTTGCTTCGCTGACCGTCCATTACCGGGACCGGCGTCTGAAGGATCAGCATTGCATGACGCCCGTCGCGACTGATAAAGTGGCCTTCCTCAATGGCTACGTCGTATCCCATCGAAGCGGGAAGCGCGCGCAGTTTGGCAAGGATAAGCATTTTGATGTTGAGCGGGTCGGTCCGGGAGAGCGACGACATGAAGATGCTTTCAGGACGGAGCGACTGCCGGTAAATGGCGCTAAGCCTCTCGGACACCCGGGGAGCGGTAATGTCCTTGTTGATCGAATCAAGATCCTCTTTGTCCAGGACTTGGGGAGCATACTGGAGAAGAGAGAATTCCTCCATCACGTCGGCCACGGAAAAACCCGAGAGGACTTTCGTAAAAAGCGGCGGCCTGAGCGATGCGGCAAGTTCGTCGGCCGCGAGAAAGAGGTCCTTCTTGCTTTTGGTGGGGTCGGTCAGCGCCAGTGATACAATGATTTTGTCCGAAAGGCTGGAATCACGAAGAAAATTGATGCTCCTGCTGACCTCGGGGTCGGGCGGCAGCATCAGGTCGATATTGCCCTCGTAGCGTATGAAGAACAGGCCGATTCCCGCGGCAATCGTAAGAACGAGGACGGACCCGATCACCAGCCTCTTCTGATTGTGGATCAACTGAAAAAGGAAGGCAAACAGCCGGTCAAACATGCCCTTTTACCTCGAAATCGCTTTTATCGAGAGGGGCATTCAAGCGGGTATTGGTGAAATGAATGGTCGTAATGTCACCGCTCTGTTCCAGGATCCGGATTTGCCGGAGATATTTCTGGTCGTCACGGAACGTGATGGTAATGCTCTTGATGACTTTTTTGGTGATGTTCTTTTCCAACGGGAGGAATTCAATTTCCAACGGATCGCGCTTGACGATGCGCACGGCATTGCCTTCGATAAGCGAGCTGTAGTCTCCGGAGAACCAAACCGTGAGTTGATTGAGTACGTTCTGAAAAATAGGGTTTTTTGTCAGGGATATTTCCTGAACCTGGTTGGTATCCTCGTCCCATTGACGGATTAGTTTGTCGGTGATCAGAACGGAATAACGGAGAGGGGAATCGACGTGCCAAGCTACTTTGTTCGGCTTCTCAAGATAAATCCGGCCCTTTAGGACGAGTTTGTCCTTGAACATGGCCATTTCCTTTTCCTGGGTAAAATCGGTCTTCAGGGTTTTAAAATCGGAAACCTTTTTTCCCAAGGCGTTCAGGAACGCTACAAGGTTTTCTGTTTCGCCATCTGGATTTTCGCCAGCAAAAACAGGGCACGCCAACAGGACCGCCAGCAGAACCGCGGCAATGCTCCTGATTAACTTGCACGCCATTATGCGGCCACCTTGCCGTCGCTCTGGTAGACTTTCAATTCGCCGCGGGCTATCACATCATTGCCTTTCCGGACTTCGCCCTGGATGATGCCGAAGTCTCCATACTTGGCTACTTTTTGTACGAAGATTTGGAGCGTATCCCCGACTCTGGCTGATCCGATGATTTCCAGGTTCTTCAGTCCGAGCAGAAACCCTTCTGGTTGGTAATCCCGGCATCCGAGCTTCCGGAATCCTTCCTGGGCAGCAATGGCCTGGGCCAGGATCTCCGGGTACGACACATCGTCAAGCCTGTTATCAGCTCCGACAAAGATCGTGTTGTCCTTAACCGTCATTTCCAACAGGGACGACCGCTCTTTTATTTCCAGCAGGCGGTCGATGAGTAGCATCGGCGGCTTGTGGGGAACGAGCAGCGCTGCATCCACGGGAAGATAGATGATATCGTCTTTTTTATCGAGGTTCCTCCAGCAAAGGGGGTCCGAGGCAAGGTAATCGCCAGTCAGCTGGTAGGCGGCCCCCCTGCAGCCGTAGCATACACTTATATGGTCGCAGTTGCCGCAGGGGCCCTTTATCATGCTCCTGTAGCTTTTCAGATCCGAGACGACCTCACTGTCTTTCAGGATATCAGCAAGTTTTTTCTCCCGCACATTCCCGATCGGGATCGTGACCCCGACACAGGGCTGGACGTAGCCTTCGGAGTTCACGGCGCAGGAAAACTGATGGCGCAAGCATACCCCTCCTACCAGCGGCGGCCTCGGCTCCCAGTGGTGGCCGTATTTCGTCCTGTCAAGCTCGGCGATCTTGTGGAAGAATTCCTCAGCTTCTTTCGTATTGATGTCAAGCGCGCTGTTGTCCCTGGCTCCGCCCTGAGGAGTGATCATCTCGAAATAGGGGGCGATGTTCTGGTCCCGGAGCCACTCCCATAGTCTGGGAAGCTCGTCGATGTTCTGCCGGCAGATGACGGTGCTCACTCCCATGAAGCGGTCCACTGATGGATAGCCCGCCTGTTTCAAATTGTCGAAGGCCCGGCGGATCTGATCGTATGCTCCTTTTCTTCCCGAAAGCGTGTCCTGGAGCTTCTCGTCGAACGTGTTCATCTTGAGCACGACACGCACACGCATGTCGTAGAGCGTCTGCGCCATTTCGGGCGTGATTCCTGAACCGTTGGTGAAGAGTTCGACATCCATGTCGAGCCGCCTGATGAACTGCAGCATGTTCAGGATCGAGGGATAGAGCATCGGCTCGCCGCCAAGAACGATGATTTTACGTGCCCCCAGCTCCTTTGCCTGCGTGATCACGTCCTGGAACTGTTCAACCGTTAGTTCGTTCCGCCGCTGTCCGTTTTCCGCCGCATAGCAGTACACACAACGGAAATTGCAGATGCTGTTGAACTCGATTTCCATGGAAAGCAGTTTGCCGTTCCGGACCGCCTCGGCGACCTCTTCATTGGAATATTCCGCACCGTAAATCTGTGTCTGACAGGTATTCATAGGCTCTTTCTCGTATCGACGAATCGGATTAATTTCCGCGGATTCCCGGAGTAGACTTGCTTTTTAACGGTTTCCTCGTCTGCGATGACCACCTCTGGCCGCACCCGCAGATAAGCCTGAAGCTTGTCCATGATCATCTCCGCTGTACAGGATGCGTCCTTGAGCGCAACATGGACCTTCACAACGTCGGACAAGTCATAGTCGCTCGATGCGCTGACATAGTATTCACTGACTTCCGGGAACGAATCCAGCACCGTATAAATCGAGTTCGGGTACAGCGTTGTTCCCCGGAACTTGATCATCTGTTTTTTTCTTCCAAGAATCGGGCCTAAGCGGGACGAGTTTCTTCCGCAGGAGCAATGTTCATGCATAAGAAAGCTTATGTCCCCCGTCCTGAATCGAAGCAGCGGCATAGCTTCTATGGACAAGGGCGTCATGACCACCTCTCCAATCTCCCCAGCCGGAAGGATCCCACCCGCTTCGTTCACGATTTCCACGATCGCCAAATCGGGGTGCAGGTGCCCGCCTTTCTGGGTAGTGCACTCGCAAAAGCTCGTAATAGTCTCCGAAGATGCGTAGGTTGAATAGATACTGGCGCCCCAGAGGGCCTTGAGGTCCGCTCCCACTCGCAGGAACTCAAGGTCCCGGTCGCGGATGGGCTCTCCGATGCAGATCAGTTTTCCCACTCCGACCGAGGCAGGGTCGATGTCCTGCGTCTGGATGAATTGGCCCAGCTTGATGAGGAACGTGGGTACGCCAACCAGCGCTGTCGGCTTCATTCTCTTGATGATTTCCAGATGGCTTTCAAAGCTAGAAAGCCCGTTTCTGATCGCCGCCGCGCCAAGGCTTCGGACGCCTGAGAAATATGCCAGTCCTGCTATGAAACAACGGTCCAGGGTGCAGGTCAGCAGTACAACATCCTCTCGCGTCAAACCGCAGCCGGTAAACGAGATTTCCTCATTGTAGGCCAGACGGCGGAGATCGTTTTCCGTATACATCATGACCGTCGGTCTTCCTGTGGTCCCCGAAGAAAGGACGATGTCCACAACTTGCGCTCGCGGAACGGCGAGAAAATCGTCGTTATGCTCGCTCAGCATGCTCTTATCGGTTAGCGGCAGCTTATGTAGGTTGTCGAGGGTCACGCCGCTGATATCCACGCCTTTTATTCGGAACAGGTTCCGATAAAAAGGCGAAGATGACGCTAGATGATGCATGTGCCTGTGCAGCAAGCCTTCCTGCACTTTCCGTATCTCGCCGGGACTTAAGAATTCAAGCTTTCTATTTCGGTCGAATTCAATCATATTGATCATTAGTGCCATCGTGCAAGACTCCCCTGACTCTTACCTACTTTCTGCAGTCTACCGTTTCCTATCTACCATCAACTGCTTCCCCGCCTCTACCTTCCATTTTTACCAGTTCCTGGTCGATAATGTTCCGCACCCGGTTCTTGAACGCATAGGCGTTCAGGTCCTTGTATTCATCCCAGGTGATGGCAGAGAGTCTTCTCACCCTGATAGTCCCGGGCCGTAACATCATTGACCCCTTGGGTGGAATATTTTCATTCCCCGATATGCAAAGCGGGACTACGGCCGCCTTGGTATTGAACGCAAGCCTGAAAGCGGCACCGTGAAAGCTCCCCATTTGCCTGTTTGCTGACCTGGTCCCTTCGGGAAAAAAGATGATGGAGACCCCCTGATTCAATAACTTGCCAGCTATCTCGATAAACTCCTCATAGGACATCATCCTGATATTCAGGTATCCCGAGAGTTTGGCATACATTCCAATCACGGGAATCCGGAAAGGCCATACGTTCACGATCTGCACGCATTCATGGGGCAGCACACACATCAGGAATGCGTCAGAAGCCGATCGGTGGTTGCATACGAAAATATAGGGCTCACCCGGGTTATTCTTCGCATGGTCCTCGTACCGGAGCTTGATGAACGGCCAGGGCAGTGCCGTAATCAGTTTCCCATACCAGCTTATGGCCCGGCGGAATCGCTTCATGGTCCTTCGGTGTGAAGAAAACGGCCGCGTAAAAGCCACGCCGAGCGTCAGCACCGGTATCCCGATTGCTGATGCCAGCAGGAAGAGCGTATAAAAATACAGGTTAAGAAGATAAATTTTCTGTCGAGCCGGCATTGTCACGAGCTCTTTTTGCTTTCCTCGCCCTTGAGGGATACAATGAATTTATAAATGTCCTGAAGTGTCCTGATCTCTCTGACTTTTTCCTCATTCCTGATCTTGACGCCGAAGCTGTTCTGGAGCGCGACGATCAGATCCACGATGTCGAGGCTGTCGAGGCCGAGATCGGTAAAGATTTGCGCCTGCGGCACAAGCCGTTCCTTCTCGATCTCAAAGGACTCCTCGAATACCTTGTTCGTTTTCTCGATGATTTCCTGATCGGTCATTCATTCCTCCGGAAAATTTGATGGGCTTTTAAAAAAGTCTATTCGTTCGCTTTTAACGCCATTCCGGTTTACTGGAATCACTCTGTTTCAGGTGATTAAGTGACTTTCCGATACCGAGCTTGTTGGAAAAACAGATTACTGCGACCGCGCCGATTTTGATTCTTGTTCTTTTGCCTTCAAATCAAACTTTCCTGCACACCAGCGCCGCATTAATCCCGCCGAAGGCGAAACCGTTTTTCAGCAGGTTCCTGATTTCTTTTTTTACCGGCATGAACACGTGATTGATGCCCGCGCAATCCGGGCTTACGGCTTCGAGATTGCGCGTCGGGTAGATCACGCCCTGTTCCATCATTTTGAGAGACGCCTCCAGTTCGATGGCGCCGGAAGCCCCCAGCGTGTGTCCAATATATCCTTTCAGGCTGCTGACCGGGGCGGAGTTCCCGAATAGTTTACCGATGGCCTCAGCCTCTTCCTGATCGCCCTGGACCGTGGCCGTGGCATGGGCATTGATATAATCAATATCGTTCTGCATCAGGCCAGCATCACGGAGTGCCTCGTGCATGCAAATCACCATTGATTCCCTGTTCGACTGGCTCACATGGAGGCCGTTTGCCGTAGTGCTGAAACCCGCAATCTCGGCGTAAATCCTCACTTTTCGCTTGACTGCGCGTTCGTATTCTTCCAGCACCAGAATGCCGCTTCCTTCGCCGCAGACCAGGCCATCTCGGTCCTTGTCAAAAGGTCTCGGCGTTTGCTGAGGTCTGTCATTATAACCCGCCGAAGTTGCATAGAGAATGTCGAATGACCCCGTCACCGTGGGATGAAGCTCCTCCGCGCCTCCGCAGAGCAGAACATCCTGCCTGCCCAGCCTGATCAGATCGTATCCGACGCCGATGGCGTGGAGAGCCGATGCGCAGGCCGCGGCAGGGGCCATGATGGACCCGTTGATGCCCAGGTACTGAGCCACATTCGCTGCCGCGGTGTGGGACATACACTGGAAGAACATGGTCGAGTTCAAATGGCTCAAATCTTTATTGGGAAGCATGATCTCGAAAGCATCATTGATACTCTTAGCGCTGCCCATGGTCGATCCAATAACGCACCCCATGCGCCACCGATCTTCCTGCTCCAGCGTAATGCCAGCATCGGCAATCGCCTCTTCTGCGGACTGTGCCGCAAAAATGCTCATGCGACCCATGGACCGTCGCTTCTGCCGGGGAATGCGCTTCTCGTCCCGCATTTCCACGGGCGCCCCGACGAGACTGCGGAGACCGGTATACTCCTCCCAGCCCTCCATGCGCCGCACGGCGCTTCTTCCTTCTTCGAGTCCCTTCATGAGCGCGGCTATTCCGTTGCCGAAGGGGGTTACGGCTCCGATTCCGGTTATTACTACCCTCTTCAACAACCGATTCGTCATAGCGCCTTGCTCAGCATCATTCCATACAGTTCTTTACCCATGATGGTCCGGCCGACGATCAGCGATGACATCATCGCGCCGATAATCCCAGGCAGCAATGAACTTTGACCGGCAGCGTAAAGATTGTGAAGCGGCAACTTCCCGATGAGGTTGAACTGTCCCATCTTCTGCTGCACGCCGTAAGCGCTTCCCTCAGGGCTGTTCAGGTATTCCTTGAAGGTAAGCATGGACCCCGCATCGAGAATTTCCAGACAATCCCGGTAGGCGGGAATATTGCTGAAAATATGTTCCTTGATCGTTTCGACGCGCTTCGTCTTATATTCCAGATAAGCCTGCGGTCTCTGCCCCCTGCGGGAATCGCTCCATTCCGCGACATGCCCGAAATACGACGGTTCAAGAATGCAGATCCCCTTCTTCAGATTTTCCTCTGCGCTCTCGGGGGACTTGATGATGACCACGGCCGGCATCCCCTGGTAGGCCGGGTCCAGCATGTTGTTCATATCGTTATCGGGAAACAGCGATATCAGCGACGCTTCGGGATTGGGGTCTTTGGTCTCGGGTTTGAGCACTGCGAACAATGAAATAAAGCCGACCGATGATTCGAATGATGAAACGCGGGCCGCAAATGCCCTGCTGAAATGCTTCTTCGGCAACATCTTCAGTATCTCTTTGGGGTGGATCGTAAAAATACAAGAATCGGCCGCAACCTCTTCTCCGGTGCTCAATACGAATCGGCTGACATTGCTATTCTGAATATCCGCAAGCTCGGTAATATAGGTCTCGCAGCGGATCTCCACATCAAAGTCCTTGAATTTTTCCCGGAAGGCATTGATGAAGGCATCGCCGCCGTTTTTTACGCAGGCAATGGATTCATAAAAGTTCAGGACCATCCTGCTGTGATTGGCAAAGGAAACATCCTTCGGACGCACGCCGTAGCACATGGCATATCCGGACAGCAGCCCCCGCAGCAATTCATTCCCGGTCAGGTCCCTGAGAACCGTGTCAAGAGAGACGAAATCTTCATCCAGGTTGGTCGATGATATTTCGTTTTCAAGAAGATTGAGCGAGGGAGTCCGGCTGCAAACCGATCGGGTCATTTCAAAATAGCGGTCGATCGCGCCTACTTCCCCGGGGAAGTAGGCTTTGAGGTATTTCTTTATGTTCTCGACGCCGCTGGGGAGTTCAAACCGCTTTCCCGCCGCTTCCAATACAAACAGATTCCTGCACGCTTCGGAAAGAAAGATCGGTTCTATATAATCGCGGATGCCAAGGAACGACAGACAATCGGACAGGATGCCGCCCTCATGAAGCCCGCCGGTGAAATGAAAACCCGTATCGAAAAAAACGCCCTTCTTCGAGAAGCGCGCCAAGGAGCCGCCGATGTGCCCGGCTTTTTCGAGCAGGAGCACCTTACGCCCGTTCATGGAAAGCAGGAGTGTCATCGTCAAACCGCTGATACCGCTCCCCACGACGATATGGTCGTATTTTTTCATTGTTTGTCAGATGCTCCGGAAAATGATGTTTATTGTCAAAAAAATATGGAGACTACATCGCCAGCCCGCCGTTGATGCCGATCACCTGGCCGTGAACATACAGGTGCTCCTCGGTGCAGAGAAAATTTACGACAGACGCCACGTCCTCCGCCGTCCCCACGCGATTGAGCGGAATGAGCGGAAGGACCTTGTCCTTCGGGATATCGCCGGTCATCTCGGTCTCGATGAACCCGGGAGCGACGACGTTCACGAGGATGTTCTTTTTCCCCACTTCCCGCGCCAGGGCCTTGGCTGCGCCAATCAGACCCGCTTTCGATGCAGAATAGTTAACCTGTCCTGCCTGGCCGAGCTGTCCCGACGCGGAAGACACAACGACGATGCGTCCCCGTTTCGCTTTCAACATCGAGAAAATCACCATGCGCGTCACATTGAAGAACCCGTTCAAATTCGTGGCAAGAACGGAATACCATTCATCCTTTGTCATCCACATAAGAAGATTGTCGCGGGAGATGCCGGAATTGTACACAAGGACATCAGGCGCTACATTCTCAACGCGGGCAGCCAGGGCGGCCTCGGTTTCTTCATAGCTGGAAACATCAAAAGGAATCAACTCACAGGAGCAGCCAAGTTGCTCTACTTCAGCCTTTACGCTCCGCGCCGCATCGTGGTTCCCTTTATAGGTAACCCAGAGCGAGAAGCCCGAGCTGGCGAGACGGAGTGCTATGCTCCGGCCGATGCCGCGGCTTCCCCCAATAATTAAAGCTAACTTGTTTTCCTGTTTTTCCACTTGTAATTCTGCCCAAGGATATAAGCGATTTCCCGTGAATTTCAATCTGCACAATCCCGTGACGTCAAAGCACAACGAACGTGTTCAGACGCTCAGTGATGGGTTCAAGCGGTAATTACACAGAATCATTGCTTTAAAACCCTGCCTCGCACTACGACCGACTGCCTGAACTTCCTCTTATCAGGAGGTTAGCCTTGCAATGAGAAGACATTGGAACCATATAACATTTAAGGTTTTTTAAAAATGACGAATATTACACTATCGTTTTTTTAGTGTCAAGTCATCTCCCCTGAGGCGAACGATGGATTCTACTCAATTGGCAGAAGATGCTTTCCCCGCCAGCGAGTGCGCTATTATATCATGGTGAAATCATTACCCGCAATAGATAAATTCTTTTTCTGATAATACCCGCCACCTCTCAGTACCCGCCGGAAAATCCCTTAAATATCCTCAAATTAAAATGCCCCGTTTGGTGCGAGGCAGGGAGTTTTGCACAGCATACCTTGCATGAATTTCCTGAGAACTTATTTCCGGTCTATCAGCCGAAGTACACGGTCCAGAGTGATTTCGAAAGCCGCGCATGGCATGGTAATCTGCACGCGTTCAAGCACATTAGGACGTATCTCACCAATGTAGCCGACAGTTACACCGTTCGAAAGGATCGCCCCGCACCGTCCTTGGGTGAACATTGGTTGATCAACCGGAACTAGCGAGTAGTCCAAACCGAGATAATAGAAAAGGATATCGAGGGTGGAATGCATTTCCGAGAAGTTGGCCTCGGGATGGGATATGAGGGCGCCCAGATTCAGCTCCGTTCGTGACCCATTATTTTCGTTTTTGTCGAAAACAGCAACTTCTCCAATTTCGAAGGTACTGTGGGGATAAAAGGCATTGGAGCTGGCTGTCTCCACGGTTAACAGCGACGGGATGACGCGGTTCCTGAGCACAGAATAGGCCAGGGACATCACGTTGTCCACCTCGACGAGCACTTCCCCCTCCGGCATGGCATAGTCAAGCTCTTCGCGTGAGCAAAGGATATTGGACATGATCTCCTGGAAACCCGCGCCAACCATGGTTCCGCGGGCCGAGTCTGAAAGCAGCTCAAGCGCGGTAAGCGAGCCAACCGTGGATTGCTTCGGCATTACAGGTTCGAAGGAATCGTATCCCCTGCTGATGGCATAATCCTCGACGAGGTCCATGGGGTGCATGATATCATCGCGGTACGGCGGCACGACAACCGTGATCATACCGCGGGATGCCGATACGGAATGACCGTAGGACGCGAGATATTTTTTCACATCATTCAAAACAACATCTTCACCCAGCCCTGAGGAGAACTTCGACAGGGGGACCTTGAACTTTCCCGAGGTGTCCGCCGGAAAGGCCACACGCTTTCCGACTGCCGTTTCGTAGGGATAGATAACGAGTACCGGCTCGATTTCCGCACCGCGGTCATAGACGCTTGTCGCCAGAATATTAAGCGTAAGCATCGTCATCCGGAGGTCCGTGCCCGTTACTTCGATGAGCACATTCCTCGTCTGGGGCTTCACCTCACCGATTTCCCTGCTGTTGATGATTGGCGGGAAGGAAAGCACCCGTTCCATGCTGTCCATGAGTACAGGATACTGTGAAAAAGGTTTGACGATGCCGCCGTATTCAATGCCTTTCGGATGGCGTTCGAGGATTTCAGCAAGTGTCAGTCGTTCTTCCATGCCGAGCGGCGTAAAGGATATCGAAGAAGGATCCGCGAGCCGGTAGTCCACGGGGAATACGATGCGATCGAGCTCATAAATCCCGATCGAGATCGTCGTCCGTTTTCTGCCAAATATTTCGGCAAGCTTGTCCTGGCTTTGGATCATCTGCGCCAGCACATCGTCGCTCATGCGCACGCCGCTTGCCGTGCAGGCGGCGATAAAGGGGCGGACGGCCTTCATTGCCCGGGCGACCCGGATCTCCCGTGTCGCTTTCCTCCCGTGATTAAAGAAAGGATAGACCTCGGGCTTGCCGGAAAGGGCAATCCTGATCTGACGGGCGATTCCCTCGGCGGACCAGAGGTCCGGCCGGTTGCTGTCTGACAGCTCTACTTTGAGATCATCGGTCGCGGAATTATATTCCTTCAGTTCCGCTTTTGCGAGCATGAGGTGCTTTTCAAGCGCGCTAAGGGCAAGCTTCTGTCCGATGAGTGAGTCGAGGTCATGTTTTTTGATGTCAATGGTAGGCATATATGAAATACAACGTTCAGAGTCCAGAGTTTAGCGTTCAAAGTTTGGAGCACAGAGTAAAGCGTCTTGACATCCTGCCCGCCCTAAAGGCCGAGTTTTTACGGCATGGATGATAAAATTGCCTTGTTTTCATAGTATGCCCGAGGGCATTGTTATTTATTCAGCGGTATTTTCTTGGTTCTGATGAAATCCAGATCCCGCGAGAACAGGTCGCGGATGTCCTGAATACCGAGCGCCACCATGGCCATGCGGTCGAGGCCCAAGCCCCAGGCGATGACCGGGACGTTCACGCCCAGCGGCATGGTCACTTCAGGCCGGAAAATGCCGGCCCCGCCCAGTTCCATCCATCCCAGTTCCGGATGCTTTACATGCAGTTCAACGGAGGGTTCCGTGAACGGAAAGTAGGCTGGCCGAAACTGAAACTCGCCCGCTTTGGCGATTTCCTGCCCAAACAGTTTCAGGAGGCCGAGTAGCTGCTTGAAATTTATGTCCTCTCCGAGCACGATGCCCTCGACTTGGTAAAAATCGGGGGCATGGGTGGCGTCCACAGAATCATAGCGGAAACAGCGGGCAATGGAAAAATATTTCCCGGGAATTTTGGGGCCTGAGGCCAAGGTCCGCGCCGATACCGCTGTTCCCTGGCTCCGCAGAATCAGTCGTTTCGCCCGTTCCAGGTCGAAAGCGTAGCGCCAACCCGTGGACCCCGTCTTTCCACCGTCCTTGTGCGCCGCTGCGACCTGTTTGGCGAAAGGCTGTTCAATCTGTTTGCTCGTTGCGGGGTCTTTGATAAAATACACGTCATGTATATTCCGCGCCGGGTGGAATTGAGGCATGAACAGCGCGTCCATGTCCCAAAATTCGTTTTCCACGAGAGGGCCGCGCATTTCTGTAAATCCCATGCCGATAAACTTGTACTTCACGAAGTCGAGGAATTCCTTATAAGGATGTTTCTTGCCAATGCTGCGGCGGGGCGGGCTGAGGGCGATATTGTAAGCGCGGAACTTTTTGTTTTTCCAAGTCCCCTGCTTCAGCATCTCCGGCGTAAGGGTGGAGATTTCATCAAGCGCTCCTCCCCGCTGCTGGAGCAGAACAAGAAGTTCCCGGCCCGCAGCCGTCAACGCGTAAGACCGGTTCTTTTTTTCGAAAATGCGAAAGATCCCCTTGGACTTCCCGCGTTTGTGGAAGTTTGTCTGGATCACTGACTGTTGTTCCGGGGTGAAGGCCGACAGGCCGGTTAGATCGGATCCTGCCGATGCTTTGATGAGTGAAGCAAGGAATTCATATTCGGAGACATCGGCTCCGGCTGAAAGTTCAAGGATACCGCCCTGGACGATGCGAATGACGCCAGTTTCCTTGAGCGTCCCCACAGCCGCACTGACCTCGGTTGGCTCCATGCCCCATGACTGGATAATTTCCTTGACGGTGAACTTTTTCCCTTCACGAAGAGCGTCGATGATCCGCATCTCCGGCGTGCCTTTCTCGAGATAGTCCCTGCCTGTTTCCGTAAGAGATACGAAAGAAGTGACGGACTCCTCCCTGACATCGAGCAGTCCTTTTGTCTGAAGCCAGCCTGAGGCCATGTCCAGCCGGGATTCATCAAGGCCCGGAGCGCTCAGAATTTCCGGTGTCGATATGGTCTTCTTCGCGGCAAAGCAGAGGAGCAGTTTGCTTTCTAAAGGGTGAAGACTTTCAAGGAGTTTGATATGTTCTGGAGCGGCCATTAGATGCGGTCAAGATTACGTTGAATAAAAATTTTTGTCAAGAAAAAACAGATTGACGGAGGTTTGAAAGGTGTGTTATGTTGCGATCATGGTATACAACAAGGTCAAACCGCGGTTGAGCTTTACCCTCATCTGCGATGACGTCCGCCAGGAGATGGGTGGCAAATTCAGCCTTATGGGGCTCTTTGAAAGCATCTTTTCCCATACTTTCCCGGCAACGCATTACCGCTTTGCAATCGTGAACGAATGGATCGGCGGTCGGGGAGACTTTACCGTGAGAATCAGGCTCCTCGCTCCGGACCGTGAACAGGTACTCTCCGAGTCGCAAACAAAACTGAGTCTCTATAATGAAACGCAGCGCCATCGCGATATCTCAATCCGCTATAACACGACCTTCAAGGTGCCAGGCACCTATTGGGTTGAAACACTTCTTGACGATGATCAGGCCGGCATCGTTCCCCTCGTAGTCCAGACGGTATCAGAGCAGACGGTGCATTAAGGTATTTCTCACGCCGTCAAAAAAGATAACCGTCAGATCCTGCCCTTGCCTCGCCACAACCTTGGACTGCACCTTTTTAAATAAGGAATGAGCCTCTATCTTGCAAGTCCCGCTTCCTCACTCGAGCAAAACAATCGGCTCCAAGCCAACTTTCGCATGAATATCCTTCTCAAGCTTCTCCGCCGCATCCCTGCTCGCAAAGCTTCCGATCCGAACGCGATACCACGTTCCTTTGTTCTGCAAATCCGACGTAACAATGAATGCCGCGAACCCGCTCTGCTTCATCCGTCTGACGTCATCCTCCGCGGTCTGCCTATCGGGATGCGAGGATACCTGGATTGTAAAACGCAACTTCGCGGATGCACCTCGTTTGCGAGTCGCTGCCTTTTTCTCCGCCACGAGAGACGGTTTAACCACGGTTTTCTTCGCCGCTGTCACGGGAGTGATTTTTTTCTCGCGTCCGGGCTCCGTTCCGCTCTCGTTCGCTGCTTTTTGATCTTCGGTTTTGAGGACATCAACACTCTGTTTCTTTTCAGACTCACTGACAGTGTTCGCGCTTTTGGACTTGAGATCAATGGAAACTGTCCTGTCTTCCTTCTCGGTCAATGTCTTAAAGAAGGTGAATTCCTCTGGCTTGGGCAGATTCTTGGAAACGACATCGGGAAGCGGCTGCATATTTTCTCCCGGCGACGCTGTTTTACTCTCGTATCTCCCAACGTAATAACCAAGGAAAAAGAAGCCCAGCATGAGGGCCACTCCCGCCGGAATAATGAATAGTTTGGATATGATTCCGCCTCGTTCGTTGTTAATCATGTGTTTCAACCCTTTCCCGAATGTTCATTAAACCACAGACCGCCAGAGCGCAGGGATTCGTCTCCTGCCTATGCGATCAGCATCGCGTCTCCGTAACTGTAAAACCGATACTGGTCCGCTATCGCTGTCCGATAGGCCGCCAACATCCGTTCCCTGCCGGCAAAGGCTGACACCAGCATAAGAAGCGTTGACTTCGGTAAATGGAAATTCGTAATGATACCACCAGTTACTTTGAATTCATATCCCGGATAGATGAAAAGTTCCGACGTCCCCTCACCGGCAATAACCGACCCGAACACCCGGGAGGCGGTCTCAATGGTGCGCACGCTCGTGGTGCCTACGGCAATCACCCGTCTGTCTTCGGCTTTTGCCTTATTGATCGCGGCCGCTGCAGCGGCTGAGATCGAGTAGCGTTCCGGGAGCATCCGGTGTTCGACGATTCTGTCGGAACGTACAGGCTGAAAAGTGCCGGGGCCCACATGAAGCGTGATAGTGACGAGTTCAACTCCCTTGGCCGCGAGTGTAGCAAGAAGCTCCCGGCTGAAGTGCAGGCCTGCCGTGGGCGCGGCAACGGCCCCTTCCCGTGATGCGTACACAGTTTGATAGCGTTCGCAATCTTTTCTTGAAGGGTCGCGCCTGATATAGGGAGGAAGCGGGACCCTGCCGATCTCATTCAGGATCCCGTGTATATCAGCCAAGCTGTGGAAACGGACCGTTCTGGTCCCGTCGGCATGCTCTTGGACGATTTCCGCCTCCACTCCCGTGGAAATGATCAGTCTTTTCCCTACGCCGACTCCGCCTTTTACGAGCGCTATCCACAGATTGCAATCAAGCTCCGACAGGAGAAATATCTCGGATCTACCGCCACCCTGCTTTGTCGATGGCAACCTGCAGGGAAAAACCCTGGTATCGTTCAAGACCAGCAGGTCTCCAGGCAGCAGATACTTCTCAAGGTCGGCAAAGATCTTGTGTTCAATGACACTGGAGGACCGGTCAAGGACCATGAGACGGGAGTGGTCACGCTCCGATGCCGGTTCCTGTGCAATCAGTGCTTCAGGGAGATCATAATCGAAATCCGAGAGTCTCAGTTGTTCCGCTGCAGGACTGTTCATGGCGTGATAATACCATATTGATATACCGGGATAAAGATAAAATGCAGATTATTGCGGCAAGCAGATCACGTCACGCCTGATTGTCTGTTTGATGGGGAGAATACCAATTCTTTTAGCGTCAGCGTTATTCCAGCGATCGCTTCCAGCCACGCTCGAATTCCTCGTAGGGAATCGAGATACCGTTGCTTATCACCATGGGCATCCCGATGGACTTGAAGCGATGATCCTGTCCCCTTCTGCTACCTGCTGTTTTCAGTCTTTCATCACCTTCACCATGACTCTGCGGTCGCGGGGACCGTCAAACTCACAAAAAAACAAAGCCTGCCAGGTGCCGAGTGCAAGCCGTCCGTCCTCGACGAGTACCGGCTTTGACACACCGATTATGCTTGTTTTAATATGCGCAGCGGAGTTCCCCTCGCTATGCCCATAATTATCGTCAAAAGGGATGATTTTGTTCATTTCCTTCAGCAGGTCTCGCCCTACGTTGGGGTCCGAATTTTCGTTTATCGTTACTGCTGCGGTCGTATGCGGCACGTGGACGTAACACACCCCCGAGCGGACTCCGCTCTCAGCCACAAGGCGCTGCACTCCCTGTGTGATGTCCACGAGTTCCGTCCTGGCATTCGTTTTCACCCTGAGCTGCCTGATCATTTGAAACCTCCCCAGAATAGAATAACTAAAAAATATATTTTTCTCTGAATGGGAAGAATTTTGCCACCGTTCCCAGAGAGCACTGAGAGAGGATGAAAAATTCTGTTGATAAATCTCCCTTGCTATTTACTGCTTTTCTCTCGGAAATCTCTGTGGCCTTAGTGACAGTATTTTCCCTTGTTTCGGCCTGTCCGCGCCAGGAGCAACGGGCAGAGGACGAGGCACCTCTACTGCCCTGCTGTCTTTCCGTACGCCAGGCTTGTAAATGCACACTCTGATTTCTTCACTGGTCAATCCCCATGTCTTCACGTCCTTTTGCGCGTTTTTCCTCTGCAATCGGATAAATAATGTGCGTGATAAGCGAATTGATACGGGCAAGATTGCCGATGAGGTCGAGATGTACGTGGCTAGTCTCAATGGATTCCCGCAATCCTTTCCGTAAACGGTCAAGATGGGCCTGCACCAGCTCACGCTCCATGATGCCGAGTTCCTCCTTGTTTCTTATAACGCGATCGGCGAGGTCACGATCATTGCCTGCGAAAGACGACATTGCCGCATCGAAGTTATCGATAATCCTCTTATGGAACAGGGTGATCTCTTCGATGCCCTCCCGCGAAAACGTGATGCCTTTGCTGATCCGCTTCATGGCAAGCGGCATGATGTTACGATCGATAATATCGCCGATGCTCTCCAAATTTCTCGACGCTTCAAGAACCGTCATGGCGCGCCGCGATTGGGACTCCGTGAGATGGGATGACGACAGCCGGGAAATGTAAAGCCTTATATGCCGGTCGAGGAGGTCGATCAGGTTGTCCTGGTTCTTGATGCCGGCAATAGCGTCGGTGTCGTCAGTCTTGAAAGTTTTGATCGAATCGACAAGCATCCCCCGTACGATGTCCGAAGCCCTGAGTGTCTCCCGCGCTGCCTGGCCCAGGGCGAGCGACGGGGTGCCGAGCACATGATCATCGAGGTACAACGGTCCGAATTTCTTCTCTTCCTCCTTCTCTGGAATAACCTTCAAAATGAGCCTCGCGAATGGTCCGGTGAAAGGGAGAAAACAGACAGCCAGGATGACATTGAATAGTGTATTGGCGTTCGCGATCTGGCGAGGAAGGTCGCTCGTCGATGCCGCGACCAGTTCCTGAAAGGGAGAGACGAAGGGCAGAAAAAGCAGAACGCCGAACAGCTTGAATAGAACGTGGGCCCAGGCAACGCGCCGCGCCTCCACCGGTGAGCGCAGGCTCGCGATAAGCGCCGTGGCACAGGTCCCGATATTGGCCCCGAAAATGATGTACAGAGCGGTTTTAAGCGGGATCAGACCGCTCTTGGCAAGCACCAGGGCGATGCCCATGGTCGCCGCGCTGCTGTGGATGAGTCCGGTCAAAAGTGCCGAGAGTGCGATTCCGAGAGCGGGCGTGTCCGTAAGGGCCACGAACACCAGACGGAAGAGTTCATTCTCCTGGAGCGGCGTAATCGCGTCGGTCATTATCTTTAGGGACAGAAAGACGAAGCCGAAGCCGAGGATCCCCTCTCCCACATTCCGTGTGATGGTCTTTTTTGAATAAAGGACGAAGGCCAGACCGATCCCGATGATGAGAACCGCATAGTCGTATACATGGAAGGCAATAAGCTGGACTGTGAGGGTTGCACCAATGTCGGCGCCGAGCATCACCGCGAGAGTTTGGCGGAAACTCATAAGCCCGGCGCTCACGAATCCTACGAGCATGACGGACGTGGCGCTGCTTGATCTGGATCAGGCCGGTAATGAAAGCACCGCCTCCAACTGCGGTCAAACGGTTGCTTGTGAGGGAGCGGAGCAGCGAACGAATCTTCGAACCCGCGGCGTTCTGGAGCCCGTCATTCAGGAGTTTGATACCATAGAGGAGCAGCAGGACCCCGCCGAAGAGGCTGATGAAGATCATGGAAGTACTATGCCTAATTTTTCGTGGTTCGTCAAGGCAATCTTGAGGTTTGCGGCATTGTCACTGGGGACGTTATATGGCAACACTTTTCTTTTTCACGAACTCGATTTCCTCATCATGACTACTTACCAACCCGTCGAGCTTCGCATCGAGAAGCTCCCTAAGTATTCTCCGGTACTTCGGCCCAGGCGGTATTCCCAGCAGTTTGAGGTCGTCGCCGGTGAGAGTCACTTTGACGTTGCGGAGATGGGTCAGGTAGAGAGAAATATATTTCTTGGCCCGTTCCTGCTTCGATTTAGCCATCATCAGGAGAAGTGCCTCAGTGTCGAGCGGCACTAGCAAATCATGGATGCGGCTACGGGAAACTTGTGGCTCCTTGTAAAACAGGAACAGCACTTCCCGAGACCGAATCCGCGCCATTTGCACGCGCTCCCGGAGGCGGACCGGAACCGCAAGGCGCTCAAGGGCTTCAGCGGCCGTCGCGTCCTTCACCCGGTCAAAGAGGCCAAGAAAATAGACAAACCACTTTTCCACCAACAGATCAAGGTAGAGCAGCCTGAACCACGCCAGTGTCTCGCCAATATTCGTAAAGAGACGTTCAAGTTCAACGGATCCTTTCAGGCCGGGGTGAATGAATCTCAGCAGGTCCAGCTCCCGCATCCGCTTCAAAACTTTCAACGGCTCAGATTCCGATAACATCAGGACGAGTTCCGTGTAGATCCGCTCGCCGGTAAGCCGGTCAAAGAGCTTCATATTCACCGCGGTCTTTATCAAGTTCTGGGTGTGTTTGCTCAGATGGAAATTAAACCGCTGTTCAAAACGCACGGCCCGCAGCACACGGGTGGGGTCCTCAACAAAGGAAAGGCTGTGCAGGACTCGGATTGTTTTATCCTTGATATCGCGGAGACCGCCGAAAAAATCGATGAGTTCGCCGTACCGCTTCCCGTTTAGGCGCACCGCCAGCGTATTAATCGTGAAATCGCGCCGGTAAAGGTCTTTTTTTATTGACGACAGCTCGACGGTAGGCAGCGCGGCCGGTGATTCATAATACTCGAGACGAGCTGTGGCGATATCGAGTTTGAGTCCCGCGGGAAGCACGACGACGGCTGTGCCGAATTTCTGGTGTGTCTTCATGCGACCACCCATCTTTTTCACAAGCATGCCGGCGAACGTTATGCCGTCCCCTTCGACAACTATATCGACATCGGGGTTCGACACCCGCAAAAAGAGATCTCGAACAATGCCGCCGACGAGATAGACCGGAAAGCCACTTTCATCGGCGACCTCACCCACGATTCTTAGCGTGTTCCGTACCTCGGGCGTGATCCGCTCTTCTATGAGGCCCTTTACCGTGCGAAGGGACCCGGGCGACAGCTCTTCCGAATCGGAAATTTCCGCGAGCCGTTCCTCATGAAGCGAACGAAGAAGATCAGTGCGGGTGATTGCCCCCAGTAATTCGCCCCCCCGGCCGAGAACCGGGATAAAGCGCTGGTGCTCCTCGATCATGATGCGCTCTACCTGGCTCATGGGCATGTCCGGCGTCGCAGCCGGCCCGCCACTCGTCATGTACTCCTCGACTGTTCGCTTTCCGAGACCGTGGAAAAGCGCTTTTTGCACAATCTCGCGCGTGATGATTCCCTGATAGGAATCACCACGCAGAACGGGCAGCACATTTACGCTGAAACGTGTCATGGCCTCGCCCGCCTCCGCTATGGCGCTACCATAGGGGATTGTTTTGACCGGCGCAGTCATGATTTCATGAGCGATCGGTCCCGGTTTGATGTGCCTCCTCAAAAGGTCGATCAGTCTTTCGCGGGCCTGGAGGTAGGTCATGTCCTTGATTGCGGCCGATGCAGCGGTGGCATGCCCTCCGCCGCCCAACTGCTTGAGCACCTCCCCAACATTCACCGCCGGGATTCTGCTGCGTCCGATAACATGCGTCTTGTCGCCCATTTGCACGACAAGGAACAGCACGTCCAAGCTCTCCATCTCCCTGATCTTGTGAGCCAGATTCGCCAAGTCGGGGATAAAATGAGGGACAGCCAGAGAGGAAATAACCACAGTGACCCCGTTGACGTCGTACTTTTTTGCGTTCTCAATGAGGTTGTTCAGAATGGCTATCTGTTCTGTCGTCAGGTCGCGGGACATGAAATCGGAGACGATGTTCAACTGCGCTCCCTGCGATATGAGGTAAGCCACCGCCTGGGCGTCCCGCTCTGTCGTTGAAACAAAGGTCAGCGAACCCGTTTCCTCGTATATGCCGAGAGCCAAGACCGTTGCCTCGAGCGGGCTGATCTTGAGTCCCTTTTCACGGAGCAGTTCAACCATGATGGTCGTTGTTGCTCCGACCTCTGCGATTACTTCTTTTTCGCCCCGTATGTCGGTGTCCGAAGAGGGGTGATGATCGTAAATATGCACGGAAACGTCGGGCCTCGCCAGCGCTTCCGCCAGTTTGCCGATCCTCAACGAATTCCTGTTGTCGACGATGATGAGCCTAGTGACGCTATTCACATCGATGGTTTTCAGCCGCTCGGCCTCCAGGGTATAAAACATGGATTCAAGAAAAAAATCCCGCATGCTTTTTTCCTGCGATCCGGGGAATACCAGTGTTGCTTCCGGATAGAGTTTCTTGGCCGCCACCATCGAGGCTAGTGCGTCGAAATCAGCGTTTGTATGACTGGTGATGATTTCCATGACGTTTACAGTATAATAAGTCGAAAGAGTCTGAAGAATTTTACGAGGAAAGATATCGGCAAACCCTAAATTTTTTATGAATTCATCAAACACTTTAGACTGAATGAATTCTTCAGACTCCTTTATCCTCTCGGATGATACTTCTCGTGAATTTTCTTCAGCCGTTCTCTCGATACATGCGTGTAAATCTGGGTAGTAGAAATATCTGAGTGGCCAAGCATGGCCTGGACCGCACGAAGGTCGGCTCCATTGTCAAGAAGATGGGTTGCAAACGAGTGGCGCAGGGTGTGCGGCGAAACCGTCCCTGCGATTCCCGCCTTGAATGCATAATATTTTATCCGTTCCCAGAACATCTGGCGGGTGATGCCTCTGTGCCTGGAACTGATAAACAGATAATCCGATTCTATGTTGCCAAGCAGGGAACGCCTCGCGTCAGCGAGATACTCCTTCAGGGCAGCGGCGGCCGATTCCCCCAGCGGGACAACACGCTCTTTTGATCCCTTTCCCATGACACGAAGAAATCCCCGTTCAAGATTGATATCCTGATGTTTCAGACCCACCAGTTCGCTGACGCGCAGACCCGTAGCGTATAAAAGCTCGAGCATTGCCTTGTCCCTCATCCCGATTACAGTATTCAGATCAGGCTGATCGAGCAGTAAATCCACTGCCCCTGCCGAGATCGCTTTCGGCAGACGTTTCCATCCCCGGGGCGTCTCCAGATTCATCGTAGGGTCATTTGTTGCGAGGCCGTCGGTCAGAAGAAATTTGTGGAATCCTCTGAGCGCAGCCAGACACCTCGCGCGGGAGGGCGCGGCAAGCCCTGACTTCGTCATTGAGGCAAGGAAGGCCGTGACATCGGATTGAGTTATGCCATCAGGCTTCTTGTCCGCCGTGTAGCCCAAGTATTTGCGCAGGTCCCTTTCATAAGAATCAACGGTATTCCGCGCAAGCCCTTTTTCCACGGCAAGGTAGTTGAGAAATTTCCGTAGCAGTCCGTCGTCCATAGGTTCAAGAGGCATGAACTCCTCTCTTGCTCGATTGTAAGTTATTGTTGACGAAAAAGCAAGGAAACTGCGGGAAAAGCAGCGATTCCGCAACAACGTTAACAATCCGAATCAATACGGGATAATACCCTATATTTTCCCGTATCGCATATTCTAATACGCGTTTTTTGCTCGGTTTGGTAGAAAAGGGATTTGCTAAAGCGTCATTTTCCCCGGGAAGAGTCAATAGGCCCACAATGCCAAGTTAGCTGCCCTTAGTCCATAGGACACAGAACGGTATGATTGTATTCAGGTATGGCCACGGGCAAGAGGATTACGGAGACCGACCGGCGCATTGGCCATATATTTCACCGGCAATCATACGGCCAAAATGCTCTTTCGTATGGGCTGCGCGGAGTGCGGGCTTCAGGTTCAAATTGATGAACGCTTCAAACAAATTATAGGCCAGCATGGTCAACAGCCAACAGGCCTCGATGGCTGTCGGCGTGTGTTTGTAGACATGATCCGCATGCCAGGCATTGACGAGTTCATTGAACGCCTTGTTCTCGATATCCCATCGCTTGTGACTGGTTACTACAAAGGGTTCCGTCTCGAGACGCGCTTTCGGAACCGTAGTGGCCCATACCCAGTCAGATTCTCTCCATTCTTCCTGGCCGGTCATATGGCGGCGTACCGGTTTCGTTTCCCATGAGCGAACGATACGGACCGCTGTGCCGAGTTGCACCCAAGACGTAAACCCCTCGATATCCCAACAGAAGCGCGTGAGGCGGCCGTTCCGAAAGACAACGGGTTCTTCCTGTTTGAACAGTGCTATTGCATCCTGGAGCAAATCCCTCCGGTCATCCTTCAACACCGCAATCGCGTCTTTCCCCTGCGCGGAAACCAGTTTGAAAAACGGCGCCCGTGCGTACAGCCCGTCAGCGACAACCATATCAAATGCGCGGGGATACTCACGACACAACCGCTCAAAAAGCCGGCTGGCGGCAGCCACTTCATCCTCCCCCGGACGCTGCATCTCCAGGTCAAGGAGCAGGACAAAATCCCTGCATAAAAGAACCGCCATGACATGACGGTGATAAAACTGGATGAACGTTCCCGATGACGTCTCGACCTTCCGGTGGAGGCACCCGCAGCAGCATTGTTTGAAGCTTGCGCTTGACTCATGCCCGTCGAGGATCACGGCGAAACCACCATTCGGGAGAAGCGGCCGTAATGACTTATTTCGTTTGAGACGGCTGTAGACGTGTTTTATTGCCGACCTGAGTGCGGTGAGATCGATGCGGGCTACAACATTGCCAATCGTATCCGCGCTCGGCAACACCTCGTCATGCTCCTTTTTCCAGACGGAACACTTCTTCGTCTGCTCCACCGCATTGAAACTGCCCATCCGGGCCAGCATCATCGTCAGGACGCTGGCGACCACGGTGGGCGTCTTGATCCTGGGGCGGGCACGGCCATCACGCATGGTCTTTATGCGTTCCCGCAAGTCAAAGATCTTATCGGTGTAGCTCCACAGCCTGCGTAGAATACGCTACTCCTTGCCCTTCCGTGACGCGAGAATACGCTCAAGACTGGTTTCCGAGATGATGCTCATCTGCTCCCATAACTCCTGATACGCTTTTACCCCCCGAAATATCGCGTCCTCGCATTCATGGGGAATATGAATCATCTTTCGTTTTCCCTCGTGCCTCAAGGACACGCACCACGATTTGTGCTTTACTCCCTTGGTACATTTACAGTTTGGTTTACCGCAGGTTCGCGCCATCTCCACGAGGCCCCCGATGACAATCTCTTTGTCATGAATGAGCTGGGTAGCCTTGGACCGGGCACGACGCTCCTTTTCTGGAAGAGCGGAACGATTTTTCATATTCCCTCCTATCTGATATTCTATTAAATATCAGATTTGGGAAAAAGTCAAGCGTTATTTCGAATGCGAATCTGCTCTAAATTGGTTATGAGAGGGAACTACCGGTTTTCTAAAAGATTCTCAATAGGGAAATTATTTGTTGCGGAATTACTGCGGGAAAAGCAGCGATTCCGCAACAACGTTAACAATCCGAATCAATACGGGATAATACCCTATATTTTCCCGTATCGCATATTCTAATACGCGTTTTTTGCTCGGTTTGGTAGAAAAGGGATTTGCTAAAGCGTCATTTTCCCCGGGAAGAGTCAATAGGCCCACAATGCCAAGTTAGCTGCCCTTAGTCCATAGGACACAGAACGGTATGATTGTATTCAGGTATGGCCACGGGCAAGAGGATTACGGAGACCGACCGGCGCATTGGCCATATATTTCACCGGCAATCATACGGCCAAAATGCTCTTTCGTATGGGCTGCGCGGAGTGCGGGCTTCAGGTTCAAATTGATGAACGCTTCAAACAAATTATAGGCCAGCATGGTCAACAGCCAACAGGCCTCGATGGCTGTCGGCGTGTGTTTGTAGACATGATCCGCATGCCAGGCATTGACGAGTTCATTGAACGCCTTGTTCTCGATATCCCATCGCTTGTGACTGGTTACTACAAAGGGTTCCGTCTCGAGACGCGCTTTCGGAACCGTAGTGGCCCATACCCAGTCAGATTCTCTCCATTCTTCCTGGCCGGTCATATGGCGGCGTACCGGTTTCGTTTCCCATGAGCGAACGATACGGACCGCTGTGCCGAGTTGCACCCAAGACGTAAACCCCTCGATATCCCAACAGAAGCGCGTGAGGCGGCCGTTCCGAAAGACAACGGGTTCTTCCTGTTTGAACAGTGCTATTGCATCCTGGAGCAAATCCCTCCGGTCATCCTTCAACACCGCAATCGCGTCTTTCCCCTGCGCGGAAACCAGTTTGAAAAACGGCGCCCGTGCGTACAGCCCGTCAGCGACAACCATATCAAATGCGCGGGGATACTCACGACACAACCGCTCAAAAAGCCGGCTGGCGGCAGCCACTTCATCCTCCCCCGGACGCTGCATCTCCAGGTCAAGGAGCAGGACAAAATCCCTGCATAAAAGAACCGCCATGACATGACGGTGATAAAACTGGATGAACGTTCCCGATGACGTCTCGACCTTCCGGTGGAGGCACCCGCAGCAGCATTGTTTGAAGCTTGCGCTTGACTCATGCCCGTCGAGGATCACGGCGAAACCACCATTCGGGAGAAGCGGCCGTAATGACTTATTTCGTTTGAGACGGCTGTAGACGTGTTTTATTGCCGACCTGAGTGCGGTGAGATCGATGCGGGCTACAACATTGCCAATCGTATCCGCGCTCGGCAACACCTCGTCATGCTCCTTTTTCCAGACGGAACACTTCTTCGTCTGCTCCACCGCATTGAAACTGCCCATCCGGGCCAGCATCATCGTCAGGACGCTGGCGACCACGGTGGGCGTCTTGATCCTGGGGCGGGCACGGCCATCACGCATGGTCTTTATGCGTTCCCGCAAGTCAAAGATCTTATCGGTGTAGCTCCACAGCCTGCGTAGAATACGCTACTCCTTGCCCTTCCGTGACGCGAGAATACGCTCAAGACTGGTTTCCGAGATGATGCTCATCTGCTCCCATAACTCCTGATACGCTTTTACCCCCCGAAATATCGCGTCCTCGCATTCATGGGGAATATGAATCATCTTTCGTTTTCCCTCGTGCCTCAAGGACACGCACCACGATTTGTGCTTTACTCCCTTGGTACATTTACAGTTTGGTTTACCGCAGGTTCGCGCCATCTCCACGAGGCCCCCGATGACAATCTCTTTGTCATGAATGAGCTGGGTAGCCTTGGACCGGGCACGACGCTCCTTTTCTGGAAGAGCGGAACGATTTTTCATATTCCCTCCTATCTGATATTCTATTAAATATCAGATTTGGGAAAAAGTCAAGCGTTATTTCGAATGCGAATCTGCTCTAAATTGGTTATGAGAGGGAACTACCGGTTTTCTAAAAGATTCTCAATAGGGAAATTATTTGTTGCGGAATTACTGCGGGAAAAGGGCGAAAAAAGGGGTTTTTGGCCCGGTCTGAAACAGGGGGGAATAAATATACTTACTACGGGGACGCGAAGGATGGGAAGAGAAGTTATCCTCCCTAGTCGCTTACTGATACCGGATGTCGATCCAAGTTCCGGGACCGATCGTTACCGAAAGAATGGCTGAGACTGCCTAAAAATCTTGCCTTTGAGGCTTCAGATGAACCTCAACCGGTTTCCACCTTTCCGATGAGGGAACTGAGACGTCCCTGTCCCTGTTCCGTCATGAACTTTTCAATGCCAGACAGTACGTCCAGGGTTGCTCGGGGGTTTACGAAATTAGCGGTTCCAACCGCAATTGCCGATGCTCCGGCTAGTATGAACTCCAGCGCATCGTCTCCCGATGCGATACCGCCCATGCCGATGATCGGCAACGGGACGGCTTTCGCAGCCTGCCAGACCATGCGCACAGCAACTGGCCGGATCGCGGGTCCCGAAAGCCCCCCCGTGCAGTTAGCGATGCGCGGTCGCCGGCACCTCACATCGATCGCCATGCCGAGGAGCGTGTTGATGAGCGACAAGCCATCGCATCCCGCATCGCGGGCTGCCCTGGCGAATTCAGTGATATCAGCAACGTTTGGCGAAAGCTTCGCAATGACCGGAAGCTTCGTGACCTTTCGCACGGCCTCCAGAAGTTCGAACGCAGCCTTGACGTTCGTGCCGAACACCATGCCTCCCGCTTTTACATTGGGGCACGAGATGTTAACTTCCAGCCCGTCTATTCCGGGAACGCCGTCCAGCCTCTCTGCGACGCTGACGTAATCCTCAAGACTGTATCCGAAAATATTCACGATCACCGCGGTATCGAATGTCCTAAGATAGGGCAGTTTTTCACGTAGAAAAACATCGACACCGGGATTTTCGAGGCCGATTGCGTTCAACATACCTGACGGCGTTTCCCAAATACGGGGCGGTGGATTCCCCTTGATCGGATTGATCGATATCCCCTTGACGATGATGCCGCCCAGTTTATTCAGGTCCACGAACTCCGCATATTCCTCGCCGTATCCAAAGGTGCCCGATGCCGTGAGCACAGGGTTCTTGAGTCTGATACCTGCGAAATCAATGGAAAGATCCGGTTTTATTTTAAATTTGGCTGCCATACTTACAAGTCATTTCCTGTTTCTGCCTCGGTTCTATCTACTTTCTACTACCTACTAGTTTCACAGCCACCTGCTCGCTCCACTCGATGTCCCGCGAGTCAAACACCGGCCCGTCTTTGCATACCCTTTTGTAGCCGCCTGTTTTCATGGCAACAGAACATCCCATGCATGCACCGACGCCGCAGGCCATGCGTTCCTCCATGGAAACGAAACAGGGCAACGAATGAATTGCGGCGATTCTGCTTACCGCGCCAAGCATGGCATGAGGGCCGCACGCGTATAGTACAATAGGGGTTTTCCGCTCCATCGCGTTTAGAAACGCATTGAGGAGGTCCGTCGTCATCCCCCGCTTTCCTGCGCTTCCATCTTCCGTAGCAAGATGCACTTTCGCTGCGGTATCACGGAAACTTTTCACAATCCCCGAGGGCGGCAGGCAATCCTTGTTCTTTGCGCCGATAAAGAGATGAGCTCGGGACCCTGCTTTGACAGAAAGAAAATGAAGGGGAGGAAATCCGCTTCCGCCGGCAATGAGTACCGGAGTCGCGTCTTTTTCCGGTAGCGGGAACCCGTTACCGATCGGTCCGAGAACGTTCAGCGAATCTCCCGCCTTCCTTTGCGTGAGCAGCGAAGTTCCCCTGCCGACAACTCGGTAAATAAGCTCAAGGGAAGACCGTGAGGGAAGAGACGATATGCCGAAGGGCCGTGCAAGAAGGGGGTCCATGTTCTCTGATACACGCAGCATCATGAACTGACCCGGCAGCGCGACCGCGGACATTTCCGGAGCCCGCAGTACAAGGCGAAAGTATCCCCTGCCCACGGATTTATTGTTAAGAACTGTTGCCTTGTGGAGCCTACTCGAAGGCAATCTGAATCTCCTGGATCTCATACACGACGGTCTTGGCTGGGGTCTTGATGGTGACGATATCGCCGACCTTGTGGCTGATAAGGGCCTTGCCTACCGGCGACTGCACCGATATTTTCCCCTTTTTGAAATCGGCCTCTTCCTGGCCCACAAGGGTATACTTCCTGATATCTCCGGTATCGGTGTCCGAAAGCGTGACCGTCGCTCCAAACACGACCTTTTCGTTCGTGAGCTTTGAAATATCGATGATCTGGGCGTTGGCAAGCTTATGTTCCAGCTCCCGCTTCTTAGCGTCGAGATGGCCCTGCCGCTCCTTGGCTGCGTGATATTCCGCGTTCTCTGATAAATCGCCGTGCGCCCGCGCTTCCTCGATATCTCTTATATTCTTGGGACGTTCGACCTTGATGATACGATCGAGCTCCTGTTTGAGCTTGTCGTAGCCCTCTTTGGTCATGGGAATCTTCTGTGTCATGGTTTCTGAAACTCCTGAATGGACTTTACTTGTAACGATCGTGTTTTGATGGCCGAGATGCCCCGCACCGCTGCTTTTGCCGCTGATATGGTCGTGAAATAGGGGACCCCCTTGATCAGGGTCGTACGCCGTATTGAATAGGAATCCTTCTGCGACTGCGCTCCATGGACCGTGTTGATGACCAGGTCGATCTGCATATCGGTGATCTGGTCCACAATATGAGGCCTCCCTTCGGTCACTTTATTCACGGTCTCGACCGTAATGCCCCGTGTCCTCAGATAGTCCGCAGTTCCGCGGGTGGCGACAATAGTGAAACCTGCTTTTTCTAGTCCTTGGGCGACTTCGAGTAGGCCGGCCTTGTCCTTGTCCTTCACGCTCAGGAATACGCGTCCAGAAACGGGCATGGGGTTGCCCGCCGCGATCTGGGATTTGGCGAAGGACATACCGAAATCCGTATCGATCCCCATCACCTCGCCCGTTGATTTCATTTCCGGCCCCAGCAGGGTGTCAACTCCAGGAAACTTCGCGAAGGGAAAAACAGCTTCCTTAACCGCGATGTGTTTGATACTCACTTCTTTCGTAAAGCCGAGTTGTGCAAGGGTTTTGCCGGCCATGACCCGGGAAGCAAGTTTTGCGAGCGGTACCCCAATCGCTTTGCTCACGAACGGTACGGTACGCGAGGCCCGGGGATTCACCTCGAGTACGTAAACCTGTCCCTCCTTCACGGCAAACTGGATGTTCATGAGCCCGACCACACCCAGTTCAAGGGCGAGTGTCCTCGACTGCTTGTCGATTTCCCTGATGATGTCGGGCGAAAGAGAGAACGGCGGCAGCGAACAGGCGGAATCGCCGGAGTGGACTCCCGCCTCTTCGATATGTTCCATGATCCCTGCCACGACCACGGTATTCCCGTCGGAAATTGCGTCTACGTCTATCTCCACGGCGTCTTCCAGGTACTTGTCGACGAGCACCGGTCTTTCCGGCGAGGCCTTTACCGCCCGGCTCATATAATTCCGGACGCTCTCCTCGTCATAGACAATCTCCATGGCTCGGCCGCCAAGCACATAGGACGGACGCACCATGACAGGATAGCCGATGCAGTTCGCTGCGGTTACCGCCTCGTCGCAGGACACCGCTGTGCCGCTCTCGGCCTGCAGGAGGCCGAGCTTTTCGATCAGTTCCTTGAAACGCTTCCGATCCTCGGCCCGGTCGATGCTGTCGGGCGTGGTGCCGAGAATGCGCACGCCCTCTTTCTCAAGAGGAACCGCAAGCTTGAGCGGCGTTTGTCCGCCGAACTGCACGATCACGCCCACGGGCTTTTCCCGCTGTATAATATGTAAAACATCTTCGAGTGTCAAGGGTTCAAAATAGAGGCGGTCGGACGTGTCGTAATCCGTACTCACTGTCTCGGGGTTGCAATTCACCATGATCGTCTCGAACCCGTCTTCCTTGAGCGCGAAGGCGGCATGGACGCAGCAGTAGTCGAACTCGATACCCTGCCCGATCCGGTTCGGCCCCCCCCCGAGGATCACGATCTTTTTCCGGTCGGTTGGATTCGCGTCGCATTCAGCAGTCCCTCCCACCGCGCTGCTTCCCCCTATACCCTTGATTGAATAAAACGGTTTTTCATAGGTTGAATAAAGGTACGGCGTGTGTGCCTCGAACTCGGCAGCGCAGGTATCCACAGTCTTGAATACCGGTGTAATACCAAGCTCATAGCGGGTTCTGCGCACCGTCTCTTCCGTGGTCGTCAGAAGTTTCGCAAGCCTGCGGTCGGAAAATCCATATTCCTTTGCGCGTCTAAGGGGATGGTCCGGCGATAGCGTCCGGTCGTTCAGAATATTCGCCGCCTGATCCTTCAGTTCCTTCTCCCGGTCGACAATCTGCTTGATCTGATGGAGGAACCACGGGTCGATCCTTGATAAATTGAATATTTCCTCCACGGTCATGCCCACACGCAAACCATCTGCGATGAACCACACCCGTTCCCAGTTCGGGACGCTTATCTTCTGCCGGATGTCGGCAATTTCGTGCTCCCCGTCTCCATCGCGGTCGCGGCGGGACTCCAGTCCATAGCGGTCGATTTCGAGAGAACGGAGCGCCTTTTGGAACGATTCTTTGAAAGTCCGACCGATGGACATAGCCTCGCCCACTGATTTCATCTGCGTCGTGAGCGTGGCGTCCGCCTGGGGAAATTTTTCGAAAGCAAAGCGCGGGAACTTCACGACGACGTAATCAATCGTCGGTTCGAAAGACGCAGGCGTTGCCTTGGTGATATCGTTCGTGATTTCGTCGAGGGTATACCCGACCGCAAGTTTGGCTGCGAACTTGGCTATTGGAAAGCCCGTGGCTTTGGATGCGAGCGCCGAACTTCGGGACACCCGCGGATTCATTTCAATCACAACCATCTTGCCGTTGTCGGGATTTACCCCGAACTGGATATTCGAGCCGCCGGTATCGACGCCTATTTCACGAATGATCCGGAGCGACGCGTCGCGCATGATCTGATATTCCTTGTCCGTCAGGGTCTGGGCCGGAGCCACGGTGATGCTGTCACCGGTGTGGATGCCCATAGGATCAAAGTTCTCGATGGAGCAGACGATTACGACGTTATCCTTGGAATCCCGCATCACTTCGAGTTCGAATTCCTTCCAGCCGACTACCGACTCCTCGATCAGCACCTGGTGGACCGGGCTGGCCTCAAGACCGCGTGAAATCAGATCATTGAACTCCTCCCGGTTATAGGCTATGCCGCCGCCCGTGCCGCCGAGCGTAAAGGCCGGACGCAGAATCGCGGGAAAACCGACGGTCTCCAGGATATCCAGGGCCTGTTCCCTGCTTGTCGCGAACCCGCTCTTCGGCACATCGAGCCCGATGTGCACCATGGCTTTCTTGAACAGCTCCCGGTCTTCCGCTTTCTTGATCGCCGGCAGTTTGGCGCCAATCAGCTCGACATTGTATTTCTTAAGCGCGCCGGACTCCGCCAGGGCCACGGCTGTGTTGAGTGCAGTCTGGCCTCCCATCGTGGGAAGCAACGCATCGGGCCGTTCGCGTTCGATGATTTTTTCAACCACTGCTGCTGTGATTGGTTCAATGTAGGTACGGTGCGCCATGTCCGGATCGGTCATAATCGTGGCCGGGTTTGAATTGACAAGCACGATCTCGTATCCCTCTTCCTTGAGCGCCTTGCAGGCCTGTACGCCCGAATAATCGAACTCGCAGGCCTGACCGATTACGATCGGCCCCGCGCCGATGATCAGGATCTTTTTAATATCTGTCCGTCTTGGCATTTACCGCACCTCTCAAAATTCAGAGTTCAGAGTCCACGGCTCAAATTTCAATGGAGCTTCGTTTGTAACTTTGGACATTGAACTCTGGACCTTGAACTACTATTCAAACTCCTGCATCCAGCCATTTTCCAAGCCATTCTGCTCCATGATCCTGCGGGCATCTTCGTATTCCTCGGCCGATATTCTGCGCGACAGTTCCTTAATCTCCTTCGCGTTATATGCCGGAAAGTACTGGGCCATGAGACTGATGAAGACGTCCTTTGATATTTCCCTTGACAGGAACTTCATAACGCCGTCTGTGCCCGACAAACCGTTGGGTAGCACCAGATGGCGGATGATCAGTCCCCGTTTCGCGATCCCGTTCTCGTCGACGACGAGGTTACCCACCTGACGATACATTTCCTTCACCGCTTTGCGGTTGATCTCCGGGTAGTGAAGGGCTAACGAGTATCTTCTTGAAATGGCGTCATCGGAATACCTCATGTCCGTCAGGTAGATGTCGACGATTCCGTCAAGAAGATGGAGTGCCTGCAGCGACTCATAGCCGCTCGTATTGTATACTATCGGGAGGTTGAATCCGCGTTCCGAGGCAAGCCCCAGTGCCTTCAGGATCTGCGGCATAAAATGTGTCGGCGTCACCAGGTTCACATTGTGACAACCCTGCTCCTGCAGCCAGATCATCTGGCACGAAAGCTCGCCGGGAGTCCGCTCCACGCCGTTCCCCATCTGACTGATGGGATAATTCTGACAATAGGTGCAACGCAGATTGCAGTTGGTCAGAAAGATCGTACCAGAGCCTTTTGTTCCTGATAGCGGCGGTTCCTCGCCCTGATGAGCGCTCACGCTCGATATGACGGGATTGAGGCCGGACCTGCAAAAACCGAGTTTATCGTCATGAAGCCGATTCACACCGCATTCACGGGGACAGACACTGCAGCTCTCAAGGAGCCTGTAAGCCGCGTTGATACGTTCGCTTAATTCAGTCTGTGATAACAAAGAAACCACCTGGGCAGCCAAATAACAAAATCCGAAGTTCAAACCATCATTATTGGCTCTTGAACTTCTCCATCATATCGATGAAACGCTTGAAAAGGTACCTGCTGTCATGGGGTCCCGGCGATGCCTCGGGATGATATTGCACCGTAAAAGCCGGCAGGGTTTTATGTTGGATCCCTTCGCAGGTTTTGTCATTCAGATTTATATGCGTCATCACCACGTAGTCCTTTACCGTGTCCATGTCCACGGCAAAGCCGTGGTTTTCCGCGGCGATTTCGACTTTGCGCGTCGTCAGATCCATGATTGGCTGGTTTCCGCCGTGATGGCCGAACTTCAGTTTGTAGGTTCTACCGCCAAGAGCGAGTCCGAAAAGCTGTTGCCCCAGGCAAATGCCGAAAATCGGTTTCCTGCCCAGAAGTTTCCTGATGTTTTCTATGGCATAAGCGACCGGTTCCGGGTCTCCGGGGCCGTTTGACAGGAATATCCCGTCGGGGTTCATGGCAAGCACTTCCTCCGCCGGCATCGTTGCGGGCACCACAGTCACGTCGCATCCCGCGCTCGTGATCAACCGCAGAATGTTCCGTTTGATGCCGTAGTCATAGGCGACAACCTTGTACTTTGACGACGGCGGATTCATGGCATACCCTTTTTCGAGGTCCCAGTCACCCTCTCTCCAGTGGTAGGGTTCCTTGCAGGTGACGTCCTTTACCAGGTCGAGACCGCTCATGGTAGGGAGCGCTTTTGCCTTGGCAACAATGCTGTGGGGGTTCATGTCCCTGGTCGTGATCACCCCGGGCTGCGCGCCTAAGTCACGAAGATGTTTTGTCAGCGCCCTTGTGTCGATCCCCTGGATCCCGACAATGCCGTTCTCGCGCAAATATTGATGAAGGGATTTTTTCGAACGCCAGTTGCTGGGAATATCCAGATACTCCTTCACGATGAAACCTTCCGCGAAGGGCTTGGCGGATTCCACGTCCTCATTGTTCACGCCGTAGTTCCCGATCTGAGGGTAAGTCATGGTGACAATCTGTCCTTTATACGACGGATCGGTCAGAATTTCCTGGTATCCCGTCATGCTGGTATTGAATACGATCTCTCCGGAGGTCTCCCCTTCCGCTCCAAAGGATTCTCCTTCGAACACCATGCCGTCAGCCAGTGCAAGTATCGCTTTTTTCATAATCAGTCAGACTCTCTCATTCCCAAAGTTCCCATCTACCCCTCCCACGATCGTCTGCACCGCTCTCCCCTTCAACTTCCACCCATTAAAGGGCGTGTTCCTTGATTTCGACTTGAACTCCGATGCATTCACGATCCATTCCAAATCCAGATCGATGATCGTGACGTCGGCATCCGAACCAGCGGAGAGTGATCCTTTGTCGATTTTAAGAATACCAGCGGGATTGGCCGTGAGTTTCCGGATTGCCTCGGCAAGCGGCAGGACGTCTTCCTGAACGAGTTTAAGCGTTAATCCCAGCGCAGTTTCAAGCCCTACGATTCCAAAGGGCGCATAATCGAATTCACCGGTTTTCTCGTCCGCTGCATGGGGAGCATGGTCCGTGGCGATCACGTCAAGGGTACCATCCCTAAGTCCCTGTTTGATCGCGTCGACATCGTCGGCAATGCGAAGCGGCGGGTTCATTTTTGCCATGGTATTGTAACCCCGCACCGCTTCGTCAGTCAAAGAAAAGTAATGCGGGCAGGTCTCGGCAGTGACCTTCACGCCCCGCGCCTTGGCACCGCGGAGCATGCGCACCGAACCGGCGGTGCTTACATGGGCGATATGCAGCCTGCCTCCGGTTAATTCGGCAAGAGCAATATCCCGTGCGGTCATCACGTCCTCGGCCACCCGCGGGATGCCCCGAAGCCCCAGCTCGGTTGATATAATGCCTTCGTTCATCACTCCCTTGGCTACAAGCGCGGTGTCTTCACAGTGCGAGATGACGAGCATATCGAATATCTTCGAGTATTCGAGGGCACGGCGCATGACAGCCGCGTTCATGACCGGTTTTCCGTCATCCGATACGGCGAAGCATCCCGCCGAGCGCAATTCGCCCATCTCGGCAAGTTCCTCGCCTTTCGATCCTTTTGTTATAGCGCCTATGGGAAACACCCAGGCCGCGGCACCGCGGCCCTGGGATAGGAGGAACTCCGTTACCGACCGGTTGTCGTTTACCGGGTTTGTGTTCGGCATGCAGCAGACCGACGTGAACCCTCCGGCCTTTGCCGCAGCCGTTCCGGTGGCAATGGTTTCCTTATACTCGAAACCCGGTTCGCGCAGATGTACATGCATGTCGATGAGACCGGGTACCACGAGCTTTCCCAAAGCATCTATAATCTGTGCACCATTTCCCGGGATCGACCCCGGTTTGGATACTGACGCAATCTTGCCGCCCGATACGAGGATGTCGAGCTTTTCGTTGATCCTATTCGCTGGATCTATGACGTGGCCGTTTTTAATCAGAAGATTCATAGAGCCTCTTCAGTTGCCCCAAGGATTCGAAAAATATGCAAGAGAAAATTTTCTTTGCACGTCTTTGTGGCCGATGGCATTTTTCAATCGCCCTGTTCACGGTCAATGAAATCACGCTTCCGCTTTCGTGCCTCCGGATAACAGGAACATCACCGCCATCCGGACTGCAACCCCGTTCGTAACCTGATCGAGAATAACCGACGTGTTATCGGCAACTTCGGACGATATTTCGACACCGCGGTTCATGGGGCCGGGATGCATCACGAGCGCATGACCGGCCGCCTTGGCCAGTCTTGCCGCATTCAGACCGTAAAATCTGGCATATTCGCGCACACCGGGCAAAAGCCCGGCAGCCTGTCGTTCAAGCTGGAGGCGAAGCATCATAACCGCATCCGCCCCGTCGACGGCCCGATCCATATCATAGGTGACTTCAGCTCCCAGACATTCAATCCCCGGCGGGATCATCGTGGGTGGACCGCAAACCCGCACTTTCGCACCCATTGCGGTGAGGCCGTGGATATTAGACCGCGCCACCCTGCTATGGGCAATATCTCCTACAATGGCGACAGTCAGCCCCTCAAGCCTGCCCAGTTTCTCTCGAATAGTGAACATATCGAGCAAGGCCTGGGTCGGATGTTCATGAAAACCGTCTCCCGCGTTAATCACCGAACTTTTGAGTATTTTAGACAGATATTCGGGTGCGCCGGAACAGGAATGGCGGACGATGATGATGTTACACTTCATTGCTTCCAGGTTCCGGGCTGTGTCGCGAAGGGTCTCGCCCTTGACCACACTGCTGGTCGATGTCGAAATGTTGATCACATCGGCTGAAAGCCGTTTGCCCGCAAGTTCGAAGGACGTCCGGGTGCGGGTGCTAGCCTCATAGAAAAGGTTGATAACCGTCTTGCCGCGCAGCGTCGGTACCTTCTTTATGTCCCGCTCGGACACATCCTTGAACATCGCAGCCGTGTCCAGGATAAGCTTTATCTCATCCGCGGTCATTCCTTTAATCCCGAGCAGATCTTTTGTTCTGAGCGCCATAGCCACACCTTAAGGAGCGTAGGTCCAGAGATCGGAGTTCTGAGTGCCTCTGTGTTGCATTCCCCGTCTGCCGTCTATTGTTTACCGCCTTCTCACTCCCCGAGAATCACCACTTTTTCTTCCCCGCCATCCTCGGCCAGCATAACCTCAACTTTTTCCCTTGCCGAAGTGGGAAGGTTCTTGCCTACATAATCAGCGCGGATTGGAAGTTCGCGGTGCCCCCTGTCCACGAGGACAGCCAGCTGGATCCGCTTAGGTCTTCCGTAATCCATAATGCTGTTCAAAGCGGCGCGGATGGTCCTGCCGGTAAAAAGCACGTCATCTACCAGCACCATGATTTTATCCTGGATGTCGAAGGATATGTCCGTGGTCCGGGGGACCGGCTGAGATTTGCGCGTTGCCAGATCATCGCGGTACATGGTGATATCCAGGCTGCCTACCGGTATATCCACCTTCTCTATTTGCCGGATTTTTCCCGCCAGCCGTTTGGAAAGATGTACACCGCCCCTCTGAATACCGAGGAGGACAAGATCGCCGGCTCCCTTGTTTTTTTCGAGGATCTCATGGGCAACCCGCGTAAGGGCCCGGTCTATGCCGGTCTTGTCGAGAATCAGTGCTTTTTCCTTTATGCTCATGGCAGTTGCTCCTGTTTTCATGAAAAAAGACACAAAAAAACCCTCTCCCTTGGTACACGGGAAGAAGGTCTACGTGATGATTTTAAGCGTAATTCCGCTGTTAAAATTTTTCATCTTGAACCCTTCCTGGCCTCACAGGACCAGACTTAAAGAGAATTTCCGTTGCCTGCCAACAATACCTCAACAACCTGCTCCTGTCAAGCATTTTCTGGGAATTAGAAGTGATTAGTTCGATTTACTAAAAAAATCTCCATGCCTATCACCAGGGAGGACGTTTCAGCATCCGTTCACCCTTGGGTATGATTGAGATGCCCGACGGATCGCGATGGCAGGCACAGTGCAGCCTGTCCTCTTTCGGGTGGATCCCGATTTTTTCCCCTTCCGCCAGTATGTTGAACTTGTCCACGATCACCCGCTTGAGGCGGCAACCCTTCTTCACAACGCTATGGTCCATGATGATGCAATCCTCGACAATGACATCGTCTTCTATAAAAACGTCCCTTCGTATTACCGAATTGACGATCCTGGCACTGCCGATGACTACCCCTTCGGCAATGAAGCTGTTCCGGATATCACCCTGCATGATTTTAGCTGCCGGTCCCTCGTATTCGGCGGGATGGATGGGCCATTGTTTGTTATGGAGTTCAAAGAGCGGCTCCTTGCCGAGCATGTCCATATGAGCGTCGAAGAAAGCGGGGACGGTCCCCACATCCCGCCAATAGCCTTTTTCCTCATAGGAATGGGCGCCGGGGATAACATTGGTGGCGAAGTCATAGGCGAAAACGCTTCCGGTGTCAACGAGGTCCGGAATGAGATGTTTCCCGAAATCATGCTGGTTCTTTTCCTGGCCCCTGATAAGCGCATCCATGAGTACGTCCTTGTTGAATATATAGTTCCCCATCGAAACGTAGGCGCGCTTTGGGTCATCGGTCATGGAGGCGGGGTTCTCCGGTTTTTCCTGAAAGCCGGTAATCCTCCTGTCCCCATCAGTGACGATCACTCCGAAGGACGATGCCTGATCAAGAGAAACAGGGCGCGCTGCGACCGTCACCATTGCATTTCGTGCAAGGTGGAAATCCATCATCTGCCTGATGTCCATACGGTAGATGTGGTCAGCCCCGAATACCGCGACGAGTTCTGGACGCTGATCGTGAATCAGGTTGATGTTCTGGTACACAGCGTCCGCCGTCCCCTGAAACCATTCAGGCCCCATGCGCATCTGCGGAGGCACGACAGTAACAAAATGCTCTTTGACGATGGGAGAAAGGGTCCAGTTCTGGCGCACATGTTCGATCAGGGATTGGGATTTGTACTGCACCAGGAGATAGATGGAATAGATTCGGGAATTGACGAAGTTGCTCAGGACGAAATCAACAATCCGATATCTTCCACCGAAGGGCACTGCGGGTTTGGAACGATAATCGGTGAGCGGAGCGAGCCGCTCGCCCTTGCCTCCTGCGAGAATGAATGCCAGTATTCTTGGATGCGCCATGTCAACCTCGAGATGTTATTCTAACTGAAACGTCCGTCACCTTTGCGAAACATATGCGAACTGACAGAAACGAAACCGAACAGGCATCCTGCATTCATGAGTCTGATGCCGTCATCGTCTTCCCTCTCCGTTCCTCCCGGATATGCACGGTTCGGTGCGGATAAGGAATCTCAATGCCTTCGTCTTTAAAACGTTTGAATATCCTTTTCCTCAATTCGTGCTGGATGAGGCCCTGATCGGTAAATTCGGCTACCTTGCAGGTGAGGGTAAAATCCAGGGAACTCTCGCCAAAACCGGGAATGAATCGTGCGGACGGCGCGGGCTCGGCCAGGAGGCCGGGAATGTCGTGCACCCCTTTTTTTGCCTCCTCCATCAATATTTTTTCTACCTGTTCCGGATCCGCTGAATAACTGACGCGGACGGGCATGAGCAGCACCATCTTTTTGTCCGGCTCGAAGTAGTTCGTCACCACGCTCTGGCCAAGCCTGCTGTTTGGGATCACAACAATGTCATTCGACAGCATGCGTATGCGCGTCGTGCGCCAGCTGATGTCATCAACATACCCCTCCTGTCCAGTCTCCAGTCTGACGAAGTCGCCGATCCGGATCGATTTTTCCACGAGGATGTGAACGCCGGCGAACAGATTCGCCAGTGTGTCCTGAAGCGCCAATGCAACGGCAAGTCCGCCTACGCCGAGGGCGGTGATGAGGGGGGCGATCGATATGCCCATATCCGTGAGCATAATCAGGACGCCGATGACAAAAATCGTCCCCTTCAGAATGCCGTAGGCAAGACCGGTCGTCGGGATCGGGATATTGCTCTTCTGAACATAATTTTTGAACAGCCTGCCGGCCAGGTTTGCAGACGCGACGGTGACCGACAGGATGATGATGACATGGAGAATCTTTCCGAGATACCCCACGTGTTTTTCGGGAATCCCTGAGAAGGCCAGGCCGACTTGAAGGCCGATCGCCACGGCAAGGACAATCGAAGGGCTCTTCGTTGAATCGAAGATTATTTTGTCAAGTTGGGTCGCCGATTTTTTCGCCCAGGTTCGCAGGATCTGTAATGTTACATACCGAAGGAACAGCAGGAGTAGTGAGCATCCCAGTGCTATCGCCGCGGGAACAATAAATTTCATAGAGGCGTTGTCCATACGCGCACTCTCCGCTGTCGATCTCGTTATTTCGTTTGAGAAACTTTTGACTGACCTGTGTCGGATGACCTTTTTTGACTCAGGGACCGTTTCAACCGGACCCAGGACAGCAGGACCATACCCGCAATGATGCCGGCCAGAAGTGAAAGCACGATTACCAGGGCAAGAGATGCTTCGAAACGCCAGGAAAGAAACGAGACAGCGACCGGAGTTGCATTCTGGGCCGAAAAAGCCGCCACCACGGCTATAATGAAGATTAGCAGGATAAGCGTTATCATGTCTCCCCCCGTCGTGGATAAAAACCCAGCAACTATACAGCTTTTATCAAGTATATCGTTGATCGAAAGATAAAGCAAGAGATCCATTGCCCGCGTGTCAAGCCCGATCCGCTGCACGGATGAAACCCGGGTCTTGCTTCGGCCGCTGAAAAGCGGTAGAATGAATGCCGAAAGAGAACAGGTCTGCGTACATTCAATGACTAATTCCGGATACGAAGAAAAGAATAAAATCACCATCAACCGGTCCCTTATGCTGACTTTGGTGGCCGGGGCTTTTGCACTCGGCATATTCATCGGCGCCGCTACAGGTCTGTTCTCCCCCCTTCCCTCGCTCCAAGGCGAATCTTTGCCGGAAGGACCGGAAGGGACCTTCCGGTTCATCCGGGTATCGGTGGAGGCAAAGCATGCCGGCGAAAAGTTAATGACAAACCGGGAACTGAAGCCGTTCCAGTACAAAGTAAACAGTCTGATCGAAAGCGACTTGAAAAACGCCGATGCCAAATCCATTACGGTATACTTTCGTGATCTGAACAACGGGAACCGGTTCGTCATCGGAGAGCATGGTGCTTTCAACGGCGAAAACCATCTTAAACTGCCGCTCATGATCGCCTATTTTAAATGGGCCGAATCGAATCCCCTTGTTTTGCGCAAGAAACTAATCTTTGTCGTCAAACCGGAAACCGAGCAGCATCGCGAGACGGCGAAGAATAATCTTGAGCCGGGAAAATTGTACACCGTCAACGATCTTATTTTTAGGATGATTGCCTATGACGATGATGCTGCCTATGTGATGCTATCCGCCAACCTGCCCGCAAATCGCCTGGATAAAATTTTCAAGGACCTTAATGGGGAATACGATCCTCAGAAGCAGAACGAGTCCTTGTCATTAAATACCTACGCTGCGCTTTTTCGAGTCCTCTTCAACGCTTCTTATTTGTCTGAAGAAATGTCCGAGAAGGCACTCCGCTATCTTTCAAAGACTGCCTTTCAAGACGGGATAGGATCAGCCGTACCGCCGAATGTCGACAAAGCCGTAGATCATGAGGAGGTGCCGATCAGGAGCAATGGCGAAGGAGAGAATAGCAATGTCCGCCAGTTGCAAGAGTTCGGCATTATTTATCATCAGAATCGGCCTTTTCTCCTCGGGGTCATTGTACGGGGTAGCGACGACAGTCGTCTAGAAACCGTGATCCGTGATGTCACCCGGTTGGTGTTCCAGGAAGTGGACCAGCAGTCGTGATTTGTTTTCTTTTTAGTTCATGGCTATTACAGGGATGCTGGGGAGTTTTGATAGCAAGGCGAAAGCCTAGGGGGTCAGCTTGTTAGGACTCAGCCATCAGAATAATACCGTCAGTATCCTTGGCAATTCCGGGTTAGCGAATCATTATCCATCCGTATTGACACTTCGAACACTATTCTTCTAAACGATATCCGAGCCGTTCGATGCTGCCCCGTGCGATCTTCAAGGGATTTTTCTCATCCACTTTCGTCTCGTCGAATTTACGACTATTTCCCCGTTCTGCACATCGATGGATGTTTACACCGTCCATGCCTCCAATGAATCGTCTGAGCGCCAGGGAACATTCCGCACACATATTCTTGTCCACTTTAAATAACGCCACTTCCATGAATTAATTTCTCCGCGGGAAAGAGGCGAACTATTTCCTCTCGGCGTTCTCCAGTCCTCTATCGTTCCCATTTCAACCTCCATGGCCCGATCTGTCGGGCGAAATGGATCATACTTATCGGGCATCAACATTGAACGTCAGCGTGGGAGAAGGTTTGTCACCGCGCACTAGGTTGACATCAACGCGCCAGCCGCCTTCCATTGCAATATTAACAGTAAATCCGTAGGCCTCCCCTTTGGGAGCGGCTTCGACGTTATATTCCATAGGAGCCATTCCTGGCATTGCAGGCATGTAGTAGCGCACACCGACTTTCGCGTCGGTAACCGCTTTTCCCGATGCGTCAGTAATCTTTATCGTCATGGCATTATCGCCTACGATGAGCGGGTAACTGCCGGCACTAAGCGTGACGGTCAGGTCGCCCGCCGTCTTCTGAGCTTGATACCCTTTTGTACATCCGGCTGTAGTAAAAGCTGCCAGCGCCGCAATAAAAAACAATTTCATAATTTTCTTCATTCTCATTTCTCCTTCTTTAAATGAGGGAAACGTATTCCCCTTTTATTTTGATTATCAGAGATCCCGAGTGTCGTCACCGGCAATTAGCTCCGATAGAACTCCGCACCGCCAATGAGAAGCCTTCTCACGGCGTAAATTTGGGAATTATGCGCTTGCCTACTCTTGCCCTGCTCACAACTCTGTACCACTGATTCATTATCGTTCATTATTGTTGCATGAGTCATGCCATGCGTAGCCTTTTGTTAACGCAATAATAATTCTACATATTATCGAACGTCTATGAAGAAGTTGCGTCGTCTGCTTCAAACCGGTGTAGGATTTGCTACTTCCGTGGAAGCTGTCAAGGAACGGACATACGAGAGGAATTGCAGATTCTGTTGCCGTATCACGCTTCATTGTCTGCCGTCAATGAGAGCCGTCCTGTTAATGCCTCGACTACCGTACTGTTAACAGGGGAAAAGCCGAATCAGCAGATCATTTGAACACAGCATACTTCACAAGGTTTTTCCCACTGTTCTTGGCTGCATACATGAGGCGGTCCACGATTTTGATCATTTCATCGATTGATGAGGGAAAGCTGACAAAGGTTACGACACCAATGCTGAAAGTTACTGACCGGCCGATTTTCCACGAGGCTTGCGAGATTTTTTTGTGCAATTTGTCAAAAAAACCCGCGGCCGTATCGGCGTTGCTCTCTGGCAAGAGCACTGCGAATTCATCTCCACCGAGACGCGCCGCAATGTCGGTTTTTCGAATACTTTCCTGAATGTCCACTGCAATCGACTTCAACAGCGCATCGCCCTCAGCATGCCCGAAGCGGTCATTAATGGCCTTGAAATCGTCCACATCTATGTAGGCAAGCGTGAATGCGTGACCGTACCTGGCAGACCTCCTAATTTCGGCATCCGCCAGTTCGAAAAAATGCCTCCGGTTCCCCAACCGGGTAAGATAGTCCTCCCGGGCGGAGGATTTTTCCCTCTTGAAGGCGTTGAGGAGATATGCCACGATGATGAAAAATGTCAACATCTCCAGAGCGTTCCACATGGGGATGTAAGTGCTGGAATAGGAGACGCCTGATAATATATCCGCCGTTAACCATGTTGCCGCGCTCACACATGCAACCAAAATGCCCGCCGTTCTCCCGGCATACCATGATGTAAGAGCGACGGGAATGAGATAGAACATTGAAAAACCGATCTCACTACCAAAAAAATAATCTGGGATGCCAACAAGCAGCGCAAGGATCTTCCCTCCGACAACATTGCACCAGATGGACTGCCTGTTCAGGATCTCCATCATGTTTAAGATGCGTTTTTCCATAACCGGCACTCTCTCACTGAAAACTGTCTTCAGCAACGCTCGAATCAGGATCTCCGTTAATCTTTTTTTAGTCTATCATATCGGCGCGTTGTGGAGGGTAAATTTCAGTTGATAGAACATCAATGTTTCTGTGATGTAGTTCATCAGGAGTGAAAATCATCGTCGTATGACTGGCCACATGCGTGCCATGGTTAAGCTAGATGAGTACGATTATGCAGAGCCGGGAGGTTACTTACTTTTTTATTTACCATAAGGGAGACACTCGATTGCGGCGCTGAGGGCGGCGTTATTTTTCTCACGAGACTCTTGCCGACGTTAGAAGTCATTCATTTTCGAAGCACGGGATGCAGACGATTTTCCCGTTTTTCATCCTTCCACGGGATTCCATGAATTTCTCGCCACAGTTTGCACACCGGACGGAGCCGCGAATCCTTGCTTCATGGGGAAGAGCTACGGTTGCCGGTGTAATGGTCAGGAGCTCTTTCCCCTCCGCGTTCAGAATCGCAGCGGCTTTTTCCATTTTGAACGTCTCCATGTCCTGCGATACGTTCTCACCCGCTTCCTGCCTCTTCTTCAGATCTGTAAACCGCTGATCACCGTCAAACCCCCGATAGTCCTCAGATATGCGGATACCTTTTCCTGTCCTGCGGTTATAGAAGGTGTACACATGCTTGCCAAAATCGTGAAATATCAGGTTCCCTTTGCCAAACGTGCAGCCGGTTATGAACTGGATGGCATCTGCAGCACAGGAATCGTTCTCCACAATGGCCACAAGTTCCTCATCCTGCGGGCGATCGGCCCCGAGTTCCTGGAGCGCCGCTTTTGCAACGCGGTAGCCGAGGGCAAGTCCGGGGCAAAGATGGCCATGGAACTGGATCGCGTCACGAAGATCTTCATTGTTCATTGCGTTCATGAAAAAACCTCCTACGACTTTTTATTTCCTTAGAATTGATTTCGCAGCAAGGATTGCCTTTGCTCGCTTCAAATGGCCCTTTAAGGAATCGTTGTCAGCGATAGCAAGGTATATTTCTTTCGCAACCTCCTCCTCGCCAGCCGCACTCGCCTTGCCGGCCCACTCGAGGTAACTCTCCGCATGGCTGTCGCCGTGCTCGATCCAGTGTTCCAGCATGACCTGCATTTTTATGGAAAGCTCATTTTCATGTCCGTGCTCATGTTCGTCCGCATGGCTGTGGTGCTTATGACTATCGTGCATCGTACCTCCTGTCGAGTGAATATGACCGTAGTGACCGTGCCGGTGCATATGGGCTGTCTTTCCATGTTGGTGAGCGTGCTCGTGGATCAGATTTACCCTGAGCAGTAATTCATCGTTTTGAATAATGTCTCCGAAATCTCCATCTGCGGCAATGGTGTGATCCTCCGAAAAGACCACGGCGCGTTCCGCGATGTCTCCTGCAATGGACAGGTCATGTGTCGCCGAAATAATGGTTTTTCCTCTCTGGTGCAGCTCGTGCAGAACCTCGATGAGCCAGACCTGCGTCCGGGGATCGAGGCCGTTCGTCGGTTCGTCGAGCAGCAGCACGTCAGGATCCGTTGCCAGGCTCGATGCAATGGCCACTTTCTTTTTCTGACCGTCAGAGAGCGTGTAAGGCGCGCGATCGCGAAGGTCGGTAATCCGGAGCGTTTCGAGCTGATGGTCCACGATATCGCGGACCGCTTCCGCCGGCAGGTCGAGCTGCAAAGGGCCGAATGCGATTTCATCCCAGACCGTCGACGAGAAGAGCTGCACATCGGGATTCGAAAATACAAAAGCAACCCGTTTTCTGAAATCCATCGAGAACATCCGGTCCATGAGGGCATCCTCGGTCAGCGGTTTTCCAAAAGCATGAATAGTTCCTGTTACGGGAAATACCAGACCGTCGAGCAGGGAAAGCAGCGTAGACTTACCCGTGCCGTTCGCTCCGAGAATCACGGTACGCCCGCCGAGCGCAAAGTCTGTAGTCAGATCGTTCAGAACCGGCGTGCTGCCGGCATAGGAATACGCTATGTTGCGCAGGCTAAAGGCATTCATCCGTGGAAAAAGATCCTCTCAAGAAAAAGCAGTATACCACTAAAACCGACCACTGTCACCAACCACAGGTAGTCAATCGGCTTTGCATGGAACCGGTCAAGAGCGCGGAACTCGCCATGAAACCCGCGGGACAGCATTGCTTTGTAAATGTCCTCGCTCATGTCCATGGATTTCTTAAACGTAACACCGATGCGCGATGCAGTCCAGTTCCTGTCAATCGCAGCGGAAAGCGGCCGTATTGTCCTGCTCTTCCTTGCGCGATACATATCCTGGATCAACCGTAGAAAAACGAAGAGGTACCGCTCGGTCATACTGAGTGTCATGACGAATATTCGGGGCGCTGCAAGCGCACGAAGACCGGAGAATGCCACGGTCCACCTGGTCGTGAGCGTGAACAGAACGGCAAAGGAAACCGAAGTTGCAACCCGAGAAACAAAGAGGATCGAACCCAAGAGCCCCTGTCGGGTAACTGCGATTTCCGCCGGGATGACATAGGGTCCCCAGGAATGGGCCCTGTTCAGTTTGACGAGTATCCAAAGCGGCTCTCCTGGAGTCACGATATTCAGCATTGCAGGCAGAACAACGGCGGCTGAGAAAAGCGGGACGAAGAGCCAGACCCTTTTCTGCAGAAACAAGATTGGCACCCGCGAGGCCCACGCAAGCGTCAGGCTCATGCCGTACATAATCCAGAGAGCATAGGGGGAATGGAAAAAACTGATCAGAACGATGAGGGAGAGAAAACCGAACAGCTTGATGCGGACGTCGAGCCTCTGCAGCAAGCCCTCCTTCCGGGCATAGGCCTCGGAGAACAGGGATTGCTCCGCAATTTTCGCGACCGCCAAAAGAGACTTATCTAAGAACTTCGTTTTTGACAATAACGCACCGTCTGATCGTATTTGATTGTTACTTATTCTTCTTGCGAACCAGTAATTTCGTCAGAAGATACATCATTCCAGCTACAAAGGCTACGCCGATAATTGCGGAAACAACGTATCCTATACTCTGGCCGCCCAGCGCCCCGCTCTGTCCGGGAAGTCCGTAATCGGACAGTGGAGCCTTCCAGCGCTCTCTTATGCGTTTCATGCCCTCGGGAACAAAGCCCGCCAACTTTCCAATTTTGTCAAGCCCCCACTCGCCCCACGCCCCTTCCGCGTTAAACAGCTTCGGCAGTATGATTCCGAGGGGGGACAAGATCACCAAAATACCGATGGCGATCCACATTTTTTTTAGGTTAGTCATAATTCATCACGCTACTCAAGGTAATTTCCGTCCGTTTTTCAAGCGCCGAGCATGGACGGATCACTTTTCTGAAAATATTTTACCACGAGCGCCGTCACCAGGGCCTCGGCAAAACCGAAAACCACCAGATGCTCCAATACCATTGCCGGCACCGCGACACTCAGCGGGAACGGGGAATAGAGGGGCTGTCCTGCAGGGGTTTTTTCGAGCATGGGCTGAATGCCGATCTCTATTCCCGTAACAAGGGCGGAAAGGTTCAAACTAATATACGCAGCAACCGCAGCCGCAATCCAACGCCTCGCGCTTTTGATGTCCGAGCCGACTGCAATGAGTCGATAGATGCCGTATCCCGCCAGACCGCCAATGACTCCCATGTTAAAGCAGTTCGCACCAAGTGCGGTGATGCCCCCGTCGCCAAACAACAAGGCTTGGATAATCAGCGCAACCGACACTGCTATCATCGCGGCCCAGGGCCCCAGTAGTATAGCGATCAGCGTTGCTCCTGTTGCATGACCCGTCGTCCCTCCCACGATAGGAAGGTTAAACATCATGATCACGAAGCTGAACGCTGCGCCCAGCGAAAGATAGGGCACCTGCCTGGTTTTGAGCGTTTTGTTCAGTTTGTGTGCCGCAATTGCCCAGAACGGCACGGTAATGGCATACATCGTACCGTACGTGGCGGGCCCCAGATACCCGTCGGGAATATGCATCGTCTTCTCCTTTGCAGATTCGTTTGTCTCTTGGCCCTTAAACACAAAAACCTGAACGCAGTCCCCGCCATGACCGAGACATAGGTTTCCGCCTACGACAAGGCATGCTTTACACTAAATTCAAGGTCAAAATCCTTGGCAACAGAACAGGTCATTCCGCCGAGAAGGTATGTCAGCATATCAGGGGGAAGGTTACCGTTACATGGGTAATATTTTTTTGAGTTATAAGTGCTACGTTTTTTATTTTTGTAGCACACCGTAAGACAGCTGTCAAGCGGATTATAACCGCGCAGGCGACGCTACTCTACATGGGGACGAGAACCAGGTTATTTACAGGAGTGACGGGAAGGGTAGGCGTCAGGTCGAGCCCGAGACTGGCGGTCCGCAGGGATCCGCTAAAATCGCAACGCCGCGCCGACGAGCGTCGCATACTCCTCGGCATCGCTGTTGAGCCCAAGCCGGGCGGCAAGATCAATATACCAGGATTTTGAAATATCATATTTGAATCCAGCCATGAACGTAACAGGGCGCGGGCCGCGAACGACCTCCTCCCCAGTCAGGTCCTCACCAGCCAATTCAGCCAATAAGTGGAAGGACTCCGTGTATTTATGATCCAGAGCAAACCCGATTTGGATAGCGGAATCCGTGCCGAAATGTAAGTGTTTCATGTCTTTGACAAAGGATTCATATCCAACGCTCATGTGATAAATCGTGCTACAGCATCCCTGCTGGTCCACCAATTTGAACCCGACTGAGACGTTATTGGTACCGAGTCCCTTGCTGCTGTTGCCAGTAGGCACGTCTGTATACAACTCGTACCCGAGAGACTGATGTACTTCATTTTCATATATTCTTTGTTTTATACCGACCTGGGAATCGCCAAACCCCTCCTCGCTCTGGTCCGTGACCTGGCTTGGATTGAGCATAAGATAGTGCGCATCCAGGAACACATCGGCGGATTCGCTCACGCCTGCTCTTAAGACGCCAGAATAGTCTGTCGTTTTCAGATCGCTGTATTTCGTATAGTCGCCGTTCATTTCGAGCAAAAAATTGCCTGTGCCCTGCGTGTCCGTGTCCTCCACCTGAAAAGGATGGACCGCCCAGGCAGACACCGGCGCAAGAATGAGCATCCCGATAATCCATGCCGTGATGATCGCGCGCATATATGTGCTCCTGTCCGTTCTGTTCATACGTTGAGTTTCCCTGCTTTCATTCGCTTTTTCATTCATTGATAATGATGCGGGTTCCCCCGGTCTTTGCGATCTTTCCCATCTTCCGGAAACGTCGTAGATTCAGGTTCTCCTTAACTGAACGATTCCGGACAAGCCGGAATGATGTCAGCGGATGAATGCATGATTTCCAGGAGTCATTACGATTTCTATACCAGTTCTTTTCCCGTCGTTGTCGTGGTGAGTTTCCCGTGCTTGACTCCGCGGGTACCGATCAGACGGTCGGCAATTTTTCTTATTTCGCTGCTTTTCCCCTTCACGACGAGGACCTCAAGGCAGTTGTGAGCATCAAGGTGTATGTGAAGTGTTGATACGATTTGATGAAAGGATTTATGCTGAATGTCCGTAAGCGCGTGGTCCAACTCCCGTGTATGATGGTTGTAAACAAGCGTGATCGTGCCCACGGTCTCCCGGTCCTCCGCCTCCCACTCCTGCTCGACCAAGCTATCGCGGATCATGTCGCGGATCGCCTCGGAGCGGGTAGTATACCCTTTCTGACCGATGAGCGCATCAAATTTTTTAATCAACTGGCTGTCAATTGAAACACCGAAACGGGTTATCTCAGACATGGGGGCCTCCGTGTTACAATTCCAAAACAAGTAACACATATGCATATTCCCTGTCAAGAGCAATCTTCCTGAGAGCCATAATAAACTTGGGTAATGTCCTAATTTGGAGGAAAACTGAGTAAATTAAATTTTTCAAAAAAAAACAACTAAAGATTTATAAACTATTGCCGATAAGAATATAAATTATTTTCACCCGAAATGAGGACACTACGTAAACTTGACAAAACTACACATCTTTGATACTTTTTATCAAATCTGCAATTAGATTCGTGCAAAACTGTTAACTATTTCTTTCGAGGAGACATTCAATGAAAAGAGCATCCCTCTACTTAGTTTGTTTGCTAGTCCTATCGATGGCCGTGATCCCCTGTAAGGCGTTTGCATTTTTCGGCGTGGAAGCGGGTGTAGGATACTGGAGGCAGACGCCTTCGGGTACGCTGCAGTACCAGGGAGATTCTCTTGACCTCAGGAATGATTTGAATCTCGGCGAAAATAACCAGGTTGTCGCACGCGTGAAGGTTGAGCTTCCGCTGGTGCTGCCGAACATCTACATTATGGCAACACCGATGTCCTTTGAAGGGACTGGCAGCAAGAATATGAGCTTCACCTACGGCAATCAAACCTTCAATGCCAATGTTCCTATTCAATCAAAACTCGAGATGGATCATTATGATCTGGCGCTCTATTATCCGATTCCTCTTCTGAAAACTGCGACGCTCGGTAAACTCAATGTTGAGCTCGGCCTAAACGCGCGCCAGATTAACTTCGAAGGGACCATCAGCCAGAACACCGCCGGCTTGACAGCCTCCAAGAGTGTCACGCTCTATGTACCGATGATCTATGTCGGCGTTCAGGTGAAACCCATTTCAGCTTTCAGCATCGAGGGTGAATTCAGAGGGATGGACTATGGTTCAAACCATTATTACGATTATATCGGCAGACTCAAAGTAATGCCGATCGGGCCGCTCTTTATCAGCGGAGGTTACCGGTCCGAACAGATAAAAATCGACCAGAGCGATGTTAAGGCAGCTGCCAAGTTCAGCGGTCCCTTTGTTGAAGCAGGCGTAAGTTTCTAGTCTTACGTCATTTACGATTCCCCTTCACAAACCCCGGCCGTAAGCCGGGGCTTGTTTTATTTCCTTGCTTCTTACTCCCTGTCACTTTCCTCCGTCCCCTGCTACTCGACCCTTACCCCTTGCCCCATTCCCCTGCTTTATGCTATATTCCCTTCGTGGAAACGAAGAGAGACACACCTGTCCTCAAAGTGACCGGGAATGCAGTCGAAGGAGTCATTGACGAAGTGGCGTCAGAGCTCCCGATCAGGCTCGTCCTGAATGGCGAACCGCTCGTGACGCTCCTGTGCACTCCTGCAGAACTGGAGGAACTAGCCGTCGGATTTCTCCTTTCCGAAGGATTGCTCCGGGATCGATCGGCAATAAAAAAACTGAACGTCGATGAACGGGAAACCACGGTGCACATTGAACTCGCTGATCTTCCTTCGGACTTTTCCAAACTGTTCGAGAAGCGTACCATTTCGTCCGGTTGCGGAAAGGGCGTGACATTTACCCAGTATCGCACGTATGCAGACGAAAGAATAGGGGTCAAGGGACCGCTCATGGCCCTTGACGACATCAGACGGCTGCTCAAAACCTTCAGGAATATCTCAGCCCTCTACCTGGAGACCGGAGGGGTTCACAGCGCGGCTCTTTCAGACGGCAAGGAAATTCTGTTCTTTTCAGAAGACATCGGCCGGCACAACGCGGTCGACAAGCTCATTGGACAAGCGTTCCTGAAATCAGTTTCCATCGAAAATAAAATCCTGCTTACCAGCGGCAGAGTTACCTCCGAAATCATGACCAAGGCGGGCAGAAACCGTTTCCCAATCCTCATCAGCCGCGCCGCTCCGTCATGCATGGCCGTCAGCTACGCCGAGGACATGGGAATAACACTGATCGGATTTGCCCGGGGGGACCGCATGAACATCTATTCCTGGCCGAAAAGGATAAAATTTGACTGATCCGTTTTTGAATCGCACCTGTCTCGTCTTGCGTAATCAGAATCAAGTGCACCACATTCGTCATCCCCGCGAAAGCAGAAAACCGGCTTCGAACGGAAACGAGTCCGGATGCCGGCTCAAACGCGGATTGACAGCATACTACTTCAATCATTGAAATATCATCCGGATTCTGTTATCTTTGTTGCTCAGGTTTCCCTTATGGGAAACACTGTTTTTATTTTGTTTGAGGGAGGCATATGAACAACCTGCACGAGTTTACCGCTGAACCCATGATCGCTTATTTTTCCATGGAGATCGGCGTTAAGAACGACATCCCCACTTATAGCGGCGGCCTCGGCATTCTGGCCGGCGACACGATTAAATCCGCTGCCGACTTGAATCTCCCTCTCATCGCGGTCACCCTTGTCAGCCGCAAGGGATATTTTTCCCAACAGATCGACGCCAACGGATGGCAGAAGGAGACGCCGGTCGCTTGGGACCCAGCCGTCCATATGTCGCTCCTGCCGGAGAAGGTCGTCGTTCGCATCGAGGGCAGGGAAGTTTATGTCCAGGCCTGGCTCTATATCGTCGAAAGCCCCACAGGCGGCAAAGTGCCCATGCTCTTTCTTGATACCGATATTCCCGAGAATTCGCCGGAAGACCGGGTGATTACTGATTCGTTATATGGAGGCGACAGCACTTACCGCATCAAGCAGGAAGTCGTTCTCGGCATGGGCGGTGTACGCATGCTTCAGGCGCTCGAGTTCCATATCAAAAAATTCCACATGAATGAAGGGCATGCAAGTTTTCTCGCTCTCGAGCTGCTGCTCCGGTTTAAGCGCGATATCGAAAGCGTCTGGGATGAGCGGTCTATTTGGGACATTGCCCGCGTCCGGGATCTCTGTGTATTTACAACCCATACCCCGGTCGAAGCAGGCCATGACAAATTTCCCTATCCCCTCGTAAAACAGGTGCTCGGCGAAATTATTCCCATGGACGTGCTCAGGGACCTTGCCGGCAAAGACAACCTGAACATGACGCTTCTTGCGCTCAACCTGAGCAACTACGTCAATGGTGTTGCGAAAAAGCATGGTGAGGTTTCCCAGCATATGTTCCCCGGTTACCACATTCACGCCATCACGAACGGCGTGCACACTTTTACCTGGACCTGCGAAGACATGGCAAAACTCTTCGACAAGTATATTCCGGGATGGGCGAACGAGCCGGAGCTGTTCGTCCGTTCTGGCAGCATCCCCGAACTCGAGCTGTGGGAAGCGCATCGAGAGGCGAAAAGAAAGCTGCTGACTTATGTCGGGGAAGCAACGGGCATCGTCATGGATACGAATGTCCTTACGCTCGGTTTTGCGCGCCGCGTGACTGCATACAAACGGCCGCATCTGCTCTTTTACGATATCGACCGTTTGCTCGAAATCAACGCGGAGGGAAGGCTCCAGATCATTTATGCGGGCAAGGCGCATCCCCACGATGATAATGGGAAGCGGCTGATCCAGGGGATTTACGGCTATCGCGATAAACTCAAGGGGAAAATATCCATAGCATTCCTGCCAGGATACGACATGGATATCGCGCTCAAACTCGTATCAGGAGTCGATGTGTGGCTCAACACACCGCTCAGGCCTCTTGAGGCTTCAGGTACCAGCGGCATGAAAGCTGCCCATAACGGCGTAGTGAACTTCAGCGTTCTCGACGGATGGTGGATCGAGGGTCTTATCGAGGGGTTTACCGGCTGGTCCATCGGAGGACTGCCGACAGAGACGGCCCAGCCGGGCATATCGGATGCCGAGGATGCGGCGGACCTCTACAAGAAGCTTGAGCAACTCATTATTCCCCGCTACTATGATCCGAACAAAAGCCACTGGAGCCGCATGATGAAGAACGCCATCAGCAAGAACGCCTACTACTTCAACAGTCACCGCATGATGAGAAGATATGTGACGGAAGCGTATATAAGATAGTTCATTAAGTTCATGGAGTTCGTCAATGAGGAAACGATGGATAGAGAGATAGGCTGTTATCCAACGCTTCGAGGTTAACCTGGCATGGCGGGAAGAGAGGGATTTGACGCAGTCGGTCCATCATCAAACAGGCATCGGCGCTTTTGCAAAATGATTATTCTTTTCGAGATCAAATGCGCCGTGCCGCTTTGTCTATCATACTGAATATCGCCGAGGGATTGGCAGAAAGGCCGCTAAGCAGCCGGGAACAATAATCGTACACAGGAAGGTTATTTGACTGACTGGTTCAGGAATATCCTCGCTCCGCACACTTCCTCTATTTTTCCGAACCTGCCCCGAGTACTTTTCACTACCAACGCCGCGAACTCTAATAACTATATCCCCTCTGCATCTTGCGTTACCCGGAGCACTTCCTCGAGGGTGGTGATGCCGTCGGTCGCTGTTCGTAAACCTTCCTCGCGCAGCGTCCTGAATCCCGTATTGACCGCGGCGGCCTTTAGAGACGTGCTTGGTGCTTTGGCGACGACCAACGACCGCATTTCGTCATTCAGTTCCATGAGTTCGTACAGGCCTACCCTGCCTTTATAGCCCGTATTTTTGCAGGCAGTACAGCCCTCGCCGCGGTAAAAAGCCGCCGTTTTCGGTCCAATGCCAAAGTTCTTCATAAGTTCGGCAGGCGCATTATAGGGCTTTTTGCAGGAGTCGCAGATTTTCCGCACCAGTCGCTGGGCCATGATGCCGATCGTGGACGAAGCAATCAGGAACGGTTCTATCCCCATGTCGATGAGTCTTGTCGCGGCCCCGGCCGCGTCGTTGGTATGCAGTGTGGCAAAGACGAGATGGCCGGTAAGTGCGGCTTGGATTGCGATCTCAGCCGTTTCACGGTCACGGATTTCGCCCACCATGATGATGTCCGGATCCTGCCGCAAAATCGATCGAAGACCGCTGGCAAAGGTCGTTCCCGCCTTGGGGTTCACCTGCATCTGATTTACTCCCATCATCTGGTATTCAACAGGGTCTTCCACCGTCACGATGTTATTGGCTTTTCTATCGATGGTATTGATGCTGCCGTAGAGAGTCGTGGTTTTGCCGCTGCCGGTCGGTCCAGTGACGAGAATTATGCCGTAGGGCCTCCGTATGAGACGCCGGTACCGTTCGAGCAGGTCGGGGGATAAAATCAGGCTGTCGAGGTCCAGGATAATGTGCGAACGGTTCAGGATGCGCATGACAACCGTCTCCCCTTGGATCACGGGCAGGGTCGACACGCGGATATCAACGGCCACGTCGCCCTGCAAACGAAGCACGTTTCGTTCATGGAACACGGCTGTCACTACGGGACCGGTATCCGTATGGCTTACCTTTGCCTGGAACCGTCCATCTTGGGGTATCCTCTTCTCCGCGATGTCCATGTTCGCCATGATTTTGATCCTTGATACGATCGATGCATGCATCTCACGGGGCAGCGTCCTGACCTCAGTCAGTACGCCGTCGATCCGGTAGCGAACTTTCATATGATTGCCTTCGGGATCAATATGAATATCGCTCGCACGATCAAGGATGGCTTGGGCGATCAGCATGCTTACCAGTTTAACAACCGGAGCATCCTCCGCTGCCACGCTGCCTATATCCTCAGCGAGGACGACTGCCCCTTTTTCACCGGCAAAATCCACGGTCGCCGCCTCGATGGTTTGACTCATGGCATAGTAACGGTCAAGGGCCTTTAATATATCGGACCGCATTGCCACAACCTGCCGAATTTCCTTCCCCGTGGCTTTCCGGATGTCGTCAACACCGAATATGTTCAACGGATCGGCCATGGCCACGACGAGTGTCGATTTATCCCTATACAGGGGAATTGCGGTAACGCGTCTTGCCATATCTCCCGAAAGGAGCTTCACACTCTCCACATCGACAAGCTGCTTATCGATCTCGATAAAAGGGATGTGAAGCTGCCGGCCGAGAAAGGTCGCTATGTTATACTCGCTGATAAATCCGAGATCGACAAGAATTTCTCCCAGCTTGCCGCCCCTCTTCTTTTGCTCATCAAGGGCGCGCATAAGCTGATCTTCCTTAATAAGACCACCGGCGACAAGCATTTCTCCGAGCATCTTTCTCTTTACATCGGGAATGGCCATAGTCATCTCCTCGTAATGCCCCATCTCCCTGAATATCTGTGCAGATGGCGGTTGTGGCAGATTATATCAAAAATCTCGAATTGAGTCATGAGAATAGTGCTTATGCATTCATACTGATAGGGAAATATACTTTTTTTCTGTTCAGGAAATTAAAGATAATTCCTTGTTTTTCCGATAAGATGATTGTTTGTTGTCCCCTGATAAGGCACAAGAGTGAGTTTGTGCGAGATCCATATTTTATTTTCATTTTCAATAAGTTATAACGAAGCGCGCCGTCATATTCTATGCTATAGAGAACAGTGCAGCGTACGAATCTATGAACGAAGATCATTCAACTCATGAGCAGAGACTACGGGACATATTTGAAATAGCTCCGGAATGCCTGATGATTCTTGCGGCCGATGGATCCATTCAGCAGATGAATGCCGCTGGTCTCGCGCTGCTGGAAGCAAATTCCCTTGATCAGGCCATGGCTACATCTCTGTACAGTCTGGTTGTCCCGGAATATCGTGCGGCCGTTCATCTTTATATAGAAGAAACTCTTGGGGGCAATTCCGATATTCTCGAATACGAACTTATTGACCTCAAGGAAACTCGCCGATGGGTTGAAATGCATTCCGTGCTGCTGAAAGAAGGGCGCGACGCGTCTCCGGGAATACTCAGCATCTGCCGTGACATCACGGAACACAAAAAGCTGGAAGCCCAACTCCGTCATGCCCAGAAGATGGAGGCCATCAGCACCCTGTCGGGCGGTATCGCCCATGATTTCAACAATATTCTCACCGCGATCATCGGATACAGCAATATCCTCAAGCTGAAACTCAATCCGGATGACTCGGTACGGATTTTTGTCGATAAGATCCTGGCGTCATCGGAGCGGGCTACGGGGCTTACGCAGAGCCTGCTGGCCTTCAGCCGGAAAACTGGGCTATCACTGCAGCCCATCAAGTTAAATGAGACAGTAAAGAGAGCTGAAAAGGTCATCCTCCAGCTCATCGGAAAGGACATCGAGTTGAAGACTGACCTGGTCAAGACCGACACGACGGTTGTGGCGGATTCGGGCCAGATTGAACAAATCCTGATGAATCTCACTACGAATGCGCGGGATGCCATGCCGGACGGCGGATCGCTATTGCTGTCCACGGAAATCAAAGAGATCAAGAATGAATTCATTCGCTCCTACGGATATGGCAAACCGGGGATCTATGTCGTAATGAATGTCGCCGATACGGGAACGGGCATGGAGCAGAAAACCCGGGATAGAATTTTCGAACCGTTCTTCACGACCAAGGAAATCGGAAAAGGAACCGGGTTGGGCCTTTCTATCACCTACGGAATCGTCAAACAACACCACGGGTTCATCAACTGCAGCACTGAGCTGGACAAGGGCACGGTGTTCAGTATTTACCTTCCATTCGCGAATCCGTCCGTACCCAAATCGGAATCAAACGACTCGGTTGTTCCCGAGGGCGGTACGGAAACGATTCTGGTTGCTGAGGACGATCAGGAAGTGCGAAAACTCGCCGTGACATTTTTGCAGGACTTCGGGTATACTATATTCGAGTCTGAAGACGGAGAAGAAGCCGTTCAGCTGTTTCAGCAGCATAAGGATAATATCCGCTTGCTCTTGTTCGATGTCGTCATGCCGAAAAAAAATGGGAAAGAAGCCTATGACGAAATCAGGCGCCTGTCACCGAGGATCAAAATCCTCTTCATGAGCGGATATAACACCAGCACGATGGTCAATAATGGCATTACGGGAGAGGGGTTTGATTTCGTTTTAAAGCCCACATCACCCGAAATTCTCCTGAAGAAAGTCAGGGAGGTCCTGGACAAATGATTGATAAAGGGAAAAGCACCCTCCTTATTGTTGATGACGATCCCTACGTTCTTGAATCCATTTCGACACTGCTGAGGGAATACGGGTATACCGTCTACACCAGCCAGAATGGGAACGACGCATTCAAAATAGTCGAAAAAGTTCATTTTGACGTTGTCCTGACCGACATCAAAATGCCGCAGGTCACAGGAATCGAGCTCCTCCAGAACATCCACTCCTACAACCAGCAGATCCCCGTTATTTTGATGACTGCTTTTGCTGAACTGGATGTAGCCGTTGATGCAATCAAGCGTGGGGCTTTCGATTTTATCACGAAACCCTACAACCCCGACTATCTCCTGCACTCCGTGGAAAAAGCCGTTAAATACACCCGATTCGTCCAGATGGAGAAAAACTACAAATCCATGCTCGAAGACACGGTCAGGTTGAGGACACAGGAGCTGGCCGATGCACTTATGATGGTAAAGAATATGAGCACCGAAATCATTCAGCGGTTGACAGCCGTTGCTGAATACCGCGATACGGACACCGGCGCTCACATTGCGAGGATCGGCCTCTATTCAAGCAGGATCGCGGAATGTCTGAGCATGCCCTTTGAATTTATCGAGACGCTTACCTTTGCGAGTCCCATGCACGACCTTGGTAAAATCGGCATACCCGACAGCATTCTGCTCAAACCGGGGTCTCTCAGCAGGGACGAATTTGAAGTCATGAAAACCCACACAACGATCGGAGAAAAAATGCTCACGGGCTCGTCCTACCCCGGCATTAAAGTGGCCGCGTCTGTCGCGTTAAGCCACCATGAGCGATGGGACGGCAATGGGTATCCGCGCGGGCTAAAAGGGGAAGAGATTCCCATTGAGGGCAGAATCGTCATGCTCGTGGACCAGTACGACGCGTTGCGGAGCAAGAGACCATACAAACCTGCATTTGATCACGACAAGACGGTGAAAATTATTACTGAAGGTGACGGGCGCACGATGCCGGAGCATTTCGATCCCACCGTTTTAAAGGCTTTTAAAGACGTCGCTCCTCTTTTTGATGAAATTTACGAGTCCCATCAGGATTAGAAAATGCACAAGCCATCCCGGAACCTTTCTTCTCACCTGGGTCCTATGCCTGCTGCCTGACGCGTCCCTCCTAAAAAAGCATTGTTGCCAAATTCATCCGTAATTCCAACTCCTGTTTTCAGGTTCGATGAATCATCACAGCTTGCTTTCCAGAGCCGTTTGGTTTATAGTTTCGCATGCAGAATAAAATAAAAACTCCGGAAGAGCTTCGTCCTCTGCTTGCTATCTTGCGTGCCATCGGGAAAAAGATCGTTTTCACGAACGGCTGTTTCGACCTCCTCCATACCGGCCACACGCGCTATCTTGCGAAAGCCAAATCGCTTGGCCAGGTGTTGGTAATTGCCGTCAACAGTGATGCCTCGGTGCGCACGATCAAAGGAGAAAAGAGACCGATCAATTCAGCAACGGAACGCATGGAAACACTTGCCGCCCTCGAATCGGTTGATTTCGTGACCCTCTTCAACGAGCCAGATCCCTACAACATCATATCGATGCTCGAGCCGGATGTCCTGGTCAAGGGAGGCGATTGGCCCGTGGAAAAAATCATCGGCGGCGACCTCGTTGTGGCTCGGGGAGGGCAGGTTGTGAACGTGCCCTACCTTGAAGGCGCTTCCACGACGGGGATTATTGAAAGGATATTGAGAAATTACAAATGAAGTCGCCTTCCCTTCTGCTTCCAGCTCTCATTCCTTCTTTCGTTCTTTTTTCCCTTCCCTCGTTCCTTTTTCCCGCTCAATTGAATACAGCGCTGCATCACTGAATCCGAAATAATGTCCAATCTCATGCATGACCGTATCCATGATCAGCCTTTCAATTTCCCCGGACGATGCGGCAGCGCTCTCGATGGAATGTTGGTAGATGACGATTCGGTCAGGGAGCACATTCCCGTAATTCCACTCCCGCGATGTCAACGGCACACCTCGGTAGAGACCGAAAAGAGTGCCCGACTTTATACCCAGCTCATCAAGGACCTCCTGCGAAGGAAGGTCTTCGACCTCGATAATGATATTGCGCAGTCTGCCTTTAAATTTTTTCGGAAGTTTTTCGAGTGATTTTTCAACAAGGAGTTCAAAGGCTAGGCGGTCCATGGAATAACGCAGATTACAGACAGGCAGAGGACAGACTGGAATAACCGCGATTGCATCTGTCCTCCGTCTTCTGCCACCTGTCCTCTATCATCTATGGTCTGATGCTGTAAAACACGTCTCGACCGCGGTAAACAGCAGCATCACCCAACTCCTCCTCGATTCGGATAAGCTGGTTATACTTGGCAATACGATCTGTCCGCGATAGCGACCCTGTTTTGATCTGGCCCGCATTCGTAGCCACTGCGAGATCCGCAATTGTGGAGTCCTCGGTTTCGCCGGAGCGATGTGAAATGACCGCGGTATAATGAGCCCGCTTTGCCATCTCGATGGCGTCCAGTGTCTCGGTGAGAGTACCGATCTGATTCAGCTTTATCAGGATCGAGTTGCCAATGCCTTCACTGATGCCTTTCTTGAAAATCGCGGTGTTGGTCACAAAGATATCATCTGCCACAAGCTGGACTTTCCTGCCGAGACGGTCGGTCAGAAGCTTCCACCCTTTCCAGTCTTTTTCCGACATGCCGTCCTCGATCGTTATAATCATAGGATAACGCTTGATCCAATCCTCGTAGAAGGAGACCATCTCCTCAGAGGACATTTTCTTGCCCTCTCCCTTAAGATCGTAGACCCCGTTCTCGTAGAATTCGCTGGCCGCGGCGTCGAGGCCGAGAAAAACCTCCTGCCCCGGTTTGTATCCCGCCTTTTCAATAGCCTCAAGAATCACCTGAACCGCTTCTTCGTTAGATTTCAGGTTCGGCGCAAAACCGCCTTCGTCGCCTACAGCCGTATTGTATCCCTTTTTTTTGAGCACGGACTTGAGATTGTGGAACACTTCAGCGCCGATGCGTATGGCTTCGGAGCAGGAAGATGCTCCCGCAGGTATGATCATGAATTCCTGGATGTCCACGTTGTTGTCGGCATGGGCTCCGCCGTTCAGTACGTTCATCATTGGTACGGGGAGTTCCTTCGCATTCGGGCCGCCGAGGTAATGATAGAGCGGCAGGCCCGCCTCTTCCGCGGCCGCCTTGGCAACAGCGAGTGACACCGCAAGCATTGCGTTTGCGCCTAGATTTCCCTTGTTCTCGGTGCCGTCCATCTCGATCATTGTACGATCAATGACAGCCTGTTCGGTTGCGTCCATGCCCGTAATCGCTGGGCCGATAACTTCAATGACATTGTTGACGGCTTTTTGGACTCCTTTTCCCAGGTAACGGGGACCGCCGTCTCTAAGCTCGAGTGCTTCACGCTCACCCGTTGATGCTCCGCTTGGAACGATGGCCCGCCCCAGGACACCGCTTTCGAGAATAACATCGGCCTCTACCGTGGGATTGCCCCGGGAATCGAGCACTTCGCGCGCGTACACATCGATAATCTCGCTCATTGATACCCCCTCATGGATGGATTTTTCAGTCTATCGATATTACGGTGTTTATCCTTCTGCGCCGTAAAACCCCGTCTGCCGTGTGCATCGGGGTCTGTATGCCTGCAAACACTGTGGCGCCGAAATGAAGCCGATGTGAACGGCGCAGTCAACATCCTCAAAAGGTATCTCCCGGAGCAAATAAGTATCTCTTGGAGTAGTGGCTGTTTGGCACAGCCTGCAGTCAACCGCTTCGCCTGGAGAAATACCAGGCCATCTGCAACAGCCCATGAACCGGGGAAGTGGCAAACAACTCTGCCGCATCTGCGAACAGAATCTGCAGTGGCTCTCAGTAGTTGTAGAGCCTGATTCGGGAATCCTCGGCCTTCATACCGGGGAGGATGTCAATGGCCTAAGATAAACCGCTTGCCAGCGTCTATGAGATTTTTTATCTTTTCCTCGGACGAAGACTCGGCGTACAACCTCACAACCGGTTCCGTGCCGGAGGCGCGCATCAAAACCCAACTGTCGTCTTCGAGCATGTATTTTGTGCCATCGGCCGTGGTTTTCTTGCCTTTTACCCGCAGACCTCCGAGTTCGCTCAAGGGCTGGTTGAGGCGATCGCCGACCACTTTTCTGTTCTGTTCCGTTAAATGAATGTTGATCCGCTCGTTCAGGATGATTCCCGTTTCCTTGTACAGTCGTTTAAGCAGTTCCTTGATCGTTTTCTTTTCCAGCGCGATGATTTCCGCTACCAGCAAGCAGGCGAGAATCCCGTCCTTCTCGGGGACATGATCCTTGATGGTCATCCCCGCGCTCTCTTCCCCGCCGAATATAATCTTGCCCTGCACCAGAAGATCGCCGATGAACTTGAATCCCACGCCGGTCTCGTACACCTCAATGCCATGCTTCTTCGCAACTGCATCGATCAAATGTGATGTCGCGATGGAGCGAGCCGCGCCACCCTTCCATCCGCGAGTACGGCAGAGAAAATCCAGAACGAGTGCGAGCACCTGGTTGGGGTTAATGTACGTCCCGTCCACATCCATTATCCCGAAGCGGTCTGCGTCGCCGTCGACCGCCAGGCCGATGTCGAATTTTCCTTTTTTCATCAGCACCGAAAGTTCGGCAAGATTTTCCTCCGACGGTTCGGGAGAATGACCTCCGAACATCGTGTCGCGATTGCCGTGAATGGTCGTGACCGTGCATCCCGCATCCTGGAGCGCCGCGTCGAGATAGTCACGGCCCGTACCGTAGAGAAGATCTACGGCGACTTTAAGTTTTGCTTTCCTGATCGACTCAACATCTATTTTCTTCCGGAGGTCGTCCAGGTAGTTCTTGCGCAGGTCTACTTCCTCCGCCAAACCCTTATTCATTGCTTCCGGAAGAGATAAAGGCGCTATACAGCTCTTTTCCAGAAGCGCATTGGCTTTTAATTCGATGTCTTTTGTCGTCTCGGGAAGAGCCGGGCCTCCCCAGGCTGGAGAAAATTTCAAGCCGTTGTACTGAGGAGGGTTGTGGCTTGCTGTAAAGTTGATACCTCCGGCTGCTTTTCTGCGGATTATCTCGAAGGAAATCGCAGGGGTCGGGGCATCGCGATTCGAAAGATAGGTGTGAATGCCGTTCGCGCAGAGCACTTTGACAGCTTCTTCTGCAAAGCACTCAGACATAAAGCGCGTATCGTATCCGACAACAATGCCTCTTTCCTTCAGGGCCTGGGAAGCAATATGGTCGGCGATGGCCTGCGTGACGATACGGACCCTTGCTACCGTAAAATCATCGGCAATGACGCCGCGCCATCCCGATGTCCCGAATTTTATTTTATCTGTAACCATGGTAATTCAAAATTTATCATAAACAGGTAGCCTTTGCAACTTAAAACCAGAACGCGATTTCCTGACGCTTGTGCAATCGTCGACAGGAGGTTATGAAGCTTAACTGCCTTCGATCCTGATGATTTCAGCCTTAAGTTCTTCTCCTATTTCAAGAAGAGCTACCGAATTATACGGCGCATACCGCTTGTCCGTAGGGCTTCCCGGGTTCAAATAATAGACGCCGTTGATTTTGCCCCAGAACGGCTTATGAGAATGCCCGTAAATGATCAGATCCACGTCTTCGAACTCTTTCCTGATCATCTCATGCTGCACATCTATTTTGAATTTTCCGTGAATGAGGCCGGCTGTATACCGGCCGAGAGTGATGACTCTTTTATAAGGAAGTTTCTCATGGGCTTCCGAGTCATCCATATTTCCCGCAACTGCCTCCACCGGAGCAAGAGCGCGCAGTTCTTCGAGGACGGACATCTCCACAATATCGCCCGCATGGAGGATAAGATCGACATCCCTGAAAATGTCAAAAATAACCGGCGGGAGGGCCTTCATGATGGTAGGCACATGGGTATCGGAGAGAACTCCAACTTTCATAATGACTCCTGAAGAATCAGACAGGGGCAGTAATCCTGCGGAGGGTCGGGAGGCCGCGCCATTCTACAGCCCTTGTTTATCCGCTGAACGGTATTTATCCCCGCATGTTTAATTTTGATTTTAATTCTTCGACAACTTTGGAAAGAGAAACCGGGATCTGCTCTTTGGTCTGCATATTGCGGAGAACGGCGGACTGCGACTGGATTTCCTGTTCGCCGATAATCAGGGTGTGGAGTGCCCCGCTTTTATCCGCTTTTTTCATCTGGCTTTTAAGGCTGCCTCCGGTATAATCGGTGTCAACACGGATACCCGAGGATTTGAGGGTATAGACCAGCGGGAGCGTGAATGCCACGGCATCGGGGCCCAGTGCGGCAATGAATAGTGCCGGCCGCAGGGGAAGAAGATTAGAGCTGTCCATGAGCGATACCGCCCGCTCGACACCAAGCGCAAAGCCGATGCCCGGTGTTGCTGGCCCGCCTATTTCCTGAACTAGTCCGTCATACCTGCCACCCGCTGCCACGGTGTTCTGTGCACCCAGATGACCCATCACGAGTTCAAAGGTGGTTCGGGTATAATAATCGAGGCCCCTGACCAGACGGGGATTCACCTCGAACGGAATTCCGAGTTTTTTCAAGCCGTTTTCAACCGTCTCAAAATGCGTTTTGCAGGGACCACAGAGATGATCGAGCATGACCGGCGAATCACCGAACTTGTCCGCATCCACCTTGCAGTCCAGCACTCGCAGCGGATTTGTCTCATAGCGTCTCTGGCAGTCGCTGCACAATGTTGGCAGTTTGGCTTCGAGATACTTTTTGAGTGTTTCACGGTAAGCACCCCGGCATGCGTTATCGCCCAGGGAGTTGACCTGCAGAGTGAGGCCGGTAATGCCGAGTCGTGTAAACAATGCGTGAAGCATCGCCAGCATCTCAATATCGACATGGGGATGGTCGATACCAAGGGCTTCCGCACCGATCTGGTAAAACTGCCGGTACCTTCCTTTTTGCGGACGCTCATGTCTGAACATGGGGCCCTCGTAATACAGCTTTACAAGCTGACTGTCTGCATAGAGCTTATGCTCGATGAATGCGCGAACGACCCCTGCGGTGCCCTCCGGCCGGAGTGTAATTTTCTTGCCGTCCCGGTCTTCGAAGGTGTACATTTCTTTCTCGACAATGTCCGTGGATGTCCCGATGCTCCGGGCAAACAGCTCGGTGTATTCGAATATGGGGACGCGGATTTCAGAAAAACCGAAATCCTCGAACAGCTCTCGCGCCGTTTTTTCGAGGAATTGCCAGGCCGGCATATCAGCCGGCAGTAAATCTTTAACGCCCTTGATTGCTTGAATCGCCATTCAAACTCCTTCATCCTTGCAGCAAGAGATTTCAACCGTAAGCATTACGGTTTTCTGAGTAGTTTCCATGGATGGCTTTTTACGTCTTCCGAAGTTTCTTTCAGATTTTGGGTCATTTGCTTGATATTATCGAGGGTATCGTCTATTTTCTTTTTATTGTCGCCGAGCATGGTGTCTGTTTTTTCCGTAACCGCCTTCAGATTCGTTGACGAGTCTTCGAGTTTTTTCAAAATAACCGTGGTCAAATCCTCCAGTTTTTTCAGCATCTCGGGAAGATTTTTCAGTCCTTGCGCCACCTCATCTTTGCTCGATGTCATAACCTCAAGATTCGCCGATGTATCCTGGAGATTGTGGAGTATGGTTTTGATGGAAGCCGTTGTGGCAGGATCACCGGTCATCCGGTCAATATTATTGGCAATCCGGTCAATATTATTGGCAATGCCTTTCATCTTGGTTACTAACTCTAATCCCGCTTTCGTAAGATCCTCAAGTTTAAAGGATTCCTCGCCGATCAGCAATTTCCCGGGTTCGAGAACAGACATCTGTGGAGAACCGCCGCTTAATTCCACATATTTATCCCCCACCAATCCCTGCGTTTTTATCGCAGCCCTGGTATCCTCCTTTATGATCGCATCGCGGTAAATGCTCAGCGTAAGTTCCACCTTGTCACCGAACTCAGGTGCCATGCGTATGTTCGTCACTTTCCCGATCTTGATGCCCGAGTAGCGTACGGGGGCGTTTTTTTCGATCCCGTCGCTGTACTGAAACAAAACTTTAATTTCCTTTTTCTTTTTAAAGAGGCTCTGGATATCGCTCACCGCGAATATCATGAGCGCCAGAATGATGAAAGAAACCAAAATGAATATGCCCGCCCCTACTTCACTACGCCGATACTCCATAGTACCCCCATTATGTGTCAGAGAGTAGAGGGTTTCTTGAGCTTGTAGAGTTATATAAGAGATGAATTATTCTCATATTCAATTCACTCAACGAACTCAACAGACGCTTCAAACTCTGCGGATTTTATGAATTTTTCAGACTCAACGCAATCATAAGGATCATCCCATAAGTAAATCCTCACGGAAATCCTTGCTTGATGCATGAAACGAGATCGGGCCGTCAGGGTTGCCCGTAATAAACTGCTGAACAAGCGTATTCTTGCTTTCACGAATCTGCTGCGGTGTGCCTTCTGCAAGGACTTTCCCCCGGTAGAGGATGATTATTTTGTCGGCAATCCGCATTGCTTCCTCAACCGCATGGGTCACGACAATACAGGTAATACCGAGCAGCCGGTTGAGGTCGGCGATCAATTTGGTTATGACCGACGCAACAATGGGATCCAGTCCTGAAGTCGGTTCATCAAAGAAAACAACTTCGGGATCGAGAGCCAGAGCGCGAGCGAGAGCCACCCGCTTTTGCATGCCTCCGGAAAGTTGGATCGGCAGCAGGTCTTCAAAGTCACGAAGCCCCACCAGTTCCAGTTTCATTTTAACCATGATTTCGATGATGGCATCTTCCAGAACCGTGTGCTCCCGTATCGGCAGGGCGATATTTTCCCCCACGCTCAGCGAATTCAGAAGAGCGCCGTGCTGGAAAAGCATGCCGATTTTTTTGCGGAACTCGTCAAGTTCCTCGGCGCGAAGTTTTGCGATATCCCTATCCCCGAAGTAAACCTCGCCCGCATCGGGCTTCAAGGCTCCGATGAGAATTTTCAGTAGCGTACTTTTGCCGCCGCCGCTCGTCCCGAAAATATAGGTGATTTTCTTCCGGTCCGCTTCGAAGGTGACGCCATCGAGCACAGTGCGGTTTCCATAAGTTTTCCTGATATCAGAAGCTCTGATCATGCAATTACCCGTAGAAAGCCGCAGTCATGAGCGTATCAAGCGTGATGATCGCAAGCGAAGAGGAAACGACAGAAAGCATGGTTGCTTTGCCTACTTCCTCCGCCCCGCCTTCGACGACTAGCCCGCGGTAGCACCCGATCATGACAATGACGACCGCAAAGACCGCTGCCTTGACGATCCCGGAATAGATGTCCGTAAGCTGAAGCGCTTCAACGGTCTCGCGGAGGTAGGCATCCGGCCCGATGCCGAGCCGCGTTGACCCGAATAAAAAACCGCTGGATACTGCCGTGAAACCCGCCAGTATTGTCAATGCCGGAAGTGCCACCATCATGCCGATAAAACGTTGGACAACCAGAAACCTGACTGGGCTGATCGCCATGGTCTCGAGAGCAAGTATTTCCTCAGTAACTTTCATGGTCCCGATCCGGGCCGTAAAGGCCGCCCCCACCCTGCCTGCAATGATCAATGCTGTGATGAGAGGGCCAATTTCGCGGAACACGGCCACCGCCACAAAACCGGGGATGTAGCTGAAACTGCCGACCCCTTTCAGCTGAAAGGATATAAGCACGGTTATAGCAATGCCTAGAAGAGCGGCTACCGTAAGAACAAGGGGCAGAGAGTGAGTCCCGATTTCATCTACCTGAGACCAGATGCGAGCTTGTTTGCGCTTCTTGCTATCGGTCAGAAGGACGATAGTCTGCACCACCGTTTCCCGAAACAGATAATATAGGCTGGAAAGGGTTTGCAGGAACGTGATGAATGTTCTGCCGAGATACCCGACGGTTTTTTTCACGCAACCTCAAAATGAGTTTTTAGCGTTCATGGAGTTCAGAGCGTTGGATACCGTCCATACAATTGTCAGAATCCTGAGACCAGTCAGACTCATGAGAATCTTGTTATAGCCCAGCCAATGCGTCAATGGCGGTTGGAAAAATCTCGAACACACTGGCAAGCCGTGCGAGCTCGAACACGTCTTTAACCGACGGACTTAGTTCGCAAAGCCTGAGCCGCGCGCCTGTTTTCAGGCAGTTTTGCATGCACTCGACTAGCGTAGCAATACCTGAACTGTCCATATACCGCACCTGTGACAGATCGATCAAGAGCATCTTCATCCCCTGCGAACCCTCCTTGAATACCTCTGCCAGTGACTTTCTCACGTCAGAAGAAGTATTCATATCCACGTCGCCCTTCAATTTCAGCAGGAATCCGACGCTTACTTTCTCCGTGATAATTTCCACTTTCATCCGGTTAAACCTCGAGAAAATGTTTAGGGCTTTGCCTTCACCATGGTCAGGATTGTTCCGGCATCACGGCTCGTGTCATAGGAAACGCTGTCGAATACCGATGCCATAAAGTGCGTTCCCAACCCTCCAAGCCTGATTTCGTCGAGCTTCCGGGGCGCAATCTTCGATACATCCGGTTTTTTGCCAGAGTCGGCAATTTCGACTATGAAGCTGCGATCGTCAATGGTTACACGGACTTCAATGATTTTTGTCGTGTCTCCCTCATAGGCGTACTTGACGATATTTGAACAGGCTTCATCGACTGCCAAAACGATTTTTCGTACATCCTTTTTGGGGAACCCGGCATCGGTTACCAAAGGATAAACAGCGCTCCGTATCACATAAAGATATTTCGGATGACTGGGCACGGTCAGCGTAACCGTCTCCGTCATGGTATGGCACCGAAGCAGACCAAGGTCATATCGTCATGCTGAGGGCTTAGTCCGGTAAACCGGTTGACATCGTCGATGACCGCTGTCTTTAAAACATCCGGGTCGGCGGCAGAGGCATGGATAAGTTTCTCGAACCGTTCATACCCGTACAGTTCTTCCTTTGCGTTCATGGCCTCGATGATCCCGTCCGTATACAACACCGCGGTGTCGCCCTTTTCCAGACGGGCATTTTCCTGGCCGAAGGTCATGCCGGACAGAATTCCGAGCGGTGATCCTCCAGCGGTTGAGAGCTTGCGGACCGTTTCCGTCCGCCTTTTTGACAATAGGAGGGAGATGGCCCGCATTAGAGATGGTTAGACTGCCGTTCTTCGAATCCAGTTCCATATAAAGAAGCGTTGCGAACATTCCGCGACGGCTGCGTTCAGCCAGTTGGATATTGAGCAGCCGGAGGGCCGTGGCCGGATCTTTTTCAGTAAAAGCCAGCGTCCTGAGATCGCTTCCCAGTTTGGCCATGTAAAGCGCGGCTGGAACCCCTTTGCCGGAAACATCGCCAATCACAATACCGATCCGGTCGTGGTCCAGAAGAATAAAGTCATAGAAATCGCCGCCGACTTCCTGTGCCGGCGTGTAATGGGTGCTGAAACGGTAACTGGTTATTTCAGGCGTTTTTTGGGGCAGGAAGCTTTCCTGGACCGTCCGGGCAAACTCCATGTCCTTGACCAGCCTTTGCTTTTCCATAAGGCTTTTGTGCATTTTCGCATTATCAATCGCGATGGCGGCCAGGCTGCATAAGGCGATGAAAAGTTCAAGGTCATCCTGATTAAAAGACTGATCGTCAAGCCTGTTAATGACCTGCGCCACACCGGTGATGCGCTCTCCTACCTTCAGAGGAACGGTAATCATCGATTTCGTGCGGTATCCGGTTGCCTCGTCATGCCCCCGGTAAAATTTGGGATGAGTATAGGCATCTACAAGGAGGAGTGGCTTCCCCTCCTGCGCCACGGTGCCGGCGATTCCCTGTCCCAATTTCAGTCTGAATTCTTGCTTCAGTTTTTTCCCCACGCTGCCGAGCGCCACTTCATAGACAAGTTCATTCGTCTTATCGTCGATAAGCATAAGGCTCGAGGCATCTGCGTTCATCACTTTCTTGGAGATGACCATCACATTTTCCAGAATCAGGTCCAGGTTGAGTGACGAGCTGATCAATCCATTCACTTCGATAAGCGTCGACAGACGCCTCACCTTCAGTTCGAGACGCTCGATGTCGGTGTACTTCTTCATGAGCTAAAAATATCACACTAAGACGACAATGGTCAACCGGAAAGTGAGAAAAACCGCAGACAGTATAGAGTAGACAGCACTCGGGGAGGCGACAACAGGTAACATGCATCGTTCCTTCCCTTTTCCTGCTTGTCGACTACTTATTCACCCTCTCGTGTCCTTAATCGTCTGATTCTCTCCACAACAGGAGGATGGGAATGGTAGAACTTTGCATAGAACGGATGTGGATGGAGATTGGATAGGTTCTCGCTCGAAAGTTTAATCAGCGCCGATGCCAGGGCTTCTGGGTGACCGGTTAAATCGGACGCAAACTTGTCAGACTCATTTTCATTCCTGCGGGATATGAAACTGAACAGCGGCGTCAGCGGAAACATAACCAGGGAGCCGATAAAACCGGTAACGACTACTCGTGCATAGAAGGATGCTGAGGAAAGATGAACCAATTGCGGCAAACCGCTCCAGGAAACGAGATGAAAGGCCAGAAAGAGACCGAAAAATGCGAGAGTTTCAGTCAAGATAATACCCTTCAACACATGCCGCTTTTTCCAGTGCCCAACCTCATGTGCAAGCACCGCAAGGATTTCGTCCGGCGACATCTGTTCAATAAGTGTATCAAAAAGTACAATGCGTTTTACTTTGCCGATCCCGGTAAAGTAGGCGTTTGAATGGCGGCTCCTGCGTGAGGCATCAACCTGGAAAACGCGGCTGACCTTGAGACCTGCCTTTTCCATGAGAGCACGGACTTTTTCTTCCAGACCTTCTGCTTTAACCGGTTCAAACTTGAAGAAAAACGGCTCGATCACAAAGGGGGAAAGGTACATAATGAAAATGCCGAATACAAGGAAAAATGCCCAGACCCAGAGCCACCACCAATGAGGGCTGGCAATCACTATAGCTAAAGCTATGCCGACAACAACACATCCTAATACCGAGGAAATGAGAACCGTCTTAATGAAATCGGTAAGCCACAGACGGACCGTCATGGTATTGAAACCATACTTGTTCTCAATTTTAAAGTTTTTGTAGAGGCTGAAGGGGATATCGAGAAACGTCTCAGCATAGAGCAGAAGTAAAAAGAAGTAAATACCTCCTACAGGCAGAGAATCGGTAAGGGATGAAATCCAGCGGTCGTAGATGCCAAGGATACCTCCAAAGAAAAAAAAGAACATTATGAAGTTCCCGAATAGCGACTCCACAATGCCTGCCCTGCTGTTCTCCAGAGTATAAGTCGTTATTTTCCGCAACCGGTCGGGGTCGATAACATCTGCAAATTCGGGCGGTATGGACTGCCCATGCGCTTTGAGATAGGCAAGGTTTAACGAAAGAATCCAGTAGCGAAACGCGAGAATGCCGATATAGAAAATAATGAGAACAACCATAAATTCATCATACCGGTAAACTCGAACGAGGTCAAGAAGACCGTATTTAGGTTATGCACTGAGCTATAAGGAGGAGTAATGGTGAAAAGGGCGTCCCGACGATCGTGGTTGACATTTCTGTCTCTTGGCCGTATCGGGACGCCATAATGACTGTGCTGTCAGTCCTTTGGTGTTTATCCTGAGGTGCATACGATCATCAACCATCGGCATTATCGTGATGTCAATTCGCGACCGCGGCTAAATCAACGCTGGGGGGGAAGAAGTTGCCGCAGCAGTCTTTTGTTCGATGGTATGCAACCAACAGCACAGTCAAATACAAGTTTATCAGTTAATAGGGAGCAGTCAATACGCCAAAAGTTGCATTTTATGAAGTCGCATAACACCTAAGCATGCGACAGCAAGGCGATGGCTTTTGTTCTGCTTTTAACATTCAGCTTTCGATAGACCCGATACAGATGCGTTTTAACCGTTCTCTCACTGATGCTGTTACTATTCGCAATTTCCCTGTTCGAAGCTCCCTGCAATACCATGGTCAATACTTCCATCTCCCTGTTCGTCAGCGGGGTCAAGCCTGGAATCTGGGCTTGAATCGTTTCCGGAAGAAGCATAGGTTTAGAAATGGCTTTTTCCAGGATTCTCCGCTCTGCCCAGATCTCACCGACATGAACTGCGTGGAGAGCCTTGATCATAGCAGCTGGCGTTTCTGTTGATTTGATGTACCCTCGTATCCCCCCCTTTATATCCGTGATGAGGTGCTCATCCGAAGCTGTTTTGCCGAGAAGATACATTACGCGCGTGTGAGGGGATTTAGTCTGTACCGATCGGATAAATCGCGAAAGCGTATGTCCTTTTAGAATGTCCGGGTCTAAAATCAGCACGTCAGGCGTCATAGAAAGCTGTTTAATCGCCGATTCCCGCGTGGAAACGGTTGAAACTACTTCAATGTCCACTTCTTTATTAAACGCTGACAAAACAGCCTGCAATTCTGCCTGATCATTTTCTACGATCATAATACGAATAGGCAACACAGTAGGTACCTCCCTCTGCTTAAATTGCGCTCTCACAAACGTTCTCTAATACTATTTTAAGAGGTGCCACAGGAGATGTCAAGGCAGGAGCAAAATAATTATTGTGTCATGATATTGAGGAAAGAGATATTCCAGCTTCTACATGATTGATTTATAAGAGTTTAATACCGAATTCCCGCAGCATCTCATCTAAAAGAGCAAGGGGTAGTCCGACAACGTTGTTATAGCATCCTTCAATCCGGGCCACTAGGAGAGCTCCTTTTCCCTGGATTCCGTAGGCACCCGCTTTATCCAGCGGTTCTCCTGACAGTACGTACTTTTTCACTTCATCCTCGTCAAGGTTTCGAAACCAGACCCTGGTTGTCGATGTTTTGCACGATGCCATCCCGGTAGCCGCGTTCATGACCGCTAAACCAGTAATAACTCTGTGCATTTTCCCCGAGAGCATCTCGAGCATACGCTTGGCATCATCGGAGTCGGCGGGCTTCCCAAGAATAACATTCTTGAAAACTACGATGGTATCTGCTGCAATGACGATGCCCTCACCCGCTTTTCTTGCCGCGACCCTGGCTTTATCAAGAGATACCCGGACTGCGTAATTTCCCGGCGATTCTCCAGGCAGAATGCTTTCATTCACATCGGTTGGATCTACTGTAAAATCAACACCGATCTGGCGTAAAAGATCCCTGCGGCGCGGCGAACTGGAGGCGAGTATGACTGAAGACGTTTTTTTAGCTGTTGCCATTATGATAGCGATCGCTCCTGGAAGTCTGCCACCTTGGGAGGTCATAGGATTAAATGGATATCAGGAATCTATGAAAACGCAATGCTCGCGCTCGATGGAATTTTGCGTAACAGCTGAACATCTGGATATAAAAAGCGATTTCAGCGGCATCTTAAGATATTTGTTACTGGATACCGATGCTGATCCGCCCTGTGTTGGCCACTGTCACGGCGAACCGCGTTACACCAGTATTGTCCAGAACACTGATCGTAGTGCTTGAGACAAGATTAGCAGTCCCGTTTGGGTTGAAGGTGATGTTGGGTGGGTTGGCTCCGATATCCGCTACGGTGATCTGTACGGGAGCTGGGAGAGTAGTCCAGTTGCCCATGCCAGTGGCCGGAGTCCATCCCGTTGAGGGGGTGTTTGCCGCTTGGTTACCTATCATCAACCTGAAAGAAGTAGGAGATAGAGCACTGCTAAGCTCAACCCTGTGTTGCAGATTGTATGATATCGTCCTGCTGCGTGCCTCCCTCAGTACGTTGGATAAATCGCGTGCTGTTGAACGGTAATTGATGCTCTCACGCCATTGAATAAAATTGGGGATTGCAATGGCTGCAATGGTGACGGTAATGAAGACGACTGTCAAAAGTTCTATAACAGTCATGCCTTTCGACAGTGCCAGATCTATCTTGATTTTCATAAGCACCTCTTAGGGCACGTTTATCGTTAATGAGTATTTTTGCACTGCTTTCAGCCCCTGTGGATCCTGCGCCATGACTTCGATATTATGCGTCCCGGCATCTTCTTTTTTGACTGGGAGCGTTATCAAGCCCGTTTTGGTATCGATGGTCATGCCCTCTGGCGCCGATGTCAAGGAGTATGTCAAAGGATCGCCATCGGGGTCTTCCGCAATGGCCTGGTAGGTGTAATTCTCTGCCTGAAACTCTGTGGGCGGGGAAGATACAAACCGTGGTGGACCATTCGGAATGACGATAGGCTTCGTGAGATAGGGGGGACCCTCATCGTCATTATCATAAGGGGTGACTTTTACGGCCACGCGATCCCCTCTTTTGAACTGATCCCCCTTTAAAACCGGGGTTGTTTGAGAAACATCCGTATCATTAACGAACCATCGGAAATTATACCGCACATAGTCTCCATCAGCATCAAGGCCAGTGGGATCGGCAGTTATATCAACACCTCGATAAATTATTTCCGGCCGAAGTGTTACGGACGTCACCGTCGGCGGTGAATTTTTAACTTCAGTCGAAGCAGACGCTGAGCTGCCATTTACCGTTACTGTAACAGTTACTCGATCACCTTTTGCAAAATGTTCCTTTGCAGCCAGGGAAGAGCCTTTTTCATCTACCAGCTCAACCCCATTTCGCTCCCACCGATAACTGATGTTAGCGTCAGCCTTTTCGGATACTACTGCCTGTAAGTCTGTCAACACGGTAGGGGCTTCGGGCACAATTTTAACTGTCAGGGCCCCCAAATGTGCTTGCACTACGTCCGTATCCCCTTGCGACCTCAGGTTCCGTGAAGCCGGCTCAGGCTTTCCCTTGGTTCCATCACTGCACATCGTCAGGCTTAGGGACACAACGGCCATAGCGACAATAAACATATATGTATTAAATTTCATATGCATGGTTGAAGCAATCACGGCGCTTAAGGATCATCGCTATGGTTCTGGTGCTTGTTGATATTCCGGCGCCAACCTCCAGTACAGAGGCGAGGTCACGAGACCGGTGCCTAACTGCAATGTTTGGATGTTTCCACCGACACCTACCATCGCAGTTGTCAGCCCTGATTGAGACGTAACAATAACGGCGCCTGATGGGATACCGCTGCCTATTGTCTCGACTCTGTCGCTTCGTCCGATATAGACATTTCCAGTTGCGCTGCTCAGCAGTGCACGAGTGTTCGTCGTAGTTGTTGAGTCGTTTGTAAGATCGAAATCCTGCACAGCTTCACCAGTTGCATAGTTTAGATCATACGCTCTGGCCGTGCCCAGATTCCCCGTCACGCAGGGATCCGGGTTCGCAACTGTAAGTGGCGAATAAGTTGTATAAATGGCATCCTGATTAAAGACCGTGGCCGGAGCCAGGACCTTTTCACCGGCATTTTGATTAAGCCGAATATACCAGCCATATTCCGAAGTAGACGAAAGTGAGCTAAGGATTGATGCTATAGTCGATGAGGTGACCGTGGGTGACTGAAGAATGTCTTCCGTAACATCCACCATATTTGATTCATTTACTCCCGTAGATGTTGTCTGCCCCCGATCGATCAGTCCGTAGATTCTGTCAACAACATTTGTATTGAGAGGATGCTCCCGGTCTCCCGTACCAAAGTAAAGCCCGATAGTGCCGTTCTGTTGTACAAGTGCAACCGGTGCATAGAATATTTTTCGGCCATTTGAACCATCGTTTGTGTTAGGTGGTATCCATTGCCCGGTTGCCGCCGAATAGCCCGGATTTGAGCTGAATATCTTGGTAGCACTCCAGTTTGACGTCGACGGAGATCCCACCCAGAATCTCCAGACGTTTCCACCTGTATCGCCTGCATAGAGTAACTCAATATAGCCGTCAAAGTTTGTGTCCACCGCCAGTATTTGCCCCGGAATCGAGAAATTCATCGTGCTTGAATTGGCATAAGTATAGCTCCAGACTAGACTTCCGCTGCTAGCCAGGATCGGCGCGCCATTGCTATTTAAGGTCGCAATCTCGATTACATAAAGGCCCCTTCCCTTGGGAGTAACCGAACCGCCGGAATTAACGCTCGTAACGTTACCTGAGTCCGGAACGGGTGGCGCGACGCAGGCGCCGGGGTAGCCCTGAAGGGATCCGTAGCGGGCATCTTCATTGCAATTATCATAGCCTGCGCCCACGAAGGCAACAATTTCAGCGCCCGTAGCGAGATTGACCTTTCCGACCGTGATGTCGCTCCATGACTCGGCAAGCTCCGAGAACCCTGTAGTTGACTTACTTATCTTCCACAGGAATTGTGGATTCAATGGAGTGGTCACATCGATAGCGTAATAATAACCCGCTGTCGGTCCTGTATTGAGTCCGCCGCCCCTCCGCAGCCCGAACAAAAGCACCACCTTGTCTCCGTTCGCAGGGTTTATGTTCCCATCTTGCAATTTATTATAGACATAAAGCACAGGGGAGAAATCAACGTAGTATGTATGAGCATTGCCGGTAGGCTGCATATACTGAAGTACCGAAAACAGATCAGGCGGGACGAATGCCCATGCTTCACTGCCATCACAATCTTTAAATGCATGCATCATGCCGTCATCTGCACCCACGTAGATCATTGATGTGTTTACACTGCAATTAGCGTCGTTCGCTGCAGATGGAGAATAGGTCATATACGAAAAAACCTGCGGTTTTGAATGCAGGACGTCACCCATGATCCAAGGCCGTAGTGCGGTAGTATTACCTGTCCCGCTCGAGTTGTAAGCATCCTGGCCGTATATGAAATTGATAAGATTGTTGCTGTCAGTTGTATCACCTGCCACAAAACCCAACATAGTAGGAGTAACATTAGTGGAAATAAAGGCATTTGCAGCAACAGTTAAGTTGGAGCTTGCACCCAGGTAGGTGTAAATATTCCGTGCCGTACTCCTGTTCAGTAATGCGTCACCGACGCCTCCTTCTTCCACGTTACCACCGTCCGGAGCGATGCTCCAATAAGAGATAGACGAATTTCTAAAACTTCCGTTGGTGTCTCCTTGTGGCACCACGGCATCATCGCGACTATCCCGTTGTGGGTTGGTAGTGGTTTCATATGTTGCAAGATGACCGACCGAATCAATGATATTATTATTCGCGTCGAGCCCGAATTTCTTCAGGTTGCCCCCCCAGAACTGGTTATCGCCCGGCAAAAAGAAACCCATATAGATCATATTGCCGCTGTACGTTCTGTTCTCCGGGCTTACCGGCACCACCGGAGCGACAAAGGAGGAGTTTACCGAAAATATTTCGGAGATGACGCTCGCAAAAGCCTGGCTTAACGCGCTTTCGGAGGTAGCCAAGAATGAATTACCATGACCATGGTTGTTATCTGCCGCTTCCGCCAACAGATTAACTGCCGGCGTGCATGAACCGAAATTAGCATCAAAGCCCACCGTGTACGTCATGACGTTTTGCGTGCCAGAGATATCAGATATGAGATCGGTGTTATACATGTACCAGGCCACTGAGGACAGCACATGGTTATAGGGTCCAGGCATGCCTTCGTTTCCGCAGGTGTTTGCAGGGTCGTCTACTCCAGGCACATATGGCCAATTTGTCCACGGAACCGAAGGGCCGCCGCCGGACCCATTGGTAAGGTCTGACCCGCAGGCCCCATGTTTGCAACCGTTGGTATTCAACTCTGCCGTCCCTAAAATCGAGGCGCTGTCGGTATTCGCCATGCCGTCGGTAACAAGAATCACATAGTTTTTCTGGCACCCGTACACGATAGGCGAAGAATACGTCCCAGAAGAGCTTACGCCGATCGTAGCACCGAATGCAGGCTTCCCTCCTTCATAATATCGCATCGCTTCGAAGAGCGCCTCACCCAGAGGCGTAGAACCAGTGGGGGTTAAAGTATTCAGTACCTGAATAAATGCATCCACGTTATGGTGGATGCCGTCGGGTAAAGTCGTAGTCAGGTCCGATACCGTAGAAACGTAGGTAGAGGCCCAGGCGGGGAGTCCGTGTGCATTCCCCGCAAGGAATGTCCCCCCCGAGCCGTCGTCCGTGTGCGCATAATTGTAGGTCATGAGGCCGAAATGGACCCCGGTCGTGCTTTGAACCAGATTTTGGACCACGTCTATGGCGACATTAATCTTTGGGGTGGGAGCTCCCGTTGTAAGGTTATAGTTGACATAGTTTCCCGACCAATAGGTCGCACTGCCGCTGTTCTTGCATGTTCCGTTGGTATTCAGTTTCGTCCCGTAGTAGATGCCGGTTGTCAAAAGAAGATTCTGGGGGTTCGCTCCACCGCATGAGGTAGTTACATTATTCACCGTCAAACCCGTATTCAGCTCATCGGCGTAGCCGCTTGAACTACTAAAGACATCGTTTGTAGCGCAGGGTTGATTCGTATGACCGCCTATTGTACACTTACTTTGAACTGTATAGGTTGCGCTGGAAACAAAGGGACCTCCCGGAACGGTATCTGACATACTGCCGGAATCGTCTATAATAATCAGGACATTCGGCTCAACAACAGTCGGGACGCCTCCATAAAGTTCAGTATCTCCGACAAACTGGTCCGGCCCCGCTAACACAAAACCCGGAACGATGAGCGCCGCAAGCATGCCGGCAATGATAATCAGGAATATCTTATTCATGAGAGCCTCCTTCGGAGATAGAAAGACCGCGCTCCGGCCTCTTGCCATATGACTCTTGAGCTTCCCTAGTTGCACATACGCTTCATTCGCGAAAAAATTAATACAGTATCCCGATAAGATAATTTTTTTCTCATTGAGCGTTCTGCTCTTCCACAGCATCGTTGTAATTCATCCAATTGCCCGTTGCCCACTGAGCCGGCTCATTGAAAGTCCCGCACGAGCCATCGAGATTAAGGTGTCCTTTCCATGTGCCTTCACTTGTCAAGTGGTCTACGGCATCTGGACAGGTGACGTTTTGAATACGGCCTAATTGCGGAATGCTGAACCACATTTGGCTCCCGACATTCTTAACTAAAAGTCCGTCAGCGCCATAATCTCCCGGGTATGTGACTGCAGGATTATAGGGCCCAATATTTCCCTGCGCATGAGCACCTTCCGTGGCCGCAAGAGCAAGTGCCGCAAAGGATCCAACCAGCAATATCATGATGGTGAATGAAACCATTCTCGATTTCATAGAATTATTCCTCCTTTATAGATCATTACTGGCAACTTGGCCACGGCAAGTTATTCAGAGTATTTTCATCGACTTGCTGAATTCTGATCTGGTCTGATTCGACGACCATTTCCGAGTTGTTCGCGCTTAGCCCCACGGTTCTCACGACATAATGATGAGCAACGCAATTTGAACACGCTAAACCACGAGGCACAGCTGACGTACACAGATAGGTGACATTAAACTGGCTACTTCCTTGTGATACTGGAGTTCCAGATCCCAGTGCTGCTGTGGGCATGGTCGCGGTTATATAGGAGTAGACATTGGGATTGGTTGTACTGGGGTATGAATTAACCGTTCCCGGTAGTATTTGACCGATGATGTTCTGGTTTGATACTCCATATCCATCCACTACATCGGCGTTATACATGGCGATCTGCTGGTTCCTGTAATTGCCCGCGATATGCAAGTCCGTCGTGGTGTTGTTAAGAGAAAAAACCCCGAGCAGTGTAAGGATAAAAAGCATGGTAAGAGCCAAGATAAGAGCGACACCGCGTTCGTTTTTTATCAACTCTCGTCTGTCATGGCAACGCCAGTTGCAGCTTCGATCGTGCCGATGGTTTTGATCCATAGCCTTGAACTCCTTAACGCGCATTACATCGTCCATCTATTCCTCAACTTGACCACGGTCGTCAATGTCGACGTCTTTTCCTGGGTCGAACTGGAAGTACCGTAAATCGATTCTGCTTTAGCAATTGCCGTCTGGCCCGTCACGGAGATCCGTATCGCCCGTATCGCACCAAGATCCGCAACTGGAGAATTAAAATTCACTTCTGTCCCCGAATCCGCAGTACCCGCATCGAGAAGATAAGATAACTGGAACCCAGATATCCTTGAAGCAACAACCTGGGCATACCCCCCTGAGGGTCCGAATTCATCGACGATCCTTATGAGACACAAAGTATGATCATTTGGCGCATAAACTGGGCAAGTGGCATTCGGCGCACAATTCGGTGATGGACCGACACAGTAGGATACGGTGTTCGGATATGGGTCAACTCCATTCGGGGCAACCTTAACGATAATGTCGCCGTTGTCGAACACCGTATTTACGGGGCTCGTGCCGGTATAATTAAGCGTAATAGACGGGGCATTTGGCTGCGTACTAACTACTTGCATTACTGTTGACGCTGATACTCCCGCTGTGATCCCTCCACCTGCGCCGATAACCGTTTGCGAACTCAATTCCTCCATGCGTTTTATCGGGTTTACTATTCTTACATAGTCATTAACATTGAAATTATATACCGACCCAGGCGTCGCAACGGTAAACGTCATGGCGCTTCCTACCCATGTTTGGGGACCATTCAACCGCGCGTATGCATCAGATGGTGAGGCCACATTCAGAATGAGTTTGTCTGCATGTACTGCTGACGGCTGGTTCGAGAAATCACTACTGGTCGTCGGAAATGTCGCTGGCATATTGCCAAAGTTGCTCAACACACTGTTTATCGGACAGGTACTATTGCCATTCAACGTCGGCACGAGCGTTGCATTAGCCTGTGAATTTCTGAGCTGCGATATCAAAAAACCCGATAGCATAACGTCTCTCGTTATATTATCAACTGCAATCCTGACATTCTGCCGTACATCGACTAGATCATCTTCAACATAGGCCGTCCTTGCAGTGGTTTTGTATAGTGAATGGATCGCTCCAACCACAAGCCCCAGCATGAGCGCAACCATTAACATCTCTATGAGGGTAAAGCCTTTTTGATCTCGCAAAATGCTGTTATTCGAGTACATTGTATCACCACCTTATAAAGAGGGAACCGCACGATAGCTAAAATAGCTGAACGGAACCTGCACGCCGTTCCGAAATACAACGACCTGTATTTGAGTTATGTTGGTCGTCGGAGTATTGGGAGTGAGAAAATATTCCGCTGAATAAGTACCGGAAGAATCTAAGTAATTGGGTTGGGCAGTCGTAACAGTCACACCATCATATGGAGGAAAACGATTATAGGGATACAATGTCGCAGCAGTATCAGCGGCAGTTCCGCCGTACGGATTGGCTGGCGGTCCGTAAAATTGACTCCACCAGTAATTATTAGGCAGAATATTGACGGAAAGAAGATCGTCCATGACCATTTGCGCAACAGTGGTTGCCATGGTATTACGAATCGCGATGTTATTTTTATCCAAAGCTGTTTCCTGCATGGTGACCGCTGCAAGAAGTCCCACTGCGAGAATGCTTATGGCAACAAGCAATTCTATAAGAGTAAAGCCTTTTCGGTTGCGGGCGACACTTTTCCGTTTATTTAGCATAACCGCATCTCCATAATTCTATTGAGTATGCACTCTCACGCTCGATCTCTGATAATGACCTCGGGAAACCCGCGACTTTAATACTTCCGCCATCATCAAATCGTAGAAATCCCACCTGTGTGATCCGCAAGCCGGGCAGCGCTCCCAAAGAAGGACATCAGGCCGCGTTGTCACAATAATAGCCGAACATCCCGGGCATATAAATTTAGCTTCAATCATAGAATGACTTTTCACCTATGGCGCTTGAGGCTACTTACAATGTTTTATATGCATCTATGTGCAATAGTCATACCATGTCTATTCATTTGTTTTTTTTAACAGGTTTCAAATAAAAACGAGGAGGAATTGGTATCTGCAGTTCTTAGATATGTAATGTATTACATAACGATTATGCCAGCATAACCTACGACCTGATCATAGTCCCCGCTTGTTTCTCCGGAGTTTGCGTATTTCACCATTTCAGCCTTAGTCGCGCCGAGCAATTGAACAGCCGTCAGCATTGCCACGGCAGGGCCGTATCCGCACATGGTGATGCCGAACTCTCTAACCGTATGGTAAAGTCCTTCAGGGTCGAGGTTCAGTATCTGCTGAATTGCCTTGAAGTCCTTCTCTTTTGCTGCAGATGCCTTTTCATAGTGGGTCATGTCCGAACTTGCCACGATCAGAACTCTGTTTGAGCTCTCCCTGCCTTTTCCCCCTCCCCTCCTGTCGAGAATCGCCGACGCTACCGCCCTTCCCAGTTCCTGACATGTTTCCAGTCGGGTATCGAGCATCTGGATCGGAACGATCTTGAAATCGCTTTTCAAGTACTGGATAAAAGGAAGTTGTACTTCAAGAGAATGTTCACGAAAATGTGCGAGTTCGTCCTCCCGAATACGGGGCGACTGCGATATGATCGCGGCTGCCAGTGTTTCATCGATGGACACGACGCCGAGCGGCGTCTCCCATGCTCCCTTTGCCATAAGAGAAACAGGAGCGCCGAGTCCTGTGTGATTCGGACCGATAAGCACAATGGTGTCGGGGAGTTCGATGCTTGAGTATACGGCGCCAGCCACAGACCCGGAATAGATCAGGCCGGCATGAGGAACGACAATGCCGATTGCCTTTTTTCGCATAACGGCCGGAGTGATAAAGTCCGAGACCTGTTTTCTGAGCCCTTCGGGAGAGCCTTTATAGAAATACCCTGCTACAGCCGCATGACGTACCATGGACTTCTCCAACGCATTTGCGGATTATCCTCTAGGTGTTATCCGATTCCAGGATTTTCGCTGTCGTTACTTCGATGCTTGTCTGAAAATGACTTCACCTCAAGGATGCGACGATGCAGCGAAATAACTTCGCTGAGTTTGTCCTCCGTTACCTCCAGGATGACCGAACCATCAGTTGTCTCTACGGTTGCCGTCCTCGGCTTGCCGGTTAAAAATGATATTCCCCCAAAGAAATCCTGAAGTCCAGCACGGCGGGATCGACTTGCTCGCCCGGCAGCATGGTAGTATATACTTTCACCGACCCGTTTGCGCTGATATACAACGACTTGCCGGAGTCATGCTGCTCGACGATGGATACGCCGGCAAGCAACGGATGAACGTTCATCACGCCGATAAAAAACGTTGAATTCCACCTGGGAGAATCCGGCAAAAAGCAGGATAACGCTGTTGGCCGGTTTATGAGCTTCGATCTCAACCTGTTCCACCCTCTTTTCCTTCACCGCTCTGTTCGTGTGGAATGCTGCAATGCAGGAATGGGCTTGATTGTTACCCGATTCAGTTTGGAGTGCCAGTTTGTACTGGGCCAGCGCCTTGACCACCGCCCCTTGTTCCACAATGCCGCGACAGGGTCTCCACTCCTAATAATTTCTTTTCTCCGTGTTTTCAAAACGGGTAAACCTGTTGATATAGGTCAAATCAACTTTCCCGACGGGGCCGTTTCGCTGTTTGCCAACGATGACTTCGGCGACGCCCCTCCTCCCGCACAGACAGTCTCCTTCGTGGGGGCACTCGCATTTGTTATAAACCTCGTCCCGGTAGATGAATAAGATCACATCGGCATCCTGCTCGATGGCGCCGGACTCTCGAAGATCGGCGAGCATCGGCCGTTTTTCCTTTCCCGGCCGCGTTTCCACGGCGCGGTTCAGCTGGGAGAGAGCTATGACGGGCACTTTCAGGTCCTTCGCGAGCATTTTGAGCGACCGCGATATATTGGATATTTCCTGCTCCCTGCTCGACTCGTTCTGACGGCCGCGCATGAGTTGAAGATAGTCAACAATGATAAGGTCTAGACCGTGCTCCGCCTTGAGTCTCCTCGATTTCGCCTGCATTTCGAGCACCGAAAGCGCAGCCGTGTCGTCGATGTATACGGGCGCTTCGGAGAGTCTTCCTGCCGCATTCGCAAGCGGGGTCCAATCCCGTTCCGTTAAATGACCGGTCCTCAGCCGATGAGCATCCACCCGAGCCTCGGACCCCAGCAAACGAAGTCCCAAGGCCTCCTTGGACATTTCGAGGCTGAAAAAAGCGACGATCTTCTGTTTTTCAACAGCTGCGTAAGCTGCGACGTTGAGGCAGAAAGCAGTCTTGCCCATGGACGGACGGCCCGCAACAATGATAAGGTCGCTCGGCTGGAGGCCCGACGTCAGATGGTCGAGATCGACGAAACCGGTCGGGATGCCCGTAATCATCTCTTTCCGCTCATAAAGATCTTCGACCATCTTAAAGCTGTGACCGACGATATTTTTCAGGGGTGAGAATGCCTCGCCGATTTTCTTTTGCGCTATGTCGAAAATGGAGCGCTCCGCCGTGTTCAGCAGTTCGTCAATGCTCTCGACCGTGCGTGAATCGTCGTAGCATTGTGTGATAATATCGGTAGACGCGTGAATAAGCCTTCTCAGGACCGACTTCTCGCGTATGATCTTCGCATGGTACTTGATGTTGGCCGCCGTGGGCACGAGGCTCACGAGATTCGCCAGGTAGGATGCTCCCCCCACGGTCTCGAGCGCCACCTTCCCGCGAAGGCTGTCCGTCAAGGTAACAAGGTCGATTGCCTCCCGGCGTTCGAACATCTCGATCATGACGGCATATATCCTCCGATGGATGTCCTTGTAGAAATCCTCGGACGACAACAGCGACATCACGTTGTTGAGTGAATCATTTTCAATCAGGACGGCGCCGAGCACCATCTGTTCGGCTTCGATGTTCTGGGGAGGAAGTTTCTGGAGAGGAACTTCAGTCTGGACGGACATGATTCTACCTCAAATCTGTTACAAGGAGTGTCTTCGCGGGAAGGAGTGCGGTTAAATTATCTGCGAAAGAACGATGCCCGTTCCTGTCATCAGCTCTTACTCAAGCCGTCTGCCGCGGGATAAAAGCCATGACTCCTTCTTACGGAGTAAAACAACGAAGGCTGGTGCAAGCACCAGCCTTACGAAAGGACACATCAAGAGTCACGATTCTACATCGGCGAATACGCTGGTGCGTTACTCCTCTGCAATTACCGTCAGCTTGAAATCCGCGGTGACGTCGGCATGCAGTTTTACGGTGATGGTATAATCCCCCAGCCGTTTGATCGGTTCGTCAAGAATAATTTTTCTCTTGTCGATGCCAACGCCCTGCGCCTTCATGGCTTCGGTAATATCCATGGACGTGACGGAACCGAAGAGCTTGCCCTCTTCACCGCTTTTGGCTTTGATCGTAATCGCCAAGGCCTTGATCATGTCGGCGTCCGCTGCTGCTTCCTTTTTCAATTTGCGAATACGGTCGGAAACCATTTTCTTCGCATGATCCATGGCATTGAGGTTTTTTGGTGTGGCCTCAATGGCCTTTTTGTTCGGCACCAGATAGTTTCTCGCATAACCATCGGCCACCTTCACGAGATCGCCGATCTTGCCTAATTTATCAATGTCTTCCCGTAAAATTACCTGCATTTCTGGAACTGCTCCTTTCGAATACGTGATAGTGGCTCGATACTACCAGAAATGGGGGCAAGGTGTCAATCAGAATCTGACTCCGACTGTTGTCCTGTGAACTCTGGCATCACGACCGCGGCGTCCATTCCACATAGTCCCATCTCTCGTTTTTGGAACTGTACAAGGCATCATCGGCCTGTTTGATCATGTCGTCCATGGTTTGGTCCGGTTCCGCAAAGCAACTCCCAGGCTGATCTTTACCGGCGCGGTAACCAACGGTGCTTCTTTTACCGCCATGCGGATCCTCTCTGCAAAGCACCATGCCTGTTCGATGTCCGTATCGGGCAGACTGATGAGAGACTCTTCTCAACTGAACCTGCCGAAGATGTTATAGGCGGGATGATGCTTTTAAACAGGCCCGAGACTTCCTTCAGGACTTCATCTCCGGCCAGATGGCCGAATTGACCGATGTCAGCTTTGACATCTTCCCCGATCTGAAAACAAAAGTTTTATGGCCCGATCGATAATTTTTTTTCTGAACTGGCATACCGATCAACCACCTGCTTTTTTCTTGAGTTCCTGCAGTTTGTTCATGGCTTCCAGGGGTGTCATGGTATTCAGGTCCAAGTCCTGCAGTTCCTTAAACAGCAACCCCGCCTGACTCGCGAAAAGGCCTAACTGCGGTTCAACCGTGGCTGCATCATCGGTCTGACCCGCCGCCTTTATCTTCTTCCTGTCCCGACTGCCCGTGTATCCCCTTTCTGCTCCAAGTTTAGGAGCCGCGACGGGCTCGCCCAATTCGTTGAATTCGGCTTTTTCCAAGTTAGCGAGCACTTCTTTAGCACGCAGAATCACTGCCTGCGGAAGTCCTGCAAGCCGGGCAACCTGGATGCCATAGGACTTATCCGCACCGCCTTCCACAACGCGCCGGAGGAATATGATCTGGTCATTCCATTCTTTGATAGCCACGGTGTAATTCTTGACGCGGTCCATGGTGAGCGCAAGCTCGGTCAACTCGTGGTAATGGGTGGCGAACAGCGTCCGCGATCTGAGTGACTTGTGGATGTATTCCGCCACTGCCCATGCAATGCTGATTCCATCGAAGGTGCTGGTGCCCCTTCCTATCTCGTCAAGGATGATAAGGCTCCGGTCTGTCGCGTTGTTCAGGATATTGGCGGTCTCGTTCATCTCCACCATGAAGGTGCTCTGGCCGCGGGTGATGAAGTCTGAGGCGCCTACGCGGGTGAAAATGCGGTCTATCAGCCCTATCTGGGCTTCCCGCGCCGGAACGAAGCTTCCCATCTGCGCCATGACCGCAATGACGGCGACCTGGCGCATGTAGGTGGATTTGCCCGCCATGTTCGGGCCGGTGAGAATGATCAGCTGGTTTTCCTCGCAGTCGAGGACCGTGTCGTTCGGGATAAACCGCTCATCGGCGGTCAGCTGTTCAAGGACCGGGTGTCTTCCCTCAACAATCCTCAATCCATCGCCGTCGATGATCGCAGGCCTCGTATAATTGTTCTTTGCCGCCGCCTCGGAAAGCGACGCAAGGCAGTCGAGGATTGCAAGCCGGCGGGCCATGTCCTGTACACGCACGGTCCAGGTTGCCAATTGCTCCCTCACCTGCTGGAAGATCCTGGACTCCATTTCGAGGATTTTTTCCTCAGCCCCCAGCACCTTGTCCTCGTATTCCTTCAGCTCCGGAGTGATAAACCGCTCCGCATTGGTCAGCGTCTGCTTGCGGATGAAATCCGGCGGAATGTTCGAAAGATTCGTCTTCGTCACTTCGATATAATATCCGAAGACCTTATTGTAGCTTACTTTCAGCGAGTTGATGCCTGTTCGCTCCCGCTCCCGCTTTTCGATACCCGCGATCCATCCCTTGCCCTCGGAGCTGATGGATCGCAACTCGTCAAGCCCGGCGTCATACCCTTTTTTAATCAATCTGCCTTCGCGAAGGGTATAGGGCGGGTCATCTGCTATGGCCTTGTCGATGAGCTGAGATGCGTCATGAAGGTCGTCCCAGCCGCTTGCCAGATCGTATATCAGCTTCGATCCCAATTCGGAGATCATTGCCCGTATATTCGGCAGTGCGCCAAAAGATCGTTTTAAGGCAAGGAGGTCCCTTGCGTTCGCGACGCCGAGCGACACCCTGCTGATAAGGCGTTCGAGATCATAAACTTCTCCAAGCGCTGTCCTGAGATTGGTACGGGCCTGGTGGCCGTCCTTCAACTCACTGATCACGTCAAGGCGCCGTTCGATTTCGCCTGCATCCATAAGCGGATTCAGCATCCATTCCCGCAGTTTTCTGCCGCCCATGGACGTGACTGTGAAATCAAGTACTCCAAGGAGCGTTCCTCTTGACGAGCCGTCATAGATGTTCCTGATCAGTTCGAGATTTCGCTGGCACGACCCGTCCAGGACCATGTACTCCCGCAGCCGGAATGGCTTTATCTGCCTGAGGTTAGCGAGTCCGGTTTTCTGCGTTTCTTCCATGTACCGGAGCGCAGCCCCGGCAGCGGAGATGCCCAGTTTCATACCAGTGATGCCGAACCCTTCGAGCGACACGGTCTTAAAATGATCGAGCAGCGAGCGGTAACCGGTTTCATAATCAAATGTCCAGTCGTCGCAGCCATTGACGGCCTGGGTATATTGACGCAGTAATGACGACAAGCCCGCTTCGGCCTGATAGCCCCTTGGATACACGATTTCCCGTGGGCTAAAGCGCGCAAACAGGTTGTCCAACTCCGCAAGATTGCCGGCGCCGTGAATTTCGGCAAGGAAGAACTCGCCCGTTGAAATATCGAGGAATGAGAGTCCGAATCCGCTCTTTGCCGGATAGAGAGAGGCGAGATAATTGTTGTCCTTCGCGTCGAGAAGGTTCGAGTCCAGCACCGTTCCCGGTGTCACGACCCGAATGACTTCCCGCTTTACAATGCCTTTCGCGAGTTTGGGATCCTCCACCTGCTCGCAGACCGCGACTTTAAAACCGCGCCGGATCAGCTTGGCGATGTAGCCTTCCGCCGCGTGATAGGGAAACCCGCAGAGCGGCGTCTCGATGCCCTTGGATTTGTTCCGCGCCGTGAGTGTAATCTCAAGGACCTTCGATGCCGTCACGGCGTCCTGGTCGAACATCTCGTAAAAATCGCCCATGCGGAACAGCAGGATCGCGTCCAGGTGCCGGTGCTTGATCTCGCGGTATTGCTTCATTAAGGGAGTTAAGTCGGACATAGGAAAAGAGGAGACGGAAAGCCGATACCAGACGACAGACGCGCGGGACATTCCCTTGTCCTTCGGTCTCGCACCCGGAATCGTGCTTCCGACTGTCTGAGAATCATCCTTTCGCCTGCATCCCGATTTTCTTCATAACCTGCTGAATGTCCTCCCAGACAAGTTTCTTGCCGCTGGGATTTCTCAGAAGATAGGCGGGGTGAAATGTAGGCATAAGCGGTATGCCTTGATAGGTTTGCCATTTCCCGCGGAGTGAGGTTATTCCCTCAGGGGTTTTAAGCAGGGTTTTTACGGCCGTGTTTCCGAGGGCCACGATAACAGCGGGGTTGATTGCCGCAAGCTGCTTTTTAAGAAAGGGTTCACAAGCCTCGATCTCATCGGGGTCGGGGTTCCTGTTGTCCGGAGGCCTGCACTTCACAATATTGCAAATGTAGACGTCCTCGCGCTTGACCTTCATGCCTTTGACGATGATGTCTGTGAGGAGCTGCCCTGCGACGCCAACAAAAGGCCTGCCCTGCTGATCTTCCTCCTGGCCCGGGCCTTCCCCGACGAAAACAAGCACAGCTTTAGGATTCCCCTCGCCGAAAACAATGTTCTTTCTCCCGCTGTATAGTTTGCACCGTGTGCAATCGCCGAGTTCCTCACGAATCGCTGATAGTCCCGATGGCGACTGTGATGGTTTCGGAATCGCCGGCCCGGCAGCTTTTCCCGCTGAAGTCAGTGGGACAGGAGACGCGATGCCGCTGACAGAGGGGGTGATGGATTCGATTAGGCGGACGCCGAGCGCTTTCTGATACTCAAGATGTGATCTGATTTGCGTAACGATATCCAGTAATTCACGCTGAATTTCTGTCATGTCCCCGCCGTATAGTTGAACGTTGTACTCTTAACTTTGAACTTTTGCTCAGTTCCCCCACTTGAGCTTCGTCCGCAGGATTTCGTAATAGCTTTTCGAGGGGTGCTTGATGAGCTTCATCTTGTATCGCGACTTCCTGATCTCCACGACATCATTGGGAATCAGAGGAAACCCTATCTGACCGTCAAGCGTCAACGATACGTCTTCACTTTGTGAAGTCAGACATACCGTTACGACGACGGTATCAGGCAGTGCAATCGGTCTATTTGAGAGTGTGTGTGGACAAATTGGCGTTACCACAAAGCAGTGAAGCGTCGGATGAATGATAGGGCCTCCCGCGGATAGCGAATATGCCGTCGATCCCGTTGGTGTCGCGACGATCAGTCCGTCCGCCCTGAGTGTTGTCAAGTGCCTGGTTCCTACCGAAATTTTGAGCTCCATCATGCGTGCGAGCGCGCCCTTGTTGATCACTGCATCGTTCAGCACTCGGTACTGCGCCAGCCGCTTTCCGCCACGGATGACCGCTGCAGACAGCATCATCCGGTCCTCGGTCTCCAGTTTGCCCGCAATGGCTTTTTCGAGATTATCATAGAGTTCGTCAAGAGATACTTCGGCCATAAAGCCCAGGCTGCCGAGGTTGACGCCGAAAATAGGCACGTCCGTATGGGCATCTGCCACGTGTCTCGCCGCTGACAGGAGCGTACCGTCCCCTCCAAGAATGATCAGCATTTCGACGAGCTTGGGGATCTCTTCGTCGTCATATCCCTTGGCTTTGACGGCCTCGGCGGTTCTGTTATCGACGTAAACTTTCTTGCCGCGCGACTCGAGCCACTGAGTCAGCTTTTTCGCCGCTTTCTGCGCTGCAGGAATATCTTTTGCGATGATGCCGACCTTCTTCATCGAATATCCGTCGAGGAAACCCCTGGCTTCAGCCATGGGATGGTTGACGCCATTCCACCGGTCACTACTTGCCACTCATAATCCATCAAAATGAGCTGATCCTAGGGCTTCCCGGCGTCCCTCCTACCGTTTGCATTTCTAAAGTCCGCTTCAGGTCATCAAGGAGTTTCTCGTATCGTTCGCCTTCGGCAAGAAATCCTATTTCCCTGCTGTGTTCATCAACGTAGGACAGATAAATGCTGAGACACTCCTGCGGAAGCTCATCCTCGCCGCGTTCAGCCCACTCAACCACGGTAACACCGTCAGAATCGAGATATTGTTCAAACCCGATATTCTCCAGCTCTTCGGCATCCTTAAGACGGTAAAGGTCGATGTGATAAAAAGGCACCCTTCCTTTGTACTCGTTCACAAAGGTAAAGGTAGGGCTTGTAATATACTTCGTCTTCACGTCCAGACCCTGGGCAATCCCATAGGATAAGCTTGTTTTACCCGCGCCGAGGTCTCCGTAAAGGCAAACCGTATCCCCGGCATCGAGCCGGGCCCCGAGCATCTCGCCGATCCGCCAGGTCTGTTCCTGGTCCGAGGTGATCACGCTGAACATTATTCTGCCTGCATCACAACGGCCTTTACCATGTCGCGCTTGCCGACAATGCCTACGACTTTATTGTTCCTGAGGACCGGCAGAAGGTGCACTTTTTTCTCAGCCATGATCGTGGCGATGTCGACGAGTGATGTGTCTTCCGTAATGGTGATGACCTTGCGCGTGCAGATATCCCCCACTTTCGTCGCGGTCAGCCGTCTTACCGCCTGTTCAAACTTCTTCGAGCTTTCGAGGTAGATCGCAGCATCGAGGAAACTGACAACCGTGGGAATGTGGAGGCGTTTGTTCTGGCTGATGAGATCATTTTCCGTCACCATGCCGTAGAGGACGCCGGCGTCATCCAGAACGGGAACGCCGCTGATCTCGTTTTTCACCAGCAGGGATGCAAGCTCTTCGACGGAAGTCGCGGGTGTTACGGAGATCACATCCTTTGTCATGATGTCTTTTGCAGTAAGCATTGAATCACCTCAAGAAAACCCAAAGTAATTTCGGATAAAAGGGCGGCCTTCCGCCCTGCATTTTTCAAACATCTGCAGGAACAGCATTTCCGCCGTTACTCTGCATTTCTTTCATGGCCTGGGGAATTTTTTCTATAACATCTCCTGCAATAAGCGATGCCTCGCCCAATTCCCGGGCCGCAATATCGCCAGCCAGGCCATGAAGATACACTCCGAGACAGGCTGCCTGCACGGCCGACCGTCCCTGGGCAAGAAAACCGCCGATCATGCCCGTGAGCACGTCGCCAGTACCTCCTGTGGCCATGCCCGGGTTTCCCGACGAGTTGATGAAAATCTCGCCTTGGGGAGTTGCGATCACCGTCCCGGCTCCTTTCAGAACGAGAACAACGTTATAATCCTTTGCGAAACGGGCAGCGATGTTGATCCTGTCCTTTTGTACGTCCGCGGAGGACAAGCTGAGCAACCGTCCCATCTCGCCCGGGTGGGGTGTCAGGATAACAGGGGCTTTCGCATCTTTCAATAGAGCCCTGTGCCCGACAAGGGCGTTCAGACCATCCGCATCGATGACAAGCGGTATCTTGATGCGGGGAAGAAGATTCCGCACGAGTTGGGCTGACTCAAAATGAGTTGAAAGCCCGGGGCCGATGGCGACAGCGCTCATTTTGTCCGCAGACCTGAGCAGCTCCTCTTCAGACGCTATGCCCAGGGTCCCCTCCATGCTTTCAGCAGCAGGAATGCACATGGCTTCAAAAATCTGGGATTGGATGATCGGTACGAGGCTGTTCGGCGTCGCAACGCTGATGAGTCCCGTACCGGTTCTGAGTGAACTCTTCGCCGCCATGACCGCGGCGCCGGCTTTACCCGGGGATCCGGCGATGATCATGAGATGGCCGAAATCCCCTTTGTGAGCGTCAGGCTTTCTCCGAGTGCTCGCCACTCTGGCGACGGCCCGGTCCAGGAGGCTAACCGAGAGGTTTTCTCTTTCCACGATTTCCGCGGGAATCCCGATGTCCACCACGCGAACCGTGCCGGCATGGCCTGCGCCTGGATAGAGCACCAGACCGCGCTTGAGCAGTGCCATGGTTACCGTGAGATCTGCTTTGATTGCCACACCGAGCACAGCGCCTGTGTCGGAATCAATGCCCGTGGGTATATCAACGGAGACCACCGGCTTGCCCGACGCATTCACGATGTTTACAGCCTGGACATAGACGCCTTTCAGGGAATAGGCAAGCCCCACGCCAAGTATGGCATCGACGAGGATATCGGACCACGAGATGAGCTGAGCGACGGATCGTGATGAGGCAGCCTGTTGAATCTCCACATCCATCTTGCGAAGGATGGAGAGGTTGATTTTCGCCTCTCCGGTCACGTCGTTGAAGGGAGAGAGCAGGGCCACACGCACCGGTACGCCGCGGATGCGCAATCGACGGGCAAGCGCCAGTCCGTCACCGCCGTTGTTGCCCTTACCGCAGATGATCCCTGTCCGGACACCGGCGAGACCGCCGAAATATTTTTCCATCTCGTCCAGAATGGCCGAGGCCGCGTTTTCCATCAGCACCAGCCCAGGAATCCCGAAGTCCTTGATCGCCCTGCGGTCGATATTTTTCATCTGTTGAGCGGTGACGATTTTCATGGATTTACCTGTGTCGGGTTCCGTACGAACGTCCATCCGCCCTCCGGTCAGGGGTTTTCACGGCTTGAATTCTGAGAACTGCCGACGAGCACGACCTGCGCCACAGCATACCCCTCGTCGTGAGAATAACTCAGGAGAACCTGTTTCACTCCTTTAAGGTCCATAAGGTCTTTCACCCTGCCTGAGACGTTCACGATCGGTCCGCCACCCTCGCCGTGCAGAATTTCCATATCCGTCCATTTGACGCCTGCGCTCCACCCCGTTCCGATGGCTTTCAGGACCGCTTCCTTTGCTGCAAATCTGCCGGCATAGTGCTGGGCCGGGAATTTCTGCCTGGAGCAGTATTCTCGCTCGTTCTCTGTGAATACTCGTTCAAGAAAGCCGACTCGGCTTTTCCCCGCCCGGTCGATGCGGTCGATCTTTACCAAGTCAACTCCAATACCGATTATCATGCTTGCCCTCGTACGCAACAATGCCGGGATTCAACATTCAGATCATCAGTTGCTTCATCTCGCGAACTGCCCGGTCGACTCCTACGAGCGCGGCTCGGGAGATGATGCTGTGGCCGATATTTAGTTCTTCCACTTCCGCAATATCCATGATCCGTGATACGTTGCTATAGTTCAATCCATGTCCTGCGCCGACATGGAGCCCCAGGCTCGATGCAAGTTGCGCCGCTTCGAAAATTTTCGAGAACTCCCGGTCTTCGTCTTGCGCACCCCGGGCGTTAGCATAGGCTCCCGTGTGGATTTCCACCCAGTCGGCGCCGGCTTTCTTTGCTGCGGCGATCTGCTTTTCATCGGGATCGACAAAAAGGCTGACCGTAATCCCCGCATCCCTAAGGCGGCCGACATAGGCTTTCATGAATTCGATCCGGGAAGCCACTTCCAGACCGCCCTCAGTCGTCAGCTCTTCCCGCTTTTCCGGCACCAGCGTTGAGAAGTCCGGTTTGATCTGCCGCGCAATGCGCTCCATCTCGTCAGTTGCAGCCATCTCCATATTCAGCTTTGTCTGCACGACTTCGCGCAGAAGTCGCAGATCCCTGTCCTGAACATGCCTGCGGTCTTCCCGGAGATGGGCAATGATGCCCGATGCGCCGGCGAGCTCGGCAAGTACGGCAGCTGCAACGGGATCGGGTTCCGTGCCTTTCCTGGCCTGTCGTATCGTTGCAATATGATCGATATTCACGGACAACCTTGACACTCGAGAATTCCTCCTTATAATACCATGCGATGTTTTTTTTTATTTTATCATCTCTCCGTCAAAATATCCAGAAAATTTCGGCCGACGTCTTCTTCAGGCCCCTAGAATGTCCACAATTGAATCGGCAATGACCCCAACAAAGTTCCCGTCACCTCAGTCGAACCAAAGCGCAATGCTCTTTCTCCATTAACCCCGACGAACAGATGTAATCGAAGTTTCTTTCGAGGTTGACCGCAATCGCCACCTCTGGTATTATTTCACCATCTGCTGTTTAAATCTGCGGAGGTGGATAGATGATTCGCTCCCTGAAAATACTCGTCCTTGCTGCATGCATAACAGTTTTGTCTCTTATCCCTGCCTGGGCGCAGGAAACGAAATTCGTTACTGCGGAGGGCGTGGCTGTAATCCAGGGAAACGCGATGGACATTGCCCGCGATGCCGCGCTCGAAGATGCCCAGAAGCGTGCCGTGGAGCAGGCGATCGGGATCCTGATTGATTCTCAAACCCAGGTCGAGAATTATCAGCTGATCAGCGACAAAATCCTGTCGCAGACCAAAGGGTACATCAAGCGTTACAATGTGGTAGGCGAAACCGCCGACGGTTCGCTGCTGCGAATCCGCATTAATGCAGAAGTATCTCTCAGCCAGCTGACCGACGACCTCACAGGCATCGGCATCCTTCTCGGGCAGATGCACAAGCCCCGGACCATCGTGATGATCGCTGAGCAAAACATCGGGCAGGAATGGTATGCCTGGTGGTGGGGTCCCCATGCGTCCCAGACCGAAATGGGTGTCGTCGAAAACACGTTTGCCGATGTTTTCACACAAAAGGGATTTGAATTCATCGATCATGCAACAGCCTTAAAGGAGTTCAGGATCACCTCCCCCTACAAGGTTCAGGATCTGACCGTGACCCAGGCAACGACGCTCGGGAACGAGGTGGATGCCGAAGTCGTGATTGTAGGCAAAGCGCTGTCCAAGTTATATGGTGAGATAGGCGGAGGTATGAAGTCAGCGCAGGCAGACCTCTCGGTCAAGGCGGTCCGCACCGATACCGGCCAGATCATTGCTGTAGTGACCACCCATGCGGCCGCCGTACATATCTCCGAAGAAACTGCGGGCATCGAAGCGCTTAAAAAAGCTGCACAAACAGCATCCGACGAAATGATGGAAAAGATCCTCGCTGTTTACTCCCGGGAGGCCGGAAGCACCAGGTCCGTCAACATTACGATCAACGGGCTAAACAAGACCCAGTTCGTAAAATTCAAGGACGTGCTCAGAAATCAGGTGCGCGGCATCACGGACCTGCATGAACGGAGCTTCAATGGGACAACTGCGCGAATATCGGTAGACTCAAAGGTGAGTGCCCAGACACTCTCTGACACGCTCACACTCAGTGACTTCGGCACGTTTGGCGTTGAAGTGACCGCCTCGACTGCCAACACGCTTGAGCTGAGGGTTATGCCGAAATAGAACAGTTCAGATTACAGAGCGGCACAACAAAAAACTCCCTGGCTAACCAGGGAGTTTTTTAATGTTAACAATATCCATCTTAGATTTTTCACTCTAAACTCAATACTTTAACTCCGAGCTCTATCTCATCCCACCCCCACCATCCTCTTCGCGGAGATTACCGTATTTTTGAGCAGAATGGCGATTGTTACCGGCCCCACTCCGCCGGGAACCGGCGTAATCATCGATGCCTTTTTCGAGACTGCTTCGAAATCCACATCGCCGACGGTCAATCCGCCAGGCAGCACATTAATGCCGATGTCAACAACGATTGCGCCGTCTTTCACCATGTCGGCTTTGATCAGGCCTTGCCTTCCCGTGGCAGTACACAGAATATCCGCCTGCCTGGTTTCCGTGCCGAGGTCCTCTGTTTCACGATGGCAGACCGTGACCGTGGCTTCCTTGACCAGCATCATCATTGCCAGCGGCTTTCCCACGGCCAGGCTCTTGCCCACAATGACGACTTTCCTGCCTTTCGGATCGACGCTGTAGTGTTCGAGCATCCGCATCACTCCGTAGGGAGTACAGGGAAGAAAGGTATAGCGAACCGTAAGATTGAAGCCGGGCTCGAAGAGCTGCGTTGTAGACTCATCAGCCGAGAGACGGCCCACGGAGATGGCGCCCTGTCCGTCCACATCCTTCTCTGGAGCAATGGCATTCACGACTTTCCTTGTATCGATATGGCGTGGTAGCGGCATGAATACGAGAATGCCGTTTACCCGCTCATCATGATTCAGGTTCTTGATCAGGTTCAGAATCTCATTCACCGATGAAGATGAAGGCATGGAGTAGTTGAAAATATCGATCCCTGAGCGCACCGACGCGCTCTGGATCGCCTGATAATACATATACGACGATTTGTCCTCTCCGACCAGAACAAGCGCGAGTCCCGCCCGGATCCCGTGTCTGGCAAGTCTGTCTGTCTCCTCCCGCACCGCTGCGACAATTTTTGCGGAAAGTTCTCCCCCCTTCATCAATTTCATCGATCGCCCTCCGGAAATAATAAATTTTTAAAAAAGGGAATTCCCCTCTCCCCTTCAACAGGTCCTGCTCCGAATGCCGGATTCCGGACATCACAGGACGGCTTTTCATGGAAAAGCTCTTCTACTTCCCCGGCTGTGATTCTGGAGTCGGCACTGCTGAATCCCGTATTTCCGTATGCCTGATTTGACCACCAAGATTTGCAGTGATGCCAACGAAAGTTGCCGTAATCAATGACATCACCAGAACAAGGATCACGATAATTACAGGTATGGAGCCCTTTAGCTTGAGCAAAACAAGTCCGGTCAGGGACAAAACCCCCAGAATTTCCATCAGGACCAGCGTCAGTTCTGCAAGTTCTTCGTGTCTTCCGATATACGCTTCCGTGACACCGGGAATATGTTTGACCACGTCTTCAGCTCCCTCGCCGGTAAGAAAAACGGGAATCGTAATCAGCGCGATGAGCACAAACACTCCGAGGCTCACCATTTTGACTTCCTCGCTTTTCCTTACCAAGGCATAGACGAGCAGCAGGATACCACCGAACACTCCAATAACGGGAAAATGGTTGATCATGAGATGTACATGGGCCCAGTTGATATGCATGGCTCATACTCCTTGTGCTTGACGATTTCACAGTAGATGTTATTGCTCAATTTCAATCATTCACGCAAACAGGCTGTTTCTTTTTCCAACGTGTTCAAGAACTCTTCAATATAATGCTGTCTCTCCTCGTCACTCCATGAAAGTTCTCCTGCTGCAATAGCTGCAATCCTTCCTATCTGCTTCAAGCCCCGCAAGCCGGTCATGCCCAGGTGCATCCTGCGCAGGATGATGTCAGACAGCGTTCTGGCGCCCTCTTCGCGGATGCTGAATACAACCTGGGCGTAGATGTCCCGGCTCTCCGGCGAGATCGTTTCCCCGAGGGCGGGATCGGTTCTCGCGAGGTCCAGCAGTTGGGCAACACGACCGCCGTAAAAACCAACGAGATGGCGGACGAGTTCCTTTGGAACGTTATAGCGTGCTGAAAAATCAGGGACCGCCTCTCGCAAATATTGCTCATATTCCGCATCCAAACCGCCGGCAAGAGGCTTCTGCGCTGTGAGGCATTTTACTCTGTTGCCAAGGGTCCTGCATGTCGCATCGACAACGTCCCTGGCCATATTGCGGTAGGTCGTGAGCTTTCCGCCGGCGATCGTGATAATCCTTCCCGATTTTCCCTCCCTGACCACACGGTGTTTGCGTGAAATCTTGGACTCCCGGTCTCCGGCAAAAGCGAGCGGCCGTATACCGGCATAGGTGTAGAGGATCGCTTCGCGGCTGATGTTCAGTCCCGGCAGGATGCGCCTGCTCTCGTTCAAGAGATAATCGATATCATCCCGGTCGGCATGGACTTCATCTAGATCTCCTCCATACTTCGTGTCCGTTGTGCCGATGAGCGAATATCCTCCGAGGGGAACGATAAAAAACATCCGGCCGTCGCGTGACGTGACGAAAAGTGCCTGATCGGAGAGTTTCGGCATGACGAGATGGATGCCTTTTGTCGGATAGATTATTTTTTTATCGTAAATGTTCGCTTTCTTCCTCACGGTGTCGATCCAGGGCCCTGCCGCGTTTATCAGAACTTTGGAGCGGAAAGTTCTTGTTTCCTCCGACAGGAGGTCTTGTGCAATAACGATTACACCATCACCTGTTTCCTCGATTTTCCCGGCCCGAACGTAGTTCAGAAGTGTTGCGCCGGCTTCCCGCGCCGACACCACGTTTTCGATCACGAGCCGCTCGGGCATCTGAATCTGGTGGTCATAAAATACCGCACAGCCCCGAAGACCATCCCGGCTCAAACGCGGTTCAAAAGCAAGAGTTTTGTCGCGGCCTGACGTAAAATAATGGGGGATGTCTTTTTCATGGGACAGCAGATCATAAAGATGGATCCCGACTGAGATCATGGCCCTGCCATGCGGATCGCCCTGGTAGATGGGGATCAGGATCGGCATAGGGCGGATGAGGTATGGCGCCTGTTTCCGGAGTATGGCCCGTTCGCTTAAGGACTCAGCCACGAGATCCATCTCGAAGTTTGCAAGGTATCTGAGGCCGCCGTGGATCAGCCGCGTCGTTTTGGAGGTAACACCGGAGGCAAAATCGCCTTTTTCAAGAACCAGAACGGACAGGCCCCGGAGCGCGGCATCCCGGGCAACTCCTGCGCCGGTAATGCCGCCGCCGATGACGATAACGTCAAAAAGAAAATTACTGTCGGGGAATCGATTCAGGGTCATGATGTGTACCTGTGAATATCTGGGCCATGGAACCCGAGGCCATGTCTTCTGTAAGACTGCTCCGGGAGCCCGCGTGATATCTTCTGTATCCGGACTGATTGCGCAGTCAGCTCCAGGAAGCGGACCGTAGTTTTTCAATCAGATGCTTCAACATCCCGGGTTTGTTGGAATAGATCCCGTCCACGCTCCAGGAAATCATTTTTTCCATGTCTTTTTCTTCATCCACGGTCCAGACATACACCTGGATACCCTGCTCGTGACAAAGCTCGACGAGCTTTTCGTTTACAGTCATTTTCCTCAGACTAATTATCTTATAACCTTTTGCGCTGTATGACGGGACATCGTGCGGAGAGAAAACGTCAAAGATCATCGATATCGGCAGCGCCGGCAAAACACGGCGTACAGCTAGAAGCTCATCCTCTTTGAAAGACGACACAAGCACATAGCCCCGGTAATCAGAAGACGCCAGATATTCGGCCGTTAACAATCCTGCGCCGTCACTCTTGATTTCCAGATTCAATCCCGCCTTGCCTGAAATAATCTTTATCACGTCGGTCAGTGTTGGAACAGGCTCTCCGTTTTTCAGCTTGATTCGTGCAATCGCAACGGAAGCGGATTTCTCGATGTCTATATTTGTTCCTGCTGTTCTGAGCGTGTTCTTATCGTGCATCACATAGAGCATATTGTCGCTGCTTCTGCGGATATCGACTTCGACCATGTCTGCAGGATAGGACAGCGCATGATGAATTGCTTCCAGGGAATTTTCAAGAGCTGCGGATGGGTCACCGCGGTGAGCAATTACAAGAGGAAAGTTCATTGTTGTTAATTATACCCGAAAAAGCGCAAACCGCAACTGAAGGAAGGGTTGAGGGAAAGAAGAACCGGGATGCTTCGACGGTCAACAAACACTATCACGATCCCGACATCTTTTCCATAATTTTGTCCTTGATCGACCGGATATGGTCCGCCATTTTTCGCTGCTGGATTCCGGGCTGGTGAATAGTCGCGCGAATCGTAATGAGCTTCTCAAGCGCGGCCGTCTCCCCCTGTTTGAACAGGTCACGGGGATCGCTGAAATCAGCCCAATGCGTTTCACCCACGGCCGGATGGATGACTACATTCGCCTCCCTTGCCATGATCTCGTTTAAATAAATCCGCGACACTGCATCCGCGCGGAGAACGATGTCAAGCCCCGATTTGTCTTCGAAGGTGGCGACATCGCTCGAGACATCCACGGCAATGACAACGTCTGGGCCCATGTCCCATGCGCAGAACACGGGAATGCGTTCGACCCATCCTCCGTCCACCAATAGCATGCCACCGTCATTTACCGGCGGAAAAATACCGGGGAGGGCACAGCTTGCACTGACCGCTGTGCGAAGCCTGCCTGTTGTGTACATAACGCGCTTGCCGTTCCGAATGTCCGTTGCCACACAGCTGAAGGGAATTTTAGTTTCTTCTATCGAAATATCGGGGATAAGCGGATAGATGAGTTCTTCATATTCTTGCTCACCGATAAAAGCCGGTTTCGTCGCCGTTACCCCCCAGAAATATCCCTTGCGGACCAAGGTCGCCATGTCGCTGAAAAAGCCCTGGTTATTGGCCGGCTGTTCAAGCTTCCGGAGGAATTCGAGCCGTGTTTTCCGAGATCGGTAGCTGCGCAGATATTGTTCCACCCGCCCCATCCAGTAAGAAGCATCGGGCTTCGACGCATACTGTCCGCCGATCAGAGCGCCAAGGCTCGTGCCGGCAATCATGTCGATAGGTATTTTAGCGTCCTCAAAGACCTTGAGCACGCCCAGATGGGCAAGCCCCCTGGCCGCCCCTCCTCCCAATGCCAGACAGACCTTCAATTCCATGAGGAGTATCTCCTGCTACGAAATATCGGGGCAAACTTATACAATGAAACTATAGCATTCTAATTCGGAGGATTCAAGAAGCGACATTGAACATTTTTGGTTGACATAATACTGACCTTCATGATATGTTCATCATATGAACACAGATCGCACATCCACTACCGGAGCGGACCAATACCGAAATTTGCAGATACTGGATGAGCTTTCCAGCAACGATTCCCTCACCCAGCGCGACCTGAGCGGGCGTCTTGGTATCGCTTTAGGACTGGTCAACTCGTATATCAAAAATCTGGTTGCCAAGGGATACATTACCATTACAGCGATACCCCCAAAGAGATACGCTTATTACCTTACCCCAAAGGGTTTAGCCGAGAAAACCCGTCTCTCCTATCACCTGCTGCAGGATTATACGCGAATTTACCGCGAGGCACGGACAAACTTTACTAAATTGTTTCGTGATTTGGAGAAAAAAGACGTGCGTAAAATCATCTTTGCCGGTGCCGATGAAGTCGCGGAAATCGCGTATATCACCTTGCAGGAAACCAACTTAAAACTTATCGGTGTTCTGGATGAAGAAAAGAAAGGCAAACTTTTTTTCGGCCTGCCCATCAAGCCGATAAAGTCTGCCGTTGAAATGGATTACGATATTATTGTTGTAACGTCGTATCTGAACAGAAAATCGATTTATGAAGCCCTGATAGCCGCACGTATCGAAAAAAAAGATATACAAGTTATATTTACGGAGCAGAACAATCCTGTCCCCAAGTAGATTTTTTTCGGTGGTAAGTTCACGCGCCTGGCGGGGATATTAATCGGATAGATTTTCAGGATATTGTCGCGGTACCATGCACGATACTTGGTGGTTTCGGCTGCTGCTGTGCCGATAACCAGGGCGAATATCTTTGCTCAAATTGTTGTTATCTCGGATTTCGGGATATAGATATAAATGGACCACACACACTTTAAAGTATTCGTCGCTGGGCATAGGGGGCTTGTGGGAAGCGCCCTGGTACGGCGTTTGACCGCTTGCGGATACCAAAACATCATCACTGCAGGCCGCAGCGAGTTGGATCTCCTGAATCATTCGGGAGTGAACGAGTTCTTCCGCTCAATACGTCCCGATGTTGTCTACCTGGCCGCAGCCAAGGTCGGTGGCATCTATGCTAATAGCACCTACCCCGCGGACTTCATCCTGGACAATTTAAAAATCCAGAACAACGTTATCGAGGCCGCCTGGCGCCAGGGCGTCCAGAAACTACTGTTTCTCGGCTCTAGCTGTATTTACCCCAAGATGGCTCCGCAACCGATTAAAGAAGAATATCTTCTGACATCCTCACTCGAGCCCACTAATGAACCTTATGCCATTGCAAAAATTGCTGGCATTAAACTGTGCAATGCTTTAAACAGACAATACGGAACAAACTTTATCTCCGTGATGCCGACGAATTTATATGGACCCAACGATAACTATCATCCGGAAAACGCTCATGTCATCCCGATGTTGCTGAGGCGATTTCATGAAGCAACGGTTAAAGGACAGCCATCAGTAACCGTGTGGGGAACAGGAACTCCCCGCCGCGAGTTCATGTACGCAGATGATATGGCCGAAGCGTGCATATTTCTCATGGAAAATTTTTCTGCTCACGATATCGGCGAGTTGATAAATATCGGCACCAGTGAAGATTGCACGATCCGTGAACTGGCAGAGTCGATAAAAAAGGTCGTGGGATTTAATGGTGTGATTGAATTTGACACTACCAAGCCGGATGGAACACCGCGTAAACTCATGGATGTCTCCCGGTTGCATCGGCTGGGCTGGCGCCATAAAACTTCGCTTCAGGAAGGTCTTGTTAAAACATATGAGGATTTTTCCACAAATCCCTCCATCCAAAAATAGGAAACGTTCAAGACAGCTTTCCCCTGGGATGTCCATAGGGCTCCCTTATCTTTCGCGAGAATCTGCCTACGAGGCCTGGTTCGAAACATTAAAATCAGCCGCTCCCTCTGCTTCATTTCGGGGAAAAATTATTGATAGAACAATACTTTCACGATGTGTTCATAACATGAACATGAATGGCTTATATTGTTCCGTCCCCCTTGGAGCGGGGCAAAATCTATTATGCTCCACTACTTCATGGCGTTGAAAATAAAGAAATAAGAATGATCATTTAATGGGTGATGATCTCACCCTCATGGGTTGGAAAATAAGCTAAAAGGAGAATGGTAAACATGAAAGTCGTTATCCTTGCCGGAGGACTTGGCACGCGGCTCAGCGAAGAGACAACCGTGCGTCCCAAACCTATGGTCGAGATCGGCGGAAAGCCAATCCTGTGGCACATTATGAAAATATATTCTCATTATGGTTTCCATGAATTCATCATCTGTCTCGGCTTTAAGGGCTACATGATTAAAGAGTATTTTTCAAATTACTTTCTTCATATGAGCGATGTGACCTTTGATATGCAGAAAAATACGATGGAAGTGCATCAGCAGTACGTTGAGCCTTGGAAGGTCACTTTGGTGGATACCGGTACAGATACAATGACTGGAGGCAGATTGAAACGCGTTTCTCCCTACGTTGGAAAAGACACCTTCATGCTTACCTACGGGGATGGGGTATCGGACGTCAACATTACGGAACTCCTTGCATTTCATAAGCAACATGGCAAATCCGCCACGGTTACGGCAACTCAACCTTCCGGTCGCTTTGGAGCATTAAGCCTCGACGCCTTGCACCATGTAAATTCTTTCCAGGAAAAGCCCGTGGGAGACGGGTCCTGGATCAATGGAGGGTTTTTCGTGCTGGAGCCGAAAATGCTCGACCGAATCTCCGGTGACTCAACGGTGTTCGAAAAAGAACCGCTCGAGGGACTTGCCCGTGATCATGAACTCGTGGCATATAAGCACGTCGGCTTCTGGCAGCCAATGGATACCTTAAGAGACAAGACGCACCTTGAGGACCTATGGAACAGCGGCAACGCTCCATGGAAGGTGTGGAAATGACGCGGAGGCAACGGGACATGGTCGACGCGAATTTCTGGAAAGGCAAAAAGATCTTCATCACCGGCCACACAGGCTTCAAGGGATCGTGGCTCTGCCTCTGGCTTAATCGACTCGATGCGAAGGTCACAGGCTACGCCTTAAACCCACCAACCAATCCCAGTCTCTATGAACTCAGCAGGATCGACAAGCTTGTTCGCACAACGATTGCCGATATACGGGACGGGGAACTGCTTACCAAAGCGATGCAGGCCGCAGAGCCTGAAGTCGTGATCCACATGGCTGCGCAGCCCCTCGTTCGGGATTCCTACAAAATCCCCGTAGATACCTATTCTATCAATGTCATGGGCACAGTCAATTTATTCGAAGCGGTACGCGCAACCAAAAGCGTGAAAGCCGTCATCAATGTTACGACGGACAAATGCTATGAGAACAAGGAATGGGTATGGGGCTACCGTGAGAATGAACCGATGGGCGGGTACGATCCTTATTCGAATAGCAAGGCCTGTTCCGAACTCGTAACTATGGCCTACCGTAGTTCCTACTTCAACGAGAAGGATTATGCGATGCATGGTGTAGCAATCGCATCAGCCAGGGCAGGCAATGTCATCGGCGGCGGAGACTGGGCATTGGACAGGCTAATCCCGGACTTCATCAGAGCAATTTTGAAAAAGGAAAAAGTCGTTATTCGTAACCCGCATGCCATCAGACCGTGGCAGCATGTACTTGAACCGCTTTCAGGTTACCTGTTGCTGGCGCAGAGACTCGTTGTTGAGGGTCCTCGTTTTAACGGCGGATGGAACTTCGGCCCTGATGACAGCGATGCGAAACCGGTAGCCTGGCTGGTGGAGCGTCTGTGCGCAAAATGGGGAAATGGCGCATCATACTCGATTTCTAAAGGTACGCATCCCCATGAGGCGCACTATTTGAAATTGGACTGTTCTAAGGCCAAGACCGAGCTCGGCTGGCATCCGCAATGGGATCTCGAAATGGCAATCGACAGCATCGTTGAGTGGACGCAAATCTACACCGCCCACGAGGATGTAGCCGCCATTTGCACGAGACAGATAGATGATTATATCGCCAAGGGAGCAACAAAAGCATGAATTGCAGATTCTGTAGCAAGGAAAGCATTTTCAAGTTCCTGGAACTGGGCACGATGGCACTGGCCAATAGTTTCTTGAATAAAGAAGAACTCGCTTCGGGGCAAGAGCCGAAGTATCCTCTTGATGTTTATTTCTGCGAGGAATGCGGCCTTGTGCAAATCGGGTATGCTGTTACACCTGATGCGCTGTTCAAAAACTACATCTATTTTTCGGCAACGTCAGATCTTATTCATAAACACGCGGACTATTTGGCAAAGAGTTTTCAAAAAAAGTTCGGCCTCACGCAAAGATCACAGGTCGTCGAAATTGCAAGCAATGACGGCACAGTATTGCAGTATTTTAAAAAAACCGGAGTCAAAACGCTCGGTATCGAGCCCGCTTCGAACATCGCAAAAGTAGCGATGCACGCAGGCATCAACACGGTCAATGCATTCTTCAATGAAACGACTGCGGAGGAAGTTAAAAAACAACACGGGACAGCAGACGTCATACTAGGAAGACATGTGTTTGCCCATGTGCCGGAAATCCATGGTTTTGCGAAAGGGCTAAAAAGCCTTCTCTCCCCGCATGGCACAGTCGCCATCGAAGCCCCCTATCTCATCGACTTTGTGGAAAAGAACGAGTTCGACACTGTGTATCACGAGCACTACTCCTACCTTTCAGTCCGCGCCATGTCCTATTTATTCAATCTTTACGATATGGAAGTCTTTGATGCCGAGCGTGTAGCGATACACGGCGGTTCGATAATCTATTTCATCGGGCATAAGGAAGCACATAAAAAAACCGAGACGGTCACGGCTCTTATTAACGCGGAACTCGATAAGGGGCTCGACAAAAAAAATACCTACCTAGCGTTCTCAGAACGAACGAGAGGCATAAAGTCGTCCCTCCTGTCCCTGCTCAATAACATGAAATCATCAGGCAAACGGATCGCGGCTTATGGAGCCCAGGCCAAGGGCAATACCCTGCTCAATTACTGCGGCATCACGACGAACCTCGTCGAGTATACCGTGGATAAGAGCCCCTATAAGCAAAATCTCTACACGCCAGGCGCGCACCTTCCAGTGTATCACCCTGACAAGCTCATCCTGGACATGCCGGATTACGTGCTGCTCCTGGCCTGGAACTTTGCCGATGAGATACTGGAACAGCAGAAGGCGTTCCGGAAAAAAGGCGGTAAATTCATTCTCCCCATCCCAGAAGTCAGGATTGTGTGATGATTTTTACAGAAACAAAACTGCGAGGCTCATATCAGATAGACTTGGAGCTGAGAATCGACGAGCGGGGATACTTCGCGCGTAGTTTTTGCCAGCAAGAATTCATCACCCATGGTTTGAAACCGGCAATTGCGCAGTCCAACGTTTCTTTCAACAAGAAAAAAGGCACTCTACGTGGTATGCACTTTCAGATTTCACCCAAAGCGGAAGCAAAACTCGTCCGCTGCACCCGAGGCGCTATCTATGACGTTATTATCGATCTGCGACCGGAATCGACTACTTACTGTTCTTGGGTTTCTGTCGAACTGACCGCGAACAACCACCGGATGTTGTACGTTCCCGAAGGGTTTGCTCACGGATTTCAGACCCTTGAAGACGACTCCGAAGTTTTTTACCAGATGTTTGAATTTTATTCTCTCGAACACGCACGCGGCGTCAGGTGGGACGACCCTGAATTCAGAATCGTCTGGCCCTTGCCCGATCCGGTAATGTCGGACAAAGATCGCACCTATCCTCTCTACATCAGGGCTACACAATGAAGATTCTCTTGATAGGAAAAACAGGGCAACTCGGGGGAGACATCCTGCGGAATAACACGAACCATGAGATATCCGCTCCTGATCACAATGAACTTGATATACGGTCGCTTGCATCCATCAATACCACCGTAGAAAGCTGCCGACCTGATGCCGTAATCAATACCGCCGCGTTCCATAACGTACCCTTATGCGAGACTGAACCTGCAACGGCGTTTCTCGTCAATTGCGTTGCAGTGCGGGACTTGGCTGCCGCCTGCAACCGCGTTGAAGCCCTCTTCATAACGTTCAGTTCCGATTACGTATTCGGAGGGGAGAAACGAACCCCCTATCTTGAAGATGATAAACCCGCCCCGCTTCAGATTTACGGCATGTCGCGATTGGTCGGCGAGCATGCGGCGCTTTCCGCCGCACCCTGTCGTGCAATCGTTATCAGAACATGCGGGTTATACGGTGTATTGGGCGCACAATCGAAAGGCGGTAATTTCGTTGACAAGCGCATCCACGATGCGAAAGCTCAGACCACGCTGGAAATGGGAAGCGACCAGATTGTTTCGCCAACCTCGACAAGCGATCTTAGTAAAGCAGTATTACAGCTCATTGAACATTCTGAGAAAGAGATGGGCATTTATCATTTAGCTAACGAAGGTCAATGCAGCTGGTACGAATTTACCAAAGCCATCTACGAAATCATGGGGTTTCCAGTCAAGGTGATTCCAGTCAACCGTGGTGGCAAGAGCGGTGACATGAGGAGGCCGCTCTATTCCGCCTTGGAGAACACAAAGGCCCGCGCACTCGGGATTACTCTGCCGTCGTGGCGGGATGCGCTGGAGAGATATTTACAAAATAAATATAACGTAGACAGCAATCACTAAACAAGTGATTATTCCCTTATCCTTGTTGAGATTTGTTGTGTATAATAATTGAGACTAAGAGTCGTCTGCAAATAAAACATCGTCTAAAAACGCAAGGGATTTCGACTCAAACTGTCCAACGGGCAGTCCTGATTAGGGGGTTGGTTGTAGCATTTTAATGGTCGGGCTTGATTACCATTCTGGCATTGCCGGCCACCCAGACATGGATAGATTGGCACGAGGTGCGAAAGTTTCGCTTTAGTCTGAAATAAGCCGGCATCTTCTATTGTAGAATATAACCTTTCTTTTATCAGGAGCAATTATTTATGAATGATATATTGCAATCAATGTTCGACTCTCTCGCGCGTGGCAATGCAGTGTACCTTCCGTCGAAATTCTGGGAAGCTCTCAACTCGAAAAATATTCAGCAACTGGAATCCGGCGGTCTCGACAATATTAAACAAACAGTTGCTCAAAACTATTTCACGTGGGTTATAGGGCGCAAAGATAAACAGTTCCGTTACTTGCGCAGGCGTACAAGACTCTGGGCATGGCCTGCCATACTTAAAGATATTTTTGCGCATGATCCATCTTTTCCCCTCAACCCTGTTCAGCAACGAGAACTAACAGTATTTACGAGAATGTTGTGGAAATTTACAGAGCGGTTTGATTCTGACCATCTTCTGTCACGTATTCACGAACCCCTCGAAGGGAATCCTTTCAAGATATATCTTCAGGGAAAATTAATTTCCCAGGACCTGGCTAATTCAGTTTTGGAATACTACTCCATTCGCGAGCACTTTGAAGCATCAGCAACTAGTGATAAAACGATTTGTGAACTTGGGGCAGGCTATGGCAGGAATGCCTTTGTTTTCTTGAAGGCATTACCCAAGTGTAAATATATTATTATTGATATTCCACCAGCATTGTATGTATCTCAGCACTACCTCACTTCCGTCTTTCGGGACAAAAAAATATTCGCCTTTAGACCATTTGATCGATTCAGCGATGTGGAAGAAGAATTCAATAATGCCGATATCGCTTTTATTCTGCCACACCAGGCAGAAATGCTTCCTGCGAAAAGTGTTGATCTGTTTATCAATATTTCGTCCCTTCATGAGATGAAAGTCGACCAAATTCACGCATATTTCAAACTTATTGACAAATTAACGAAAGGTTATTTTTATTCAAAACAGTGGTGGGTGAGTCAAAATGCTGTCGACGGAATAACCATTACACCTAAAGACTATCCTATTCCCAGTCTTTGGAAAAAGTTATATTTGCGAGAAGCCAGGGTTCAAACATACTTCTTTGAAGCTATGTATTTTATTAAGGATCAGGTACAAGCTTGAGCGGTAATTTGATCGGGAGTGCCCGATTTTCCAGCTCTCAGGTAACACAGAGTTCAGTACCTTGAGTCGTAGTGATATTCTTCAACTCGAAGACTGTGGGCACGACGCCGAATGATCCTGATCGTGTTGTTCAGCTGAACAAATTCTTGACAATCGAGCGCCCGCCATGCTATGTTCATACCATGAACATTGAATATTCTTCCCCGGCCGATATAGATCAATACCGTTTCCTACAGGCCCTCAGCAAGCGAGCGGACTACGATTTACGCATCCGGCTCGACCGGAGCGGCCATCTCGTCTCACCCTGGGACTGGTCAATTCTTCTATTAAGAAAATTGCCGCAAAAGGATATATACAAAACATCACGCAATGCAAGATTAGCTAAGTTTTATGAGAATTTTCTTAAGAATACAGCGCTACGAAAATATCAAATCAGGGTGTGTACAAAGAGCAACAGTGGACAGCGAACGTTGTCCATGGAGCATACAGCCGGCAGTATATAAAATTATCGGAGGATCACTTTGACGATGAGGATTCCTTTTGTTGATCTCCATTCACAATACCTTAATATCAAAACTGAGATTGACCAGGCAATACATAATGTCATCCAGGATTCTGCCTTTATCGGGGGAAAATATGTTGAACAGTTTGAACATCATTTTGCCGATTATGTCGGGACAAAATACTGCATCAGCGTAGGGAACGGAACGGATGCTCTGTATATCGCATTAAAAGTCCTGGGAATCAATAATGGAGATGAAGTGATAACAGCGGCGAATTCCTTCATTGCAACGTCTGAAGCAATTACCCTGACGGGGGCCAGACCGGTATTCGTTGATTGCGACGAAAGAACTTATAACATCGATGTGCAAAAAATACCCGCAGCTATCACCTCAAGAACAAAAGCCATAGTTCCCGTCCATTTGTACGGGCAACCTGCCGCGATGGACGATATATTGGAGGTAGCCAAAACGCGAAAGCTTTTTGTTGTTGAAGATGCAGCGCAGGCTCACGGAGCACGCGATAAGGGGCGAAGCATCGGCACGTTCGGTGGTTTCGCTTGTTTCAGTTTCTTCCCAGGTAAGAATCTTGGAGCCTATGGCGACGGAGGAGCAATCGTTACTGGCGACGAGAAACTTGCCAGAAAAGCACGCATGTATGCCAATCACGGGAGGGTTGAAAAATACAACCATGAATTTGAGGGAACGAACAGCAGACTCGACGGGATACAAGCGGCGATTCTCGAGGTAAAACTCAAATATCTTGAACAATGGACCGACCGGAGGCGTTCTGTCGCGAAACGGTATGATGAAGAATTGCGTAATGTGGTTGTCACTCCGACAGTCCGTCCGAATGTGAAACACGTGTATCATCTCTATGTTATCCGAGTTAAGCAACGAGATCAACTGATCGCCAGATTAAAAGAACAGGGAATAAGCACTGGAATTCATTATCCCATCCCCTTGCCGTTCTTGAAGGCATATGAGTACCTTGGCCATAAATCCGAAGATTTTCCCATTGCCCACTCCTTGAAAGATGAAATTCTCAGCCTTCCGATCCATGGAGACATTACAGACGATCAGGTCAGCTTTATTATCGAGCAGGTAAAGCGGGCCGCGAAATAAGACAAAAGCGAGGTTTTGATGGCATTGCAAGATAATCCAGGGAATAACTCTTTACTCAAGATAGCACAAATAGGAGTCGGCTATTGGGGCCCGAATCTGCTCCGTAATTTAGTCGCAAACAAACGATGTCAGGTCATCAGAGTAGTCGATGCGGCTCCCGAGCGTCGAAGTTATGTGAACGGCCTTTACCCATCTGTGCTCACGTCTGCGGACCCTACTGATATTTTCAACGATCGCAATATCGACGCGGTTATTATCGCAACACCGGTTGCCACGCACTATGATCTTGCCATTAAAGCCCTGAGTGCTGGCAAACATATCCTTGTCGAAAAGCCGCTTGCAAGACGGATTGAAGAAGTGGACCACATGAAAAAGCTGGCCGAGGAGAAAACACTGGTCGCCATGGTCGGCCATACCTTTCTTTACAACGCGGCCGTCCGTTATGTGAAAAAGCTGATTGATTCGAATGAATTAGGAGAAATAAGATATATTTACAGCCAGCGGCTCAATCTGGGACGTATCCGCTCCGATGTGGATGCGCTCTGGAATTTTGCACCGCACGATGTGAGCATCATCCAGTACTGGCTTGGAGACCCCGCCCCTGTTTCGGTATGCAGGCATGGGATCGATTACGTCCAGAAAGGGATCGATGATGTAGTATTCTTGAATATCTCTTACCCCAACAAAGTCATGGCGAACATACACGTCAGCTGGCTCGATCCGCAGAAGGTCAGGCTCATAACTGTAGTCGGTTCCAAAAAAATGATAGTCTATGACGACATGGCAGATAACAAGATTGCCATCTACGACAAGGGAATCGATCCAAAGGCAAAGCTGGGTTCTGACATGGATTACGACAATCCCAATTTTCAGACCTTTGCTCATCGATCAGGCGATGTTCTTCTGCCGAAAATTGATTTTCAAGAACCCCTTAAAGTGGAAATCGATCATTTTGTCGATTGTATCCAAAAAGGGCAAAAGTGCCTTACGGGAACCGAACATGCTCGGGAAGTGATTAAGATATTGTCCGGCCAGATTTCTTAGTAAGTTATTCATAATAAAATCCACATCGGATTAAAGGGATGCCAACCATGAAACGAATTTTGATTACATCGGCCGGTGGTGCACCGGCAACCAATTTTGTAAGATCTCTCCATAATGCTCCAGAGCCTTTTTGGATCATTGGCGTCGATGCGAACAAGTACACTCTCCAGCGGGCTGAAACCGACGAAAAATATCTCATCCCAAAAGTGAATGACCCTTCCTATTTCGATGTACTTTTTAACATTGTAAGGGAAACCGGTGCTGAATTCCTGCATTGCCAGATGAGTTACGAGATGCTTACTATTTCTGAGCTCCGCGATAAACTGCATATACGAACCAATCTGCCCAATCACCATACGATAGACATTTGCGAAAACAAGTATGCGTCCTTTGAACGCTGGAAGGCCGCGGCATTGCCGGTGCCCGAAACCATGCTCATAGAAAATGTAACCGACCTAAATACCGCATTTGATCGTTTTGGCCCAAAAATCTGGATCCGCGAAATTAGGGGTTCTGCAGGAAAAGGTGCTCTACCCACTGACGATTTGGATACAGCACGTCGTTGGATTGATCTGTACCGTGGCTGGGGAAATTTTACCGCTGCACAGTGCCTTGAATCGCAAACGATAACGTGGCAGTCCATCTGGCATCAGGGTGAGCTTATCGTAGCTCAGGGCCGCAAACGCCTTTACTGGGAATTTGCGAACCGCGCCCCTTCCGGCGTCACTGGCATTACGGGCACGGGGGTCACTGTTTCCGATCCCTATGTGGATGATCTTGCCCAGAAGGCTATTTTGGCAATCGACAATCAGCCGAATGGGATATTTGGCGTAGATTTGACGTATGACAAAAAGGGAGTGCCCAATCTGACCGAAATCAATATCGGCCGGTTTTTTACCACCCATTATTTCTTCACTGCCGCAGGCCTTAATATGCCGTACATCTACGTTAAACTCGGCTACGGAGAAGCTCCGCCCCTGCCGCAACGAAGGATCAATCCATTGACACCCGGCATGGCATGGGTTCGCGGTATGGATTGCGAACCGACATTGGTATCCATGAACGAAATAGACTCCTATGATCTCGCTCTGCGTCAGCGCCAGGCTTGTATACGAGAAAAGGGCCGACCTCAATGAGGGTACTCGTAACAGGTGCAAACGGTTTTATTGGCGGCGCAATTTCCAAGGAGTTAAGCAAGAGAGGACATATAGTTACCGGCGTCGTGAGGCAAATTGACTCGGAGAAGAATGTAAATTGGGAACTGCTGCAATCGGATCTAGGATCACTTGATACTCTGAAGAATGCCATTAATGGCAAGCATTTTGATGTTGTGATCGACGCGGCGGCAAAAATACCTCTAGGTCCCTCCTCCGATGATTATTTCGACAACATAGTAATGTCTCGGAATATATTAAAAGCACTGGAGGGCCATCCTCCGCTCTATTTTGTCAAACTGAGCACTGTTGACGTTTATAAGATCAGCGATGTTATTACCGAATCAAGTGAAGTATCACCGCAAAACTATTATTCCATGAGCAAACGGATCGGTGAACAGTTTGTAGAACTTTGGGGATCAAATTTCAGCGTGCCGACGTGTATCCTGCGGCTATGCCAGATTGTCGGCAAGGACGACCGGAGCAATAAGTTTATTCCGTCAATTATAAAAAGCATCAAGAAGACGGGCACCGTTATGATAAACGGCGACGGAATGGACCTGAGGGATTATCTCTTCGTCGAGGACTTAGGACGAATAGTAGCTGAGTTCTGCGAACACAAAACTGCGGGAATCTTTAACATTGCAAGTGGTAAAAGTCAATCCTTGATTCAAATCGTGGATATATTAAGAGAGCTTGCAGACAGAGATTTCCAAATTGAATATGGTAACCGGACTAAACCGAGAAGCGATTACGTGTTCGACATACGGAAACTCATTCAAGCTTTGGGTGTACTGGAACTAACCCCCCTGCGAGTGGCTTTAAGTAAAATATACTACGAAAGCGAATAAGATGACCGAAAACGATGCCACGAAACACATATCTTTGAGCAAGCTGAACGACATAGCCCTCAACTTCTGTGAAGACGAGGGCTTTGAAAAAGTATTGATGAAATATAAGATATCAGCGATCAGCGGCTTTTGTATCGGCGATTCAATGCTGGATATCGGCTGCGGAGTTGGAGCTCTTACCAAGACGCTGGCTCCAAAGTTTAAAGATGTTGTCGGTATCGATGGATCAGACATAAAGATTTTAAAAGCAAAAAGGTACAATGCAGCACAAAATATATCCTATGTATGCACGTTATTTGAAAACTATGCACCAGCGAACCCTTTTGATTTTATAGTGTCAACTAATGTTCTCGAACATGTTGATGATGCTGCGGCATTTCTTAAGCGATTAAAATCATGGCTCACACCAAAGGGCCTGCTCGTGATGACAGTTCCGAACGCTCTTGGCCTTCACAAGAGGATCGGCAAGGCAATGGGCCTAATTCATGATTTTTATGACCTCACCAACGCCGACATTCAAAAAGGTCACAAGCACGTTTATGACAGGGAACGCCTGAAGAACGTTTTCATCAGTTCCGGCTATCAGATCAAACATGTCGGTGGGATACTTCTCAAACCGCTGTCTCACAAACAGATGGAATCCTGGGATCCCAAGATTGTTGATGGTCTGTACGAGGTCGGCAAAGAACTCCCGGAATACTGCTCAAGCCTCATTATTGTCGCGTCACTCTGAACCGGACCGGTCACTGATGCCATGATGCTTTTTTTCGATTTTGATGGAACGATTGTTGACATTTCCGGGAAATATTTCTCCGTTTATTCCGATTTTGTGCGCATGCATGGCGGGAGTGCAATGACGCAGAGGCAATACTGGGAACTTAAACGTTCGGAGACATCCAATAAAGAAATATTAGACGCGTCACATTTGCCTGATCTTGATCCAGATTTGCTGAGTCAGCATATAATAAATAAAATCGAGCTGGAACAATTCCTTCAAAACGATCGGCTTTTTGATGATGCAGCAGCCGTCTTAGACCGGCTTTCCTCGAGGCACGCATGCTATCTCATATCAATGCGACGAAATCGCCCGATGTTTCAAAAACAGCTTCGTTGGCTCAATATAGAACACTTCTTCACAGCAGTTCTTGCTCCGGAACTTTCCGTCGCAGAACGGAGCAAGGCTGTTCTTTCCTCAAAAGCAGAAACTCTGGAAAGACTGGGGATTACGTCGCCCTCTCTAATCGTGGGAGACAGTGGCTTGGACATAACTACTGGCAAAAAACTCGGGATAGCGACATGTGCGGTTACGACCGGCATCAGAAATGAGTCTGCGCTCAAAAAATATGGGCCCGACTTCATTGTAAATACTTTGCTGGATGTCGACGGAATCGTTAGCCGTCTCGACTCCGCCGTTTCGCGATGAGGAAATTGATAACATGCAGTCTCAAAATCAAACATTAGCGGTAAAAACGGTTAAAAACGCTCTCTGGCACATCTCCGGTTTTTTTGTTACGACGGTTCTGGGCCTTGTCGTGATGTCTCTTGTCGTGAACAAAATTGGGATAGCGTCTTTCGGTTTGTTCGGTCTTATTACCGCTGTTCTCGCACCACTGAGCCTTGCCAATTTAGGCTTTGGTGAAGCAACAGTCAAATATGTGTCCCAATATGTTCATGAGGGGGATTTAAACAAAGCTGAGCAGTATATCAGCACAACCTTCTTCATGAACCTTATTGTCGGACTAGGGGGCGCCATTGTTATAGCGATTTTCGGAAGATTCATCTTCACCGCCTTTTTCCGTATCGAAGCGAATGACCTGGAAACAGTCAAAATCTGCCTCTATCTGGTGGCGGCCGGCTGGTTCTTCAACCAGGCTACAGCCGTTCTAATAGGAATCCCGGCAGCTTTTCAGAAATACAATTTCGTCGCTGCAGGGAACATTATTATCATGCTTACGAATTCAATACTGATTTTATTGTTTGTATTGGGCGGAGGCGGCCTGATCGGATATACCGGGGCAACGGTTGCTGGAAGCTTCATTAATTTTTTTTACTGGTACGCAATCGCGAAGAGGATTTTCCCTGCCGCCAGGATTCGACCGGTTTTTCATCGCGAAGTTTGGAGAAGCTCTTTTCATTTCGGCGGATGGCAGGCAATATCGCAATTGGGCGGCATCATGGCGGGTCAGGCAGATAAATATCTTCTGGGCGCATTTCTCATGCCCGCGGCGGTCGGTATTTATAATGTTTCCTTGACTATACAACAGAGGGCATATAGCTCGATATTCACTATGTCTGAAGTCCTTTTCCCCGCCTTCAGTTCCTTGAGCAATGAATCGCTGGAGCTGAACGCTGATGCATTGATGAAAGCGAGCTGGATGCTGACAGTAGTGGCCGTGTGCATCATAGCGCCGCTCATCCCCCTTGCTCATGACCTCATAGCACTTTGGATCAACAGTGATGTCGCCCGAGAAGGGGGGCTTGTTCTCCAGACCCTCGCTGTGGTCGGTACACTCGGTTCTGCAACGAACGCGAGTTACTTTTTTTTACTCGGCACAGGACGAACAAGGGCGATTACCCTGTTGTCGATCACAACCGGCGTTGTTACGGTAATCGTCAGCGCCTTGGTGCTTCCTAGGTTCGGCCTCAGGGCAGCGGGGTGGAGCGGGGTAGCGGCTGTATCAGCCCAAATAGTGTTCGTTAACATCATGCTCAAAAAAATATTTGGGAAGCTTCTACCCTTAAGCTATATTGTCACATCTTTATACGCACCGATCATCGTCGGTCTTTCGATCGCCTTTGCGGTTTTGTTTGTTGGCGAAATTCGTGTTGTTACATGGACTCAGTTGTTTTTGGCATATCTCGCTGTATCTGTCACAATGTTCGGGGTGATAGTAGCGGTGAACGGGCTGCTACCTCATGGAAGGGAGCGGAGTCAATTTATGAGAACACTTATCAGGAGTTTGATGTTGCGGACCGCGTAGAGATCTTGATAAATTTTAGTCCTCCTTTGGCAAATGATTGTGATGAAAATCCGGATTCCGGCGTATCTGCGTTTCGAAAATCTTAGCGAGTTTTACCGAAAACATATTCATTTTGAGCCATTTTTTTCTACTACAGATCTCGTAAGAATGACAGGCTGGGCGCATCTGTTTGCAACTTTTTACCGGACTATTAACATCTTCACATTTATGATTTTTTTAGAAAGCGTAGCCTTATAAGAACAACCATGCGTGAATCAATCCAGATCTTTATAAAGAAAACGAACAGCGCCATTTCCGGTCTCATGAGAACAGTGCTGTATAATCGTTACTTGCTCTTTGTGATTGCTCCCCTGTTAATGCTTGCTGGCGCCACACGAGGCAAGCCCAAAGACTTGACAAGACCATGCCCGACTGCTTGTCCAGCTTGCTACAGTAATAATTTTATCTTTTTTTCAACCGTCCCTTATTACAAGACTCACTTGGTTCACTGGGGTTCAAGTTTAAGCGTTTACAACGATATCATAGACCCTGCTTACAAACTTGCTAAATTTGACTTACACCGTTGCCGAAACTGTGGGCTCGTCTTTGTTCCCGCAAGTTATAAAGGCCTTGTTGAAAACGTCGAGAATCATCCTCTTTTTTTTGATAAAGTCGTTGAACCTTATTTAAGCCAGACACAACCTTTGATCTCTACTGCGATGGTTTCGAATATCATCTCTTCACCACTGGAAAACATTGGTTCCGTAGACGTCAAGTTTAAGCTGCTTTATACGATACTAGCAAATTACCATGAAGAAATATCAACATATTTGGACTTCGGTGCCAACATGGGAGCTTTCGCAGAATTCATAAGAATTGCCATGCCGGATATTGATGTCAGCTGCTGCGAGATCAATCAGTATTACGTGATAAAATGCAGAGAACGCTATCCGCAATTACGAATAATTGACAAGCCGTTGACTTCGAAAAGTGTTTCGGAGATATTTGATTGTATTTACTGTTCCGACGTTATAGAGCACATATGGGATCTTGACGAAATCTTTTCGGTCCTTAAGAACCACATCCGGGAAAACGGTCTGCTGATGCTCGTGACGCCGAATAGCGATTGTCCAAGTGCGAAGAAACAAGGCGTCTGGTGGTGGAGTTATATCGTTCCCCACCATGTTCAATTTTTCAATCTTAGCGCTTTAACCGCCCTGTTTACACGATTCGGATTTCAACTCATTGAAACTGGGGAAATCGGCGACGAATTGTACGTTGTTTGTCGTAAAACGGCGTCGGACCTGAATTCGGCTAACAGAGTCTGAAAATATGTGTGGAATTACAGGAATATGGAACTTTGATAAAAGCCCTGTTGACCGATCCACTTTCGATCAGTTTACGGACTCCCTCGCCCACCGTGGCCCGGATGGACGGGGAACCTGGTTTAATGAAAGTGGCGAAATCGCACTTGGTCACCGCCGTCTCTCCATCCTCGACCTTTCCGAAGAAGGTTGTCAACCGATGTCATACTCAGGGGGCCGATATTGGATCACCTACAACGGCGAGATTTATAATTTCCTCGAACTTCGTATCGAATTGGAGCAGAAAGGACATTCTTTCCGTTCGCAAAGCGACACGGAAGTTATCCTCGGAGCATACCAAGAATGGGGCCCTGACATGCTGTTGCGGTTTAACGGCATGTGGGCTGTTGCAATATTTGATACGTTGGAGCAGACGCTATTTATCGCCCGAGACCGGTTCGGAATTAAACCTTTTCTTTATCATCTCACGGGAGCCCGCTTCGCATTTGCGTCGGAGCTAAAAGCGTTCAAACATCTTGAAGGATACGAACCTGCAATAGATAGCGAGAGCGCTGATGTGTTCCTGCGCAATGGTTTCGGCATTGAAGGAACTGTTCGGACCATGCTCCTTGGCATCCGTCGCCTGCCAGGAGGTCACTACGGACTTGTCAAGGATGGAAAGCTGTCCGTCGTCCGCTGGTGGAACACCCTTGACCATCTCCTGGAGATACCATCGTCTTTTGAGGCGCAGGCAGAAAGATTTCAGGAATTGTTTTATGACTCTATCCGTCTCAGGATGCGCAGCGATGTACCGATCGGCACCTGCCTAAGCGGTGGTTTCGATTCGACCGCGGTCGTTTGCGCCCTCGCGGATATTGGGAAGCATCAACACGGATCACGGCAGGCCAAAGACTGGCAGCACGCCTTTGTAGCGACATTTCCCGGCGCGGTGAATGATGAAAGCCCTCAGGCACAGGAGGCAGTTCTATTTGCCGGAGTAAAGGCTACGCTGATGCCCGTCACGGAGAACGACGCGCTCTTGGACATCGACCGCGTGCTCTCCGACTTTGATGATGTGTACATTGGACTTCCGACTCCTGCATGGCTTATTTATCGAGAACTACGCAAGTCCAGGGTCGTGGTTTCGCTTGATGGCCACGGGGCTGATGAACTCATGGGCGGCTATATCTCCATGGAAGAGAACAGAGGTCTTTTCCATACTATCATAACTTCAAGCAGGCCAGCCCTTCTCTATCTTCGGAATTTTGCTCTCTTGCGTCGCATCGCAAATAGTATGGGGCGTTCCAGCAGAGCATTCCTTAGGCGGGGGAGCATGCCTTCCCGCCATGGAGATTTTGCATTCCCGGGGGAAAACGATAGATTGCCGTCTCACTGGGGCACCGTCAACCGCATGCTTTACCCTATGTTCCACTCCGACATTCTTCCAACAATCCTGAGGAATTTCGATCGCATATCCATGGCGCACGGCATAGAAGTAAGGATGCCGTTCATGGACTGGAGGCTCGTAACCTTTGTCTTCTCCCTGCCCGACAGCAGTAAAATCGGAGATGGCTATACAAAGAGGGTTGCGCGTATCGGCATGTCTGGTAAAATGCCTGACAGCATTCGAATGTCAAAAAAGAAAATCGGATTTAATTCGCCTTTGCCGGAGTGGCTCAATGGTCCTCTCCAACCGTGGGTTAGAGATCTTTTGAATAAGAGCAAAGAGCATGCATTGATTAATATGCCCCAGCTTAAAAGATATATCCAAGAAAACATGGACAAACGGTCATGGACGTGGCAGAATGTCGAAACCGCGTGGAGATACCTGCACTACCTCTGGTTTGAAAGAACGTTCCTGAAAAGGTAACCACCCAAGAATGAAGATTTTTTTGCTGGCCGACTACTATCAGGCTTACCTAAATGCTTTTTATGCCTCGCATAAAACAGAGGGGCTCTCCTACGATCAGCATCAGAAGTTGCTGTTCGATGATTATTTCGGCAGTTTTGTTTCCTACTATAACCATTTTAAGAAAAGAGGACATGACGTAAAACTGGTAATCGGCAACGATGCCTTTCTTCAAAATAAATGGCTTGCCGAGCATAAAATTGGCGGGTCGGGGTTGTCAAAGTATGACGTCGTCTTACGGCAGGTGGAGGATTTCGCTCCCGATGTCTTTTTCATGGGGAGTATGTTTGATTATTACGGCCACTTCATCAACAGAGTCTCTCAAACGACAAAAAACATCTTTGCTTGGATCTCCTGCCCGTACAGTGAACGACTCGATTTTTCCAGTATACGCTGTCTTATTTCTTCAAACGATTTATTCGTGGAAAGATTCAGAGCAATGGGCATGAGCGCAGAGCTTCTCAGAGTCGCCTTTGATGCGGAAATCCTCTCTACCCTCGATGATAAGAAAACCATGGATGTCTGCTTTATTGGAGGACTATCAAAGAAGACGCATCGCAGCAGAGTTCAGGGACTTGAACTTCTCTTAGCGAATGGCATCGACATCAAGACCTTCGGTTATGGGCTCAGGCGTCCCTTCTTCCCTTTTGGTAAACCATTACTCTGGAACAGCTATGGAGGAGAATTGTGGGGGCTCGAGATGTACCGGACTCTCAATCGATCCAAACTCTCCCTCAATTTTCATATTGACGTTGCTCAAGGTATATCCGGAAACATGCGCTTATTCGAAGCGACGGGATGCGGAACGTTACTGATGACCGAAAGCGCCGTGAACCTGGATCTTTTGTTCCAACCGGGAACGGAAGTCGTAGCCTATGATAACTTCTCTGATCTGATTGAGAAAGTTGGGTACTATCTGTCTCATGATACCGAACGGGAGAGGATTGCTAAGGCTGGGCAGAAAGCTTGCACGGAACGACATAGCTATGATAAACGAATTCTGGATTTTGAATATATTTTATCAACGTATAGTTTCTGAAAACTTGCATTAAAGAGTCAGCCAACATTAATCCTATGCGCACGATAATGAAATTCATAGTTGATAAATTCTTACCATCAAAGAGACTTTATGTAATAGGGCGACACAGTGTTTTGTATAAAACCTCCAACATCGTGAACAACCTCAAAATTCGCGAGAGAATCCGGATTGGTGATTATTGTCATATAAGAGGTGAACTTCTGCTGTTTGGCCACGACGGCCAAATCGAAGTGGGTAACTATTGCTATGTCGGCCTGAATACATTTATATGGTCAGCAAAGAATATAATAATCGGAAATAGAGTTTTAATCTCCCATAATTGCAATATATTCGATAATGATACGCATCCACTTGACCCGGTGGAAAGACATAGGCAATTTGTTGAAATTATAACGAGTGGCCACCCCAATAAAATTGAGATCCCGTCAGCTGAGGTCAATATCGCGGACGATGTGTTAATTGCGGCAAATTCAACAATCTTAAAAGGTGTCCAAATCGGCCAAGGTGCAATTATCGGAGCTGGCAGCGTTGTAACCAAGAGTGTGCCCCCCTTTACAATCGTTGCGGGCAATCCGGCGACAGTTATTGGGGTTGTAGATCGTGCCGCGCATGAGATAGAAAGCATATGAAGATTGCAAAGAGCACATTCACCTGGATAGAACAGCTGGTTATCAAATATCGAATATGGCGCTACCTGATGTCACAAAGAAAGCCTTGGACTCCGGGGTATGGAGAGTATAAATATAACTTCCTCGGAGAATTCATCAACAGCAAGGAGCTTTCCTTTTTCCAAAAGGGATCACTCCCATCCAAATATGGCTATAGAATGGATGAGCGGCTCGTAGAATATCCGTGGTTCTTTTCACGTTTGAAAGACCATGAGAATATCATTCTCGACGCAGGCTCAGTTCTAAACTTTAAACAGATTCTGCTTGCGGATAAATTAATAAATAAAAATATTTATATTTCGACTCTCTCTTACGAAGGGAGGCCTGAAATTCAGCCATCACCTTCTTATATTTATGAAGATTTGAGGGACATGTGCTTTAAAGAGGGTTTTTTTGACGCTATCTGTTCACTTTCGACGCTGGAACATATCGGCTTTGATAACACCATGATATACACCCTAGATGCTTCGAAGAAAGAGAACGATAAATATGCGCATCTTGCTGCTCTTAAAGAATTCCATAGGACGCTTAAGAAAAACGGAACATTGTACTTATCAATGCCGTTCGGACAGTACAAGGATCATGGATGGTTCCAGGTCTTCGATTCGGAAATGATCAATGGCATAGTCGACGCATTCCACGCTTCAAAAGTAATAAAAACTTTTTTTCGATATGATAATGATCAATGGAATTTTTCCACTGAAATGGACTGCCAAGACGGCTATTGCTTTGATATCCATAAATCCAATAAATATGAAGCGGATTACCTGGCGTTTTCACGATGTGTCGTATGTCTGGAAATGATCAAATGAATATGAAGATTTATTTTTTGTTATCGAAGTATTAATATGTCATTACAATTGAAAAACGATAGTCATCTAACATGGGAGCAAGCTGTTTTGTGGCTTCGGCAACAACCTGATCAAACCGATCTCGTTAGAGACTGTTTTTACGACGATCCATTGCAAGAGAGCGCGGAAAGATATTACCGCTTAACTGAATGGCAAGCAGTCAGGCGGCTACTTGCTTCAGTTAAGCCAGGCAATGCTTTGGACCTTGGTGCAGGGCGGGGGATATCATCTTACGCCCTTGCGCGGGACGGTTGGAAGGTAACTGCAATAGAACCGGACGGAAGTCCTATCGTGGGCGCAGGAGCGATACGCATGTTGGCGGAAAAAATCAAATTGGATATTACCGTCATCGAGAACCGGGGGGAACGGCTACCCATTTCAGATACGAGCTTTGACCTGGTGTATGCAAGGCAAATGCTCCATCATGCAGACGATCTTCGCGCTCTATGCAAAGAAGTCTCCAGAGTTTTAAAACCTCAGGGACTTTTTGTTGCGACGCGGGAGCACGTTATCAGCAAGAAAGAAGATCTGCAGGCATTCCTAGACAGCCACCCTCTTCACCATCTCTACGGCGGTGAACACGCGTACCTGCTTTCCGAGTACCTCAGTGCTATAGAACAGTCGGGCATTAAGCTCACGAATGTTCTCAATCCGTTTCAGTCAGACATTAATTTGTTCCCTGATACTATGCTGACGTTCAAGAATAAAATGGCAGAAAATATAAAGTGGCCGTGGCCGCGTCTTATTCCCAATGCGTTCCTTATTCTTATGGGCTCGCTTACAAGGACTCCGGGACGGCTGTATACCTTTATCGGGAAGAAAACTGCATGACAACCAGGACCGCATTCATAAGCGGATAATTATAGAAAAGGTAGGAACCTTATTTTTAGCAAAGATTGGCCCGTCATGAATGCACAACCAACGATGATAATGGACAATGCGTGGATTGGAATGCACTGTATGATTTTAAAGGTTGTTACTATCGGGAAGGTTGCGGTTGTGGCAACTCGTAGCGTAAGAACAAAAGACGTTGCCCCTTGGACAATCGTCGCCGGTAATCCTGCAAGTGTTACTCGGCAGTTACCAGTGGAAATGAGAAAATAAATGGGGAAATCCGCATTAGTAACCGGTGCTGCAGGCTTTTTAGGTCGGTACGTTAGTCAGCATTATTCGCAGCAGGGCTGGTTCGTTATCGGGATCGATAATGTCGGTGCCGAAAACGCTCCACTTTCTGATTTATCGACCTATTATAGCCTAAAATTACCTGATGCAATTTTAAGCGAGTTACTTCATAAACATTCCCCCGATGTCTTTATACATTGTGCCGGCAGTGCATCGGTTAATTTATCTGTTTCGGATCCTGCAAGAGACTTTTATGTCAATACTGTCTTGACATTCGAGATACTAAACTCATTGCGTCTCTATGCGCCTCAATGTCGATTTATTCTCTTGTCGAGCGCCGCTGTATACGGCAATCCTCGTACACTTCCCGTAAGTGAACTGCATCCCCCTGCTCCCCTGTCGCCCTATGGTTATCATAAATGGCAGTGCGAGCAATTGTGCCAGGAGTTTGCAGAAGTTTACGGCCTTAAAACCGCCAGTCTAAGGATTTTCTCAGCCTACGGGGCAGGGCTACGCCGTCAGGTGTTATGGGATATCTGTCGAAAAGTGCTCGTACAGAAGTCCCTGACGCTTCAGGGTACAGGCAAGGAGAGCCGTGACTTCATCCATGCATTGGATATTGCTAGAGCAATTAGTATCGTAAACGAAAAAGCTCCCATGACAGGAGAAGTTTATAATCTCGCAAGCAGTCAAGAAGTGACGATTCGTGAGCTATCCCGTATGGTTCTTGATACTTTGCATATATCGATTGAGCCTTTTTTTGACGGCGTCCTGCCTGCTGGCACGCCCCTTAACTGGAAAGCTGATATTTCAAAAATAAATAACCTCGGATTTGAGATATCCATCCCGCTAGAACAGGGGATCAAAACTTTCGCGGATTGGTGCCGCGCTGAAATGATGAGTATATAAAATGAGAGTTGCCTTTTTCCCCTTGGGATCGCAACGTTGGCTTGGCGGAACTGCGTACCTTACCAATCTGCTGTTTGCAATTTCAAAACTTCATAACCCGAAAATACATCCAGTGCTACTTGTCGATATCCTCAATAAGGACATGATCACTTCGAAATATAGCCCCTATGCCGAACTAATTCCGGATACGGTTTTACGATGGCTTATTGACAGATTATTTCATGTGATGATGGACAGGGACGTCATTCAAATGTACGAAAAGCTGCTCATGAAAGCTGATATATCGGTCGTTTCACATCTCACAAAGGCCGTGAAGCCATCTCATCATTTTAGAACGATTGGATGGATACCGGACTTCCAGCATCTGCACCTTCCCGAAATGTTTTCAACAAAAGAAATTTCGCAAAGAAACGATAATTTTTTAAATATCGCGCGATATCATGATTTGATCATTGTAAGCAGTCACGATTCTTTGCGCGATTTTAAAAGTTTTGCCCCAACGCATGCCCATAAAGCAAGAGTGCTGCAATTTGTCGCACAACTAAACGAACCCGCTGGCGATCGTTCCAGTCAGGCTCGATTCCGTGAAACGTATGGCCGCTATTCTAAATTCTTCTTTCTGCCTAATCAATTTTGGAAACATAAAAATCACAGGATCATATTTGAAGCGGTTAAACTCCTGAAGGATCGAGGTTGTGAAATCACCGTTCTTTGCACAGGATTCCTGGGCGACAACAGAAATAATAAACACATATCCGACCTCATGGAATATATACGTAACAATAATATGGAGGATAACATAATACTTCTCGGGGTGGTTGAGAGAGATGATCTCTACTATCTTATGCGCAACTGCATTTCCGTGTTGAATCCATCCTTATTTGAGGGTTGGAGTACTACTGTTGAGGAATCAAAAAGCATGGGGAAAAATGTAATTCTTTCTGATATCCCGGTCCATCGAGAACAGAATCCTCCAAGCAGCATCTATTTCAACCCGCACGATGCTGAGGGCCTTGCGAATATTCTCTTTGAAAAGTATTCTCAACATTCCGGAGGCCCTGACATTGAACTGGAACGGTCGGCAAAAGCTAAGCTCACGGAGAGAACACTTCATTTTGCGGAAAGTTATCAAAATATCGTTCTCGAACTGATGAGGTAGATTGCAAATTCGATCGGCATTAGCCTCAAATGAGCTATGCTCGTGAGACAACTTAACATCCCTAGAATAATATGAGAAACCGACTTTATAATATAATACAAATTTTATTAGCAATCCCTGTTCATGCTCTGGGTCTTTCAAAGGACAGGCTCTCGTTAAAGGCGGCTCTGACACGGTGTCGGCGCAGGGAACTCAATATCGGCACGGTCATCGATATCGGGGCATCCGACGGAAGATGGTCTCTCAAGGCGCGGAAGTTTTTCCCTGATTCGTCTTTTTATCTGGTCGAGGCGCAAGGAGCCCATGAAAAGGCTCTTGCTCGGTTGAAATTACAAAAGAACTGGCTCGATTATATAATTACCGCGGCAGGAGACCGGGATGGGGAAACATTCTTTGACGCCTCAAGCTTGTTCGGAGGAGTTGCCTCGCATACTCCCCTTGAAAATAATTGCATTACTGTCCCGATTAAAACCGTCGATACTCTCGTAAAAGAAAAAGGGCTGAAGCCGCCGTTTATTCTGAAACTTGACACGCACGGATTCGAGGTCCCTATTTTTGATGGGTCTCATGAAACCATGAACCAAACCGAACTGATCATCGTCGAGACCTATAATTTCAAGTTGACTTCTGACAGTCTTCGTTTTCATGAAATGTGCTCTTACCTAGAGGCGCGCGGATTCAGATGCATTGATCTTTGCGAGCCCATGCACCGTCCGCGGGACGGCGCCTTCTGGCAAATGGACCTTTTCTTTGCGCCGGCTGACAGGGACGAGTTTAAGTCCAACACGTATGAATGATGTAAGTAAATCGACATGATAAAAATATCAATCGTCACGCCATGCCGCAACGCGGAAAAATATATCCGGGAAACCGTCGAATCGGTTATCCTGCAGACTGCTTTGCTGTCCGGAAGAGCCGAGCTTGAATATATTATTTGCGATGGCCTTTCGACCGATAAAACCGTGGAAATTGCGAAGGCTGCTGCCAAAAGCTTTCAATACGGCACTGTTCTCATCGTGTCACAGCAAGACGCCGGTATGTACGACGCACTAGCTAAAGGCATAAAAATGGCTACGGGCGATATTGTTGCTTACATAAATGCTGGAGACTATTATAATAAATACGCTTTTGACATAGTTCTCGACATCTTCAATACAAAAAAAACGCACTGGCTCACCGGATTTTCGGTTGTATACAATGATAAATCACATGTTGTCTATTCTTTATTGCCCTTTAAATTCCGGAAGCGATTTTTTTCATGCGGATTTTATGGTCAGCAGTTACTCCATGTTCAGCAGGAATCAACCTTCTGGTCGTCAGCGTTAAATTCCCTCATTGACTATGATAAGCTGGCAAGTTTCAAATATGCCGGAGATTTTTATCTATGGTTTCAATTCTCAAGACATTATACTTTATATATCGTAGAAGCGTATCTCGGTGGATTCAGAATGCATAAAGGCCAACTATCAGAGAATATATCCGCCTATAACATAGAAATGGAAAAAATCATCAGAAAACCTCGAATAAGCGATCATCTCCTAGTCATGTTCGATAAGATAATGTGGTATGCGCCTAATACTTTCAAAAAGAAGATGAATAAAGGAGAATTGTTCAGATACGATCACAATATGCAGGAATGGGTTTGATGATTTGCGTTTAGGCACGGTTTCATAAACATTTGGTGGGCATGAGCGAATAATGCTTTCATTGCAAAATCTCTCTCGATGGGGCTATCGCTGTGGGCGTACGGCGGAATACGGTTTGAAGCGGAACACAATTCCCCATAGCAACGAGGCGAGGTAAAGCATGGAAAAACCGACTGACCACAGTAAGCCGAAATTTTTTTTAATCACGCCGAATGATTCCCGATAGGCGAATTTGTCGCTCACCCCCCCCGGCATGGCATAACCGATCAAGTCAGCTGCGTAGGCAAACATAACCTTTTTCCTTAAGAGCCTTTGGTTAAAATCGAAGTCAGCGCATATTGTGAACCGTAGATCAAAAGGGTTCTCCGGGTGGGCTTTTTTCTTCACGAGCAGCGCTTGATGATGAAGCGTGTTGAAAAACCTCAAGAGAATGCCTGCCTTTGAATGGAAATACTTTTCCTTCCCGATATACACCTTTCCATAGATAACGTCCGCGGCCGCAAGTACGTCCCCCATTGATGGTAACGAAATGATCCTATCCCCTGCTCCCAAAAAGAGGATAAAACTGTCATCCGCCGCAACAGCCCAACCCTTATTCATGGCATCGTAAATTCCCCGGTCTTTTTCACTGACCCAATAGCTGAGCTTTTCCTGATATTGTTTGATAATATTTACGCTTTTATCCGTCGAACCGCCATCAATGATAATATAAGAAAGGTTCTCGTACGGCTGTGCCAGCACACTCTTGATTGTTTGTTCCAGAAATTGTTCGCCGTTATACACGACAGTGATGATGGTTATATGTGGTTTGTCCGTGAGCATGGTTATTTACGGTTTAGGGGAAGGCAGCTTCAATCGTGAAACGATGTTGTCCCATGAGTATTCGCCCGCAACCCGCGCTGTTTCCAAACGGCAACGCTTCCTGAATGCGAGATCATCAGCCATCCGCAGGACGGACTGAACTACGCTCTCAACGTCCCCACACGGCACCGTCAATCCCAGGCAGTTCTTTTCTATGAGATCGGCCCAACTGTCGCCTTGTGAGGCGATGATGGGCAATCCAGCCCAGAGATAATCGAGCATCCTCGTTCTGAATGCGAAGCGTGTTTCTGAGCTATCCCGGTGAAGGCTTATTCCGACGTCCGCCTCCAGAAGGTAATCCGCCCGGCTTTCATAAGGTGTCCATTTGCTGTTCACAAAGACTGTATTCCCAAGCAACCCCAGGGTTTCAGCTTCCCGGAGAAAGGCGTCTACAATCGCAAGTTTTTGAGATTCCGGGCTTGGAGGCCTGAGTCCAGGGAAATACACTTTAATATCATTGCGTTGTTGTTTGATCTTTGCCAGGGCATGCAGAAGAATCAGGGGGTCAAACCATTCCCAGATGCCGCCTCCCCAGACGAGCAAAAAGTCCGAATCTTTTATCTTTGTTCCCCGGAGCACCGGCGACGTTTTTATTGGCTTCGTGGCTGATAAACCGAAGGGTAGAACGATGACAGAATCCAGCTTATACAGATGACCGAGAACGGCCAGCTGCCCGATTAGTAAATCCTTTTGCTTCTCATTGGCGACCAGGAATGCATGTCCGAACCTAAGAATCAGACGCTGTCGGACTCTCCAGAGCATCAGCATAAATGACTTCTGGATTTTCCCGAAAAAGGAGGCTGGTTTGCGTTCGAGAAATTCAAATATAACAGGGTCGTATTGATCGAATATTATCTTTCTGCGCAAGAGGACCGAAAGGACGAGGGCAACAGGGCTGCCGGGTTGGATGATCCAGTCGGAACGCTTGATCCAAGTGAAAAGACTGGAAAGAGACGCCTTGCCGGCTAAGACTGTATTGTTGCCGGAGAAACCGGGCTCAAGATGCCGCGTCAGAAGAGTTGTTGCATGGCCTTTTCTTTTGAGGGCGTGCGCCATCTCCCAGTATCGGATTCCGGGACCGGCCATGGTGTTCCCGATGAAGTCGTTGCAAACGAATAAGAGTTTTTGCATCCCGAGAATTAATCACAACGTTTGTGAGACAACGCTCCCGGCCTTGACGGCCTTTTTCTTAGCAAACCAGTCGAAAACACCCTCAAAACAAGCTATGAAGGCGATAAAAATGCCAATGGAAGGAAGATACACCCTGTGCTCGAATATAACGTCAAGAATCGGCACAAAGCTCTGGGTTGGCGACAGAGTAATATAAAACCAGGCAAAACCGAAAGGTATCAGCGTCCATCTCTTCTTCGCATAGAGCCAGATCGAAATAGCCACAACGCCAAGATGCGCTATAAAAGAGAGAAACGTCGGAAAAGCAAACAAGGTTGTGGCGACTGGATATCCATAATCCAAGTTTTGTCTTATGGGAAGTATAAGAAGCCTCATATAAGTCCACAGGACATTGAGCGATGTCAGCAAGTAGGTCAACGGAGTGATGCCCTTCTGTCCGGAGACGCTGAAGCCGGCGCCGCTCATTTGCGTCGTTGACATGGTGTAAACCAACACGAACCAAGACAATGCAACAAGCGCATGCCATCCAAGGCGCGAAATCACTAGCTTTAATTTGCTGTTCGAAAGAAACAGAAAGTCATAGAGAATCAACATTGCAGGCAACGTTACTGCCCATTCTTTCGACCCCATGGCGAGTGCCGCCATGACAAAACTGCCGATAACGTAGGCGAATTTACCCGTCCTCGCCCCCTTGATGAAAAACAAAAAAGCGGCAAGATAAAAAAACGTAGCGATAAGTTCCGTGCGGCTGATGATGTACGTTACGGCCTCGGTCTGAACAGGATGTAGTGCGAAAAGAAGCGCACCAAAGAGGGCCATTCGCCGTGATCGATATCCATATCGGTCATTGAGCGCGGGCAGATTCAAGGTCCAGAGGATCAGCAGATACACAAAAATACTATTGGCGATATGACAGCTGATGTTGAAAATATGCCATCCGACTACGTTCAACCCGCTCAACTGGTAATTAAATAGCAGCGAAAGGTTTACCATGGGCCTAGTCCCGGTAAAGGCATGTACAAAAGTGTCCCACGTCAAGCGCTTAATATCAATATTATTCACGATGCTAGGGTCATCGTCAAAATGGAATTCCGCCTTAAACGTGTTCGAATAAGCGATCAAGACCAACACTGCAATGATGCAGAAAGCGATCAGATTAAATCGTTTGCTGGAAAAGATCTCACTTATTTTCCCCTGTACTGATGACATCATGATAATTACCGCTCCTCCCTATACACTGCCTTAACACTGAAATGTAACACGGAATATCTTCAAAGTAAAGTTAATTTTCCATAACAATCAACCATTTACATCCTGTTTGTTCGTTGCCTTTTGAATGGTTTCCTGTATCTGCTGGCGCAGCAACGCCATTTCTTGCGCTAGATGCTTATTCTTTTCAGACAGTCCGGAGATGACCACAGAAAAATGAAGCGTTATGAGTAAAAGAAACAGAAACGCAACAAGAAAGAGAAGCGATGGCGGATAGAAGATGCCGAGCAGACGGGAAACATATTCCAGAACATCCCGCGATGATGAGAATATGAGCAGGACCCCGCCGGAAAGGATCCACAAAAGAGAGTATTTCTCCTTGAGACGGCCCCTTCGGATAAGTTCCACGACAATAAACAATAATGCACCGCTACCGACGATAGCCAAGATTTTTAATAAGTCCATCGGTATTACCTCACTTTCTTCATGAGATCAATAAGCACTGCAATAAGTACTTTAGCCATATAATACAGCGACCTCAGCGGAGTTATTGAGGATTTTCCGCCCGTTCGCCCTCGCATCGTTACCGGCACTTCCAACATGCGCTTTTTTACCTTGTGGAGCAGGACAAGGGACTCCACCTCAGGATAGTCGTCGGGGTAGTTTCGCGCAAAAAATTCGATAACGCTCCGGTTCGCGGCCCGAAAACCGGAGGTGCTGTCTGTCACCGACGTACCCATGGCCCTCGAAAGCACGAACGAAAAAATCCATATGCCGACTGACCTGAAGACCGGCGTGTTATATGCGCCGGGTATCAGAAACCGGGAGCCGATCACCATGTCCGCTGCTCCTGCTTCTAAAGGATGCAGGAGTTTGATGATTTCCTTTCCCACATGTTGGCCGTCACCATCGAATTGCACAGCAATATCATAGTTATTGCGCAACGCGTATAAATAACCGGACTGAACCGCTCCTCCAATGCCCAGATTGAACGGTAAATCCAGGACGCTCACACCCGACTCCCGGGCGACAAGGGACGTGGCGTCTTTTGACCCGTCATTCACCACCAGAACGTCCGCCAACGGAATGGACTCCCTCAGGTCTTGGATGACTCCAGGAAGGCTCTTTTCTTCATTGTATGCAGGAACTATAACAAGAACTTTCATAGGATAATGAACGGTACATGCTGCGACATCAATTTTTCAAATTTTCAACTCGGCAATAGATGATTTTTCATATGGGTCTTTGTTCGGGAACGAAAAACCCTTTGGTCGATCTGACGTATTGTCCTTCAATCTTTCAGGGCGACTTCACGTACCGATATCCCGAACGTACAGAGCAGCCGGTAAAAATCGAGGCGGCTGAGTCGCCTCAGCTGTGCTGCCGCACGACGCTGTGTGACGATATGAGGAAGTGCTGCCATCGCGGCCCACCACGCTTTCAGGAGAATTACCATTGCCTTGAGAACGGAATGTTGCTCGGAAAACTTGCCGCTTGCACCTTTGCCGGTTACGGCGCCGAAAAGATGAACAAGAAGTCGCACAAAAGTAAACACCGGGCTCAACAGAATCAGTTCCAGGGGGAAATATTTGAGCAGAACCCATATTCTGTTCCGTTCGACCAGAAAAGCTTTGAATGGTGAATAGGCCGCGGACGATGCCGAATATTTATGATAAACCTTTGCCGAAGGGACATATCGGCAACTCCATCCCGCAAGCCTAGCACGCAATCCGATGTCTACATCATCGGCATAAGCAAAAAATTCCTCGTCAAAAAGACCGATCTCGGTCAGCATTTCCCTGCGGTAAAGGCCGGCGCACCCGCTCGGGAAAAAGGCTTCTCCAGGCTGGTCGTACTGCCCCTGATCCTTCTCGAGCCTTCCCCTACCTCTCCCCAAACCGTCCGGATAGAGGAGCAAACCAACATTATCGAAGATTCCGGGGTTGTCGTAGGAGAGTATTTTGCTGGCCCACATCCCAGTCGAGCGCGGACTCGACTCTGCTACGGACAGGAGGTTCTCCAGCCAGGCGGGATCAGTCTTGGTGTCATTATTTAAAAGGGCAATGTAATCACCCCGGGCAACTCTTATCCCGGCGTTATTGCCTCCTGCAAAACCCAGGTTCTCGGGAAGTGAGATAAGTCTGACCGCAGGGTACCGTACCTGAACATATTCCGCGGATCCGTCCTGCGACCCGTTATCGACGAGAATCGTTTCAAATCCATTCGCTGTCTGTGCCGCGAGTGAGTCCAGACACTCTTCCAAAAGGCTTTTGCCGTTCCAGTTTACAATAATAACCGAAATTTTCGGTTGGACCAAAAAGATACTCCTTCATCTGTTTCTGGGGAACGGCGGGGTGAGAGCTGTTGAACTTCCTTATAATAATATATCCATCATAAACAGTCAATATATTGCAAACAATTCAATCGTTACAAGGGGCGGGAGGATGAGAGGTGAAAACAATGACAACATGTATAGATTTCCGTACCGTTCGGCAGCAAATCTTAATCTAAGAATGATGAATGTATAGTAGCGGCTAAATATCCAGTTCCGCGAACTCGGCCCGTTCCTTGATAAATATAAACCGTGCCTTCGGGTCCTTTCCCATGAGCCGTTCGAAGACATCACCAGTGGCCTTATGGTCCACGACTTGGACTTTCATGATCGAGCGGGTTTTTGGGTTCATCGTCGTATCTTTGAGCGTCTCAGGATTCATCTCGCCCAGACCTTTAAACCGTCCAACCTCGTATTTCTTGCCGTTCAGTTTCGCGAGTATTTTTTCTTTTTCCATCTCATCCATGGCGTAGAAAACTTCCTTGCCAGCCTCAATCTTGTAGAGCGGCGGCATAGCAAGATAGATGTGGCCATGGGCGATCAACTCGGGCATGTAACGGTAAATAAACGTAAGCAGCAGTACGCTGATATGGGCACCATCAACGTCCGCATCGGTCATGAGAATTATGCGGCTGTACCGGAGCCTGGTGAGATCGAAGTGGTCGCCCACACCGCAGCCGAGTGTGGCCAGAAGGTTCTTGATCTCATTGTTCGTCTGGATTTTCTCGAGCGACGCCACCTGCTCTACGTTTAGGATCTTGCCCCGAAGGGAGAGCACGGCCTGGGTCTTTCGGTCCCGAGCCATCTTGGCAGAGCCGCCAGCCGAGTCACCTTCTACGATGAAGAGTTCCGTTTCCTCCACCTTGTTGGATGAGCAGTCCGCGAGTTTGCCCGGAAGGTTGAGCTTCAGGGACGACAGTTTGCGTGTCACATTTTCTTTAGCGGCCCGGGACGCCAGCCGCGCTTCAGCGGCAAGGAGGACTCGTTTCACCACCGCATCGGCCATAGTCGGGTTCGCGAGCAGGTATGCTTCGCACGCGGTCTTGACCGACGCTTCGATGGGCGACGAAATTTCGGGGTTGTTCAGCTTTTCCTTTGTCTGGCCCTGGAACTGGGGGTTCTTGATGAGCACGCTCACAATGCCGTACAGCCCTTCGTACACATCTTCGGGCGCTATGGTCTTGATGTTTTTGGGGATCAGGCTTTTTCGTTCCGCGTAGGCGCGAACCGCTTTTGTGAGCCCCGACCGAACCGCAAGCTCGTGGGTCCCCCCGTCGGAGGTGTTAATTGAATTCGCATAGGAGTGGACTTCCATGTCCGTTGCCAGGGTCCAGTGAACCGCGCACTCAATTTTGAAATCGTCTTCCTTCTCGAAATAGAAGGGGTCGGGATTCACGACCGTTGTGCCCGATACTATTCGCTTGATATAATCCTGGATGCCGTTGTCGTACTTGAAGGTGACCGGTTTCTCTCCGTCGCGCAGATTCTCGATTGTAATTCTGAGTCCCTTGTTCAGGAACGCTTTGCTCTCCGATACATCGAGGATGTTTTTATAATTGACGCCTGTTTTCGAAAATATTTCAGGATCCGCGCGGAAATAGATCTGAGTCCCGTGCGCCCGCGTCGGTTTTCCCTTCTTGAGACTGCCCTTTGTCTTGCCACGGCTAAATTCCTGGGTCCACTCAAACCCATCGCGCCAAACCGTTGCAACAAACACTTCTGACAGCGCGTTTACAACCGACGCACCCACGCCGTGGAGGCCGCCGGAGGATTTATACACCGTGTGGTCGAACTTGCCTCCCGCATGGAGAGTGCACAGAATCGTCTCGATCGCCGGTTTCCTTGTTTTGGGATGAATATCCACGGGGATACCGCGCCCGTTGTCCACTACCGTCACCCCGCCGTCCTTTTCGATCGTGAGCTTGATCTCCGTACAATACCCGTTCAGGGCCTCATCAACAGCGTTATCGAGTACTTCCCACACGAGATGGTGCAGCCCGCGCACATCCGTTGAACCGATATACATGGCTGGACGCTTGCGGACAGGTTCTAAGCCTACGAGCACGGTGATATCTTTTGCAGTATAAGTATCGGCCAAGCGAAAACCTCCTTGTCAGACAACAGATGTTAGACTAGCAGAAGACAGACTGATTCGAAAGGTCCCACTCAGCCGGCTCTCCTCTGTTTTCTAGCATCCTACTTCCAATATCTGACTTACCGCGGCAGATTATAAATCAGGCGGAGAGATAAAGCAATATGAAGTTTCCGGGAAAGGTTTTGGACAAGGTCGAATAGAGGCAGACAAATGGAGGCAGACATCTTGGCAATTGATGCTTTCTCCCTCTGCGTATTCGTGGCATCGTGAGAGAACAGATTTTTTGCGATTGCATCTTCTTTGGAGAAAAAAAGGCCCCCCATCTATCTGCATGGAGGGCCGCCAATGTTCAACCTGATGATTAATGCTTCTCCGGAGTTGTCATTGGCATCGTCGAAGTCATCGACGAGGTCGGCGCTGACATTGCAGGCTGCTCAGCCGGTTTCGGTGCCTCCTGCTTCTGACATCCCGCGAATGCAAAAGCCAGGGCAATTGCAAGAACCGCTATGATTGCAGAGATCTTCTTCACGTTAATTCACCCCCTCTCTTTCCCCCATTAATAACTGCAACGCGTTTACCGCAATATAGTATGAATCGGATGAAAAACGCTTTGCAGCTTTGAGAACGTTCGCAACATGAACCAATGCAGTTTCTATCGTAATGTTTTACCAAGTTCTCCTTGAAACCTTACAATTATAATACGTTTTTTCCAAAAATCAAGCTAATTTAAATGTTAGGGTGTGCGACAAATTTATCGGTAAATCCGTCAAGCGCACGCACGCTGTTCCCAAAAATCCTCCCACCGGTTGCTCATTATGCTGCATCGAAGGGCAATTATCTTATTTGCTCCTTCGACCGTCCAATGCATTCCTGATTGCTTCAACCGCTGTCCTATTACCGAACGGCATCCAGCCTCAAGCACACCGGATCCGACAAAAAAACCTAGCCTTCTGAATTCAGCGTACTGCATGCGTTCTTTGTTTTTTTCAAAATACCCCATCTCTCGAGAGCAAATGTCTTTGTGAGAGCTAGACAGGGTCGAGAGTTGTTTGATGGCGATGATAACGTCTTCCACCTTCCCCTCATCCAGCTCAACGCGGCGTTTTTCCATCCATTGGTACATCTTGTCTTTTTGTGGTCCAAAGCAATTTTTGGCGACATTCCCATAATGCTCGCGGGCATGGTACAGATCGACGATTTGCCGAGCTCCGAGAAAATGCTCGTCCGCGATGTTCCATATCCAAGGCGCACCGTCTCCGAGTACTACAACTTCCCTGGCTCGGTCTAAACCGCGCCGTTTTGCCTCTTTATAAAGTCTCCATCCAAAAATTTCTGCCGTCTCAATCGCTCCGGTATAACTGGTGGAAGCTTCATCCCGGATCGGACGTCCCTCTTTGTCCACAGCCGTCTGGGTGAAAACGCACCCCAGTTTGACCTCTCGTGTTTTTGCCTGCCCGTCTTCACCCTTGCCCTGCCTGCCCGCGGTTTCTTTTTTGACCACAGGCACTCCGGTTCCATCCATGCAGACATACAGCCGGGGAACCGGCTTTATCGGGACAACATTGTCAGACAGGGTGGATTCGCCTTGCGCGGCGTGATACTCCTCCACCTGTTGTCCTACCCGCTCGGAAACTCGTTCGACGTCCTTGGCGGTCACTCGGATTCCAGCCAGTTCATATAGATCTTCATGACCGGGATCGAACGGGCGGTAGGAGCCTACCTTGCTCATCATCCGGCGCACTCCGGGCGTATACGATGTCCCTTCGATATCGAGAGCCTGATCCTTCGGGCAAAAGCCGGTATTGCACTCTTTATCGGAATAGTAGGCGCGATTCACGAGCACGGGGGCAAGAACGGTCAACAGGGTTTTGGTCCGGTACCCTTCGAACTCGCAAACATGTCCTTTTTCACATAGGACAATCTTACCGCGATAACCGCCTCCATCGGCATTGATCAGCATCTCCAGCATCTTTCCGCCAATCCCATGCATCGCAGAGCGAACGCTCAGCTCGAAGGACTCCAGGTCGAAACCACCGGTGTCGGCCCGCTCGCACCAATATTGAGAAACAAAACGATCTATTTCGTTTTGTACTTCCCTTTGAACTTCTTCCGCAATTTTTTTTTGAGTTCCACCAGTTCTGTATCGTCCCGAAGCGGAACGACAGGCCGCATATCGCAAATCTGCTCGCTCACCTCAAGAATCTCATCGCACAGTTTCACATACGTTTGATATCGCGCGAGCTCTTCTTCATACTTTTTCATCTCGGCTCCAAGAGGGATGTTTCTTGTGTAACTCTTACCCTTGATCGTAGTTGACCACAAATATCGTGGTCCGTGGCCTGGATGTCCCTCCTGTGCGCATATGCAATTCGGCTTGCCGCATTTGCGGTAATTGACCGAGATGCTGCCCCGTCTGAAATCACCAAGTGCTTTCACTCTCTCATAAAGACCGTCTCGTCTCCGCTCCAACTCTGACAAAGATTCCGGCATATGCCCTCCTATAATCTGGTAGTTAATTAAGCTACCAGATTATAGGGCTTTTTGCCCTTTTTGTCAAGCCCACCTATATCCATGTCGCAGACCCTAAATGTTACGTCATCTAAATTGCGATTTATGGGCAAAAATGGAGGAAATTGGAGTGATCCCAACTTCGTTTTCGGTTTTTACGAAGAACCCCGCGATGGGATGGGCCCGCAGGGCTCTTTTGAAAGAGAGTTACAACCGCGGCAAACGAAGCACCATCCCTTCGCCAAGGGTCAGATCATCAATATGTCCGGCAGCCTTGCTGACCCGTGAAATGAGGTGGATATGGATCGCATTCTGCATTCCTGAACCTTCCTTGATTGCAGGCGCGAACTGGGTCAGGAACACGCCGGCATGGTGTTCGGAATAAAAACCGACGATGTCTACAGGTTCGTTTTTCGTGACAAAATGCTCCTTTGATTTTTCGAACAACTCCTTCGTAATCGGCTTTCCCCCGGTTCGGTCGACATTGATGTGCCACTTAATTTCTACGGGAGTCCCGGAGAGAAGAAACGGAAAGGGCTTGGTCGTGTCGATTCCCGCTAACTGTGCCTGCGCCTTAACGAAATTTTGCAAGTCAACGTAACCTTTCACGCTGCTCGGGACGGGTACATCCTTCCACTTCGTCTGTTCGGTCCAGACAAGAAAGAACGCGCCGTGTTTGAATGTATCTTCGTGAATGTAATCAGAATCCCGCACTTTTGTGATGTAAGGCTTCGAATCGAAAATCGTAATCTCCCCGTCAAGCCCGTCTATCGGCCCCATAGCGTAAAGTCCCTTCAGTCCTTCCAGAGCTTCCAAAGAGACTACGCTCGCTGCTTTGCCACTCACAAAGATAGCCTTCTGAGCGCCGATGTATTCAACCATCCCCTCTTTTTTTGCGCCTTCAATTGCCGCATAAGCCGTCACAATAACAATCGCCACAAACACCGCTACTACCCAGCCTGTAATCATTGATCGAGTTTTCAACGTTTTCTCCTTCTTGATTATGAAATAATCATCATATGCACCAAAGCTGCATATCATGACGTTTTGTCTCAGAGGACACGGGAGATCCTTCCGCACTGTCCGTACCTCCGCGGAGAAAATGCATTTTCAGAAAGTCGGCGTAGGCACGCTCCCCCATCCGCTGCCGTGCGGAAGTTCCTTGACGTCAATCAACTTCAGGTTATGCACCTCAACGTCAACCATGAATTGCGGGACCCGGAGCGCATTAATCGAAAAAAGGTCTGTCGGGCTCTTTACAGGGACATCTTCTATCGAAAGAAAGATGAGCCGCCTCACGAAACCGTTCTCCATGCCACCGGTCTCATGATGCATCCCGTTATGCATGGCGTTGTGTGACCCGCGCAAATGCCCGAAGGGATTGAATATCCAGTCTGTGATCATGGCCATGGAGTGGTGTTGGTTGAACAGTTTCCAGTCTCCACCCGTGTCCGCGATCATTCCCTGCATGATGTAAAACTGCGGAATAAAGTAGACAAGATAGTGTTTGTTATCCGACAAGCGATCTTTTACTTCTTTAAGCGCGAGGATATCGGTCATCCGGTGGTCCATCATGACCCCGTCTTCGGGAAGGATGGCGATGCCCGTAACGTTCTGCGCCTTTGTCCAGGTCGTAAGCTGGCTAATCGTATAAGCCCGGAGCAAAAAAGCCGCGCCGATAACCATTGCCCCAAAGCCGATGGCAAGCAATACCTTCCCAAAATTCGACGTCGGTATCAGGAATCTTTCCAGTCCGCGCGGCAGAAACATGCCCGTTTTACCCATATAGGCTCGATAGGCCATTTCATGCGCCTTTAACATCCTCCGCTCCTCATCCTTTGCGAGAACGTAATAGATCAGCGTCATAATGAGCCACAGCACGATGGTCAGAAACCGGGGCCAGAGGATTGAAAGACCGAGTCCTGCAACCCCGAGTGCAAGGTACTGAGGGTGCCTGATGAAGGAGTACAAACCGCCAATTACAGCCCCCTTCTTCGTAAACTTGGCAAAGTAGATCTGACCCGCGCACACGACAAAAACCGTCATTCCGACGAGAAACAGGACTGACCCCATGACACGGACAAACTTTAGGAAATCGTCCTGCGGAAGGACCATGTGAGGCAGGTAAAAGGCGCTGAGCCATCTCGTCACAGAATTGCTTGCGAGTTTGAGAAGAACGGGATTAAAAACCGAATAAAATAACCCCGCAAAGGGACTGATCATGATCAGCACTTCAAAAGCAATGACAAAATATAGAACAAGGGCGCTCCCAAGGAGCGTCTTCCTGGTATTCATAATAACCTCCTTGACTGTTTCACTCGTATAAATCGTGTTTTATGTTTTAGATGTCGTATCCGTTTGCACAGAATCGGCACACTCTACAAAATTAGGCGACATGCTTCCGGACAAGCCCCGGCTTTTACCGATGCATCGGGCAGACGGAATGACACCAATGGAGTTACGTCTATTGTTTACAAAATATTTAATTTTGATTTTTATTCCGACAATTTATGCGCGGGGAGGTCTTAACAGTTCATCCGGCGAAATGTTCCTGTAGTTATCGACGATAATAGGCTGTGCAGATTTTACAGGATCAAGCCGGAATGCATGTACCGTCTTCGGAACAGAGAAGACATAGAGCGGGAAATGTACTGGAGAAACATCGGAAATAATATTTTTTTGTCCGTCAGATGCGACGACTAAACCATGATGTAAAGGACAAGACCCACACGATGCCGCCACGGTGGATTTTCCTGCCGCGCCGAAAGGACATGTGTTCTGGATGAGAAGAGCAAACGCGAGGATGAATATGACTGACTGAAGCCTCGTCTTCAACATATCTCACTTTATGCCATTATGACGGGAAAGTCAATTTCTTTTCATACTGCAATTAGGGCATGTGTACTCTAAACTAACCCACCCTTTCTACCATCTCCCTAAAATGCCTGCAGTTCTCCACCAGATCAGGCCCGTGCTTGAACAAATCGCCGCCAATCAGGAAGATCAACTCCTGTCCATACGTTTCCAGCATTTCGGGCACGCGGGCGATGCTCATGCCTCCGCCGGGCGCGGGAAAAATGGATTTTAGACTACCCATGGGAGAAGAGGTTCCTCGCACGATATCGCTGCACTCCTCACGGCTGAACGAGAAGCGGCCGCCAAAGTTAGGAAAAATCGTTGCGTCAGCGCCTACCAGGCGCGCCAGTTGGCCGAAAATGACGCCGTGAGAAATGCCATTCCGGCTCGTGACATAGCTTCCCAGCAAAGCCGGGTGAGTAAAGATCGGCAGCGCTATACCGTCGTCCTCGGCCAATTCTCTCATCAGATCCATGCCGATGAGTCCGGGGGCTGCCATCAGACCGCCCGCTCCGGCTCCCTTGGCAAACCTGGCCCTTTTCAAAACTTCTCGATGAGAAGCCGTGATGTTCGCAACGTAAATTGAATGCTGTCCCGTTTTTTCGCATGCCCGTTTTACAGCAGCCGCGCAGAGTTCGACGCGCTCCTCGAAGGGCGAACAGCTTTGATTGCTTAGTCCGTGATCATCCTTGATGATGTCCATCCCACCAAGGACGAACCGATAGGCAAGATCCGCAAGCTCTTCTGAGGAAAGGCCCATAGGCTTGAGCGCCGTTGAGATAAGAGGCCTTTGGGGAACCTTTAGCAGCTGACGGATCCCCCCGGCCGAAACGGGGCCCCTTGAATCCGCGAAGCAGTGACTCGGGGAGATCGAGATGCTCCACCCTGATACCAGGCTTGATGCTGCTGTTCCCGAATACGACATTCAGGAACTGGGTCAATTCGCCGGCAACGATCTCCACGGCATAGCTGATGACTGCGGTAAAGCTTTCTTGATCAGATCGTTTAAACTGTTCGACGCGGCCGAACACATGGTCGCGAATGACGCCTTCCGGCACCTCGTCCGCAGGAAATTCCACGGTCTGTTCGATGCAGATGTCCTCGGCCTTGGAGCGGGCCTCGGCCTCATTTCCGAAGATACGGTATGTTACGGAAAATCGTTCGCCGGAAAAATGGGATGCGGGAGTACAGGTCTCTTTAATAATCATGGAGGTTTTCAAATCGGCGAATCTTCATTAATAATTCATAATCATTTATTCCGGGTTCATGAAACCTTGGCACTACAAAGCCTCTGCCTTTGCAGCGCTGTGGACCGCCATCATACGGGTTTTTGCGAGCTCCTTTTCGGTTACATCGAATTTCCGTCCAACCATTGATTCCACTTCACCGACGAGCGATAACGCGTCCATGCGGTGTTCCTTTAAAAGATACTGTTTGCTCGCGCCATGGCTGAACGTATCCCGCAGACCAATGCGGACGAGCTTCTTCGCGACGCCCGCTTCAGCCATCTTTTCCGCGATGATTGTCCCCAAGCCGCCGACAATGGTGTGGTTTTCCATCGTGATGACCCCGAAACGGGATCGGCTGATCGCGTCGATCACCGACGAATCCGCAAATGGTTTCAATGTCGATATGTGCATGTGTTGGATCGACAGGCCCCGCTTCTTCAGGACTTGTATCGCCCGCATCGCTTCCTCTGTCATGATTCCCGAGGTCAGGATCGCGATGTCGCCGCCTTCGGAAAGAACGCGCGCTTCTCCAAGCTTCATAGGGCTGTCGAAGAGCCGCGGGATTTCGCCCCGGAGCATCCGGACATACACCGGGCCTTGAACGTTATTAATGACCTCAAGAACGGACTCCACTTCGGTTGCATCTCCGCATTCGAGTACGGTCATGTTCGGCAATGAGCGCATAACTGCAATGTCCTCGATTGCCTGGTGGGTAGCGCCTCCAGGCGTGGTAATCCCAGGGAGAAAACCGATCATTCGGACCGGCAGATTGGGATAAGCAACGGACATGGCGATCTGGTCATAGGCGCGGCGATAGATAAAGACGGCAAAGGTATGCACAAAAGGAATGAACCCTTCGCGCGCAAGACCGGCGGCGAAGCTCAACATGTTCTGCTCGGCAATGCCCATGGACAGGAAGCGGTCTGGGTAGGTTTCGCGAAATAGGTCGATCTCGGTTGAACTCGTGAGGTCGGCTGAAAGTACGAGTACCTCCGGCTTATCAGCAGCCCATTTGACAAGATTTTTCGCGTGAACCCGGGTTACGATTGCGGGACCCGTTGTTGGCCTTTCCGGAGATTCATTTTTATTCTCCGTCGATGAGAGCATCGTTCCGGTCAGTTCCGTATAGGCGTCGATGTAGCTTTTTTTTTCCTTTTCGCTCGTGAAACGGACATAGTGCATCTTCGGCGCCCGCGTCTTCAGCACGTCGATCCCTCTTGCGGCATCGGTGTCAGCAAGCACGACAATCGGACGGCCGTCGGGAGTGAGCGTCCCGGTTTCTGCAAGACGCTTTATGTCATGACCGTTCACCCGGAATACTCTCGCGCCGAAGGATTCTATTCTCTTGTCCAACGGCTCGATATCCATTACATTGCACATCTTGCCGTCGCACTGGAACCCGTTGACATCCACATATATGATCACGTTGTCCAGCATGTAATAGGACATGGCTTGTAGTGCTTCCCAGGTCTGGCCGATCTGAAACTCGCCATCAGACATGAAGATGAACACCCTACCCCGCTCGCCCTTTCTCTTTCTGGCCATGGCAATGCCAGCCGCCTGGCTGATTCCCTGGCCCAAGGAGCCAGTCATGGTTTCCATACCCGGGGAATGCTCGGCCCCGATCATCTCGACCGAACTTCCGTCCTTATTGAACTGCGAAAGCCCCTCCTCCGCCATACGGCCCGTTTCTATTAGTGTCGCGTAGAGAACGAGAGCATATTGAGCTGGAGATAGAAAGAAGCGATCGAATTGTTCGCCCGGGCCGTTGAAAGAGGCACCGGTGAAGTAATCATGATTATCGAGGCGTGGAACGCCCGGAAAAGATTGCGGAACGAGGGGGGTATTGATTTTGCCCAGGTTCATGACCCTGACATAGAGGGTTGCCAGGATTTCGGCGGAGGAGCACGCTTGGGAAAGATACCCCCGTTGTTCCTGATCGTATGTTCGAGCACACGTCTCCTGATACCGGATGCAACCCTCTTTACGTCGTCCTGCCACATCGAGGAATCATCTTTGACATGCTTTGATTTCATAACCAGTCTGACATCTCCTTAGTTGTAAAAAAGAAACCAGAATCGTTTCTGCTCAAGCCCCCTGCCTTCGCTGTTATTTCGGCTTGCCCGGATGGACGGCAAAAAAAGGAAAGCACCATATAAACAATAGTCCGTTTCCCTGGTTTTCTCTGCGATAAATCGTTTCTTTGATGGCGTTGATTATCACGCAAGGGTTGCTAAGAGTCAAGACGAATTTAACTTGCGAATTTAACTTCAAGTACGGTAAGGTGCAAGACTAGAAATTTCCTTTTTTTTGGATTTTGCGGTTGATAGCTGGAAAATCCGGTTGTGATCGATATTGAGGAACTGGTATGCCCGCATATTGTTCATCCCAACCTGAAACTGCATATTCCTAGATGTCCAAGGATAGGAAGTGGGAATCAGAAGCTTTCGAATGGGCAGAAGCCACCTTTAAGAATATCGCACATGAAAAGAGGTGAGGTCTGGTCGACTAATTTTGATCCTTCCGTTAGCGGTAAAATTAGCAAGAAGCGCCCTGACGTTATCGTCAGCAATGATGCATCAAACATATGCCTCAACCGAGTCGAAGTTATCCCGGTCGCCCGAAAAATAGATCGTCTCAATCCGAGTTAGGCGCTGATTCTCTTTAACAGAAAAGAAAGCAAAGATACGCCACACCAGTTGGCAACGGTAAGCAAAATGCGACTCTTTAAACGTGCTGGGACTCTCTCAGAGGAAGATTTGGCCGGATTTGAGGAGATAATTAAACACCAATTGGACGTTTTTTGGTAATTCCGCGTTCAACGGTCGACTTTGCAACTTTGTAATTGCTGCGAGAAAGGCGGCTTGTAGAAAACATCAACCACATAATTCGGAGACCCAAATTTTTTTATTTCTTCTGCCGCCCTTCTCTCTTTTTTCACACTCTACGCTGCTTCTTTTAGATCTGTGTCAATCACTCTTACTGCTTCCTCGTCATAGTCCTCCTGCCGGGTTTTGTCAGGTAAACGCTTCATACCTACTGCATCAAAAACCAGGGTCAGCACTACCGAGACGATAAGGTTTACTGCTAAGGCATATACTCCCGCATACGCTGGAATCGTCATGCTGCCCAGATGGAGCGTATAGATCGCTGACTTAAAACCCGATGTGGCCACCATTGATGTTCCGATGATCATGCCTGCAAACCAGCCTACGAGCAATGCACGATAGTGCAGCCAGCGGGTAAAAAGCCCGAAAATAATCGACGGGAAAGTCTCCACGATCCAGATGCCCCCCAGCAACTGCAGCACGATGGCGTACTGGAGCGGCAAAAAGATTACAAAGGCAAGCGCTCCGAGCTTCACGACCAGCGACACGAGTTTCGCCACTTTGGCCTCCTGCTTTTGCGTAACGTCCGGCCTGATGTATTCACGATAGATGTTCCGCGTAAACAGGTTGGCCGCCGCTATGGACATGATAGCCGCGGGCACAAGGGCCCCGATCACGATAGCAGCAAAACAGAACCCCGTGAACCACGGCGGAAACATCTTAAGAAACAATTGGGGAACCGCCTCGTTTGGCGTCGCGGGATGGATGCCCGCTGCAAGGGCCATCAATCCAAGAAGAGCGATCAACCCGAGAAGAAACGTATACGCAGGCAATAGAGCCGCATTGCGCTTGATGACGTGGCCGCTGGAAGAGCTGAGGATGCCCGTAATGGTATGCGGATAGACAAAAGCTGCCAGCGCCGAACCAAAAGCAAGCGTCGCATATGCGCTATAACCGGCAGCAGGGAGAATAAGATGACCCGCAGTCGCTTTTGCGGCAAGCGCCTTATCGGCCAGCCTGAACACCTCTGCGTACCCGCCCAGCGCCGCTGGTATCATAGTTACCGCCACGATGACCATAAGATAGATCATTGAATCTTTGACCACCGCTATGAGCGCCGGAGCACGCAGGCCGCTTGTGTACGTATATAATGCAAGTATCACAAATGCGATAATGAGCGGGAGATCATTCATCCATCCCGCGCCAATAACACCCAGGGCTTTAATTACGACCTGAATACCTACCAGTTGCAACGCTATGTATGGCATGGTCGCCAGGATCCCGGTAAACGTAACAGCCAGCGCCAGACCGGGCGAACCGTAGCGTCCGCGCACAAAATCAGCAGGAGTCACAAATCCATGCTGTTTGGCCACAGCCCATAGCCGCGGCATGGTAAGATAAACGATGGGATAGACGATGATCGTATACGGCAGGGCAAAAAGACCCATGGCGCCAACACCGAAGACAAGCGCAGGGACTGCAATTACCGTGTACGCTGTGTAGAAATCGCCCCCGACAATGAACCACGTTACGAGAGTCCCAAACCGCCGGCCTGCCAGCCCCCACTCTTCGATCCGGTTGAGATCACCTCGCCTCCACTTCGCGGCGACAAAGCCAAGGACGGTTACCAGCAGGAAAAAAAATACAAATACTCCTAGTTCAGTCCAGTTAACCATGGCATTACCTCCTTCGCGTTGCGAGGTAGACGATGCCGGTCAGAAGAGCGCTCACAATTACCCACAAAAACTGATACCAGTAAAAGAATGGGAAGCCAAATAACACCGGATCGGTCTTTGCATATAGGGGAGGCCACAACAGCCCGAGAAATGGCACAATTAAAAGCCAATTCCAAGCCTTGTTTGAAGCCTTCTTTTGTGGGTTTTCTAGTTTTGAATGAGTTATCGTCCGTAGCTGAGATGTCTCCGGCACGATATTGAGACGCGTGAATAACCGTATCATGTTTACCTCCTTCATTCCGCAAGGCAAACACCGCATCTCTTCTGGGGTACAACGTTTCACCTAGGGTGGGACCGATTCGATTTTTCGAATCGCGATTTCCGCTCTCACGGTCTTGCCTTGTGAGAATTTATCTTCCTCTCATATTATAGCACAGAAACACGATTTTTTTTGTCTTGTTTCTTTTCTTCCAATAAATATAAATAAAACAAATCCACCTGGAACATCAGACTTTTATACAATCCTTCATAAGTTATCTTCTCCTTGCTCTGCTAGATCATTCAGAAACACATCATATTTTTTTTAAAATTTTTTTGAGCAAACGGGAAAGAGCGTATTATCAATCATCTTTATTATACCGGTGTCAAAATGTCCATCAATAGTACCACCGAAACGTATTCACTCAGAAGGAAGGTGCGATTCTCGCAGGCCATCGGTGGAACTACAATTCCTCCCTCTAACGACCAAGGACACATGAGGATATAAAATATATTTTGTTATTCCGTTCATGGCAAAGCAGAACTAATAAAAACAAATAGCTTTTCTTAAACCGAATGAGGGTGGACTAATAAAGTGATGATGGCTAGGGGGGAAACAGGCAAATAATGATCCGTCTGCGCATAGTGGGGTCGGGCAACAAGTTTAGCTCTATTCATAGTTTCGCGGCTTTATTTTTTTTCCTGTAGATAGCGCTCCAGCGCGTTCCGCCAGGAGGGAAGCACAATATCGAGTGCGCGGGCCTTTGTATTCGCGAGTGCTGAGTAGAGAGGTCGACGGATATCGCCCAGTTTTCCGCTCCGATCCACGGGCTTGAGTTTCACGGTCAGACCCATGATATCGTAGATTGCCTTGGTGAATTCATACCAGCTGCACTTACCCTCGTTTACTAGATGATAGATACCCGGAGTGCGGTGCGGATGATCTAGGAGTCGCAGGACCGCCTTGCTCAAATCGTGGGTGTATGTGGGAGAGACGACTTGATCTCCCCCCATTTCGAATTCCCTTCCGGCCTCCGCGTCTTCGATGCGTTGGTCCACGAAGTTTCTGCTTCCGCCTGTGCTACCGGCATTGCCGTAGAGCCCGCAGGTCCTTATGATTATTGAGCTGCCGTGGGCTGTGGACAGGGCCGCGAACTCGCCCGCAAGGCGGGAAATGCCGTACATCTGCAGCGGTGTCGGTTTATCGCTTTCCAGGTAACTCGCCTTCTTTTCACCGTCAAAAACGTAGTCCGTGCTGAATGAGACGAAGAGAGACCCTACACGGTTGCAAGCAGCGGCTATATCCCGTACCGCGACGCAGTTCACGGCGAATGCGGTTCCTGGATCGCTTTCGCAGAGTGGCACATCGCGAAAATCGACAGTGTTTATGACAACCTCGGGGCGGTACCGGTCGATTGCTGCATTGACAGCGTCACGTGACCGGATATCGAGCATGGTGCGATCGGGAGCATAGGTTTCATGACTCGCAATGCAGTTAAGAATTTCGGCTCCAAGCTGGCCAGATTTTCCGATAAGAAGAATCTTCATGGACTATATTTCCGTGATGTGAAAAACATCGAATGGAACACGTTCCCGCTCAATTCACATCCCACTTTTCAAAGAAACAAAACTCCTCGACTGGCTTCCTTGCGGGACCGTCTTTCTTTTCCTCGACAGGATAGCCGAGAGGAAAGAGGCCGACGATCCTGATCGTGGAGGGAATGTGAAGCAGGTTCTTGAGCTTGTCCTCATCGTAGACACCTACGAACACCGTGCCCAGACCCTGAGCCCGTGCAGCCAGCATCATGTTCTGTGCTGCAAGTCCGGCATCGACAAGATAATAATTCTGGTTCCAGAGTGAACCAGACTGCGCCGGATCGGCGCAGAGAATAATGACCACCGGAGCTTCTGCTAGAGCTTTCATCGAGGGGTTCGTTTTATAGCCCCTCGTCGCAAAATAAGATTCCACATAGGACAGTGCGCTGATCTTCTCCTTCATCGCATTATCCTTGACCACCACCAGGCGCCAGCATTGATAGTTGGCCCACGAAGGCGCCATGCGAACGGCTTCCAGCACCGCTTCAAGCTTTTCGTCTTCGACAGGCTTGTTCGTATACTTACGGACACTCCGCCGCGTTTTAATGGCTTCGAACAGGTCCATAAATCCTCCTTCTTTCCCGGGGTGAGGTAGTGCGCATCTGCAATTCGCCGCATCGAGCCCCTGCCGGGCAATAACGTATCAGAACTTCGTCTGCTCTCCGCTGTCCCTGGTCTGCTTTTCCTCGGTCAGGGTGCACTGTTTGTCGGTAAGGTATAGTTTGCCGCCCTTTTTGTGCTTCGCGCTCAGGCTGAAGGTCTCTCGCCTGCCGTCTAGGAGCATCAATTCTACCTCCGGGGACCGAACTAATCCTGCATCCAGAAAGTCCTCAGGGGCAATCTCTGCTATTTCAGGCCGCGCTGCAAAAAAAGCGATGCCGCGGGCGCAGGCATCCTGGATCTCATGCTTTGCCTTTAGGTCAAAGGAGCGCTGCCGGTATGAAACAAATTGGGGAACAGCGATCGCGACCAGGATGACGAGGATAGCTATCACCGCAATCGGAGCGAGGACGACGGCCACGTTGTTCACGCCTCCAGCACGGGCCACGGCAGCCGCGCGTTCCACCTCGGAAGAGGGCAGACTCTTTACTTCGATCAGTTTTTTCTTGGCGTGCTGGTAATAGATATAATTCGCAGACATGCCGAAAGCGATCATGACGAGAAATCCGAGATAAGGTACAAACCCGAGAAAGAGTACCAGGAGCGCCCATCCATAGAGTTTTCGGTACAAGGTCCACCAGAAGCTGAAGAAAAAGGCGGGCCAATGCCAGGTCGTCACAAAGGAATCTTCGCCATTCCGGCTAAATTTCCGGAATTTGCCGAGATACTTTTCGGCATTCTTACCGACGAAGAGGGCAAGTTCTTCTTCTCGCACGGCGGATGATGAATAGGGGTTTTGCGGACCTGCCTGAACCGGAGACAACTTAGCCCCACAGAATCGGCAAAAAGTTTCTCCCGCGTTCACTTCCTTCCCGCACTGCCTGCAATAGGGCATGGAAACTACTCCTTATCCGGAAGCTAAACGATCACAAAAGCAATTTATTAAAAAATGAAGACAATGTCAATTGTTATGAAGCCTCTGCTATTGCGGCACCCGGGGGTACTGAAATTCACCCATTTGGCTGTTTAAACCTTCGATAAGAAATGTTTTAAGATAATTTTTTTCTTTATCCGTCAGTCCCAGAGGTTTAAGCATCGGGTTTCCCTTGCCGCCTCCCGCGTCGAAGAATTCGATAACCTGATCGAGGGTGGAGAACACTCCGTTATGCATATACGGGGCAGTCTGGCCTATCTCGCGAAGCGTCGGTGTCCTGAAAGCTTTCCAGTCTTTTCTGTCCTTCGTTATCAAGTACCTGCCGGGGTCCTCGGCCAGGGTGCGGTAATCCTCGTAATGATAGATTTTAGCGACAAACCTGCGCGTTATGGCAATACGGGGATCCGACAGGTGTTCCGGATTTTCAGGTACACCCAGAGCATGAAATTTGTCATCACACAGGTTTACCCCGTAGTGGCATTCCCCACATTGGCCTTTTCCCATGAAGATCACGAGCCCTTTCTTGGCGTCATCGGAAAGTGCGGTTTTATCCCCTTTCAAATATCGGTCAAGCGGCGCATTCACGGAGAGAATCGAACGCTCAAAGGATGCAATAGCCATGGCGATCCTTTCCCGCGTCGGCTCTCCATTGAACACTTTTTTGAACGCGTCGACATATTCGGGCACCGAGCGGATCACTTCCTCGACAAAATCGAGGTTCCGGTTCATTTCAAAGGCCGACATCATGGGAAAAAGCACCTGGTCCTCAAGACTCAGCGCGCGACCATCATGAAAAAGATATTTCTGGAAAGCCACATTAACGAGCGTCGGCGCGTTTCTCCAGTTTTTCGTCGTGGGGTAGCTTAGGGATATATCTTGGCCGTCGGTAAAGGCCTTTTCGGGGTCATGACAGGTCGCACAATTCATGGTGCCATCTCCCGAGAGGCGACGATCGAAAAAAAGCATTTTACCGAGTGCGATCTTTTCCGGCGTTTGAGGATTTTGCTCCGGAACGGGCACGTCTTTAAACGGTTCGAGATTTCCGGCAAAGGCAGTACATATCGATAGAATGAGAAGTGAAATTCCTATTAACACAATTAAACGTGTCAGCATGAGAGTAACCTTTGAGATTATTATATTGGGTATCCGGATATTGCGGTTGAAAGCCGGAATATCCGGTCGTGAACGATATCTAGGTAATAGGTTGATTTAGATATTGCAAATCTGTGCATGGTGTTAAAAAACCGGATTCTGTGATTGATTCTCTATCCAAGAACTCTGTTTCACTGCGAAATATTGATCAATGATGTCCCTCAGTATATACATCCCCCATCTCCGGCCACTATCGTGACAGCAATAAATTGATTTTCTGCAATATCTCAGCTATCGTCTTGGGAGGCAAAGCGCATATGAATTCGGCATTTCTTGTTCGCCAATCCAAACCCTTCACTTGGTCTGATAATATTACGCCAGTTACGGATAAGTTGGCAGGAATGATAATCTCGAACGGGTATCCTTTGATTTGGTTGGTAATTGGGCACAATAGGGCCAACCCAACTTTTTTGTTATAGGGTCGTGGTGAAAGAACTACTGCAGGTCTTCGCCCCGTTTGTTCGTGACCCGCTTGAGGGTTTAAATCAATGCGGACAACATCACCCCGTTTTGGCACATAGGGTTTTGCTTCTACCATGCTTCTCTACCAACGGCCTGACCGCTGTTAATCTCGTGATGAATATTATCTTCGGTTATTTGCGACAACATCTTTTTTAAGGTCACGCTTGGTTTTTCAATTGGCACGACAATCAGTTTACCATTAGCCAAAGAAACATCAACGGACGCATCGCTCTCTAGTCCTACTTCGGTCGCAAAGGATTTTGGAATACGCAGGGCAAGACTGTTTCCCCATTTTCGCACACGAGTTTTCATAAATGATTATATCCTTTCAATGTATCTACAATGAAGATACACCTTAACCCCTGAGATGTCAAGATTGTTTGTCCTTATGTCACGCCGAGAACGGCGTCGGGATATCAACCCTAATTAAAATGATCAAATTTTTAAACGATGGCACGGTTTCGTAAAGTTGCAAAATCATCCGCAAAATCCGGATACTCATAATTTTAACCGTGAACTCCGAACATTAAACTCTCGACTTGAGTTCAGCGTGAAGCGTTCAATTCCTCATCGATGATTTTCTTGAAATATGCGAAAGGCCGCTCTCCAATGACCTTACGGCCATTTATAAAGAACGTCGGCGTGCTGAACAGGTCCATGTCAACTGCGAGTTTCTTGTCGCGCTCGATTTCCGCTGCATGTTTTTTGTCGTCAATAGACTCGCTGAATTTTTTTACATTCAGGCCAAGTTCCCGTGCATAGTTGATAAGACTACCCCGGTCGAGCTTTGGCGACTTTTCCAGCAGTAAGCCGTGCATCTCCCAGTACTTACCTTGATCCCGTGCCGCGAGTGACGCTTCCGCGGCAAGATGGGAATAATCCCGGTAGATATAAGGATAGTTCTTGATGACTAGCTTCACCTGGCCTTTGTATACATCCATGATCTTTTTGACGGTCGGACCGGCCGCCACGCAGTGTGGTCATTGAAAGTCGAGAAATTCGATGATCGTCACCGGCGCGTTTGAGGGGCCGGTTGTCGGCGAATCGCCCACGGGAACTGAAAACCTCTTCTCGTCGGCATACAGAGCGGACGCAAAGAGCAAAACAGTCAGATAGATCATGAATGTTCGCATCAGCTATCACCTCCCTGAAGAGACTCCCATACCTGCTGTCCGGAATTCCCCGTATTATGATCAACAGCTCCACCGTATCCAGCAGTTTCTGGAATGGCATTAACCAGAACATCCTCAAAACAGTCTAAGCTTGCATTTTCATTAAAAAAATCTGTTTGTTCAAGCATAGGCAATTAAAGTGCATATGTCAAATCAATAGTAACATCTGTAGTAGCATAACTTCATGGAACAAATTACTTCAAGCATCTGCATAGATAATGAACTTAACAATAGACAGATTAAAACAGTGAAGCAAGATGACAATAAAAAAAACGCCCCCTTGCAGCTGTTATCTGCAAAGGGGGGCGTTTAATTATTGGAAAAGTTTCATACCCGTGAAATAGAAGCCGCCAGTTTACCAGTCAGCAGCCTGTTCACGGAAGGCGAATCTCTACTCCCTCTTATAGTACCCTTCTATAGTACCCTTCCCTTCACAAGGTTATCGACAACAGTCGGGTCCGCAAGCGTTGACGTGTCGCCAAGATCCTCTACCTGGTTATGGGCGATCTTGCGCAGAATACGGCGCATGATCTTGCCGCTTCTCGTCTTCGGCAGGCCAGGCGCGAACTGGAGTTTATCCGGCGTGGCGATCGGACCGATGACGGACCGAACATGGCCGGTCAGGATTTTCTTAAGCTCGTCCGACGGCTTCTGGCCTTCCTTCAGAGTCACATATACATAAATGCCTTCGCCTTTAATGTCGTGCGGGTAGCCGACTACCGCGGCCTCGGCAACCGCCTCGTGGCTGACGAGCGCCGATTCAACTTCCGCAGTGCCTAGCCGGTGGCCGGACACGTTGATAACATCGTCCACCCGTCCCATAAGCCAGTAGTCGCCGTCTTCATCCACGCGTGCGCCGTCGCCTGTGAAGTACTTGCCCGCAAACCTGCTGAAATAAACTTCCTTGATGCGCTTATTCTCGGGATCGCCATAGGTTCCGCGGAGGATGCCCGGCCAAGGCTTTTCGATGACGAGATAACCGCCCTCATTCACGCCTGCCGGAGAACCGTCTTCCTTCACGACTTTCGGCACGACGCCGGGGAACGGACGCGTTGCCGATCCCGGCTTCGTCGTCATAGCGCCGGGGAGCGGCGTGATCAGGATGCCGCCAGTTTCGGTCTGCCACCAGGTATCGACGATCGGAAGCTTTTCCTTGCCCACGTTCTTGTGGTACCACATCCACGCCTCGGGGTTAATGGGCTCGCCCACGCTGCCGAGAACGCGGAGCGATGTCAAATCATGCTTGGTGACCCAGTTGTCGCCTTCCTTCATGAGCGCGCGAATCGCCGTGGGCGCGGTATAGAAGATACTTACCTGATGCTTGTCTACAATATCCCAGAATCCGCCTGGATCAGGATAGGTCGGGATGCCTTCGAACATAAGCGATGTTGCGCCGGCACTGAGTGGTCCGTAGAGGATATAGCTGTGGCCCGTGACCCAGCCGATATCGGCTGTGCAGAAGTGAATGTCTTCGTCGTGATAGTCGAAGATCCACTTGAAGGTAAGATTCGTGAAGAGGAGATAACCGCCTGTGGTATGGAGCACTCCCTTGGGTTTGCCTGTGGAACCAGATGTGTAAAGGATGAAGAGCGGGTCCTCCGCATCCATCTTTTCGGGTTCGCAGAAGTTTTTGATGTCTTTCGCCGCAACCTCATCGTGCCACCACGTATCCCGCTTCGGTTCCATATTGACTTTGCCGGTCCCCGCCCGCTGGACCACGATCATTTCCTTGACCGTAGGACATTCGAGAAGCGCCTCGTCGGCATTGGCCTTCAAGGGTACGAATCGTCCGCCGCGAAGTCCCTCATCCGCCGTGATGACCATGGTTGACTGGCAGTCCTGGATGCGATCCCTGAGCGATTTTGCCGAGAACCCCCCGAATACCACAATGTGGATCGCGCCGATGCGTGCGCAGGCCAGCATGGAGATGGCCAGTTCCGGGATCATGGGGAGGTAGATCGTAACGCGATCGCCCTTCTTGACCCCCTTCTTTTTGAGCACATTGGCAAAACGGTTTACCTCCCAATAGAGCTGTTGGTAGGTAAAGGTCTTGTACACGCCGCTGTCCGCTTCCCAAATGATTGCAGCCTTGTTTCGCGTAGGTGTATTTATGAAACGGTCGAGGCAGTTCACCGAGGCGTTCAGTTTCCCGCCGAGGAACCATTTGATCGACGGCTTCATGAAATCGTACTCAAGGACCTTGTCCCATTTTTTGTACCAAGTCAGGTTCTTTTCCGCCATCTCGGCCCAGAACTTCTCCGGGTCGTCGACGGAGCGTTTGTACAGCTGCTCATATTCTTTCATGCTTTTAATATGAGCTTTCTGGCTGAATTCCTTGGACGGAGGAAACGTTCTTTTTTCCGTCGAAAGGACTTCGATGTTTTCTTTTGCCATTCTTTTTCTCTCCTTTCGGGATAACCGCAAGTCTGGTGAGACCGGACATGCCCGGCCGCAAACAGAGCATACACAAAACAAACAAAAATGTAAAGGCGGACCTATCCGGCCTCGGGGGAGGAACGTTGGGGACTCCCTTTCCGACTTGGCTGGTACAAAGCCCTCTATCCAAAGGCCTCTTTAAAACAAAAGAAGAACCGATGAAGGGAGTCGGGTGCAATTCACCGGGTGGTCCTTCATCGGTTCACTGAATCACGTTTGGTGGTTCGTTGGGCTGAAGCCTGCGGCCTATTCCGCTCCGATGCCCACATACTCCCGGACCTTCTCGGCGTCGAACTTCGCCTGCGCCTCTTTATCCGGTGCCATGAGCGAGACAAGAATGCCGATCAGGAAGGCCGCAGCCATGGAAAAGATGGCCGGGTTCCTCATGGGGAAGATTGCTTTAGGCATCTGGGATGCCACGTCCTTCTTTTTCGCAGCCAGTTCTTCCTTGCCCGTCATCTTCGCATTGATCGAGGCTTGGATTTCCGCGTTCTTCTTCTCAGCAGCGGACATATCCTTCTTTTTCATCTTGGCGATCGCATCGGCACTCACCATCATTTTCTGTTGTTCGGCGATTTGCGCATCGATGCCGGCAGCAGTCCCATCGATACCCTTGAGCTGCGTTTGCACTGCCTTCATATCATTAGCATGCAAGATTTCCACCCATATGGTAGGGCTCAGGACAAGGAGTACAACAGCAACGATCAAACCCGAGTAGATGCTCATCACCGCTCCAGCAGTCGTGAACTTCTTCCACATGATGGACATAAGCAATGCCGGGAAATTGGCACTTGCGGCAATAGCAAAGGCCAGACCGACCAGGAAGGCGACGTTCTGCCCCTTAAACAGGATGCCAAGAAGGATGGCGAATATGCCGAGGCCAACGGTTGCGATCTTCGCGACCTTCACCTCTTCCTTCTCATTCGCGACACCACTGCGGACCACACCCACATACAAGTCATGAGAGAGTGCCGAGGCACCCGCAAGCGTGAGACCGGATACCACGGCAAGGATCGTGGCAAAAGCGACAGCCGACAGGAATCCGAGGAAAATATTCCCGCCGAGCGCCTCGGCAAGCAGCGGGCCGGCCATGTTGCCGCCCGCGTCAATGCCCGTAATGACCTTCTGGCCCACGAGGACGGCAGCGCCGAAGCCGATCGTCACGGTCAGGATGTAGAAGTAGCCGATGAAGCCGGTTGCATAGAACACCGACTTGCGTGCCGTTTTCGCATCAGGCACGGTGTAAAACCGCATGAGGATGTGCGGCAGACCGGCAGTGCCGAACATAAGAGCAAGGCCGAGGGAGATAGCTTCCATCGGACTACTTATAAGCCCGCCTGGCGAAAGAAACTTGCTGGTGTACAATTTTTCGGCCTGGTTGAAGAGATCGCCGTAGCTGAACCCGAACTTGGTGAGGGTCATGATCGTCAGGAGCGTCGCACCGCCCAGGAGCAAACCAGCCTTGATGATCTGGACCCACGTGGTCGCGATCATGCCACCGAAGAGCACATAGCAGATCATGAGAGCACCCGTAACCACGATGGCCAGCTCAAAGGGGAGTCCGAACATGAGCTTGATCAGCACGCCTGCTCCAACCATCTGTGCGATTAGGTACATGAGCACGACGAAGAGCGAACCCGCTGCCGCTGCTGCACGAATAGGCCGCTGCTTCAGCCGGAATGCAACAACGTCGGCAAAGGTGTACTTTCCAAGGTTGCGGAGCGGCTCTGAGATCAGGAACATGATGATCGGCCATCCCACGAGCCAGCCGACGGAATAGATTAGGCCATCGTACCCCTTGGTGGACACGAGACCTGCGATACCGAGGAACGAGGCCGCGCTCATATAATCGCCCGAAAGGGCGAGCCCGTTCTGTAAACCAGTGATGCTTCTGCCTGCCGCATAAAAATCTTTCGTCGTTCTTGTCCGTTTCGCCGCCCACCAGGTAATCACGAGAGTCGAAATGACGAAAAGGATGAAGAACCCGACTGCAACTGGGTTAGCTTGTCCAATGAGTGTCTGATGCATTTTATCCTCCCACCTTTTCTGTAATTCTTTTGACCATCGCGTCATATTTCGCATTCGCCCACCAGATATAAATCCCGGTGAATATCCATGACAATACGATGGTTCCCACGGCGATGGGGATCCCGATTGTGGCTGAGCCACCTTCGCTCATCTTCTGCGCGAGGAACGGTTTGTCGTACGCGATCAGGGCGATGAACCCAAAATAGAGCACCAATTCAAGGATCGTTAGGATCATCGATATGGTGTCCTTCTGACCAGACAGCTTTTGAAAGTCCGGGTCATTCAAGATGTCTTCCTTCTTCACCTTAGCCATATTATCCTCCCTTGTTTTCAATGTTCGCATCTAAAAGTTACCGAATTCACCCAGTAATCCGAAACGATCACCCCCTTTGAATGGAATTCCAATTGTGAGCAGATCACTGATGTCCTTCGCACCCGCTTCCTTCAACAGTGGGAAAAATCTCTGAAGCAGCTGGGCCGTGGTAAAAGCATCCATAAGAGCATTGTGCGCACCGTTTACCGGAATGCCATAGCATTTCACGATGTCGTAGAGCCGGAACCCGGAAAACAACGTCGCCGGACAGGAGCCGGATTTGTTTCGTTTCCGGAGCCATTCATAAATGCTCATGGTGTCAATCGCGGGGTTCGCCAGCTTCTTCCCACGGAGCCTTTTCAGCTCCCGGTTGAGAAAACCGAGATCTATGTCAACAAAATGCCCGACCACTACAGCACTGCCGCAAAAATCGAGGAATTCGCTGATCACCGAATCAATGGATGGCTCCTCCGCGACATCAGAAGGCGTTATCTCGTGGATGACCACGCTCGATGCCTTGAGTTCCGTCCGGGGGCTGACCAACCTATAAAACGTGTTCCCAAGGTCTATCACCCCACCTCGCATACGGACCGCTCCGATGGAGACAATGGAGTCTTTTTTTTCTTCCAGGCCGGTCAGTTCCAAATCGATAACGGCGTACTGCACCTCCGTCATCAACATTTGCGTTTCAATCCCGGTTTTTTCCCCTTGCCGAACAAGTTAAACATAGGCCTGAATGTATTAAACACCGCGTCAAAGAGAGGTGGAATGAATGCACCGACGCCGACTCCTCACCGCCTTTCCTTACCAGATGAGCGATTTATACCGCTCGATGACCAGGTCCTGCACCTTGGTGATGATCTGAAAAGCCTCCTTGATTGACCGTTTTTCGAGGTTGCTCAGCCGGTTCGGGTTGATGAAATTGTCGGCGTCTCATCCGAATTGAGCTGACGATATTGGTGGTGAATCCGAAGCAGCATAATGAACTCGAATGCATGCTCGAAGTCATCGGCGTATTCCTCGACAATGGTGTGAATATTCCGCAGGGTTTCGATCCGCTCGAGGGTCGAAGTCTCGCCTATCCCCTTCTCGAGCGCAAACAGCCTGATGAGGTCGATGAGGGGCGCCAAGCCTTTGATCTTGAGGTTCAACTCGTCCTTGTGCTCGCCACCCTTCTCCACGACAAAGGACTTAAAAAAACCGATAGGCGGCGTGTTTTTGATCGCCATGTTTGCGAGATAACCCAGAAAGACTTTCTGATCCTTCAACAGCGCGTTCAGTGTGTCCCTCAACGATTCAGCAAGGGCGATCTCTCCATACATGGGCCGAAAATCAAAAAAAGCCAGGCAATGAATCAGGGCTTCGGAAGTCGGCGTTGCGATCCAGTTCGAAAAATATTTTTCCCATACTTTGAGCGACTTCCTCCACTGGGGATTACTCGCCATATAGTTTGCAGGACAAGTGGGGAATCCGCACTGTAGCAGGCTGTCCCGCACGGTCTCGGTGAACGCTGAGAAGTACTTTTCCGCTGTCTCCCCTGCAGCATCAGTTGCCGGATCAGCATATATGAGGGCATTGTCTTGGTCCGTCTTGAACGTCTGTTCCCTGCGGCCTTCGCTCCCGAAGACGATCCAGCAATAGGGAACCGGCGGCTTGCCGTGCTTACGTTCGGCAAACTCAAGGACCTTGCGCACCAGCCGGTCATTGATCTCGGTAATGATTTTGGTGATGTTGCTTGCCTTGGCGCCCTCCTTGAGCAGGAGGCCGACAATGCTGTTGATCTTCTTCGAAGCCGGGACAAGACCGTCGATTGTCTGCTGACTTTCTATGTCCTTGGTAAGCGACAGGGGAGAAGTCCCCTGGAGCACCATGAGATCGTGGTTCGTGATCACGCCCATGAGCGCGCCGTCCTTGATGACCAGGATGTGATGGATATTATACTTAATCATCTTGAGCACGGCTTCGAAACAGTAGTCGCGCGCATCAACCCTGATGAGTGTGGTGCTCATGATGTCCTTTACCGGCTCCTGTACACTCCGTTCCTTTGCCACCACTTTTTCACGGAGGTCCCGATCCGTCATGATGCCCACAGGAAGGTTTTGAGCGTTCATGATCACAATGGAACTGATGCTGTTCTCGGACATAATCTGAGATGCCCCGCGGATCGTCGTGTTCTCCTGGGTGGATACCACTCCCTTGATGACCATATCCCCCACCCGCGTCGTGAACAGCAGCCGGTCGCTCCCCCCATAGAACATGCTCTTGTCCTGCATTTCCCGGTACGTTCTGTCGATGTACTTCGTGATATGGGACTTCAGAAAATATTCGGTGAATGAAAGCTGTGAGTCGAGGAGTTTCAGCAGCATTTCCTTGCCCAGGAGATAGCAAATCGTGTCGTCCACGGCGGTGATGTTCGATCTGATCCGGTCTTTACCCACGAGAGATAGAAAACCGAAAGTGTCCCCTTCTCCGCGGTAATCGATCACGACTTCACCCCCATCGTCGGAAACCATGGAAACCTTGACGCCGCCTTTCTTGATGATACGGAGGGAATCGCTTGGTAGTCCATCCTTTTTCAGAATCACCATGTCTTTCGGGTAAAACTCCATGGATAGATTCCGGGCAACAGCCTGTAGATTTTCTTCGTCGAGGAACTGGAAGGGAGGCACTTTTCTCAGGAATGCAGTCACATCCTCGAGAATCATATTACTGTTTGAACTTGGCTTTAATGCGGGCGACATGCCACTAAAATAAGCAAAATGAATACCAGATTAATTAATATAAATTATAAGCTCTCTTGGTGCGCATTGATAAAGTGGTAAGACAGTTGATTCTATCAACGGGGGGTTACCAGAGTTATTGATGGCTCACGGTGAGTTTGACGTGTAAAATTAAAATGCAAGCTAATTCAACATGTTCTGCTAACTGGCTTCAGAATCATAAGTATATGCAAAATTTTAATAACCTGTAAACGCAAAATTAAAGCCAGAACAAGCTTTCATATAATATAAATAAAGATTTAGCATATTTTTCGTCCATTTTTTGTGCATCCGGAATCTCTTACTTTTTTCAGTCATCTATGTAACAAAAAGTAATTGATAAAAACGGTAAGAAGTAACATAAAGTAACTACGTTCTTGAACATA